>CANHQT010000004.1 GCA_947463325.1 Sphingomonadaceae bacterium
GCCGGCTATCGACATGGGTATAAATTTCAGTCGTTGCGATATCGGCATGACCGAGCATGGTCTGAAGCGCGCGCAAATCTGCGCCACCTTCCAACAAATGCGTAGCAAAGGCATGGCGCAGCACGTGCGGGCTGACTCGGGCAGGATCGATGCCCGCCGCCGCCGCCGCTTCCCGCACAAGCTGGAACAGACGGTGCCGTGAGATGGGCTTTGCGCCGACCGGGAACATGTGCGGCTGATCCCGCGGCACACGCGCGGCCCAGCGGGCGAGCGCGCGGCGGGCGCGGTCGGACAAAGGCGCCAGCCGTTCCTTGTCGCCCTTTCCGCGGACAATCAGATAGGGCCGGTCGGAAGAGAAGGCGGCACGGGGCAGGCCGGCGGCCTCGCTGGCACGAAGCCCTGATCCGTAGAGCAGTTCGAGCAGCGCGACGAGGCGAACATCCGCGTCGGACGCCTCTTGGCTGGCAGCGCGGGCCTCGGCCGTGACGAACAAGGCCTCCATCTCCCCACGGTCGAGCAAGCGCGGCAGTGGGCGCCGTATCGTCGGGCGGGCAAGGCTGGCACTCGGATCAGCGGCGAGCAGCCCTTCTTCTTCACAGAAGCGGTAGAAACCGCGCAGTGCCGAGAGCTTTCGCGACAGGCTGGACGCTGCGAGATCTGACCAACCGGCGACGAGCGTGCGCAAAGCATCCGCATCCGCACCGCCAAGGCCACCGCTCCGCGCGAGCGCCTCTGCCGCCTGTTCCAGATCGCGCCGGTAAGCGAGCAAAGTGTTGCGTGCCGCACCGCGATCAGCCGCAAGCATCTCCGCGAAACGGTCAATCAGCGCGTGGTCGGCATCTGCGATATGCGCCTCGCTGTCGCGCGGGCGGCGGGGCATCAGGCGCGCGTGACCGCCTCTGCCGCGATCATCCGCGCTTCCGCGCCAAGGCCGACACGGCGCAGCGCGGCAGTGATATGATAGAGGCGCGAGGGCGGGATCGACTGCCAGTCACGGCCTTGCAACCCGACGGCAACAAGCAGAGCAACCATACCCGCCTCGCCCCGCTCCGCCGCGAGCGCAATGCCCCGCGACCAGCGCGTTTCCCGGTTGAGGGCGAGATCATATTCCTCCGCAAGATCGGCAGCATCGCCAGCATCGACGCGGCCCAGGCCGATCAGCGAGGCGGCAAGAAAGCGGGTGCGCAAACTGGCTTCACTGTCATCGGCACTGGCAAAATCGGCGACTTGACCGGCATTGACGCCCACCAAGGGGCGAGGCGAGCCAACGGCGAGCAAGCCCCAAGCGGGAGTGCCAACCTGAATACGCGGGGCCCAAGCAATGGCATTCCGGTCAAGGCCGCCGGCAAACATGGCGCCAAGCATGGCGAAGGCCTGATCTTCGCCGAGCGGCACGGGGCCGACCCGGGCTGCCGGGCGGGCAGCAAGCACATGGCCTGAATAGCCGCTGGTCGCCGTCATCAGGGCGGAAATGCTGTTCACGCGGTCGGCAAGGTCGGCTGCGACGAAGGCTAGTCGCACCGCACGACCCATATCGGCAACATCGTCCGTCGGCGCTTCTCCGTCCGCAGCCATCGCGACCAGATCAATATAAGCGCGCGCAGACAGGATGCCCTTGGCCGCGGCTTCCGGCGCGAGCGGCAGTCGCTGTTCCAGCGGGATCATCGGCGCCTGCACCGCCCAGCCGCGCATCGAGGGGGTGGCTGTCCGCCAAAGATTGTCAGGGATGGCAACTCCGGTGGCAGTAGCGAGCCCGAAACGCCAGGGAGTCAGTTCCTCCACATCATCCCACAACACTGTTGCCGAGCGGCGGCTGTTGATGCCGGCGCCAATGACTTTTTCTGCCAGTTTGACATCGATCGCAGCAATCCGGCCGCTGCGGCGCACGCGCTCAAGGATCGCGCCGGCTGTCCCGGATTCGCCAACCATGGCCGCGCACATAGCCTGCACCAGATCCCAGGTGCGATTGCCGCGGCCTGCCTCCGCCGGAACATAGGGGCACAGGCCCGCCGGATCGGCATTGGCCAGAAACACCTGCATGGCAACGCCGCGCAAGCGGTTGCTGGCCTTATCCGGATCGACCGACTGGACGAGCATCCGCGCGGCCTGGGCCTCACCCTGCCGCAACAGCAGCCAAGCACGCGCCGCGACGAAATCCGCGCCATTGACCGTGGAAGGCGTATCAACGCCTGACATCAGAGCACGACGCAACAGGATAGCGGACCAGCGCGACACTTGAGGCTCACGCGTCGCATCCATCAAAGCAATGGCATAACGCCCGCGGTTGCCAAAGGCATCGGGGGCGAGACCGCTGGTCTCTGCCGACAGAAGGCCGACCCGTGTTGTCAGGCGGCGCGAGCCGGGGGGCAAATCATAGCGCGGCGGAGGAGCCTCCGTTTCCTCCTCTTCCAAGGCATCGCCTTCCTGAGGCGGAAGCAAAGGATCACCGGTCGCGACCGTGATGCCATTCGCAGACGGGGCCACTGGACGCGGCGCAGCAGTCGGCGAAGGGCGCGGCGTAGGACTGGCGACCGGGGCAGGCGCTGGCGTGGGGCTGGGTGCAGGGGCAGCCTTAGGCGGAGGTTGATCGAACCCCGGCGGCAAGAGCGATTCCTGCCCGAGCACAGGGAGCGCGACCAGCGCGGCGAACGACGCGCCGGCGAACAATGCCGCCGCCCTGCCGATCCGTCCCGCCACGCAACCTCCATCTCAACTGCCGCGACCAGCTTCGCGGACGTCCCCTTTAGCGCTGTCTCTTATGCCGGAGCAATAAGCGCGCGGTGAAACGGATTTGCGCACCCCTTCGCCAGCGGATAGGCGGTGAAGCGCGATGACCGTTCCTGACAAACCCGCCAGAGAGGATGATGCCCCGCTAGACCGGCCGGTACGGCCGATGGGCGAGCGATCAATCCTGCTGGTCGGAATGATGGGATCGGGCAAATCGACAGTCGGACGGCGGCTCGCGGCGCGCCTGAGCCTGCCATTCTACGATGCGGACGAGGAGATCGAGAAGGCGGCGGGCCTCTCCATCTCGGAGATTTTCCAACGGTATGGCGAAGGGCATTTCCGCGACGGGGAACGCCGCGTCATCACGCGGCTGATTGACGGTCCGCGATGTGTGATCGCAACCGGCGGCGGCGCTTTTGCTCAAGAAGCAACGCGTTCCGAGATTCTTGCGCGCGGGCTCGCCATCTGGCTCGACGTGCCGATACCGGTGCTGGTTGAGCGCGTTTCTCGGCGCAATCACCGCCCGCTGCTGCATGGGCGCAATCCGACAGAGGTGATCACTGACCTCATGGAAAAGCGCGGCGCCGCCTATGCCGAAGCGCATCTCAAGGTGCGGTGCGATGCATCACCCCATTCGAGAGCAGTTGACGCGGTGCTCGCGGCGATGAAGGGGCTGGGCGCATGACCGACACCCGCATTCCCGTTAGCCTCGCCGACCGCAGCTATGATGTCATTCTGAGCAAGGGTGGCTTTGCCCGGGCGGGCGAACTGCTGGCGCCTTGGCTAAAACGCCGCATCGTCATCGTCACAGATGCAGAAGTCGCCTCCGCCCAGCTACCGGCATTGCGCGCAGGCCTCGCCGCCACGGGCCTGCCGCTGCACGTCATAACAGTGCCCGTCGGCGAAGGAAGCAAGAGCTGGGGAGAGCTGGCAAAGCTGTGCGACGCGCTGCTCGCCCTGGAAATCGAGCGATCGGACCATGTCATCGCGCTCGGCGGCGGAGTGGTTGGCGATCTGGTGGGCTTTGCAGCAGCGATCCTGAAGCGCGGATGCGGTTTCATTCAGTTGCCCACCACCCTGCTCGCGCAGGTGGACAGCAGTGTCGGCGGCAAGACCGCGATTAACGCTGGCGCTGGCAAGAATCTGATCGGTGCGTTCCACCAGCCATCAGCGGTCCTGATTGACCCGGACGTCCTCGACACGCTGTCCCGCCGGCAACTTGCGGCAGGCTATGCCGAGGTGGTGAAATACGGCCTCATCGACAATCCCGGCTTTTTTGAATGGTGTGAAGCGAACGGAGAAGCCCTGCTGAGCGGCGACGATTCGGCACGGCGGCATGCCATTGCCACCAGCGTCGCGGCTAAGGCGGCAATCGTGGCCGACGACGAGCGCGAAACCAGCGGACGACGGGCATTGCTGAACCTTGGCCACACTTTCGGCCATGCGCTGGAAGCCGAGACCGGCTTTTCCGACCGGTTGCTGCATGGCGAAGCAGTGGCAGCCGGCATGGCACTCGCCTTCCGCTTCTCGGCGGCACGCGGATTGTGCGCAGCGGAGGATGCAGCCCGTGTTTCGGCGCACCTCAAAGTATCGGGGCTGCCCGACGGATTAGTCGCAGCAGGTGTGCGGGCCTCGGGCGCAGTGCTCGCAGGCCACATGGCGCACGACAAGAAGGCGAGCGGGGGCAAGGTGCCGTTCCTTCTGGCCCGCGGCATCGGCCAAACATTCCTCGCCCACGACGTTGAGCTGGAGGAGGTCGCCGCCTTTCTCGACAGCGAGCCGAGGTAATGCCCAACGGCGTTGCCAAGGCGAACCTGCCACAAAAAATGTGCCCGGCGTGCAACCGACCCTTTGCATGGCGAAAGAAATGGGCGCGCGACTGGGACAAGGTAGTTTATTGTTCGGACCGTTGCCGGGGCAACAGACGCGGTTAAGTCAATCAGCCTTGCGCGCGGCCAACGCAGCAAGGGTCACCCAACCAGCGATCATCATCACGCCGCCGATGGGGGTCACCGCGCCAAGCCAGCGCGGGGCGCCGAGCGCCATGGCGTAAAGCGTCAACGCGAAAAGGGCGGCTCCGGCGAGCAACAGAGCGGCTATACGCGGGTAGCGCGAAGCGAGCGCAATCGCAGCGACGGCGTGAACCATCTGATAAAGACTGCCGGTGGCGAGCCAGTCCGCTGCCTGTGCGGTGGGAGCAGCATGCGCCCCATAGGCGCCAGCAGCGACAGCAAGCGCCGCCGAGAGCGCAGCAAAGACAGTGACCTGCGCCCTATTCATGCCGCGCTCCTGCTCGCCGCAAGGGCCATGCCCACCGCCTCTGAGAGAGCAAGAAACGGAAGCAAAATAGCACCATGCCGGGCCGGATGGGCAAGCGCAGGCGCGAGATGGTTCAGACCGGGCCAATCGGGCAATGCAGGATTGTCTCCGGCAAGCCAGGCTTCGACCGCCAAAGCGACGGCAGCGAGATCATCCATGCTGCGGCCCGGCGCATGGGCAGCAACCAGACCAGCAGCCGCCTGGCCAAAAGCGCAGGCATTGATCACGACGCCGACCGCGGCGACGCGGCCGTCAGGGTCTAGCGCGACATCCAATATGATGTGGCTTCCGCAGGGACGGGCGCGCCGTTCCACACTGGCATGCGGATCATCAAGGCGGGGATGCTGCGCGGCGGTCAGCGCCAGCCGAAGGATGTCACGGGTATAGAGCGCGCTGCTCACGTAGCTGCCGCGCCGGCAGGGTCAGGATCGTCATTCAGTCGCTCGGCAACCACGTCCGAAAGAGCTGCACTGGTGGCGCGCAGCAACGGGTAGCTCCGGCTTTCCGCCATCCAGGCCGGACGTTCGCTGTCCGCACCAAACACCAGATTGTAGGCGAGCGTGACCAGCATGAAGCCGACCGTGAGGACAAGCAGCCCCTTGAGTGCGCCAAAGCCTGCCCCGAGGACACGATCGAAAGGACCGATCACCGAACTGCGCGTTGCGCCCCCTATGCGCGCCGCAGCAAATTTTCCACCGCCCCAAATCACGCCCATGATGAGCACGAAGGCCAGCACCGAGGCGCCGGCTTCGGTGCCGATTATTTCCATCAGCCACAGAGTTAGCGGCGAATGAAACAGACGCAGCGCAAAGAGCGCGACGATCAGCGCGGCAAGGCTGAGCGCTTCCTGCACAAATCCGCGCAGAGCGCCACTCACGACGCCTCCAGCGAGGGCGACGAGCACGATGATGTCGAGCGCGGTGAGGCCGTCCATGCCGTTTGCGCTATCCCCTGCCCAGCAGCCGGTCAACAAATCCGGCGAGGCGATCATGCGTTTCAAGCCGGATTGTCGCCTCCGGCGCGGCAGAGGCCGGGATGATGGCGCGACCAAAGCCAAGCTTGGTCGATTCGCGCAGGCGCAGCGGCGCGTGCGCAACGGGGCGCAGATCACCCGACAGCGCAATTTCTCCGAACAGCACTGCATCGGCCGGCAGCGGCCGTTCGGCAAAGGCGGAAACAATAGCGCCCGCGACCGCGAGGTCTGCGGCGGGATCGGCGAGGCGGTAGCCTCCCGCGACATTGAGATAGACTTCCGCAGCGGAGAGCGAGAGGCCGCAACGCGCCTCCAGAACAGCAAGGATCATCGCGAGCCGCCCGGAATCCCATCCCACCACGGCACGGCGCGGGGTCGCGCCGCTGGACAGACGCAGGGTGAGCGCCTGAATCTCCACCAGCACGGGCCGGGTTCCCTCCATCGCCGGAAAAACGGCGGTGCCGGGCGGCACATCGCCGTGCCGATCGGTAAGGAATAGCGCGCTGGGGTTAGAGACTTCGGTCAGCCCTTCAGCCGCCATCGCGAATACGCCGATCTCATCGGTACCGCCGAAGCGGTTCTTGACGCTACGCAGGATACGATACTGGTGGCTGCGCTCCCCTTCAAAGGCGAGCACGGTATCGACCATATGTTCGAGCACGCGGGGTCCCGCCAGACTGCCATCCTTCGTCACATGGCCGACGAGCACCAACGCCGTTCCGCGTTCCTTGGCAAAGCGGATCAGTTCCTGCGCGCTGGCGCGCACCTGGCTGACCGTGCCCGGCGCGCCTTCGATGAGATCGGAATGCATCGTCTGGATCGAATCGATAACGAGCAGGTCGAGCGGCGATCCAGCCGCGAAGGTCGTAAGGATATCGCGCACGCTGGTCGCCGAGGCGAGGGTCACCGGCGCGTCAGCAAAGCCCAGCCGCTGCGCGCGCAGCCGCACCTGCCCGGCCGCCTCCTCGCCCGACACATAGGCCACCCGCTTACCCGCGAGTGCAAGCCTTGCGGCGACCTGGAGCAGCAGGGTCGACTTACCGATACCGGGATCACCGCCGATCAGGCTCGCAGAGCCGGCGACAAGGCCGCCACCCACTGCGGTATCAAACTCGGCAATGCCGGTCGCCATGCGAGCCGGCATCGATTCGCTGCCAGAAAGGGTTTCAATCAGGATCGGCTGCCCGCCACCGGACAAATCATGTTTCTGCGAAAACACGGTGGCCGGCGCTTCTTCGACCAGCGTGTTCCATTCGCCGCAATCGACGCATTGGCCCTGCCAGCGGTTCGCCTGAGCGCCGCAGGATTGACAGGTGTAGATGCGCCGCGCTTTCGCCATGGCGCCCCTTAACAGGAACATGAGGGGAACGCCAAGCACGAAAGCGGACGACCATTTGACAGCCCCGCTGGTCCACCCCACAAACCGAAGTCATGAGCATAGCCATCGACCTCTCCGGGCGCACCGCGCTCGTCACCGGCGGATCGCGCGGGATCGGACGCGGGATTGCCCTCGCCCTTGCCCGCGCCGGGGCCGACATCGCCATCAATTACCGTCGCGACGAGGATGCGGCGCGTGAGACTGCCGAAGCCGCACGCGGGCTGGGCCGCCGCGCTGAAATCTATGCCGCGCAGGTTGCCGAGCCCGAAGCGTGCGACGCGATGGTGGCGGCGGTTGCTCGCGATTTCGGCGGGTTCGATATCCTGATCAACAATGCCGGCATCGCATCTTCCGGGCGCAGTGTCGCCGACACCGAAGCCGCAGAGCTGAGCCGCGTCATGGCCGTGCATGCGCTGGCGCCACATTATCTCAGTCGGGCGGCGCTCCCCCACCTCAGGAAGCATAGTCGATCGGACATCATCATGATCTCCTCCGTCGCGACTGACAGCCATGCCGCGAACGGCGCGCCCTACAATATGGGCAAAGCAGCGATGGAATCGCTGGCCTGGACACTGGCCAAGGAAGAGATGCCGAACGGCGTACGCGTCAACATCGTGAAGCCGAGCCTTACGGTCAGCGACATGGGCGAACGGCTGGCGCGCGCGGTGACAGGCGTTGCCGACATCCATGAGCTCGACGCACGCTTCCCCTTTGGCCGTGTGCCGACGCCGGACGATGTGGCGGCGGTGGTCGTGTGGCTGGCGAGCAGCGCCAACCCGTATGTGTCAGGTCAGGCAATCGCGGTCGACGGATCGGGCGGAGGATTGCGGAAATGAGCATTGCGATGCTCGCCCTTGCGGCCATGCTGCAAGGGCCGCCGACACCGCCGCCAGTGATTACGCGGATGCCTCCTAGGCCGGTCACTATCATTCCCGCGCCTTTTCCCACGCCCTTCGACGCAAGCCGAGACAGCAATGCCGATGTCGATGCCGCTCTGGCCGAGGCGCGAACGAACGGCAAGCATGTGCTGGTCGTATTCGGCGCCGGTTGGTGCCACGATAGCCGCGCTTTGGTCGATGCGATGGAAAACGAGCGCACCGAAGCGATGCTAGCACAGCGGTACCACATCGTCTGGGTGCATGTGCCGATCGAACGGTCGCTCCGCGCCATCCCGGTCGCACAGCGGCTCGGACTGGGTGATATCGAGGGCACGCCGACCGTGCTCATCCTCCGCCCCGACGGAACGCCGGTGAACCTTGACGACGCCCAGAGCTGGCGCAACGCCGCGAGCCGCAAGCCGGCGGCGATCCACCGCGCGCTTGAACGAGCCGTAACTGCGCCATGACCTTTGACCGGCGCCAACCTGATGCGCTGGTGATCGTCTACAATGCCGACGAGGGGCTTGGCGCGGCGCTATTCGATGCGGTGCACAAGGCCATTCGACCGGACACCTATCCATGTGACCTGTGCGCCATCACCTACGGCGCGGTAAGCATGAAGGGGACTTGGCGCGACTGGTTGAAGGCCCGGCCCTTCCCCACCGAATTCTATCATCGGCAGGATTTTGCCCGAGCCTATCCGGCATTGTCGCGCCTACCCCTGCCGGCGATACTGCGACGCGACGAGGATGAGCTGACGCTGTTGTTGGGGCCAGAGGAGATGAGCGCCGACATGGGTGTCGATGCGCTCATCGCCGCGGTTGAGGCGAAGCTCGCGGCGGCCTAGCCCTCAACCCCGGCCAGCCTTGCGCCCAGCTTGGCGGTTATGGCGAACAGAGCGTCACCATCCGACTGCCGCAACTTGGCGAGGTCCATTTCCATCCCGCGCGCGACGATGAGTTCGCGTGTGCCAGCCTTCATCGCCACAACGATTTCCGCCGCGCATTCCTGCGGCGGGATACCGGCATCAATCTGAGGATCGCTGTGGCCCTGCGGCACGCCATCAGCGGTGAGCGCATTCTTGGCAACATCGGTCGCGACCGAACCCGGCAAGACGTTGAGGACGTGAAGCCCGTGGGCAATCTCAGTTTCAGCGCGCAGTGCATCCATATAACCGATGAGGCCGTGCTTCGCCGCGCAATAGGCAGTCCGTAGCGGCACGCCTGCGCGCCCGGCGACCGAGGAAATGGAGACGACCATGCCTTCGCGATTGGCGACGAGATGCGGCAGGCAATGCTGGGTCAGGTGGATCGGGGCGATCAGATCCGCACCAATCACCGCGTCATAGACCGAGGTGTCGGTATCGACGGCAAGGCTGCGCTGGCTGATGCCGGCATTGTTGACGAGGATGTCGATCCGTCCCTGCCAGCCATGCGCCTGCGCGACCATGTCGGGAAGCGCGGCAAGATCGGTCGTGTCGAAGGGCAGGATCATGCATACCGCGCCGGTAGCGGCTGCGGTTTCCTGCAGCGCCTCACGGCGGCGCCCGGAGAGGATGAGGTGCACCCCTTCCTTCGCCAGCGCCAGCGCGAGCGCGCGGCCGATGCCGGAGGATGCGCCGGTAACCCAAGCGATCTTGCCTTCGAGATTCATTCGACTTCCTTCTTTGCGAACAGGTCGGCTGTATTCATTATCCTGCCATCCAGCGGGAAACTTCTGCGGCGACACGGTTGGCGGCACGGTTCAGGGCGGCTCCGGCGTTGGCAGGAGTAAGTTCGCCCACGCTCTCGCGCGCCTGGAAGCGGCGCTGCGCAATCATTGAGCCATCGTTGGTGAGGCGCATCGCCTGAAAAGTAACGACGGCCTGCCCGCTGTCGGCATCGATACTGAAGTCCAGAAGATCACCTGACAGCAATTCCCCCGGGCCGGTGATGAGTTCGGTTTCGGTCAACACCAATCGCCCGCCGGAAGCCGACAGCGTTTCGGAAAGGAGGCGCTGGAACAAGCGCGCGGGCGGTTCCACCCACTGCGCGTCTTTGAGATACGCAATTTCCGTGCCGCCAGTTTCGACCGGCACACGCGGCGTGCGCAGCTTTTGCGGCACTGAGGGGATAACGACAGTAAGCGCAGTCTGCGCACTGCCTGAACGGACACTATCAGGCGGAGGCACAGTGTCTGCCGAGAGGTTGAGCAGGCTGGCCGGCACGTCTCCGCCGAGGCTGATACAGCCGGACAGCATGAGCGCGGCACTTGCAGCGAGGAGGATCGGGCGGGATTTCATGGGCGGCATCCTTCTCACTTTTCCTCATAGTCGGGCAGGCTGGGGTTAATCACCCCGCCCGCCCCCTGCTGATCGAGCCGGTCGGCGACATTGGACAGGGTCTGCGCGCTGCGGCGAAGATCACGGATCAACGCATTCGCCTCCGGAATGGTCCGCGTGCTGAACGCCTGCAGGCCGGGCCGTGCATCGGCAATAGCGCCTTCGAGCGTCACGATAGAGCGTTCCGCTGAGGTGACCGCGCGTCTGAGGTCAGCGATCATTGGCCGCCCCTGTTCGTCGAGCAGGCTGTTACTGGTCGCCGCGAGCCTGCCGATCTCCTCTGCAGCGCGGCCGGCCTGCTGCACGGAAACGCGCGCCTCCGCCAGCGCTGCTTCAAGCTGCGGACCGTTGCGCGCGAGCGTACCGGAGAGGGTTTCGACATTATCGAGGATGTTGGCGAGGCTTTGCTGGTTACGATCATCCGCCAACTCGGTGAGCCGTTCGGTCAGCGTGGACAATCGTTCGAGCAGCTGCGGCGCATTGTTCAGCAGCTGCCCCAAACCTGCGAGCCGAGTCGGAATGACCGGGCGGCCGGCAGGGCCGAGATCGGTGATCGGCGAAGCGCCGCGCACCGCGCCGTCGAGCTGGATCTGCGAAACACCAGTGAAGCCGACCCCACCAATGGACGCCGTGGTGCCTTCAAGGATCGGGATATCCTCATCCACCTCTATGCGTACGCGCACAAACTGGGGGTCGGGCATCCACAAGGCGATGTCTTGCACCTGACCCGCCGGAACACCCGAGAACAGCACCGACGAACCCTTGTTCAGCCCCTCAACCGACTGCTTGAAGAAAATGTCATATTCGACGCGGTCCTTGCCGCCGGCGCCGGCAAGCCAGACGGTGAAGGCCGCAAGCGCGAACATCAGGATCAGCGTGACACTGCCGACAAGGAAGTTGCTGGAGCGATTTTCCATCAGTGCGTAGCTCCTGTGGCAGACGCATGACGCCGCCGGTCTGCTTGGGATGCGGCGCGGCCGCGCGGACCCAGAAAATAGCTCTGGATCCAGGGATGGTCGGTAGCGACCAGTTCGTCGATAGTGCCGATGGCGATGACCCGCCGGTCAGCCAGCACCGCCACCCGATCACACACGCTGTGCAGCGTATCGAGATCATGGGTGATCAGCAGGACAGTCAGGCCCAAGGTATCGGCAAGTTCGCGGATCAACTCATCGAAGGCGGCCGCACTGATCGGATCAAGCCCGGCCGTCGGCTCGTCGAGAAAAAGAAGCGCCGGATCAAGTGCGAGCGCGCGGGCCAGAGCCGCACGCTTGACCATGCCGCCCGACAGTTCCGCCGGATATTTGGGTCCGGCATCAGCCGGGAGACCGGCCAGAACGACCTTATATGCGGCGATCTGATCCAGCAGCGCTTGCGAATAATCGGGATAATATTCCTTGATCGGAACCTGCACATTTTCGGCAACGGTCAAGGTCGAGAAGAGCGCACCGCCCTGGAACAACACACCCCAGCGACGGCGGATTTCCCGCAAAGCTGCGGCATCGGTCAGCCCGAGCGCAGGCTGACCAAAAACAGTGATGTCCCCCGCCTGCGGCTCCTGCAGCCCAATGATTGAGCGCATCAGCACCGACTTACCGGTGCCCGAGCCACCAACCACGCCAAGGATTTCTCCCCGCCGAACATCGAGATCGAGTCCTTCATGGACCACCTGCTCGCCAAAGGCATTGGTGAGACCGCGCACCCGGATGGCGAGCGCATCATCCCAGTCGAGGACAGGCACATCCTCGATGTCCTCCGGCAGCTGGTCGGTATAGCTGCTCATCAATTCCACCCCAGCGAGGAGAAGAAAACGGCAAAGAAAGCATCGAGCACGATCACGAGGAAGATGCCCTGCACCACGGCAGCAGTCGTGCGCAAACCAACCTCCTCGGCGTTCGCCTTGACCTGCATGCCATGATAGCAGCCCGTGATGGCGATGATGATACCGAACACCGGCGCTTTGATCAGCATGGCATAGAAATCGGTCATCGGGATGATGTCCTGCAACAACTGGACATAGGTGAGCGGCGGAATGTCGAGCCCGAGCCAACAATATAGGCCACCGCCGATGATCGCGCAGATCGACGCGTAAAAGCCCAGCAGCGGCATCATCAAGAGGGTCGCAAAGACGCGCGGCAGGACCAGCGCGTCCATCGGGAACACGCCGATGGTGCGCATGGCATCCACTTCTTCCGTCAGTTTCATGGTGCCGATCTGCGCAGCAAAAGCGGAACCGGAACGGCCCGCCACCATGATTGCGGCCATCAGCAGGCCGAGTTCGCGAATCGAGGCTCGCCCGACGAGGTTGATGGTGAAAACCTCCAGCCCGAATTGTTCGAGCTGCACTGCGCCCTGCTGGGCAATGACTATGCCGACGAGGAACAGCATCAGGCCGATAATGACGAGCGCGTTGACGCCAACAGTTTCAAAGCCGCGGATCACCGCATGCCAACGAATCCGACTCGGTTGACGCAACAGGCGCACCGCCGCCACGAGCGCGGCGCCGAAAAAGGCCACCAGCTGCGCGAACTCGGAAAAGATGATGCGCGCAGCGCGGCCTACTTCGCTAACGAAGCGAACAAAAGGACTGGCGCTATCGGGGCGGATGCGCACCGGCTGGTCGGCCTCCGCCACCGCTTCCATAAGCGTCCGCGCATCAGCGCTCGCGCCGGTCACCTGCGCACCGGTTTCCTGGACCAGCCGCCCGACCACCCAGGCACCCACAGTGTCAATGCGCTCGATTTCGGAAAGGTCGATCCGGACCAAACCCGGATGCGCGCGCACATCAGCGAACAGACGGTCATGCACGCTGCCAAGGCGCGCGAGGGTATAGCGGCCCGAAAGCAAGAGTGCGGCAGACGCACCCTCTCCCTCAAACCGATATTGCGCCTCCATCGCCATAGGACCGCGACAGTGCGGGCGAAAGTCGCGCCCGGCAAGCGGTTTTCCGTTACGTTTGCGTTATCGTGACTTGTGCCAGTGATGATCAGACCGCGTCGAGCGCTTGTGCGAAATCGGCGATGAGATCATCCGGATCCTCAATGCCGATGGAAATGCGGACAAGATTAGGGGTGATGCCCATCGCTGCCTTGCGGTCATCGGGCACCGACAAATGGGTCATCGCCGCAGGCGCCGAAGCCAGTGTTTCCGTGCCGCCAAGGCTGACTGCCAGCTTGGCGATCCTCAGTGCATCCAGAAAACGGAATGCCTCTGCCTCCCCGCCGCTAATGAACAGCGAGAAGGTGGAACCGGCACCGGTGCAATGCCGGTCGAAGATATCCTTCTGCGGCCCTTCTGGCAGGAACCCCAGATAGCCGAGGCCATCCACCTTTGGGTGGCTGCGCAGGAAATCACAGACCTTTGCTGCATTCTCGCCAGCGCGGCTCATGCGCAGTTCAAGAGTTTCGAGGCTGCGCAACAGCATCCAAGCCGTGTTGGGATCGCAGATCGTACCGATGGTGTTGCGCATTGCGCGCACCGGATCGAGCCAGCGCTTGGCACCAAGCACCCCGCCCGCAACAAGATCGGAATGGCCACCGGCATATTTGGTGAGGCTGTAAAGCACGACATCCGCACCGTGGCGCAGCGGGCGGGACCACAGCGGGCCAAGAAAAGTGTTGTCGATGGCGATGGCAGGGCGCGCATCGGCATCGAATGCGGCATCGACGGCAGCGCGCATCGCCTCCACATCGACCAGCGCATTGGTGGGGTTCGCCGGGCTTTCGAGATAGACCATCGCGACGCGGCCACCCTGAGCCGCCGCCTGTTCCTTGGCCGCGGCAAGGATGGCATCCATTTCCTCCCGCGAGGCTTCTGCCGGAAAGTCGAGATAGGTGATGCCGAAGCGGGCAAGGATGCGCGCGATCATTGTTTCCGTCGCCGCATAGAGAGGCCCTGAGTGCACAATGACATCGCCCGCGCCGACATGGGCGAGGAACAGGGTAGCAATGGCGGACATACCACTTGAAAAGACCAGCGCGTCCTCCGCCTCGTCCCATACCGCCAGGCGATCTTCGAGGATTTCCTGATTGGGGCCGTTGAAGCGCGAATACACGAGTCCGTCCGCACCGCCCGGCCGCTTGCCTGTGATCCCTTCGAAATGGCGCTTGCCAGCCTCGGCATTTTCAAAGGCAAAGGTAGAGGTCAGGAAGATCGGAGGTTTCAGAGCGCCCTCAGACAGCATCGGATCAAAGCCGAAGCCCATCATCAGCGTCGCTGGGGACAGCTTGCGGTTGCCGATGGTCTCGATCGACGGCTTCGGTTTGCGGCGCGGGGTGGCGGTAGGCAGCGGCGGCTTGGCCATCGGGAAGGGGTCTCCGGCAGAAATGAGACCAAAGCCTAGGCGAAACCGGTTACAATTGAAACCTTCTCCTACATGAAGGTCGCCACTGCCCAGCAGACACCGACCAGCAGCGGCACACCGACAATGTCGAGCGCGAAGCCGGCTTTCAGCATCTTCGGCAGCGCGATGTGGCCTGTTGCCCAAGCGATGGCGTTGGGCCCGGTGCCGGACGGAAGCATGAAGCCCCAACTCGCCGCCATGCCGGCAGCCATTGCCAGCAGCAACGGATCGGCGCCGGTCGCAGCGATAAGCGCTGCAATCACCGGCATGATCCCGCTGGCCGTCGCGACATTGGATGCGAATTCGGTGATGAGGATGATGAGCGCGACCACCGCAAGCGCAAGAATGATCGGGTGCACAACCTTCAAGGGTTCGAGGACATGGCTGAGCCATTCGGCTAGGCCTGATTCGCCGATGGCAGCAGCAAGGGCCAGCCCGCCGCCGAACATCATGATGACGCCCCACGGCGCACGGTCCGCTTCGCGCCAGACAAGAAGCGGGCGACCTGTTCCGTCCGGGATGACGAACAGGAGCAGACTGCCGGCGACGGCAATCGTCCCGTCGGTGAGTGCACCGGCAGGCAGGTAATCTTCGATCCAGGGCTGCGCCACCCAGGCGAGGAAGACGATCAGGAAGACCGGCACGACACGCCGTTCGGCGATCGACCAGTTGGCATCATGGGCAATGGCCGCAGCAGCGGCGCGTCCATCAAACGGGTCTGCCGACACGCGTTGAACACGCATGAGCAGCCAAGCGGCGATAGGCACGGATACGGCCACAACCGGCATACCGAATGCAGCCCATTGCGCGAAGCCGATGTTCGTACCCACACTTTCGTTGATGAGGCCGGCCGCAATGGCATTGGTAGGCGAACCGACCAGCGTGCCGAGCCCCCCAAGTGATGCGGCAAAGGCAACGCCCATCATCATCGCCCCGGCGAGGCCATCGGTTCGCCCTTCACCCACACCGCCGGCACGCAGAACGGCGAGCGCGATCGGCACCATGATGAGCGCGGTCGATGTGTTGGAGATGAACATGGAAAGGAGCGCAGTCGCGCCCATGAAGGCGAACAGCAGGCCGCCGGCCGTGGGACGCGCGAGTTTGAGCAGGCCGAGCGCCAGCCGACGGTGCAGACCGACGCGTTCGATGGCGAGCGCAAGAAATGCGCCGCCGAGAATGAGAAAGAGGATCGGAGAGTAATACTCCTTGGCGATGGCATTGGCTGGCATCACCCCGAACAACGGCACCAGCAGGAAGGGGAGCAATGCGGTGACGGTGAGCGGCAAAGCTTCCGTCATCCACCAGATCGCCATCAGCACAACCAACGCAGACACATGCCAGGCAGCCTGCGGCATCGCATCCGGCGCTGGCAGGAGCAGCATGATGGCAAAGGCAACAAGCCCGCCGATGAGGCCGTAATGCCGTGTGTTCATGCCGCCACCCCGATCATGCTGATCTGCCGGCCATAGCCCGGTTCACCCCGATGCGTGGCGCGGCGGAAACTGAAAAAATCATCGTCGCGCGCATAGGTATCGAGCCCCATCGCTTCGACTTGTCGGACCCCTGCCGCGCCGAGACGCGCCGCGACATAAGCTTCGAGATCGAACTGCCAGCGATCAGGCCTGCCGTCGATAAAAAAGCGTTCGCTCTCCGGATCGGCACCAGTGAAGGCATCGAACAGCGGGCGATCCACCTCATAGCTCGCGCGGGCGATACAGGGCCCGATGGCGGCGCTGATGCGCGCACGATCTGCCCCCAGACGCTCCATCGCCTCAAGCGTGGCATCGGTAACGCCGGCGAGCGCGCCCTTCCATCCAGCATGGGCAGCGCCAACCACATTGGCCGCGGCATCAGCAAAAAGCACCGGCACGCAATCGGCGGTGAGGATACCGAGCAGCAGGCCCGGCCGGTCTGTCACTAAAGCATCGGCATGAGGTCGGGCGTCTATCGGCCAAGCATCGGCTACCACGCATTCGCGGCCATGCACTTGAAACACGCTGGCGAGCACGGCGCCGGGCAGCACGGCATCAGCCGCACGACGCCGGTTTTCCATGACCAGCGCCTCATCCTCGCCTGAGCCAGTGCCAACATTAAGGCTGGCGAATGCGCCAGCAGATACCCCGCCGCGCCGCCCCGCAAAGCCGTGCGGAATGTGGGAGAGAAGCGGGCTAGTCCAGAGGGCAACGGGTCCGGTCACAGCCATTTTCTCCACACGCGGTCGTCATCGATGGTGGCGCCGACGGGGAAGGGATTATAACCGATCTCCGTGAAACCGTGGCGGGCATAGAAGCGTTTGGCGCGCAGGTTTTCCACGAAAACCGACAGGTAGAGCGCGCGAGCGCCGCGCGCACGCGCCTCTGCATAGAGCCAGTCCATCATTGCATCTGCGATGCCGGTGCCCTGAGCCTCAGGAAGGAGGTAGAGCTGATGCAGTTCCCATGTCTCCGCAAGCGGCGGCTCGCCTTCTGGCATGGGTAGTTCATTCGGACCGCCCTTAATGAAGCCGGCGAAGCTTCCGTCGTCACCCCGCGCCACGCGCAGAGCATAGGCAGGATCGGACAGCTGGGCCGCATAGCGGGCCTCGCCCATCGCGCTCTCAAGGAAGGCGGCCAGATCCTCTGGCGGATAGTCACGATAAAAGAAGGTCTGCCGAAAACTTTCCTGCGCAACAGCGGATAAGGCTGCGGCTTCGGCAAAGCCGGGCACGGCAAGCGTGTATGGCCCGCTCATTTTGCGAAGCCCTCCGGCTGCGGCCAATTGGAAGCGGTGACGCCGAGCACCCGAAACAATGTCCCCATTGCATCCGCTGCGGTCAGCCGATCTCGCGCGGCCATGATGTCAGCACCGCGATCGGGTTGGCGCGCGGCGAGGCTGTCTGCCCGGGCATCAATGCCTAGCGCCTTGAGAAAGGCGCCCTGCCCAATGGGTCCGTGCACGCGTGTACCCACGCTGTCTGCCGCTTCCGCCAGGGCCGCGAAATCGACATGGGCAGTGAGGTCGCGATCACCCACGCCATCGAACACATCAGCAAAGCCGTGCCGCTCTACCGCCTGCAAAGTATCTCCGTGGCCGCTGCGGTCATGCCCGTAATCGATGACGAGCATGGCACCGCCGTTCGCTGCAATGCGCGTCGCGCAATCACGCATGATCGCGATGCTGGCCGGGGATGTTTCCAGGATTGTACCGGCAGGTGCGGCGCGAAGATGCGGGGGGACAGCAGCGTCCATCGGCACATCCCCCGTCACCGGCACGAAGCGCCCCTCAGCCAGTGCGACCAGCCTTTCGCGCCAACCCGCGGCGGTCATCAGCAGCTGGCGGACAGGTAGAGCATCGAAAAATTCGTTGGCGATGATGATGACAGGGCCATCGGGCAGCCGCGAAACATCCTCATGAAAGATGGCGCCGGGAACCGCTGCGGCCTGAAGATCGCGCAACACAGGGCTGGTTTCGACGAAATGGACCGGCGGTGCAAAGCCGAAGCGGCGAATGGCGCGCAATGCATCAGCCGTCAGCGTGCCGCGCCCCGGCCCAAGTTCCACCCATGCGGGACTCGCGCCCCCGGCACGGGACATAAGGTCGGCTGCCCACAAGCCGATCAGTTCTCCGAACATCTGGCTGATTTCGGGCGAGGTGGTGAAATCGCCGTCCGCGCCCAACGGATCACGCGTGGCGTAATAATGCGCATTGGCCCAGGCCATGAACAAGCCGACCGGCACCGGCCCGCCGCGCTCTATGGCGCGGATGATGCGCTGTGCTGCGGCGGAAGAGGTCACGGCAGGGGTGCCGTCAGGCGACACTGTCCGTCCCGGCAAAGGGCTCGACACGCTGGCGTCGCCCCTTGGCGGTGACGACCGCCCACACCCCGACCGCAATCAACGGCAAAGTGAGCCACTGTCCCATGGAAAGGCCAGTGTCGGCGACCATCTGCAGGCGCTGCACATCGGGTTCTCTGACGAATTCGACGGCGAAGCGCGCGAGCCCCAAACCAATGGCGAACATACCAGCCAGGAAGCCAGGCCAGTATCGCACCTGCGTCCGCCAGAAGAGCCAGTTCAAGAGGACAAGCAAGAGCAAGCCTTCCAGCCCCGCCTGATAGAGTTGGCTGGGGTGGCGGGGGTCGAGCGAGCCCGAGGCAGGGAAAATGATCGCCCAGGGCACATCCGTGACGCGGCCCCATAGTTCGCCGTTGATGAAGTTGGCGAGCCGTCCGAGCAGCATGCCGACCGGCACACCAACCGCGATATAATCCATCACGCGCAGGAAGCTGAGGCCGTTGCGGCGGCAAACCCAAAGCGCCGCGAGCAGCACACCGACCAGGCCGCCATGAAAGCTCATGCCGCCTTCCCAGAGTTTCAGCGCGTTGAGCGGCGAATCCACATAGGCTTCGAGATTGTAGAAGAGCACATAGCCGAGCCGGCCGCCGAGGATGACGCCGAGCATCGACCAGAAGAGCAGATCATCGGTATGCCGTTCGGCCATCGGCGCGCCAGGCAAACGGATCATTCGCCGCACAAGCCAATAGGCGGCAAAGATGCCGACAATGTAGGCCAGACTGTACCAACGCAGCGCGAAACCGCCGAATTCGATCAGATTCGGGCTGAGCCCGAGATCATTGAAATTGATATAATTTGACGCCGAAGCAACGAAGCTGAGGTCCAAGGTCTTTTCCCCGCGAATTTCCTCCCCCATATCCGCGCTCAACGACAAGACCAAGGGAGAGATTCGAGATGCCCAGCGCTTTGGACCAGCTGATTGAACAGGGCCTTGATGCCGTCATCGGCGAAGGCAAGATGTTTCAGCTCGGCACCATCGAAAAATATGGTCAGACGCTGCCGGTGATCGCCAACGCACCGCCAAGCCTGCCTTTCTATTTCGCCTATTTCTGCCAACAGCATGCGGCAGTCGAATTCATCATCGACGGCGACGAACGCCTGACCTTCGGGGACGTCTATGCCCGCGCGACCGATTTCGCGCGCGCGCTGGTCGATGGCTTCGGCCTCGCCAAGGGTGACCGCGTCGGCATTGCCATGCGCAACGCCCCATCGTGGGTTGTCGCCTATATGGGTACGCTGATGGCTGGCGGTGTTGCCACGCTGCTCAACGGCTGGTGGCAAGGTGCTGAGTTGGTGGCAGGCATCGAGGACGCCGGCTGCCGCCTGGTGGTCGCCGATGGCCCGCGCGCCGGCCGCATCGAAGCCGCAGGCATCGACCATGGCGCCGAGATCGTCGTGCTCGACCTGACGCTGCCCATCGCCGAAGCGATTGCCCCGGTTACCAACCGTGGTGGCAGTGCAGACACGCAGCTGCCAATGGTGATCGGTGACGATCTTGCCACCATCCTCTTCACCTCTGGTTCGACCGGTCAGTCAAAGGGTGCTTTCTCCACGCATCGCGGGGTCGTGCAGGGCACGTTCAACTACATCATCCAGACGGCCGGGATCGTCCATGTCCTGACCATGACCGGCAATCCGCCGAGCGGTCAGGCATCGACGCTGCTCAATGTGCCGCTGTTCCATGTGACCGGTGAGGTGCCCGTCTTCCTCCAGAGCTTCGCCATCGGGCGCAAGCTGGTGCTGATGCCGAAGTGGGATGCCGAAGAGGCGATGCGCCTGATCGAAAAGGAAAAGATCACCTATTTCGTAGGCGTGCCGCTGATGAGCTATGAAATGCTCATCCACCCGAACCGCGACAAATATGACCTGTCGAGCTGCAAAACCTTTGCCGCCGGCGGCGCACCGCGCCCCAAGGACCATGTCGACCGGCTGGCCAAGGGAATGGGTGGCGGCCTGCCGGTGCTCGGCTACGGCCTGACCGAGACCAACGGCATCGGCTGCGGCAACCTCAACGACAATTACATCGCCAAACCGGATTCGACCGGTCCTGCATCAAAGCCGCTGGTTGACCTCGCGATCATCGACGATGCCGGCAATGTCCTTCCGCAAGGCCAGATCGGCGAAGTTTCAATCCGTTCCATCGCCAATTTCGAAGGCTATTGGGGCAATCACGCCGCCACCGAAGCAGCCTTCACCAGCGATGGCCGGTTCCGTACCGGCGACCTCGGCTATCTCGACGAGGACGGCTATCTGTTCATCGTCGACCGCAAGAAGGACATCATCATCCGCGGCGGCGAGAATATCAGCTGTCCGGAAGTCGAGAGCGCGATCTACGGCCACACCGCAATCGCCGAATGTTCGGTGTTCGGCCTGCCCGACGAGCGGCTTGGCGAGATCGTCGGCGCCGTGGTCCGCTACAAGCCGGGCGAAGCGGTTGGCGAGGAAAGCCTGCGTACCTTCCTTGCAGAGCGGCTTGCGGCGTTCAAATGCCCGGCAGTGATCTGGGAAGCGAGCGAACAGCTGCCTGTGCTCGGCACCGGCAAGCTCGACCGTGTCGGCATCCGCAAGGCTTATCGTGAACGCTACGAGAGCGAAAAGGCCGTCGCCTGACGCTGCGACGGGGAGCCGGCCCTAAGGCTGGCTCCCCTGCGCACGGCGCGGCGCAAACAATGTTTCGATGCCATCCGGCGTATCGCTCACCCGTTCGAAATGCGGATAGCGCAGGCCGCCAGTCCAGCGCGGCGTGATGGTGCGGATACGATCGCCCTTTTGCACCACCAGTTCGATCGGCACGCCATTCTCTCCGGCAGCGGCGGTAATGGCGAGGCGCATGCGTTCGTCCGAATAGGCCATGCCGTTGACGGCGAGAATTTCCGTCCCGTTGGTGATGCCTTCATCGAACATCGGGCTGCCGACCTGCACCGATGTGACTTCGCCCGAACGGTTGAGCGCGACACCCAATGAGAAGATGAGATCGAGCGAGCGCGTTTCGCGCATGCGTTCGGCATCGAAGGGATTGGCGGTGTCGCGGAAGACGAGACGATAGCCTGCGGCCTCTATCCCGGCGAGCGGTGCGGCCTGCGCAGGCTCCATGATCCGCTGGGTCAGGAAGGCCGACCAGTCATAGGGCGCGATACCATTGAGCGTCGCCACCACATCCTCGAACGTATAGGTGCGCACGCCCCAATCGCCTTCGCGGCCGCCAAAGAAGGCGCGGGCGAAATCGTCCATGCTGCGCGTGCCGCCGGTCAGGCGGCGGATGGTCTGATCGGCCTCCAGCCATACCAGCGCGCCTTCATTGTAATAATCCTCGGTGCGCGTTGCCGATGGGAAAGGGCGCGGCTTTCTTGCCGCGATAATCGGATCGAGCGTCGTATCCTCAACACTGCGCCATTCGCGGCCGGGCATGGCGGCAAAGGTCGCGGCGGCACGGGCCATTTCCCCCAGCACCATCTCTGTCGGCTGCATGCCCGAGCGTGCGGCAAGCACCCAGTCCCAGTAACTGGTCTGCCCTTCATAAACCCACAGCAAGCGCGGATCCATCGGCTGGTCATAATCCGCCGTCCACAGATGATCAGGCCGGCGATGCTTGCCATTCCAGCTGTGGATGAGTTCGTGCGGGAGGAGGCCGCGTTCGGAAGCGTTGTCATCCCAATCCACGAAATAGTCGGTTTCACGGCTGTTTTCGCTGCTGCGATGGTGCTCAAGGCCGATGCCGCCCAGTTCCTCAGTCAATGCGAGCAGGAAATGGTAGCGGTCGAACGGGCGGCTGCCGAACAAGGCCAGCGCCTCATCAACGAGCGCGCGGTGGGCGGCGATATGTGCAGGCTCGGCCTCAAGGAAGCGGGCTTCGTCCGCCACCACATCGAGCGAGACATTGTTGCCAAGATCCCAGCTGCGCGCATGGGCACCGGCGAACATCGGGGCGTCGACGAGGTTTTCGTAATCGGTGACGGCGTAGCGGATGCGGTTCCCGGTGATTTCCGCGCCATCGAGCGCGGCATAGCCAGTCCATCCCTGCGGCAAGATGACCGTCGGGCGGACAGCGATTGCACGGGTGGCGTGGCCGGCAGGGTAGAGCGACACCTGTTCCCACTGGAGGTTGAGCATCGCGGGTGTCATCACCACCCGGCCTTCGCTGCTGCGGGTGGGAGACAGGAACTGGAAGCGCGCCTCCAGCTCTCGCACGCCAACCGGCACCTCCACATGGAAGGCAAACACGTCATAGGGATCGCGCCGCCAGGAAAGGGCGCGCCCACCGGCAGTAAAGGTTAGGCCGCCAATCTCTGCAATCGCGCCGCGCGGAGCATGTTTGCCGGGGAGCCATTCGGGATAGCGCAAGGTAAGGCGGCCGGCCTCACGCACGGGAATCGTCTGGCGCACGCTGTAAATGGCGCGGGTCACATCAGTCGCATCGACCTCCAGCTCCATCACGCTGGGCCAGGGCTCTGCAGAGAGCGGGGCAGGAACCGGCGGGGCGCTGCGCTGCGCAGTGGCAGGCGTGGCAGCAAGGGCAAAGGCTGAAGCGGCGATGAGGAGGAGGCTGCGGGGCATGATTTCCTGAACCCTTTGGGAGGACGTTATCCCCTTGCCCTTCACCCATCCCGATTGTCCAGCGCGGCCGCGCTGGAAAAAGCCCGTCATCTCGGCTAGCTGCGCGGCATGGCGAAGATCCAGACCCCAAGCCCCGTGCGCGGCACGCAGGACATGCTCGGCGACTTTGCGGACCGTTTCACCCATGTGGTCGAGACGTTCGAGCGCGTGCGCCGCCTGTACGGTTTCAAGCGCGTCGAAGTGCCCGTGATCGAGCCGACTGCCGTATTCGCGCGCAGCCTGGGCGAGACGACCGACATCGTCTCCAAAGAAATGTACACATTCGAGGATCGCAGCGGCGATTCGGTGACGCTGCGACCCGAATTCACCGCCGGCATCGCCCGCGCCTACATCACCAACGGCTGGCAGCAGCATGCGCCACTGAAGGTCGCGACGCACGGCGCGCTGTTCCGCTACGAGCGGCCGCAAAAGGGGCGTTACCGCCAGTTCCACCAGCTCGACGCCGAGGTGCTGGGGAGTGACAGCCCGCTCGCCGATGTGGAGCTGCTCGCCTTTGCCGACCAGCTGCTCAAGGAGCTGGGGATCGCCGATGGGGTGAGCCTGCACCTCAACACGCTGGGCGACACGGCGAGCCGCGAGGCATGGCGCGCCGCGCTGGTCGCGCATTTCGAAGCACATCGGGATCAGCTTTCCGAAGACAGCCTAGCCCGGCTGGGGCGCAACCCCTTGCGTATCCTCGACAGCAAGGACCCGCGCGACCGGCCGGCGGCAGACAGCGCGCCGACGATAGAGGCCTATCTGACCGACGAAGCAGGCCGCTTTTACGAAGAGGTGAAGGCGGGTCTTGCTGCGGCGGGTGTGGCGTGGGTCGCAGCCCCGCGGCTGGTGCGCGGCATGGATTATTACCGCCACACCGCGTTCGAATTCGTGCCCGATGCGGGCAGCGCAGTCGCCGAGAAGCTCGGCAGCCAATCGACCATCTTGGGCGGTGGACGCTATGACGGTCTGGTCGAGGCCATGGGTGGCCCGGCAACCCCGGCAGTCGGCTGGGCTGCCGGGATCGAGCGGCTGGCGATGTTGGTGGATGGGGTAAGCGCACCTCAACTCGAAGCGGTGATACTCGTCGAGGATGACTCTTGGACGAACTCTGCTTTGGGAATGCTGCGGGAGTTACGAGAGGCTCAGATCTCTGCCGAGATCATCTGCACAGGTTCGCCGCGCAAGCGATATGACAAGGCCGTGAAGTTGCGCTCGCAAGCGATATTCAAATTTGGGGTCAACGGTTCTCGGGGTGTCACTGCCGATGGGGACGTAAGTCCACGCTTGGTGCCTTTCATCAACGCATTCTCATGACCCGCATTTCCGACGAGCGTATCGCCCAGATTGCGGCGCGGCATGAGGAGCTGGCAGCACGGATGGCTTCCGGCAATCTGGAAGGGGCTGCGTTCGTCGCAGCGTCGAAGGATTATGCCGAGCTGGAGCCAGTTGTGAAGGCGGCCGCCGAAGTGGCGCGGCTGCGCGGCGAGGTGGCGTCGCTCGAGGAGATGGCTGGCGGCGGGGATGCCGAACTGAAGCTGATGGCCGAAGAGGAGATGCCGGCGACCCGTGCGGCGCTGGCCGAGGCCGAACATGCTCTGGCTATCGCGCTGCTCCCCCGCGACGCAGCGGACGAACGCTCGGCAATGCTTGAAATCCGGGCTGGGACCGGCGGCGATGAAGCCGCCTTGTTCGCCGGCGACCTGTTGCGCATGTATTCCAAATATGCCGAGCAGCAGGGCTGGCGGGTAGAAATTGTGTCTGCCAACGCATCCGATGTGGGCGGATACAAGGAAGTGGTCGCTTCCCTTTCGGGCGGCGGAGTGTTCGCGCGTCTGAAGTTCGAAAGCGGGGTGCACCGCGTGCAGCGCGTGCCGGTTACCGAGGCGGGCGGCCGTATCCATACCAGCGCGGCAACGGTGGCGGTGCTGCCTGAAGCCACCGAAGTGGATGTGCAGATCAACGACAGCGACCTGAAGATTGACGTCTATCGCGCATCAGGCGCGGGCGGCCAGCACGTCAACACGACCGACAGTGCGGTGCGCATCACCCACTTGCCAACCGGAACGGTGGTGACCTGTCAGGATGGCCGCAGCCAGCACAAGAACAAGGAAAAGGCGATGCAGGTGCTGCGCGCCCGCCTGTATGAGGTGCAGCGGGAGAGCATTGCCGCCGAACGGGCCGGCGAGCGCAAGGCAATGGTGGGATCAGGCGACCGGTCCGAGCGCATCCGCACCTATAACTTCCCGCAAGGGCGCGTGACCGACCATCGCATCAACCTGACGCTGCATCGCCTGCCCGAGATCCTCGAAGGTGACCTTGGCGAACTGGTCTCCGCGCTGATTGCCGAGGACGAGGCCGAACGGCTGGCCGATCTGGGGGAAGGGTGAGCGTCCAGGCGGCGCTGGCCGAAGCCGCGGCAAAACTGGGCCCGGTGAGCGACACGCCGCGGCTCGATGCCGAACTCATCATGGCGCATGCGCTGGGTATCGAGCGCGACCATTTGCTGTTGGATACGACGCGGCTGGCGGTGCCTGCGGGCTTCGCCGCGCTCGTCGAGAGACGGATGGCGCATGAGCCTGTCGCCTATATCGTCGGCCATCGTGATTTCTGGAGCGTACGCATTGCCGTGGGGCAAGGCGTCCTCATCCCGCGGCCCGACAGCGAGACTCTGATTGAAGCGGCGTTGGCCCATTTCGGCAAGCGGGGCCCCAAAACTATCCTCGACCTCGGTACCGGGCCGGGCAGTTTGCTGATCGCAGCACTCGACGAATGGCCCGAAGCGCACGGGCTGGGGGTAGATGTGTCGGAGGTGGCGCTTGATTATGCGCAGGCCAACGCCGCCCAGCTGACTAAACCCGAACGCGCGAGTTTCCGCGCCGGTGACTGGTTGGCAGGCATCACTGGCCCCTACGACCTCATCCTCGCCAATCCGCCCTATATCGAGGAGGGCTCCGTGCTTGAGCCGCAGGTGGCAGAGTATGAACCCGCAGGTGCGCTGTTTGCCGGCGCGGACGGGCTCGATGATTACCGGCGTATCCTGCCCGCGCTTCATCCACTGATCGCGAAAGACGGCATTGCCGTTATCGAAATCGGTTGGCGGCAGCGCGAAGCGGTAACGGCGCTGGCTGAGGAATGCGGACTGGCCGTCCAATGTCTCCGCGATCTGGGCGGACGTGACCGGGCGCTGGTCTGTCGGCCGGCCTGACGTTTTTACTTGCTTTGTGCGCCGCAGCGTTTAGGGCTGGAGGAGCTACGGCAGACCGGTACGGACCTTCGAGGGGGCCCCTTCGGCTGTCATGCAAGCTCCCAAGTGGCAGGACAGGCGATGAGCCCGGGACATAGTGCCCGGTGCAGCGCACAGCCCCAAGGCGCGTCCTGCCGCACGCGCAGATGAACGGACAGCGGCGACGCGGGATACAGTCACTCTCTCTTTTTCGAGGACTATCGAAGTCGATGAACAATCGTCAGGGCGGCCGCCGTCGCGGCCGTAACAACCAGCGTCCGCAGGGCAATGGCCGCGGAGGCGACCAGGGCAACCGCATCGACAGCCGCGCCCGTGGCAATGCCGCCCAGCTGCTGGAAAAATACAAGAATATGGCGCGCGATGCGCAGATGTCCGGCGATCGGGTAATGACCGAATATTACCTGCAGTTCGCGGACCATTATTTCCGTGTCCTATCCGACACCCGCCAGCGCCAGGAAGAGCAGCGCGCCCGTTACGAAGACCGTGACGAGGATGGCGAGCCCCAGGATGCGCAGGACAATGCCGGCGACACCGAAGAAGGCGACGAGATCGATTCGATCGAGAGCTTTGGCCGCGCGCCGCGCACCCGCCGCGATTCCAACGGCAACGGCAACGGATCCTATCGCGAGCGCGGCGGCAACGACCGCTCGCGCGAAGATCGGCCCCGCGAAGATCGGCAGCGTGATGACCGGTCCCGTGACGATCGCCCGCGCGAGGAGCGGCAGAACCGCGACTATGACCGCCCACGCGAAGAGCGTTCGCGCGATGATCGTCCGCGTGACGACCGCCCCCGCGAAGAACGCCAGCCGCGCGGCGAGCGCACGCTGCGTCCGCGCCGCGAACGCAATGACGACGATCGCGACGAGCCCAAGGGCCTTGATCTGGCCGTGCTGCCGCCCGCTATCGGTATCGATTCAGGCCGCGACGATTCCGCATCAGTCACTGATGCCGATGAAGAAGCGGCTGCACCCAAGCGCCGTGGTCGCCCCCGCAAGGTCGCCGACGAGGGGGCAAGCGCCTGAGTTCCGGCGCTCCGGCCGGTGCCGGGGCGCAGGATTTTTTAGCGCGGGCGAGACCTGAGTGCGCTGATCGTCGTACCGGCGCTGATGCGTTCGACATCGGTCTTGAGGTGAAGAAGGCGGATACCCTTCTTTGCCATGGCCTCATCAAGCGCGGGAGCAAAGGCTTCCGTGGTTTCCACCGTCGCTGCCCAGCCACCAAAGGCGCGGGCAAGCATCGCAAAATCGGGATTGGCAAGACCAGTCCCCGAGACGCGTTCAGGAAATTCGCGTTCCTGATGCATGCGGATGGTACCGTAGGCGCCATTGTCGACGATGATCACCAACAGGTCGCAGCCATATTGCGCGGCGGTCGCCAGTTCCTGCCCGTTCATCAGGAAGTCGCCGTCACCGGCCAGAGCCACGACGGTCCGGGACGGATACCGCTTGGCGGCCGCAACAGCAGCAGGAACGCCATAGCCCATCGCTCCGGCCGTCGGCGCCAGCTGAGTCGTCATCGGGCCGTAGATCCAATGGCGGTGCCACCAGCCCGAAAAATTGCCCGCGCCGTTGCAGATGATGGTGTCAGCCGGGAGCTTTGCGCGCATCGCAGCGACGCACTGGCCGAGATCGAGCCGGGTATCGAACGGCACCGCCTTGGTCCATTCACGCCATTCGGCATGCGCCTCGCGCCCCGCATCAAAGGGGATGATGTCTTCCAGCCACAGCGCCGCCATCTCCGCGAACTCGTGCGGATAGGCACAGATGGGGAGATCAGTGCGGTAGACGCTGTTAAGCTCATTGGGATCAGGATGGACATGCACCAGCGTCTGGCCCGGGTGATCGGGCGTGATGAGGCTGTAACCCTCTGTGGTCGCCTCCCCCAGGCGCGCACCAACCGCGATGATGAGGTCGGCTGAGCGAATGCGCTCCAAAAGCTTGGGGTTGGGGCCATAGCCCAGATTGCCGGCATAGACCGGGCAATTGTTGTCGATGGCATCCTGCCGGCGGAAGGCCGCAGCGGTGGGAAGGCCGACGCGGGTGGCGAATTCCGACCAATAATGGCCAGCGCCAGCCGTCCAGCCAGCGCCGCCGATAATGGCGACGGGCGCGGCAGCATCCTTCAGCAAATCCATGAAGACCTGCATCGCTTCCCCGTCCGGATCCTGTTCGGGCGGAGCGACGCGCGGGCGGTCATGTGCCACGACGCGATCGAGCAGCATATCCTCCGGCAGGGCAAGCACCACCGGCCCGGGGCGACCGGCCATCGCGGTCGCATAGGCGCGAGCGACATATTCCGGGATGCGTTCCGCAGAATCGATGCGCGCCGCCCATTTGGCAAGCGGCGCAAACATCGCCTGGAAATCGACCTCCTGAAATCCTTCTCGGTCGCGCATCGAACGGTCGACGTCTCCGATGAAGAGAATCATCGGCTGGGAATCCTGCATCGCGACATGGACGCCGATGCTGGCGTTGGTCGCGCCGGGGCCACGCGTGACGAAAGCGACGCCGGGCCGCCCGGTCATGGCGCCATCGGCACAGGCCATGAAGGCGACGCCGCCTTCCTGCCGACAGACCACCGTTTCGATAGCAGGCACATCGTGCAGCGCATCGAGCACGGCGAGGAAGCTTTCCCCCGGCACGGTGAAGATACGGTCACAGCCCTGGGCCAAGAGCTGATCGACAAGAATGCGGCCGCCAGTGCGCGGAGAAGGGGCAGAGATCATGGCCATGTTATAGCCAAGCCGCGCGCGCGCCGGAAGGGCAGAACCCGACCTAAAGGTCAGGCCGCGTCCAGATCCAGGCAAGGACGAGGGCCGCAACACCGAGGGGAAGGAGCGACCAAGGCCAGTCAAGCAGCCACAAGCCCATCAGAATGCTGCCAGAAAATGCGAGGGTCGCGCCGACCTTTCCGATGCGGCTGATCGCGCCGCGTTCCCGCCAGGCGACGATGTGCGGGCCATAAATGGGATGCGCCACCAGCCGCGCCTCCCAAGCGGGATTGCTCCGCGCGAAGCAGAAAGCGGCGAGGATGAGGAAAGGGACGGTCGGAATGAGCGGCAGCGCAAGGCCGACCACACCAAGGCCTAATGCCGAGAGACCGGCCGCTTTCCATAAAGGTACCATCATCGGCCCGCAGGTTGGGTGCGTACGGGCCGGTTGCAAGTGGGGCTGTGCCTCAGGCGAGATGAACTGCCTTTGTAACACAATAGCTGGCGAGCCCTTCTGGCCCGCCTTCGCTGCCATAACCCGATTGCTTGACCCCGCCAAAGGGAGCGTCCGCCGAGGAGATGGCAAAGTTGTTGATCCCGATCATCCCCGCTTCCAGCGCGTCACCAAGCAAATTGGCGCGCCGGCCATTCTCGGTGAAGGCAAAGGCAGCGAGGCCAAAGGGCGTCGAGTTGGCAGCGGCAACCACCTCGTCAAATGTTTCGAACGGGCGGGTGACCGCAACCGGACCAAAAGGTTCGACGCGCATAATGTCCGCCTCGGCCGGCACGTCAGCGAGCAGTGTCGGGCGGAAGAAATTGCCGGGGCCGTTGTCACGGCTGCCACCGGCAGCGACACGTGCGCCCCTCGCGATGGCATCCTCGACAAGGGCTTCGACCGCTCCCGGGCGGCGGGCGTTGGCGAGGGGCCCCATGCGCGTTGCTGCATCAAGACCGTTGCCGACAGTGACGCCCGCTGTGCGATCGGCAAAGCCCTTTACAAAGGCATCGTGGATCGATGCCTCGACATAAAAGCGGGTGGGCGAGACACACACCTGGCCGGCATTCCGGAATTTCTGCGGCACGACCATATCGAGCGTCTTTTCAAGGTCGCAGTCGGCAAAGATGAGCACGGGAGCATGGCCGCCCAACTCCATCGTCGACGGCGTTACATTGTCGGCACACTGCCGCATCAAGAGTTTACCCACTGCGGTGGAGCCGGTGAAGCTGATCTTGCGGATCACGGGCGAGGCGATGAGGGTCGAGCTGATCATCGCCGGATCACCGAAAACCAGCTGGGCAACGCCGGCGGGAAGCCCCGCGTCGGCAAGGCAGCGCATCAAAGCGCTGGTGCAGCCCGGCGTTTCCTCCGCCGGCTTGGCAATGACGGAGCAGCCCACGGCCAGGGCCGCGGCGAGTTTTTTTGCCATCAGATAGATGGGGAAATTCCAGGGGGAGAAGGTCGCAACTGGGCCGACCGGCTGCTGCAGCACGACGCTGCGCTGGCCCGATGGACGGACGAGGGTGCGGCCGTACATGCGCTTTGCATCCTCCGCACACCAATCGAACATCTGGGCCGCACCGAGCACTTCGCCGCGCGCTTCGGCCAGCGGCTTACCCTGTTCCATGGTGAGGAGGAGCGCGATACTGTCTGCCCGATCGCGCAGCAGCGCCGCGGTTTTGTGCAGGATGGCAGCGCGCGCATCGACATCAGTGGCGCGCCACAGGGCAAATCCGCGTTCGGCAGCGGACAAGGCAGCAGCAAGATCGGCCGGTGTTGCCATCGGCAGGCCGCCCATCGCCTCGCCGGTCGCGGGGTTGAGAACCGGCAGTTCATCCCGCCCTTCGCCCGCATTCCATGCGCCGTTGATGAAGAGAGCGAGATCAACGGCGTAATCGGTCATTTTCAGAACCTCATCTGCATAGTCCCGGCTTGTCGGGGGACGGAAATTGCTGTCTCTTGGGTAGGAGAAGGACAATGGTTCGACAAGCTCAGCATGGATGGGCGGGAGAGTGACACAATGACGAAGATGCGGATCATCGCAGAAGGCTTGCGCTTTCCGGAGGGACCGGTGGCGATGGCGGACGGCAGCGTCATCCTGACCGAAATCGAACGCGGCCAGATCACCCGCATTGCAGCCGACGGGACGAAAAGCGTGGTCGCGACACCGGGCGGCGGGCCAAACGGCCTGGCCATCGGGCCGGACGGCAAGCTGTATTGCTGCAACAATGGCGGGTTCAATTGGAACGAAGCGGGCGGCTATCTGGCGCCACACGGCATTGCCGATGATTATTCGGGCGGGCGGATCGAGCGCATCGACATCAACACCGGCGAAGTGGAGATCCTGTACAAGTCAGGCGATTTCGGCTGCACGCTGCGCGGGCCAAACGACATTGTGTTCGACGGTCATGGCGGCTTCTGGTTCACCGATCATGGCAAGGTCGATTACGCCGCACGTTGCCACGACATTGTCGGCATCTTTTATGCCAAGGCGGATGGCAGCCATCTCGAGGAGGTGATCTTCCCGAGCTACAATCCCAATGGCATCGGCCTGTCGCCCGACGGGACGCGGCTCTATGCGGCGGAGACATATACCTGCCGCCTCACCGCCTTCAACGTGATCGCTCCGGGCAAGGTTGACGATGCAGCGGGCCCCGGTGGCCCCGGCATCCCGATCTATCGCCCGGCAGGCTACAAATTCTTCGACAGCCTGGGCATCGAAGAATGCGGCAACATCTGCATCGCGACGATTGGCGAATGCGGCATCTCCGTCATCTCTCCCGAGGGCGAGCTGGTCGAGTTCGTCGCGACCGACGATATTTTCACCACCAACATCTGCTGGGGCGGGCCGGACATGAAGACCGCCTATGTAACGCTGTCTGGCAGCGGCAGGCTGGCGGCAATCGACTGGGCACGGCCGGGGTTGAAGCTGGCGTATTGAGGGGTAAGCCGATGTCGCGTCTGCACACCGAGAGCCATTTGGTCGAACGGGTCGGCTGGCTTCGCGCATCCGTGCTGGGGGCCAATGACGGAATCGTCTCCACGGCCAGCCTAATTGTCGGTGTCGCCTCAGCCGGACAATCGCAGGGCGCCATCCTTGTCACCGCAATGGCCGGGTTGGTTGCCGGCGCGATGTCCATGGCAGCAGGCGAATATGTCTCTGTCAGCTCGCAATCCGACACAGAACAAGCGGACCGCGCGCGCGAGGTGGCCGAGCTGGCGAGCCAACCCGAGGCGGAACGCGAGGAATTGATCGGCATCTATGAGGGGCGCGGCCTAGACCGGGCGCTGGCCACACAGGTCGCCGATCAATTGATGGCCAAGGACGCTTTGACGGCGCATTTGCGTGACGAGCTGGGCCTGAGCGAATCTTTGGCGGCGAAGCCGGTGCAGGCAGCGCTGTCATCAGCGGCGGCGTTCAGCGTCGGAGCCGTCTTGCCCCTCGCGATTGTACCGCTGGTGCCAGACACTGCGCTGATCTGGACGGTCACGCTGTCATCGCTGCTCTTCCTCGCCTTGCTCGGCGGAGTAGGAGCGAAGGTCGGCGGGGCGAATGTCGGTCGGGCCGTGATCCGCGTGACCTTCTGGGGAGCCATGGCCATGGCAGCAACAGCAGCAATCGGCGCGCTCTTCGGAACGGCCGTCGCATGAGTGCTCAGTTCAAGGCCGTTATCTGGGATTTCGGCGGGGTCATCACATCCTCACCATTCGAGGCGTTCAACCGGCTGGAAGCGGAACGCGGGCTGCCGCGTGACTTCATCCGGCGGGTCAATGCCGCCAATCCCGACAGCAATGCCTGGGCATTGTTCGAGCGGGCGGAAATCGACGCGGCGACATTCGACGCGATGTTCGCCGCCGAGGCCGAAGCAGCGGGCCACCCGCTCGAAGGAAGCGCGGTGCTGGCGGTGCTGGCAGGTGCGGTTCGCCCGGCGGTGGTCACCGCGCTCGACCGGCTGAAGGGCGATGGATACCGGCTGGGGTGCATCACCAACAACGTCCCCGCCGGCCATGGCGCGGGAATGGCACGCAGCAGCGATGTACAGGATGAACTGGAGCGCATCTTCGCGCGGTTCGAACATATCATCGAATCAAGCAAAGCCGGAATACGCAAGCCCGACCCAGCCATCTATCTGATGATGTGCGAGGCGCTGGGGCTGGAACCACAGGCCTGCGTGTATCTCGACGACCTTGGTATCAACTGCAAACCGGCGGCGATGCTCGGCATGCATGCGATCAAGGTGACCAGCGGCGACCAGGCACTAGCCGATCTCGCCGCCGTGCTCGATCTGCCGAAGGGCTGGCCGCTCAACTAACCGGTCAGTGTACCAGCAGCAGCGGCCAGCGCGCGAAATCAAGGAAATAGCGCGTTACCCCGCCGAACATCGTTTCGCGCAAGCGACTGTGGCCAAAAGCGCCCATCACAATCCAGTCAACGGCCAGCTCATTCGCGACAGCTTCGATCGTTTCCTCGATCGTCGGATGCGTGCGCTCACGCTCATGCAGTTCGGCGCGAATGCCGTAATGGCCGAGATATTTGAGCGCATCGGTCGCCGGGAAAGTATCACTCTTTTCCGTGATGGTGACCATTTCGACCGAACCGGCCAGCATCAGCATCGGCACAGCGGCCCGCAGGGCATTGGCGGCCTCATGGCTGCCATCCCACGCGACCATCGCCTTGCCTGCGAGCGCGAAGCTCTTGCGGTCGGAAGGGATGGCGAGCACCGGTGCACGAGCACTCACGGCAAGGTCGCCGACGCGAAGTGGCATCATGGTGTCCGTTGGTGTCGCCAGCGTAACGACGATAAGGTCCGCCAGCCGCGCGCCGCTCACCAGTGCATCGACAGTTTCATTGGTGCTCGCTTCGATCGACCAGCTGACATCCTCATGCTGAAGCTGGTCAGCCAGCTGTTCAGCGAGAGCGCTATCGCGTTCCTGGGCATCGCGCACTGCCTCTGCAGCGAGGTAGGCACCACCGAATGGATCCATCGCAATAAACCGCTGAAGCGGGGTGTTGATGTGCAACGTCACATGCCCGCTCGTGGCGCGGGCGACATCCAGCGCCGCCTGCAAGCGCGGCTCCATAGCGGGGCCATGATCAGCATGAACCAGAATCGAACGCATATCTCTCTCCCTCGACACTCGTGCAGCCGGCCACCCATGGACGGTATGGCGGGAGAATGGCCCCGGCGGCGCTGCAACTCCATGACATGGGTCAAATGCGGCAGGAGCCAGAAGGTTGCCCCTCATGGTTGCCGCAGCGTCGCAGCACCACTATGGACGCGGGCACGACCAGTCAGCGCGGGAGCCCCCCAATGAACAAGCTCTATCCCGATGCGGCAGCGGCGCTCGACGGGCTGCTGCGCGACAATATGCTGATCGCGGCCGGCGGGTTTGGCCTGTGCGGCATTCCCGAACGGCTGATCGACGCGATCGTCGCCTCCGGCGTCAAGGGCCTGACCGTCGCGTCCAACAATGCCGGGATCGACAATGAGGGGCTCGGCAAGCTGCTGCGGACGCGCCAGATCAAGAAGATGATTTCTTCATACGTCGGCGAAAACAAGGAATTCGAGCGGCAGTATCTGGCGGGCGAACTGGAGGTCGAATTCTGTCCGCAAGGCACGCTGGCCGAGCGCATGCGTGCCGGCGGTGCGGGCATTCCCGGTTTTTACACAAGAACCGGCGTCGGCACGCTGGTTGCCGAGGGCAAGGAAGTGAAGAATTTTGACGGCGAGGATTATATCCTCGAACGCGGGATCTTTGCGGACCTCGCCATCATCAAGGCATGGAAGGCCGACGAGACCGGCAACCTGGTTTTCCGCAAGACAGCGCGCAACTTCAACTTGCCCGCGGCCACCTGCGGCAAGGTCTGCATTGTCGAGGTGGAGGAAGTGGTTCCGGTCGGCGCCCTCGATCCTGACTGCATTCACCTGCCCGGCGTCTATGTGCAGCGGATGATCATCGGCGCGCCATACGACAAGAAGATTGAGTTCCGCACGGTACGGCAGAAGGAAGCCGCCTGATGCGCCGAGCCATCGCCATGGCGGCGCTGGCATTTGGCGCTCCCCTGCTTTCGGGCTGCGTTGCAGCTGCCCTTCCGGCACTGGCTGCTGGTGCGATGGTGCGCTCGCAAAGCGATGGCAAAGACCATGAGGGGAAGGCGCACGTCACACCGGCGCCCACCATTGTTGCGGCCACGCCTGCCCCTGAGCCTGCAGCAGCCAGCTTTGCGGCGCCGGTACGCGAGACAATCATCCTACCGCCCCCGCCTGCAGGAGCCCCGCAACCCGCGCCAGTCATCGCCATGGTGCCGACCCAGCCCCGTGCGCCTGCCCCGGCTGCGCGTCCGGTGCAGGGTCCGCCTGCTCCGGAGCGCGTGACCGCCCTTCCAGAGCCAGCGCCGGAGTTGCCAGCTGCAGCCCCATCGCGGACCATGACTGTCATGGCCGGTGCGCCGTTCGATGGCGGATTCAGCGATTTCTTGAGCTTTGCCCAACGGCAGATGCAACGCCGCGCCGAGGGAGAAAATCCCACATCAGTGGTGCTCGTTCGCAACTTTTCGCTCGACCGACCCGAATATGTCGCATGCGGGGATCGTCCGCTTGCGGTGCTGATCGACCTCGACGATGCCGTATTGGGTTCGGAGCCAGTCATCGGCGATGCGCCAACCGGCTGGCAAGGGAGCGCGGGACTTTCATCGGGACTGGATCGATTGCGGACCGCTGGCGTCGCCATCCTGTGGATGACGGATGCGCCCTTCTATCAGCTGGACGAGATCCGCACGCGTCTGCGCGAAACGGGCCTCGATACCGAGGGGCGCGATCCAGTCTACGCACAACGAGGGAACAGCGACCGCAAGCAGCTGCGCCGGCTCGATGCTGCAGCAGCCTGGTGCATCGTGGCCGCCGCCGGCGACCGGCAGGCGGACCTCGACGAAGTCTATGACTATCTGATCCGCCCAGAAGCGGCGGTTCAGCTCGACCGTCTATGGGACCAAGGTTGGTTCATGACGCCCGCACCCATTCAACGCACGCCACCCGGTACAACCTGACTCTCCCCCGCCCACATATCCAAGAGGAACATCATGCCCTGGACCCGCGACGACATGGCCGCCCGCGCCGCGCAGGAATTGCGCAACGGATACTATGTGAATCTGGGCATCGGCATCCCGACGCTGGTCGCCAACCACATCCCGGCGGGCATGACCGTTACGCTGCAGAGCGAGAACGGGATGCTGGGCATCGGCCCATTTCCCTTTGAGGGCGAGGAGGACGCGGACCTCATCAACGCCGGCAAACAGACGATCAGCGAGCTGCCGCAGAGCGCCTATTTCGACAGCGCCGCATCCTTTGCGATGATCCGCGGCGGGCATATCGACCTGACCGTGCTCGGCGCGATGGAAGTCGCAGAGAATGGCGACATCGCCAACTGGATGGTGCCGGGCAAGATGATCAAGGGCATGGGCGGCGCGATGGATCTGGTCGCGGGCGTCAAGAAGATCATCGTGGTGATGGAACATTGCGCCAAGGACGGCAGCCCCAAATTCATCCCCGCCTGCACCCTGCCGCTGACCGGCCGTAACGTTGTCGACATGATCATCACCGATCTTGCGGTGTTCCAGCGGCCCGACCATGCGAGCCCGTTCAGGCTGATCGAGCTGGCACCGGGCATCAGCGCCGAGGAAGTCCGGGCAAAGACGACCGCACATTATGAGGGCTGAAGGGCGGCCCTGATCGAGGAAGCACGCTGCCATGACCTATCGCCTGATCACCGCCAATCGCAACTACTCCAGCTGGTCGCTGCGTCCCTGGGTGCTGATGAAAATGCTGGGCATCGATTTCACCGACGAGGTGCGCCCGTTCGAGGCCGAGGTGAATTATGCCGCCTTCCGCGCCTTTTCCCCCACCGGGCAGGTTCCGGCGCTGATCGAGACGCTAGCCGACAGCAGCGAGCGAACCGTGTGGGATTCGCTCGGCATCGTGCTCTACCTCGCGGAACGGCATGAAGGCGTGTGGCCGACGGACGAGGCGGCGCGCGCCTTTGCGATGTGCGCGGTGACCGAAATGCACGCAGGCTTTGCCACGCTGCGCAGCGCCTGCACGATGAATGTCGGCGTGCGCGTCCAGCCGGTGGTGCCCGGCGTTGCCCTACGCAAGGACATCGACCGGCTGCGCGAGCTGTGGGAAGAGGGGCTGGACCGGTTCGGTGGACCTTTCCTGGCAGGCGCGAAGTTCACCGCCATCGACGCATTTTATGCGCCGGTCGCCTATCGCGTGCGCACCTACGGGCTCGACATGGGACCGACAGGCATGGCCTGGGTCGAGCGGATGCTGGCGCTGCCCGCGATGCGCGAATGGGAGGAAGCGGCGCTGAAGGAGCGGTGGCGCGAGGAAAGCCACGAGGCCGAGCTGCACGCCGCCGGGCGGGTCATCGCGGATTACCGGTCGGGTTGAAATCATGATAGCGTCCGCCCCGTTGCGACAAGGGGAGGATGCCATGTCGGCAATCAGTGATGCGCCACCGGTCTGTTTCATCCTGACCGCGGACAGGGAAAAGGCGAAGATATTCTACGGCGGGACGCTCGGCCTCAGGCAAACCGGCGATGATCCCTATGCGACGAGCTACGATCTTGGCGGGACTTTGCTGAGGCTAACCAGCGTGGAGGGCCATGTGGCCGGGCCGCATACGGTGATCGGCTGGATCGTTCCGGACGTGTCAGCAGCAGTCGCCGACCTCAAGGCGCGGGGGGTTACATTCTGCATCTATGAAGGGTTCGGGCAGGATGCCGACGGGGTGTGGAGCGATCCGGGATCGGGGACCAAGATCGCCTGGTTCAACGACCCAGAGGGAAACAATCTGAGCCTGACGCAGCTGCCGCGCTGATCAGACGGAATCGCGCAGTCGGGTGCGGCCTTCGGCGAGCTGACGTTTGAGGTCGGCCTTCAGCGCCTCAGGCGAACGGGCAATGAGGAAACCGAAGCTGACCCCGCCTTCGCGGCTTTCGGTGGCGTGATGCAGCTTGTGCGCCTGCACCAGACGCTTGGCGTAGCCCGATTTCGGTACCCAGCGGAAATAGCGCTGGTGGACGAGGCCGTCGTGCGCGAGCGTGTAAAGGATGCCGTAGCCGAGGATGCCGATGCCGATGTAGGTAGCCGGTTCCCAAGCGGATGCGCCCGCGACCAGCGGACTGCCAAGCATGAACATCGAAATGCTCATCGCCGCGCCGACCACGGCGTAAAGGTCATTCTTTTCCAACACGCCATCATGGCGTTCGTGGTGATCGCGGTGCCAGCCCCAGCCCCAGCCGTGCATGATATATTTGTGGCTGACCCAAGCGACGCCTTCCATGGCGGCGATGGTCGCAATGATGATGGCGATGGCGACAAGCGGGTGCATGGCGGCGATATAGGTCGAAACCCGCCGCAAGAACAGGGGCGCTTGCACTGATCGACCCGGCGCGGCATGGCAATTTTCAATATGTCTGCCCCACGCACCTTGTACGAAAAAATCTGGGATGCCCATGTTGTCGCGCAGCGCGACGATGGCACCTGCCTTGTCTTCATTGACCGGCACCTGGTCCATGAGGTGACCAGCCCGCAGGCCTTTGCCGGGCTGAAGGCGAACGGGCGGCGCGTACGCCGGCCTGACCTGACGCTCGCCGTCCCTGACCATAATCTGCCGACCACGCCGCGCCTCGACGCGGGCGGGAGGCCCATCCCCATTGCGGACAGCGAGAGCGCGGCACAGCTCGCTGCGCTGGAGGCCAATGTCGCCGAATTCGGCGTGCCCTACATCCCCGCGACCGACGTGCGGCAGGGCATTGTCCATGTCATCGGCCCCGAGCAGGGCTTTACCCTGCCCGGCCTGACCATGGTGTGCGGCGATAGCCATACCGCCGCGCATGGCGCGCTGGGCGCGCTCGCATTCGGCATCGGCACCAGCGAGGTCGAACATGTGCTTGGCACGCAGACGCTGTGGCTCGCCCCGTCCAAGACCATGGCGGTCGAGGTGAATGGCGACCTGCCACCCGGCGTCACCCCCAAGGATGTGGTGCTGCACATCATCGGGACAATCGGCACAGCGGGCGGCACCGGCCATGTCATCGAATTCATGGGATCGACAATCCGCGCCATGAGCATCGAGGGGCGGCTGACGGTCAGCAACATGGCGATCGAAGGCGGTGCGCGTGCCGGCCTGATCGCGCCCGACGAGACGACATTCGCCTATCTGAAGGGCCGGCCGATGGCGCCACAGGGCGCGGCGTGGGATGCGGCGGTCGATTACTGGCGCACCCTGCCAAGCGATGCGGGGGCACGGTTCGACCGGCATGTGCGGATCGATGCCGCGGACATCGCACCGAGCGTGACCTGGGGCACTTCACCCGAAGATGTCGTGCCGATCACCGGCGCGGTGCCCGATCCGGCGAGCTTTGCCGACCCGTCCAAGCAGGAGGCGGCGCAAAAGAGCCTCGATTACATGGGCCTCACCCCCGGCACGCCGATGGCAGAGGTCGAGGTGCAGAACATCTTCATCGGTAGCTGCACCAACAGCCGCATCGAGGATCTGCGTGCCGCCGCCGCAGTCCTGCACGGGCGGCGCAAGGCGGATAATGTCCGCTGGGCGATCGTCGTCCCCGGATCGGGGCTGGTCAAGCGACAGGCCGAGGAAGAGGGGCTGGACCGCATCTTCACCGAAGCGGGCTTCGAATGGCGGGAACCGGGCTGTTCTGCCTGCCTCGGCATGAACCCCGACAAGGTGCCAGCAGGCGAACGCTGTGCCTCCACCAGCAACCGCAACTTCGTCGGCCGGCAGGGACCGGGGAGCCGGACGCACCTGCTCTCCCCCGCAATGGCAGCAGCAGCGGCGGTGACGGGGCGGCTGACCGATGTGCGGGAGCTGGCGCGATGACCCCCGTTTCCACCATCAGCGGCGGCGCCATTCCTTGGGGCGCGAAGAATGTCGATACGGACATCATCATTCCGGCGCGCTGGCTGAAAACAGTCAGCCGCGAGGGGCTGGGCAAGGGCGCGTTCGAGAGCGTGCGTGCCAGCCAAGGCAATGTGATCGATGCCGGGGTTGCCGCGGGGGCGAGCATCCTGATCGCAGGCGACAATTTCGGTTGCGGGTCGAGCCGCGAACACGCGGCCTGGGCGATGCTCGACCTCGGCCTCACGGCAGTGATCGCGCCTTCATTTTCCGACATATTCTCCGGCAACGCGTTCAAAAACGGGCTGCTGGCTGTGGAATTGCCACAAGAGGCGATCGACCGTCTGATGGTGGTGGCAGGCGAAGGCCAGCCGGTGACCATCGACCTTGAAAACCAGGTGGTGACGACGCCCTATCAGGACCGTTTCACATTCCACATCGACCCGTTCCGCAAGATGTGCCTGATGCAAGGACTGGACGAGATCGGCCTGACGCTGGCCGAAGGGAATGCCATCAACGCCTATGAAGCCCGGCGCGGAGCAGCTGAACCATGGCTGGTGCCGACCGGAGCGGCGTGATTTCGTTTGCCCGTCACCCTGAACTTGTTTCAGGGACCAGCATGACGAACAGGATAGAGAGGGAGAGAGATTGATGCGCGCTTTGCTGTCCACCGCCGTTGGCGGGCCTGAGACTCTGGTGCTGGGCGAGCTGCCGGCGCCGGTGGCCGAAGCGGGATCGGTGGTGATCGATGTCCATGCCTGCGCGATCAATTTTCCGGACACGCTGATCATCGAAGACCGGTACCAGTTCAAGCCGCCGCGCCCGTTCGCGCCCGGCGGCGAGGTGGCAGGCGTGGTCAGCGCGGTCGGCGAGGGCGTGACGCACCTGAAGGTCGGGGACCGGGTGATCGCCGGATGCGGCAATGGCGGGCTCGCCGAGCAAGTCGCGACGCGGGCTTCCAATGCCTATCTGCTGCCCGAGCAGTTTTCCTTTGCCGAAGGGTCGGCGCTGCTGATGACCTATGGCACGTCAATCCACGCGCTGGTCGACCGGGGCCGCATGAAGGCGGGTGAGACGCTGTTGGTGCTGGGTGCAGCGGGCGGCGTCGGCCTTGCTGCGGTCGAGATCGGCAAGGCGATGGGCGCACGCGTGATCGGCGCGGTATCGAGCGAGGAAAAGGCAGCGCTGGTGCGCGAGGCCGGCGCCGACGATTGCATCGTCTATCCGCAGCAGCCGTTCGACAAGGATCAGTCCAAGGCGCTGGCCGAGATGTTCAAGGCCGCGGTCGGCCCCAATGGCGCGGACGTCATCTATGACGCGGTGGGCGGCGATTATGCCGAGCCGGCGCTGCGCTCCATCGCCTGGGAAGGCCGTTTTCTGGTGGTCGGATTCCCCGCCGGCATCCCGCGCCTGCCGCTCAACCTGACTTTGCTCAAGAGCTGTGACGTGTGCGGGGTATTCTGGGGCGCCTTCACCATGCGCGAGCCGCAGCGCAACCGCGAGCATATCGCCCAGCTGTTCCGCTGGTGGGAGGAAGGCAAGATCGCGCCGCGCGTCACCGGCACCTACCCGCTGGAACGCGCCGGCGAGGCGATTGCCGCGCTCGGCGAACGGCGGGCGGCAGGCAAGCTGGTGGTGACGGTGCGGTGAGGCGCGGCCTCCCCTTCGGGGGAGGCGTTATTCGTGCCAGCTTACCACTTCATTGAGCGGAGCACGGTCGACCGGGAAGTTATTGACCGGGGCGTCCGTGTCCCGCCAGCCAATGGCGAGGCCGGAATAGATAATCTGTTCATCGTCGAGGCCGAGATGGTCACGCACGGTCTTGCCATAGACTGACCATGCCTCCTGCGGGCAGCTATCCAGCCCCGCTTCGCGCAGGAGAAGCATCACCGATTGCAGCCAGATGCCCATGTCCGCCCATTGCGGCGGGCCCATGAATTTGGGGCAGTGCACGAACAGCACCACCGGCGCGCCAAAGCCGGTGAAGTTGGCGGCCATCGCCTTGGCCCGTGCGTCGCGATCTTCGCGCGCGATGCCGAGCGCGGCATACATGGCGTGGGCGACCCCATAGCGGCGGGCCATCCACGGGTCGGCGAGCGGTTCGGGATAGATTTGATATTCGGGTTGCAGCCCCATGATGCCCATCGCCTGCCGTTCCCCGACCTTGGCGATCAGCGCGGCTAGCGACGCGCCAGTGACCACGCTGACCATCCAGGGCTGGACATTGCCGCCCGATGGAGAGCGCTGTGCCTTTTCCAGAATGGCGCGCAGCAGCGCGGGATCAACCGGCCGATCGGTATAGGCACGAATGGAGCGACGGGTGGCGATCGCTTCGCTGACACTGGTGGAGGGGCCAGGATTATGGCTCATTGAGGTTCCTCATATTTGTTGGCGCGGCGCTTGCCGAACAAGAGATCGCGCTCCATTCGCGCTTTGAGCTGGCGGTAATAGGCTGACAAGAACTGTTCGTCATCGCCTGTGAGCGGGCGGCCGATCTTGGTCCGGATCGTATCGGCAACGGTGCGGCGAAGCGCGGTATCCCCCTGACGCAGCACGCGTTCCAGCTCCTGCAATTCATAGACACCATAGACGGCGAGCTCCGCAGGGGTGAACTGCGGTTCATCCGCCTGAGGATGCGCGGACGCACTGCCGATATCCGCCTGCATCTTTGAGCGGCGGGCCAGAACGACCCATGTGCCGCCGATGAGATCGCCCATGCGCATGCGGTCACGGTTGAACAGAAGGAAGCAGCTGAGGATCAGCGTCCATAGCAGCGCGAGCACCACGGTCGCGGTCGAAACCAGATCCTGTTCCGCACTGCCCGCAAGGAAAGCGAAGGGCAGGAATATTTCCATTTCGCGGACCAGATTGCGGGCGACCACCGAAGAAACGGTGAGGCGACCACCATCGCGGGCGACCACACGGATGCCGACAAGGCGCTTGCCCGGCGTGGCGGCGCGTGGGCCCAGTTCAAAGGCAATGAACCAGAAATTGCGCAGCAGAAAGAAGCCAACGAGCCAGAGCGCCAGCGCCGCCTGGCCTGCCCCCCCAGGCAGGCCGAAGACAAGGATCAATGTGACCGCGAACAGGATGACAAGCATCAAGGTCAGATCGATCAACAGTGCGCTGAAGCGCAGGCCAGCGCTGGCGATCTCAAGCTGAAGGTCAATGCCCTCCGGCGTCACGAAGCGGCGCTGTTTCGCGTTGCGGCGCGCGGCCTGTCTCGCGGCACCGATAGCGGGCGCGGCGGTCATAACTGCGTATCCCGAACCGTGTGGCGCGGCACATAGAAATAGGCGAGCCAGAAGGCGAGCATACCGCCGCCGACCGCAAAGCGCATCGGCATCGATTGCACCAGCTGGCGAGCAAACCCTTCGAGCAGGCCGGCACATAACAGCATGATGATGACGCCGAGCATGGCCGCCCCGCTCTGTTTGCCGGCATCGGCAGCGGCAGCGAGCCGATCCCGCGGGCCCGGAAAGGCAACGGCGGTGCCAATGCGAAGGCCGCAGGCACCGGCGAGGATAGCCGCGAACAATTCCGTGGTGCCATGGATCGAAAGCCAGGCAATGAAATCAGGCCCAAGGCCCGCGTCCCAGAAGACCGAGAGGAGCGCACCCAGCGGCAGCCCCTGGTAAAAGATCAGCATCATCGAAGGGACGCCAAAGGCGAAGCCCAGCGCATAGGCCGTGATCGATACCTGACTGTTGTGCGTGAACAGGAAGGTCGCAAAAATCGACAGGCCATCATGGTCAGGCTTGCCATAGACGGTTTCTCGCAAGGCCGCGGCGCTCGCGCCGGGTTCGCGCCCGCTGGCGAGTTCGGCGGGGATCAGCGCATGGAACCAGGCCGGATCATTGGCGACCAGCCACCAAGAGGCAGCGGTACCCAATGCTAGCAACAAGGCGATGATGATGGTTTCCCGCCATAGCGAGCGGACTGCGGCCGGCCAGCTGACGGCAAAGAAGCGCGCGAAACGAGCCAGACGGGATTCGCGCACGCCGTAGAGCAGGAAGTAGCCGCGCATCGACAATGCCTCGAGATAGGCGACGAGCGCAGCATCGAGACTGGTCGCGCGGGCGAGACTGAGCGAGGAAAGGGTCGCGCGGTAGAGGCGCGGCAGCGCCAAAAGGTCCTCATCCGACAGGCGAGAGATTGAACCGCGTTCAAGCCGCTCGACCAACGCCTCGAACGCCTGCCAGTCGCCTTCGCGTTCACGGCGGAAGGCGGCAGTCGAGTAAGCGACAGAGGCGGACGCAGGCATCAGATCATCCCCTGCCGTTTGATGCGCACATAGGTCGCAAGGACATCGGCAGCCATGCGCGCGGCAGGCGCCTCCACCACCAGCGCGCCCATGCGACGCAGGCGGGCGAGCACCACGCGCCGGTCACGCAAGAGATCGGCAGCGATAGTTGCCCCGACCATGCCGCTTTCGTCCTCCGGCACGCGGGCGGCGAGTGCCTCCAGCTCACTGTCAGCCATCACCACGAACAGCAGCAGATGCTTTGTCACCAGCCGCTCTGCAGCACGGATCATTAGTTCCGCGCCATTGGCGTCGGCAAATTCGGTGAAGACGGTAATCATCGCGCGCCGTTTCAGCGCGGAGCCGATGCTGGCGAGGCCGAGGGTGAAATTGGTTTCCTCCGCCGCATAGTCGATCTCCGCTGCAGCGCGGCGCAGCGCGGCAAAGGCCGACAAGCGGGCGAATTCCTGGGTCATCCGCTTAGGCCGGGCGGCGAAACTGGTCATGCTGACGCGGTCTTCGAGCCGGAGCGCGACATAGCCCAATGTGAGCGCGGCGGAGACGGCGCGGTCGAGCCGCGAGACATCCCGGTCGCCATCATGCTCGCCCTTCACCGGATCGGACATCATGCGCCCGGAATCGATGGCGAGGACAATGCGGTTGTCCCGTTCCGTCTCGAACTGTTTGGCAAGCAAATCGGTGTGACGCGCAGATTGTTTCCAGTCGATGGCACGCCGGTCCAGCCCCGGCATGAAGCGGACGAGCGATTCAAACTCGCTGCCCTCCCCCAGCCGCGCGGCGAGCCTTTGGCCGACCTGCGCGTCACGGGCGAACAGCTTTGCCCCCTCGTCCCGCACCGGGCGGATCGATGGGACGACGGTGATGCTGCGATCAATGGCGATGCTTTTCTGCTTGCGCGCGAGGCCGAGCGGACCCTGCCAGCCGAGCCAGGCGCTCTTGATGGCAGCAACACCGCGCCGGGTGGCGGCAAGCGGAATGTGCGCGCCGACACCGCCGGCGTCGCGTGCGACGAGCGGACCTTCCGCCCTGCCCCCCGGCACAAGCAGGGGATCGACCGCGAAGGCGACCGCTGCGGCGCGAGGTGTGCCGATGCCGCCGGTGGTAACCGCGACGTCGAGCGCCAATCCTTCCCCCACTCCGACCGATGGCGGCGCAGTCAGCGCCAAACCGGCCTTGGCCAGCGGCGCGCCAGCCATGGCATCATAGATGATCAGCGCCAGCACCACGGCAAGCCACAGCGGCGCGACGAACCACAGGTCGGGCCGGAACAGCGCGAGCAACAGCCCCACCGGCGCGGCAAGCGCGGCGAGAGCAATGGCGCGGGGCGTGGGAGCGATCACCTGAAGCGTTTCACTTCGGTGCCTCGACCGAGGCGACGATATCCTTGACGATGGCGTCGACCGAGCGGCCATCGATTTCCGCCGAGGGCGAGAGCAACAGGCGGTGGCGCAGCAAATCCGGTGCGAGCGCCTGCACATCGTCCGGCACGACATAGTCGCGACCGCCAAGCGCCGCCTGGGCCGCCGCCGCACGGGCGAGCAGCGCACCGGCGCGCGGGCTGGCGCCGGTGGCGAGGTCAGGAGATTCGCGCGTGGCGCGAATGAGGGCGACGACATAATCGACAATGCCGGGCGCGAGCGTGACTGTCGCCACGGTGGCGATGGCCTCTGCCAGCCGCGCAGCATCAGCGACGACGCCCACACCCATGCGTTCGGCATCAATGCTGTCGAACAGGCTGCCATGCGCGGCGACGATGCGGCGTTCCTCGTCAAGTGCGGGATAAGGCACGGCGAGCTTGAACAGGAAGCGGTCAAGTTGTGCCTCAGGGAGCGGATAGACGCCCTGGCTTTCGATCGGGTTCTGCGTCGCGATGACAGTGAAGCGGGGACTCAACCGATGGGTTTCGCCATCGAGCGTCACGCGCCGTTCCTGCATCGCCTGAAGCAGCGCCGCCTGCGTCTTGGGCGGGGTGCGGTTGATTTCGTCCGCCAGCAGAAGTTCTGTGAAGATCGGCCCGCGGGTGAGCGTGAAGGCCGAAGTCTGGAAGTTGAACAGGTTCGAGCCAAGGATATCCCCCGGCATAAGATCCGGCGTAAACTGGATGCGCCCGAAATCCAGCCCGGAGGCGCGCGCAAAGCTGCCCGCCAGAAGCGTCTTGGCGGTACCCGGCGGCCCTTCGAGGAGGACATGGCCGCCCGCGAACAGCGCGACGAGCAGGCGCGAGACGACGCCTTCCTGCCCGACCACGGCCTTGCCGACTTCGGCGGCGATGGCGCGCCCCAGCGCCTCGACGTCATTCACTGTCACGCAGGATATCCTTTCGCCATTCGCCGAGCGCACGTGCGCCGGCCAGAGTGTCAGAGGGCGAACGCGCGCTTTCAAGCGCACTCACCAGATCGGAAAAACGCCGCCCACGCCGGTCGGCAAAGCGATCCAGCCAGCGGTCGAGCCCGGCACCGGCAAGCCCCGAAGGCGCATGCAGGCGGCGCGCCGCTGCTTCGCGCACCATCGCGGCATAGCGCGCCGCGAACTGCGGTGCGCGGCGGGCCTGCACAATCAGCTCTGCGCCATTATCCACCAGCGCCGCCTTGCCAAGCGCCACCGCACGGTCAGCGGCGAGGGGCGGTCCGAAGCGCACGAAACCCTGCCACAGCGCGAGCATCGCGGCGATCAGGAGACCGAGTGTCAGGCCGAGGAAGGGCGGCGTAAGCGCGAGGCGCAGGAAACTGCGGTCGTTAGCGCCAAGGCCATTGATCGTGACGTCAAACACCAGGCCGTAACGGGCCCCCAGCGCATCGAGGAGCGCGAGCGCGGCAGTGGCGCGGGCAGGATCATCTATCCCGTGATTGTTGAGGACGTCCGGGTCGGCAAGGATGTGAACAGTGCGGGCGCCCCCGTCCGCCAGCGGAAAATCGACACGCGCAAGCAAGGCACCATCGCCTGCCGCGATCAGGGTTGTCGCATCATCATTACGGAGGATCTGGGTCGCGCCGCGCGGGACGGGCAGCGAGACAGGGGTGCCATATACCGTGGCGGTCAGCAGGCGTTCGCGTGGACGGGCGAGTCCCAGATCTCTGTCATCAAACCCCGGGAGCGGGAACATCCCGCTGTTCGTGCGGCCGAGCGGCAGAGCGCGAACCCAGCCGGGACGCAGTTCGACGGGACCAGTCAGCCACTTGTTGGGCACGATGAGGATGTCTGCATCGGGATAGAGGTCAAGCGCTTGGGCGATCTGTTCCGGGGTGCTGCGCATGTCCGGCGTGAGAACGACGAGACCGGACGCATCCTCCCCGCGACCACGCCCGACAGTTACATCCCTGCCCGCTGCCTTTGCGATTTCCGTGATCGCCGAAAAGCTGACCGCGCTGCGCGACAAGGCATGCGTTCCACCATTGCGACCCGTGGAAAGCTCCGGCGAGAAGGCGGTGAGCAGCCAGTAGCCGACAAAGCCGATGAAGCCGGCGAGCACCAGCGCGCCGATAATGCGCGGATCAAAGCTGCGGCTGGTATCCCCGGCCATCAGGCGGCCTTCCAGTGGGGGCCGAAGACGAAGCCTTCATAGGCCGAACGTGCTTCGCGCCAATCGTCGGCATCGACGGGACGGCGTGCCCAGATGCCGCGCTCAACAACTGTCACAATGCCGGAAAGGCAATCACGCGCCGCTGCCGGTATCTCCTCCAGCGATCGGATCGCGCGGGCGGTATAGGCTGGGCGGAGCAGGCCGGGACGGCGGCTGGCGATATCCTCAAGACTGCGGCCGAGCAGCAGGTGCGCAGCTTCTGCAAAGCGGCCCGCAGCGGCGAGGGCATCGGCCTCGGCCAAGAGATCATGCGCGGCGCCGTGATCGGGCTGCCATACCGTTTCGGCATTCGCGCCATCATCACGCTTGCCGCGGCGGAACAGGCGATCAACCCCGTCGCGGATCGCCGGTACCGTGAGATAAAGGATGAAGAGCAAGGCGATCCCAGCGAGAAAGGCGGCTGCCGTGTGGGCGAGCCACTGGCCGTCGCCGCCGAGCCATTCGAGAAAATCCCCGATACGGCGCATCCAGGACGGCGGCGGAGGCGGGGGCTGGATAGCTGGCAAATCAAGCTGGTAGCTGCCGTCGGCGCGCAGCCGTTCGAGCTCCGCGCGCACGGCAGGATCAACGGGCAATGGCGCGGGCGTCGCAGCAGGCGCGACAGCGGACTTCGCGGCTTCAGCAGGCATGACAAGGACCAGCAGGCCGGCGCATGTGGCCGCGCACTTCCAGTCCCGCAAAAACGCCGTCATGCCCCGGTGATTGCCCGCCGCCGCGACGCTTGGCAAGCGGGCGTTCGGCGGCCTGTTCCCCTATTCGGCAGCCATTGCCAGCGGCATCGTCTGCGGCCCGCGGATGACCTTGCCCGGCACCGGGCCCTGCATCACGCCGTCGCGGAAAGTGACCGCGCCCGATTTCACCGTCGCAACATAGCCTTCGGCCTTTTGCAGCAGCCGCTTGCCGCCTGCCGGAAGATCAAAGGCAAGCCAAGGTTTGCCCAGCTTGAGCCGTTGAAGATCGATCACATTAACGTCCGCGAGCAGGCCCGGGGCGAGCAAGCCGCGATCCTCCAGCCCATAGAGCAGCGCGGTATCGCGGCACTGGCGGCGAATCGCATGTTCGAGCGGAATGCGGTTGCCCCGGCGCCGGTCGCGCACCCAATGCTGGAGCATGAAGGTGGGCGAAGCAGCATCGCAGATGGTCCCGCAATGCGCGCCACCATCCGACAGCGAGTTCACCGTATCATCGCTGCGCTGGAGGCTTTCGAGGAAATCGAGATTGCCGTCAGCATAGTTGAGGATGGGGAGGTAAGCGAAGCCGGTGGCATCGTCGCGGCACAGCAGGTCATAGGCATATTCCGCCGGATCGACTCCGGCCGCTGCGGCGCGGGCGGCGATGCTCGCTTCCGGCCCCGGCTCGTAATCGAAATCCTCGCCCATCTCATACTGCATCGCAAAGCCGGCGCTGACGACCATGACGAGGCCGACGATATCCTCCGGCACCTCGCTATAATCATTGGCTTCGGACAGAAGCTGCGCCTTGAAGGCGGGATCAAGCAGCTTTGCCCTTTGTTCTTCCCAAGGGAGCTCGGCGATCGCCAGCCAGGACGGGCGGAAGCGGAAGGGATGCACGGTGCCGCGCCAGGCCATGATGATGCCGTTGCCGCGCAGTGCGATCTGCGCGACGATGTTGGCGCCATTGTCATTTTCGGCGCGCATCGAGGCGATCTGTTCGTCGAGCGGCATTTCCTTGGCGATGCTTTGCAGCGCGGCATAGGTGCAGGGAAGGCCGGTTTCCCGGCTCATCGCGCCCATCCAGCCGAACTCGTCCCATTCGCGGCGCATGTCGCTCGCCATTTCAAAGACGCCATGGCCGACACGGCCCATGGCGCGGCCGATGGCGATCAGCTCTTCCTTGGTGGCGGTGGTGCCGGGCACCACCTCCCCATCGACCGAGCGGTGGAGCACGGTGCGGCTGGTCGAGAAGCCGAGCGCGCCGGCGCGAACGCCCTCTTCGACGATATCGGCCATCGCTGCGATGTCATCCTCGGTCGGAATGGCACCCGGGCGTTCACGATCCCCCAGCACATAAGCGCGCACTGCGCCATGCGGCACATGGGTGCCGACATCGACGGTGCGGGGGAGCTTTTCCAGCGCATCAAGATATTCCGGGAAGCTTTCCCAGTCCCACTTCATCCCTTCGGCGAGCGCGGTGCCGGGAATGTCCTCCACCCCTTCCATCAGGCCGATCAGCCAGTCATGCCGGTCAGGCCGAGCAGGGGCGAAGCCGACGCCGCAATTGCCCATGACGACGGTGGTGACGCCGTGCCAGCTGGACGGCGCCATTTCCTGATCCCAGGTCGCCTGCCCGTCATAATGGGTGTGGATGTCCACGAAACCGGGTGTGACGATACAGCCGGTTGCGTCAATCTCCTCACGGCCCGATGCCGTCACGGTGCCGACGATGCTGATGCGATCCCCGTCGATCGCGACATCGCCTGTGAAGGGCGCGCCGCCGCTGCCGTCGACAATGGTACCGCCGCGAATCACCAGATCATGGGCCATGACTCTCTCCTCACCGTTTCCCCCGTCATGCACGCGAGAGAATCCGTTGCTAACCGCAACCTCTCATATCGGGCCGCGCCTCTCAAGTGCTTGACTTGAGGCGCGCGCCAAGCCGACAACCGACGGCGATGGGAAAGAGGCAAGAATTCGAAACGGCGCTTTCGGCCGTGCTGGCGCGCATTGCGCCGGGCAGTATCGCGGGGCTTGCCCGCCTGTCCGGCGGAGCGAACATGGAAAGCTGGTCGATCGACTGGCTTGGCCATGATGGGGAGGCACAGGGCTTCATCCTGCGGCGATCGCCTTCGCCGGAATGGAGCGCGGGCCGGCCGTTCGGCCTCGCGACCGAAGCTGCGCTGGTGCAGGCGGCGCGTGCAGGCGGCGTGCTGGCGCCCGAGGTGGTGGCGGCGCTGGCGCCCGGAGACGGGCTGGGCGATGGTTATGTGATGCGGCGGATTGAGGCCGAGGTGAACCCGGCCGCGATTCTGGCAAACCCCGCGCCGACACTGATCCACGACATCGGACGCGAGCTGGCGCGCATCCATGCCCTGCCGCTGAATGCCCTGCCCGCAGATATCCCGACGCTCGACACAGCGGGAGGGCTGGCGGATCTGAAGCAGCGCTTCATCGACTATGGCGGGGATAGACCGATCATCGCCGCGGCGATCCGCTGGCTTGAAACGCACATCCCCGCGCCCGCGCCGCCAGTGCTGGTGCATGGCGATTTCCGCATGGGCAATCTGATGGCGGGGCCGGATGGCCTGGCCGGCGTGCTCGACTGGGAACTGGCGCACGTCGGCGATGCGCATGAGGACCTTGCCTATGGCTGCATGACGGTGTGGCGCTTTGCCGGGCATGACCGGCCAGCGTTCGGCCTGTCCGATCTGGAAACGCTGTTCGCGGCCTATGCAGAGGCAAGTGGTGTCAACGTCGAACCGGCGCGGTTCCGTTTCTGGCTGATCTACCGCACCTTGTGGTGGGCGCTGGGCTGCTTGCAGATGGGCGCCATCTGGCGGAGCGGTGTCGATGCCAGCCTGGAACGGGCGGTGATCGCAAGGCGCACGGTGGAACAGGAGCTGGACCTGCTGTTGCTGCTGGAGGAGGAAGTCCCGGCCGACATCCGTCATGCCGGGGTCGCCGGCTTGCAGGAAGAAGCACCATCCCTTGCCACCGGTGAGACCAGTGCCGCAGAGCTGGTCGGTGCCGTCGCCGACTGGATTGCAGCGGAGGTAAAGCCAGGGGCGCAGGGACGCGCGAAGTTCATGGCGGCGGTGGCGATCAATGCGCTGGGCATGGTACGGCGCGAGCTGGAGGCGCCGGTCGCCCATACCGACAAGGCACTGGCAGACGATCTGTTGAGCGGGGTTGTGACACTGGCAACGCCGGGGCTGCTGGCGCGGCTGCGGGCCCTCGCGCTCGCAAAGCTCGCCAATGACGTTCCCAAATATCCGGCGCTCGGCGTCGCACGGCAAAAATGGATGAAACGCCCGTAAGGGGGGAGAGGAAAAGATGGATTTCAGTCTGCCGCAGGATTTGCTCGACTATCTCGACGAGCTGGACCGGTTCATCGAGGCGGAGATCAAGCCGCTTGAGGAGGCGGACGACAATATCCGTTTCTTTGACCACCGCCGCGAATGGGCACGCACCGATTTCGACAATGGCGGCCTGCCCCGCCACGAATGGGAACAATTGCTGCGCGCCGCTATGCGCAAAGCCGATGCCGCCGGGCACTGGCGCTTTTCCGCGCCCAAAAAATATGGCGGCAAGGATGGCAGCAATCTGTGGATGGCAGTGATCCGCGACCGTTTCGCGCAGAAGGGTCTGGGGCTCCACAATGATCTGCAGAACGAGCATTCGATTGTCGGCAACTTCCCCTTTGTCGCCATGTTCGAGGAATGGGGCACGCCCGAGCAGAAAGAAGAGTTCATCCTCGGCGGCTTTGCCGGCACGCGGCGCACAGCGTTCGGCCTGACCGAGCCCGAACATGGATCCGACGCAACGCACATGGAAACGCGCGCGGTGCGGGAAACGCGTGACGGCGTTGACGGCTGGCTGATCAACGGGCGCAAGATGTGGATCACCGGCATGCATGTCGCGACCCATTGCGCGACATTCGCACGCACCAGCGGCAATGATGGCGACGCGCGCGGCATCACCTGTTTCCTTGTCCCCACCGGCACGCCGGGGATGACGGTCGACGAGTATATGTGGACGTTCAACATGCCGACTGACCACCCGCGGATGACATTCCGCGACGTATGGGTGCCGGACAGCGCCATCCTGGGTGTCGAAGGGCGCGGCCTTTCTCTCGCGCAGAGTTTCGTCCACCAGAACCGCATCCGGCAGGCGGCGTCATCGCTGGGCGCGGCGACATTCTGTGTCGAGGAAAGCGTGCGCTATGCACGCGAGCGCAAGCCGTTCGGCGAGGAGCTGGCGCGCAACCAGGGGATCCAGTTCCCGCTGGTCGAGCTGGCGACGCAGTGCGAAATGCTCCGCCTGCTGATCTACAAGACCGCCTGGGACATGGACCGCATGGAGCATAGCGCGATCGAGCGCGAGCTTTCCGACAAGATTTCCATGTGCAACTACTGGGCGAACCGGCTGGTGTGCGAGGCCGCCGACCGGGCGATGCAGGTGCATGGCGGTATCGGCTATTCCCGGCACAAACCGTTCGAGCACATCTACCGCCATCACCGGCGTTACCGCATCACCGAGGGCGCAGAGGAAATCCAGATGCGCAAGGTGGCGGCCTATCTGTTCGGCTATCTGGGGCCGCGAAAGGGCCTGTTTGCCTGAACAGACGGTGATCGCCGCCTAACGCTTTGGGCCACGCGGCGGGCGCGCCCCAGCAGGGCGGCCAGGCCCGCGCGAGGCCCCTTGCGGACGCGGGGCGCCTGGCGAACGGGGAGCGCCTGGCGCACGAGGGCCGCCTTGCGGACGTGATGCGCCCTGGGGGCGCGGGCCACCGTGAGGGCCACGGGGCTTGCCGCCGCCGCCAGAAGGCGGACCACGGCCGATGGTGGGACCGCCCGGCGCTGGCGTGATGGCAAGGCCGCTTTCATCCTCTGCGCCGGGTTTCAGCGTGCGGCGCAGCGTGTCGGCGACACGGTCCGCAATGCCGCGCGGGATTTCCACAAAGCTTTCGTGCATGCCGATGCGGATCGCACCGATATCTCCCCGCGTCACATGCGCGCGGCGGCACAGCAAGGGCAGCAGCCAGCGCGGATCGGCATTGTGCCGGCGCCCGGCATCGATGCGGAACCACACGCTATCCTCGAAACCCTCTCGGGGGGCACGCTCGGCGCGCTCCGGCCGGGCGCCGCGCTCGCGCTGGGGCGGTCCGGTGTCGGGGATCAATTCCTCTGGTCGGGGAAGCGCGGCGCGATGAGCGTGGACGAGCAGCGCGGCAATTTCCTCCGGGCTGCGCTGTTCAAGCAGCTGCGCTGCAATTGCCGCATCCTCACTATCCGTTTCGATAGGTGCGAGCAGCCGTTCGATGAGGCGGGCGCGGTCGGCAACGACAACCTCCTCCGCTGTCGGCGGCTGGCGCCATTCGGCCTGAACACCGGCATCGCGCAGCAGCAGCTCGACCCGGCGGCGGCGGGGGTAGGGGACGATAAGGGCGGCTACGCCCTTTTTCCCTGCGCGCCCCGTGCGGCCCGAGCGGTGCTGGAGCGTTTCGGCATCGCGCGGCAGCTCGACGTGGATAACGAGAGTCAGCGTCGGCAAGTCGATGCCGCGGGCGGCGACATCGGTGGCGACGCACACGCGGGCGCGCCGATCGCGCAGCGCCTGAAGCGCATGGTTGCGTTCTGACTGGCTGTGTTCGCCGGAAAGGGCAACGGCAGCAAAGCCGCGTTCCACGAGGCTGGCATGCAGGTGGCGGACATTGTCACGCGTGGCGCAGAAAAGGATGGCGGTATCCGCCTCATGCAGGCGCAGGAGGTTGACCGCCGCATTCTCGATATCGGCAGGCGCGACGAGGATCGCCTGATAAGCGATGTCGCCGTGGCCGCGATCCGCGCCGCGCGTTTCGAGCCGCAAGGCATCGCGCTGATACCGTTTGGCGAGCGCGACGATCGGGCGCGGCATGGTGGCGGAGAAGAGCAATGTACGCCGCCCTTCCGGCGTTGCATCGAGCAGTTCCTCGAGATCTTCGCGAAAGCCCATGTCGAGCATCTCGTCAGCTTCATCGAGGACGGCAACCTTGAGCGCCGACAGGTCTAGCGCGCCGCGCTCAAGATGGTCGCGCAGTCGGCCGGGCGTGCCGACCACGATCTGCGGGCGAGCAGCGAGCATACGCCGTTCACGCGAGGCATCCATGCCGCCGACACAGGTGGCGAGGCGCGCGCCGGCATGGGCATAGAGCCAGGCAAGCTCTCGGCTGACCTGAAGCGCCAGTTCACGGGTCGGGGCGACGACGAGCGCGAGCGGGGCGTGCGCCTCATGCGGGCGATTATCTGCACCGAGCAGATCGGTGGCCATGGCAAGGCCGAAGGCGACGGTTTTCCCTGACCCGGTCTGGGCGGAGACAATGAGATCACGGGCATGTGCTTCTGGAGACAGGACAGCGGCCTGCACGTCAGTGGGTTCGGCATAGCCGCGCGCGGATATTGCGGCGGCAAGCGGGGCGGGACAATCAGGAAAGGCCATCGATTATGTTTTTCCGGGTGCGCCATGCGCCACGGAAAAACGGCCGGATTGCCGATGGACGTGCGTAGGGCAGACAATAGGCTGGTGGTGCCGCTTACAGGACTCGAACCTGTGACCCCCGCATTACGAATGCGATGCTCTACCAACTGAGCTAAAGCGGCCCGCCGATGCACCCGCAAGCTTTGCGGGGCGGCGAGGCCGGTAGCAGCAAGCGCCGCCTGAGACAAGTGCAGCAGGCGGCCGATGCTTAACCGCCCTTTTACTAGTGCTGGCGCAAAAGCGGTTCCGGACACGAGCGGACCAGGATCCTTAATGCATGGACACGCAGCGCAACGCCTTTGACAGCGACGCCCCAGGGCAAGTCGAGGCGCCGGGCATCGAAACGCCCCCGGTGATCGGGCAGGACGAGCGCCGGATGCATGTGCGCGCCTACAATTTCTGGGCAAAATTGTTGCAAGGCCGGTCCTTTCCGTCGATCGAGGCGCTCGACCTCGACCAGCTCGGCGACTTTGGCCACCATGCGGTTCTGCTCGATTTCACCAGCGGCATCGACAATCCGGCGATTTCCTATGTCGGCGAGACGCTGGCGCGCGAATGCGAGCTGGATGACAGCATCCAGTACATCTCCGAAATCCCGCGCCGATCGCTGCTGTCGCGACTGACCGACCATTATCTGCAGATCATCGCCAACCGTGCACCGATCGGTTTTGAAGCCGAGTTCGTCAATGCGCGCGGTTCAACCATTCTCTATCGCGGCGTGCTGCTGCCTTTCTCGTCCGACGATGACTCCATCGATTTCATCCTCGGCGTGATCAATTGGAAGCAGGCCGCAGAACCGACATTGAGCGATGCGATCAACGCGCAGCTGGCCGAAGCCGTGTCGCATGCATCCGCCAGCGCCCGCCCGACCCTGCCGATCTGGGGTGACGGACCGGACGCCAGCCACGCCACCATCCCGGGTGGACCGCCCGCGCCGGCAACGGTCGAGGATCACCGGGACGAGGAACTGCTGCTCGATGCTGTTGCCGCGCTCGACGAAATGGTCGACGGGCCGATCGAGGACGAGGGCGAGCTGAACCTGGCCGACTGGCTGGCGGGCGCGCGGGCCTGCGCCGATACTGCCGCACAGGCGAATGCGCGCGGGCACAGCGCGCTCTATCAGGCTTTGGGCCGTGCATGGGGCTTTGCCCGCGCCGCTGAAAGCGATCCCGACGGCTATGCCGAACTGCTCGAGGAAGCAGGTATTACCACTTCCCCGCGCGCGCCGATGACCCCGGTGGTCAAGCTCGTCTTTGGCATCGCCCACGATAAAACCCGCCTCGCCGAATATGCCGCCGTGCTGGGCTATGCTGCCGAAGAGGGGCTGAGCCCGGCTGACCTTTCGCAGCACATCTCCGGCTATGAAGGCGGCCTTAAGGCGCTGGTGCGCGCGATCCGCGCACGCAAACGCAATCAAGCGGCAAAGCCGGATCCTCTAGCTCAAGCCGCTGCCCTGCTGGAGACTGTGCCGGCACTGGGCGCTGTTGACCTGCCCAAGGTGCCGCAAGACGGCACCTATATGAGCCTGCTGGTGCGCCGCGAGGCGGACGGCCGCCTTTCCGTCATCGGCGGCGCGAACGATGTGCATGGCTCCACCCGCCAACTGATGCGCGATGTCGCTCGCCAACATCGCGGCTGAGCAGGCCGAGTAAGAAAATTTCACTCGACTGATCGAATCTTTGCGCCGCTAGGGTTGAGCCAGAAGCCCGACAGGCGCATAGGCCGAAGAGGGAAGGGCTGCAGCGCGCGGTCTGCCGGTGTGCGCCGGTAACGCTACGGCAGAGCCTCCCCCTGATGCGCAGGAAGACGGGCAGGAGCGACCCATGGCGGTACAGACGGACGGAAAGAGCACAGCAGAAAATGGCACCGGCGAGGCGCCGCCCCGTGCCCTGCTCGTAGCGATCCGCAATGCACTCGCCGACAGCGCCCTGCCTGACGAGGACATCGACACGTCTGCCGCCGAGCGTGACGAGGCCGCAGCCTTTGTCGCCGCGACCGCGCTGGTGCGCGACGCCGGGACCCCTGCCATCGCGCTGGAGACTTTAGCCGGCGAAGCGGGCGCCCGCCGGATGCGGCTCGCCATCATCAACGATGACATGCCGTTCCTGGTCGATTCAGTGGCAGGTGCGGTTTCCAATGCGGGGCTGGTCATCACGCGTATCATCCACCCCGTGGTGGCGGTGCGCCGCAATGCTGACGGACGGCTGACCGACGTGCTCGATCGCGGTGCCAGCGGCGAGCCGCGCGAATCCATGATCTACATGGAGATGGAGCGGGCCGATGCGCGGACCCGGCGATCATTGCTGGGCGACATTGAGGCGGTGCTGGGGGATGTGCGGGCTGCGGTGACCGACTGGCAGAAGCTGCAGGCGGCGATGGCCGATGATGCCGCGCGGCTGGGCGATAGCGAGGCATCAGCGCTGCTGCACTGGTTCCTCGACCGCAATTTCACGCTGCTTGGCCACGAACAGCGTGATCGCAATGGCGCTGCGAGCGGCACGCTGGGCATTTGCCGGAGCGGCGACATGCCGCTGCTCGCAGCCGCCACGGTGCAGGCAGCGTTCCAGTGGTTCGAGCGGGGCGACCGAGTGCCGCTGATCGTCAAATCGAACCGCACCGCCACGGTCCACCGCCGGGTGCTGATCGACGTCATCATCATCCCCGTGCACGGCGCGGACGGGATCGAGGCGCTATCGATCCATGCCGGCCTGTGGACCAGTGCCGCGCTGTCGAGCCCGCCCGAGAAGGTGCCGATGCTGCACACGGCGCTTTCCGAGCTCATCACCAAATTCGGGTTCGATCCTTCGGGTCATGCCGGCAAGGCCCTGGCCCATGTGCTGACACAATTGCCGCATGACCTGCTCGTCGCCACGGACAGTGCGCAGCTGGAAGCGATCGCGCTCGACGCCATGTCGATTGCCGACCGGCCGCGCCCCAAGCTCGCCTTCATCCTTTCGCCGCTGAAGCGCCACCTGTTTGCGTTCGTGTGGCTACCGCGCGACGAGGTTTCGACCGCGCGGCGCACCGCCATCCAGGACCTGCTGATGGCGCGAACCAATGCCCGGCTGCTGAGCTGGAGCATTTCCATGGAGGATGGCGGCGCGGCGTTGCTGCGTTACACGCTCGACCTGCGCGACGGCGGCAAGGTGCCGGACGTGCGCGGGCTCGATGCCGAGCTGGAGGAGATGGTGCGCGGCTGGGCACCTGGCGTCGAAGCGGCGCTGGCCCAGCTGGTCGAGCCAGGCCGCGCCAATGCGCTGGCAGCACGCTTTGCTCAGGCTTTGCCGCAATCCTACCGCCTGACCCACAGCACCGAGGATGCGGCGCAGGACATCTTGCGCCTGCGCGACCTTTCCCCCGACCGTCCGGTCAATGTACGGATTGCCGGAGACGGCGAGGCGGCCGGAAAACTGAGGCTCAAAGTCTATAGCGCGAGCGGAAGCCTGCCACTGTCATCGATGGTGCCGGCGCTCGAGGATTTCGGTTTTGTGGTGCTGCAGGAACTGCCGACCGCGCTGGATGGAATCGACGGCTATCATCTGCATGACTTCGGCCTGGGCGACGCGGAGGAAATCGCCGCGGGCACCGACCTTGCCATGGTCGAGCGTGCGGTGGCGGCAGTGCTGGCAGGACAGGCCGAGAATGACGCCTTCAACCAGCTGGTCAGCGCGGTCGGTATCGACCCCGAGGCAGTCGGCTGGCTGCGCGCATGGTTCCGCTATCTGCGGCAGGCCGGCGTCACTTATTCCATCCCCACATTCGTGCAGGCATTGCGGGGGGCGCCCGAAGTCACCCGTGCATTGGTCGCGCTGTTCCGCGCCCTGCATGACCCCAAAGGCGCCAGCCCTGATGCCGCCCAGACCGCGCGCGAGGCGGTGACTGCAGGCCTCGACAAGGTGGCAGCGATCGACGAGGACCGCATCCTGCGCCTGATGCAGAGCGTGATCGAAGCGACGCTGCGCACCAACGCCTTTGCGCCCGCCGCCGCCGAAGCATTGGCGTTCAAAATCGACAGTGCAAAGGTCCCGGGCCTGCCCCAGCCGCTGCCGTGGCGCGAGATTTTCGTTTATTCACCGCGGGTCGAGGGCATCCATTTGCGCGCCGGCCCGGTCGCGCGCGGCGGCCTGCGCTGGTCCGACCGGCGTGACGATTTCCGCACCGAGATCCTCGGCCTGATGAAAGCGCAGCGGGTCAAGAATGCGTTGATCGTGCCGACCGGCGCCAAGGGCGGATTTTATCCCAAGCAATTGCCCGACCCGAGCGCGAACCGCGACGCCTGGTTCGCCGAAGGCACCGAATGCTATCGCATCTTCATCCGCACCCTGCTGTCGATCACTGACAATCGTGTGGGTGAGACGGTCGTGCATCCCAAGCATGTCGTCATCCGCGATGGTGAGGATCCCTATTTCGTTGTCGCCGCCGACAAAGGCACAGCAACCTTTTCCGACGTCGCCAATGCCATCGCGCTGGAGCATGACTTCTGGCTGGGCGATGCCTTCGCCAGCGGCGGTTCCAACGGCTATGACCACAAGGCGATGGGCATCACCGCCAAGGGTGCCTGGTTGTCGGTGCAGCGCCATTTCCGCGAACTTGGCACCGATGTGCAGAGCGATCCGGTAACGGTTGTGGGCGTTGGCGACATGTCCGGCGACGTGTTCGGCAACGGCATGCTGCTGTCCCAGAGCCTGAAGATCGTCGCGGCATTCGACCACCGCCACATCTTCATCGACCCCGCCCCCGATGCGGCGACAAGCTGGGCCGAGCGCAAACGCTTGTTCGAGCTGCCGCGATCAAGCTGGGCCGATTATGATGCCAGCCTGATCTCCACCGGCGGCGGCGTATATCCGCGCAGCCAAAAGTCGATCGACCTTTCGCCCGAAGCCGCTGCCGCCATCGGCATTGCACCCGGCGCGATCGACCCGGCAACGTTGATGGCCGCGATCCTCAAGGCGCCGGTCGACCTTATCTGGTTCGGCGGCATCGGCACCTATGTGAAAGCAGCCGCGCAGAACAATGCCGAGGTCGGAGACCCGGCCAACGACCGTATCCGCGTCGATGCCGAAGCCTTGCGCGCGCGGGTGATTGGCGAGGGCGCGAACCTGGGCGTCACGCAAGCGGCGCGTATTGCCTTCGCGGGACGCGGCGGGCGCATCAACACCGACTTCATCGACAATAGCGCGGGCGTCGACTGTTCTGACAATGAGGTCAACATCAAGATCGCGCTCAACCGTGAGGTGCGCGAGGGCCGCCTGGGTGCCGAACCGCGCAACGTGCTGCTCGCCTCCATGACCGATGCGGTGGCGGAACTGGTGCTGGCCGACAACCGGCTGCAGGCGCTGGCTCTCTCCATCGCCGAGCGGGGCGGGGCAGCGGCGCTGCCTTCCCTCATCCGGCTGATCGAGCATTTCGAGGGGACGGGCAGGCTGGACCGCTTGGTCGAAGGCCTTGCGTCCAACGACGATCTCACCCGCCGGATGAATGAGCATCGCGGCCTGACGCGGCCCGAGCTGGCGGTGCTGCTTTCCACGGCAAAGCTGGCCATCCAGGACGCGGCCGAGGACGGCAAGCTGGGCGCCGATCCGCTGATGGACGAGGAGCTGCTCGCGGCCTTCCCGCAGGCGATGGCGGGCGCACATCGCGATGCCATCCTGTCCCACCAGCTGCGCAACGAGATTGTCGCCACCAAGGTCGCCAACCGGCTGGTCAACCGTATGGGTCTGATCCACCCGTTCGAGCTGGCCGAAGAAGAAGGCGTCGGCATGGCCGATGTCGCCGAGGCCTTTGTGGTTGCCGAGAAGCTGTTCGAGCTTCCCGCACTGTGGGCAAGGATCGACAGCGAACCCATGCCCGAGGCGGTGCGTATCGGCCTTTATGGTGAAGTCGCGCTGGAACTGCGCGCGCACATGGCGGACCTCATTCGCAACGCAGTGGCTGACCGCAGCCTCGCACGTTGCGTGGCCGAGCTGTCACCGGGCATTGCGCTGCTGGACCGGCAGAGTGACCGGCTGATCCGCCCTGCAGGGCGCGAGGCGGCGGATGCTTTCCAGCGCCGTCTGGAAGATCAGGGCACACCGACCGATTTGGCGCGGGCCATCGTTCATCTGGCGGAAGTCGACGGGGCGGTGGGCATCGTTTCGCTCGCGACGCGCACGGGCACTGACCCCGCCGCACTGACGACCGCCTTTGGCGCTTTGGGCCAAGCCACCGGCCTCGACTGGGCACAGGGCGCAGCGATGACGATGGCGCCGGTCGACCCGTGGGAGCGACTGCTCGTGGCAGGCCTCGCCCGCGATTTCCAGCAGATGCGGCTCGATACCATCGCGCGTCTGGGCGGCGAAGCTGAGGCGGCTGCAAATGGCTGGCTGGCACGCAATGACGCGCGGGTGCGGCAGTTCCGCACCTTTGTCGACCGCGCCAAACTGAGCCCGCAGCCGTCCCCGGCGATGCTGGCCCAGCTGGCAGGGCAGGCACGCACGCTGCTGGCACGCGCCTGACCGCGAGCGGCCGGGTTCGCCAGCACCACAGGCCGACACGCAATTTTTGCGTGGAGCCTTTGCGGCCCATGCAGCGTTCATTCCTCCATCACCGGCCTGCTGCCGTGGCAGGCCGCCGAGGAGAATGGACATGAGCATTTTGAGACTGATGGTCGCCGGTGCCGGTGGCTATGCCGCTTGGCACTGGTGGCAACACAGCCATCCATCGCGCGCGGAGCCAGCAGCCTTTGCCAATGGTGAAAGCGAACCCGCGAACTTCGACCAGACCCGCTCTGCTGGCCCGGAGGGAATGCGGGACGCCACGAAGAGCCGCGAGTGGGACAAGGTCGACCAGGCCGCAGACGAGAGCTTCCCGGCAAGCGACTCGCCGGCCTACTGACCGCTCGCCCTATAGCTGCCTGAGCGCACTCGCCGGGCGGACCGACATGAGCGGGATGGAGCCGGCAAGGCCGATGCCGAGCGTGACCGCCGCACCGCCGAGCAGCGTGGCGGCGACCACACCCCAATCGGGTGCCCAGGTGAAATCGAACAGCTGGACGATGACGAACCAGGCTGCCCCCGCCCCAAGCGCGAAGGCAAGCGCGGCGAGCACCGCAGCGAGCAGCGCATATTCGAGCGCCTGAGCGCCGAGCACCTGCCAGCGGGTCGCGCCGAGCGTCTTCATGATGACGCTGTCATAAGCGCGTGACTGGCGCGAGGCGGCGATGGCGCCGATCAGCACAGCGATGCCGGCGAGGATGGCGATCGACGCCGCAGCGAGGATGGCGCCTGCCATCTGTTCGAGCAGCACCGTGACCTGCCCGATCACTTCGCCCACCGCGATGATCGAGACGGTCGGGAAGGCGGCGAGCAATGCGCGAGTGAGGCCGGGGTCGGGCGAGCCATCAGTGGTCAGCGTCGCAGCGAACGTATGCGGCGCGCTGGCAAGCGCGCTGGGCGAGAAGACCATGATATAGTTGAAGCCCATCGTGTCCCAGTTGATGCGGCGGAGCGAGGCAATGCGCGCCTCTATCTCCCGCCCCAGGACATTGACGGTGATCGTGTCCCCGACACGGACGCCGATGGTGTTGGCGGCTTCCTCATCAAGGCTGACGAGGGGAGGGCCGGCATAGTCGGGCGCCCACCATTCACCGGCGGTAAGTTCGCTGCCTTCGGGCAAGGTTGGCGCGTAGGTGACGCCGCGTTCACCGCGCAGGAACCATGCGCCGTCGGGCAGTTCCTCAAGCTCCGAGACGCGCTGGCCGGCATAGGCGACGATCGTGCCGCGCAGCGCAGGGACCATGTTGAGCTCTGCTTGCGGCGCACGTTCGGCGACGATGGCGCGGAACTGGTCCTGCCCGGTCGAAGGGATGTCGAGGATGAAATTGTCGGGCGCCTCACGCGGGACGCTGCGCTCAATCTCCGCAGTCAGGCTGGTCTGGATCGCCGCCAGCGTGACGAACAGGGTGAGCGCGAGGCCAAGCGCGATGACCAGAGCGGGCGTCTGCGAGCCCGGGCGGTAGAGATTGGCGATGGCGAGGCGGAACAGCGGACGGCGCGGGCGCGGGACAGCGCGCGCGGCGCGGCGGACGGCCGATCCCACGCCGAGCAGAAGGAGCAGAACAGCCGCCACCGATGCGAGCACTCCGGCCGAGAAGAGCGGTTCGCGTGCAGTGATCAAGGCGAGCGCGACAATGCCGGTTGCGGCCAGCGCGACCTGGAGGATGGTGCGCCGGTCAACGCCGCCGCCGCCTTCGATACGCGAGCGGAACAGTGCGGCGGCCGGCTGGGTGCGGGCCCGCGCGAGCGGCGGCAGGGTGAAGGCGAGGGCGATGAGCAGGCCGTAGGCCGCGGCGCTCGCCAATGCGACAGGGTGGAGGGAGAATCCGGGCTGGACCGGCAGCGCATTGCCGATGAGTGCGACCAGCAGCGGCGGCGAGACTGCGCCGATCACCAGCCCCGCAAGAATGGCGAGCAGGGTCACCGCCCCCACCTGAAGCAGATAGATGCGCAGCACATCGCCGCTGCCCGCGCCGAGCACCTTTAACGTCGCGATGCTGCCGCGCTTGGTCGCGAGGTAGGAGGAAACGCCGTTGGAGACGCCGATCCCCGCCACCACCAGAGCGGTGAGGCCGATCAGCGAGAGGAACTGGCCCATGCGTTCGATAAAGCGGTTGGCACCGGGCGAGGCGCGATCGCGGCTCTTCACCTCGACGCCAGCGTCCTTGAGCTCGCGGCTCAAATCGTCGGTAAGGGTCGCCACGTCTGCGCCGGGTGCGGTGCGGACGCGATATTTGGATTCATAGAGGCTGCCGGGCTGAAGGAGGCCGGTCCGGCGCACCCCTTCGATGCTGGTGATAGCAACGGGACCGAGGGTGAAGCCTTCGCCGACACGGTCCGGTTCCGTCCCGATGATGCCCGCGATGCGGAAGGTAGCGGTGCCGTAGCGCAGATTATCCCCCACCCCGAGAGCGAGCCGCTCCGCCAGGCCGGGGCCGATATAGAGGCTGTCAGCGGCGGGGGGCGGCGCGGGGCGGCCATCAGCGAGCGTCAATGTGCCATAGAGCGGATAGGTTGCGTCGACCGCCTTCAGCTCGGAGAGGACGGCATCGGGGCCGCCATCCGCCGAGGCATCGGCGCGCTGCGCCATCGCGCGCATGCGGATGGTTTCACTGAGCACGCCGAGATCGTCGAAGCGGGCCTTTTCCTCCGCTGTCGCCTCACGCTGGGAGACGGCGAATTCGATGTCACCACCGAGGAGGATTTGGCCGCGCGCGGCGAGCTCCGCGGTGATGGCGCTGGTCAGGCTGGCGATGGCAGCGAGGGTGCCGACGCCGAGCAGAAGGCAGATGAAGAGGAGCCTCAGACCCCGGAAACCGGTGTGGAGATCGCGCCGGGCAATCGTCCATGCGGCGCGCCATGACAGCGCGTTGGCGCTGCTCACGCCGGCACGCGATCGGCAACGATGCGGCCGTCCTTCATTTCCACGATGCGGTCGCAGCGCTGGGCGAGTGCGGGATCATGGGTGATGATCACGAGGGTCGCCCCTTGCGCGGCGCGGCGGGCGAAGAGGAGATCGATGATCGCTTCGCCCGTCGCGGCATCGAGATTGCCGGTGGGTTCGTCAGCAAAAATAATCTCCGGTCCGGCCGCGACAGCGCGGGCGATGGCGACGCGCTGCTGCTCGCCGCCCGACAGCTGGGTCGGGTAATGATCGAGCCGGTGGCCGAGGCCGACCGCTTCAAGTTCGCGCGCGGCGACGGCGAAGGCATCGGCCTCTCCCGCGAGTTCGAGCGGAACGGCGACATTTTCCAGCGCCGTCATCGTCGGCAGCAGGTGGAAGCTTTGCAGCACGATGCCGATGCGGCCACGCCGCGCAGTGGCAAGGCCATCCTCGTCCAGCGTGCCATAATCGATGCCGGCGACCTGCACTTCGCCGCCGCTGGCACGTTCGAGGCCCGACAAAACCGCCATCAGCGAGGATTTGCCCGAGCCCGATGCGCCGAGGATGGCAAGGCTTTCCCCCTGCGGGATGGCCAGATCGACACCCTTTAAAATTTCGACCGGCGCCTCACGCGAGCCGAGGGTGAGGGTGACATTGCGACCGCGGATCGCAATATGGGGGTCATTGCCGGTTCCGTGCATGATGAGGAGAGCGCTTTCGATGGCCTGGACGATGGTGCAATGGCTGGCTGCCGGGGGCGCCGCCATTTTGTTGACTGCTTGCTCAGATGGTGGCGCGGGCGGCAGCGACAAGGGCAGTCGCAGCGCAGATGAAGCGAACGCATCGCTGACTGTTGCGCCGACGGCACAGGTCAGCGCCGATGCGCCGCTGGTGGTGGCGTTCGGCGACAGCCTTTACGCGGGCTATGGCCTCGACGCCGGCGAGGGTTTCGCCCCCGAGTTGCAGCGGCGGCTGGCGGCGGCCGGGACCGAAGCCGCTGTGTTCAATGCCGGGGTTTCGGGTGATACCACGGCGGCGGGGCTGGCGCGGCTTGCCTTCACGCTCGATGGCCTTCCCAAAAAGCCTGCGCTGGTGATCATCGGCCTCGGCGGCAATGACATGCTGCGCGGTATCGGGCCGGAAACGACGCGATCCAACCTCGACGCGATGCTGGCCGAACTCGACCGGCGCGGCATTCCGGCCATGCTGACGGGGATGCTGGCGCCGCCCAATTTGGGCGAGGATTATCGCACCGCCTTTGACGCCATCTATCCTGAACTGGCGCGCAAGCATGACGCGGCGCTCTATCCCTTTTTCCTTGAAGGTCTGGTCGGCAACCGCGCGCTGTTCCTGCCCGACGGGATCCACCCGACAGCGGAAGGGATCGACATGGTCGCCGAGAAGGTCGCGCCGGTCGTGGCCGGGGCACTGGGCGACGCGCAACGCTGAGCTGAATTGACCCACATCAAGGCGGAGCCGCGGCTGGCCTGCCATTCCCTTGTGCATCAGACGCGCAAGAGGAGTGAAAGCGCCATGTTCGACCATTTCAATCAGGCCCCGGTGTTGCTGTTCATGGGGATGATGGCCTGTTTCGGCCTGACCCTGCTCTACGTTTCCGTTGAGGACGCGATCCGGCACTGAGCAGTCAAAGGCTCTGGCCGTCGTCGACCGTGAGGGTCGCACCGGTGGTCGAGCCGCTGGCGTCCGAGCAGAAGTAAAGCACCGCACCGTCGAGCGATTCGACGGGTTGCAGGCGGCGGCGGTGGAAGGCGGCAATCTGTGCCTGACCGCCGGGCGTATCGAACCAGTCACCGGCAATCTCCGTTGCGATATAGCCGGGCTGGATGGTGTTGACGGTAATACCGATCCGCACCCATTCCCGCGCCAGATTGCGCCCGAGATGTGCGACCGCCGCCTTGCCCGCGGCATAGGCTGCATCGCCCTGCCCCGTCATGCCCGCAGTGATCGAGCCGATGAGGAGAATGCGCCCGCGCGTGCCTATGCCGTGGGCGATCATGCGCCGCGCGGCCTCCCGCGCGGTCAGATAGACGCCGGTGAAATTGGTGTCGGTGAGCTGCCGCAGTGCCTCCACCGAAACATCGGTCGAGCGGCCGGGAGCAGCCATGCCGGCGTTGGCGATGACCGTATCGATCGGACCCAAGGCCGCCTCTGCCGCATCAAAGGCAGCGATGATCGAGGCTTCGTCTGTCACATCCATCGGCACGGCGACCGCCTTGCCCTGCCCGAGTTCTTGCGCCAGCACCGCCACCCGTTCCACCCGGCGTGCGCCGAGCACCACCCGCGCACCCGCCGAAACAGCGAGCCGCGCGAAATGCGCGCCGAGGCCGGAGGAAGCACCGGTGATGAGGAGCGTGCGCCCTTCAAGCGGGAGGGGTGTCGTCATCCGAACATCCTTGCAAACAGGCCGCGATCGCGCAGAATCTCATGCGCGGCATTATGGCCGGGCGCGCCGGTGACGCCGCCACCGGGGTGGGTGCCCGATCCGCACATGTAGAGACCCGCAATCGGCCCGCGATAATCCCCATGGCCAAGCACCGGCCGCGCCGACCAGAGCTGATCGAGGCTCATGTGGCCGTGGAAAATATCCCCGCCGACAAGGCCGAATTTGCGTTCGAGATCGAGCGGGGAATGGATCTGCCGCGCGATGATCGAGGATTTGAAATTGGGGGCGTGGGCGGTGACGGTATCAATGATGTGATCGGCCACTTCATCGCGCACATCATCCCAGCCGCGCGGTCGCCCATCCGGCCCGGGTGGCAAATCAAAGGCAAATTGCTGGCAGAACAGGCTGGCGACATGCGCGCCCGGCGGGGCAAGACTGTCATCAACGGTCGAGGGGATCTTGATTTCAACGATCGGCGCTTTTGACCAGCCGTGAAGCCGGGCATCGTCCCAAGCCTGATCCATATAATCGAGGCCGGGGGCGATGATGATGCCGGCGGTATGGTGTTCGGCGAGGGTCTTGCCGGGCAGCACGGTGAAGTCGGGCAGTTCCGAGAGCGCGACATTCATCCGGAAAGTGCCGGAGCCGGTGCGGTATCCGGCCATGGCGCGGCGGAAATCGGCCGGCAGGTCCGAGGCGTCGACCATGTCACGATAGAGGAGCGCAGGGCCGACGTTGGCCGCGACAGTGCGCGCGGCAATTTCCTCCCCGCCGACCAGGCGCACCCCGGCGACACGGCCGCCATCGATCAGCAGGTGATCGACCGGCGTTTCGAGGCTGATTTCCACCCCGGCATCCATACAGGCCGCGGCCATCGCCTGAGTGATTGCGCCCATGCCGCCGACAGCATGACCCCAGGCGCCCTTGGTTCCGTTGACCTCTCCAAACACGTGGTGGAGCAGCACATAGGCCGAGCCGGGGGTCGAGACGCCACCGTAATTGCCGACCACCGCATCAAAGGCGAAGGCGGATTTCACCACATCGCTTTCATACCAGCGGTCGAGGAAGCTGCGCGCGCTGGCGACGAACATGGCCAGCACATCGCGCTGGGCATCAATCGGCAGCCGTGCGAGCGCGCGGCCCTGAACGATTCCGGAGAGCAGATCACGCAAACCACCGCCGGCGTTGGGCGGCGTGCGCAAGGCCATGTCACGCAGCACATCCGCCACCCGTTCGAGCGCGGATTCATAAGCCGGGAAGGCCTCTGCATCGGCCTGCGAGAAGCGGGCGAACTCCGCCTGCGTGCGCGCGGTGCCGCCGCCCAGTTTCAGATATGTGTCGGGGAAGGGGAAGAAGTTGGAGATCGTCCGTTCAATGACGCGATAGCCGTGATCGGCGAGGCGCATATCCGCGATCACCTTGGGCCGCAGCAAGCTGACGGTATAGCTGGCGGTCGAGTTGCGAAAGCCGGGGGCGAATTCCTCCGTCACCGCAGCGCCGCCGACAATGTGGCGCCGTTCGAGCACCCGCACCTTCATACCCGCACGCGCGAGATAGAAGGCGCAGACCAGGCCATTGTGGCCGCCGCCGATGATCAGCGCATCATATTGTCTGGTGCCCATGCGTATCCCTAACGCCGAAGGGGCGGGGTAGGAAAGAGGGGCATGAGGCGGTATCGGCAAGAGAAAGTTCGCAACGAGGGAAGCATTGCCATGGCCACACGCACCGCACTGGTGACCGGCGCCACATCCGGGTTCGGCGCGGCGATTGCGCGGGCCCTCACCAGCGCAGGCTGGCGGGTGATCGCGACCGGGCGGCGCAGCGAACGGCTGGAGGCGCTGAAAGCCGAACTGGGCGCGGACAGGCTGCTGCCCGTGACGCTCGACATGCGCGACGGCGATGCCATCCGCGCGATGGTGGCCGGCCTGCCCGAAGGCTGGCGCGAGATCGACTGCCTGATCAACAATGCCGGCCTCGCGCTCGGCACCGGGCCGGCGCAAGCATCCGACCCGAAGCAGTGGGAGGAGATGGTTGCGACCAACATCTCCGGCCTCATCGCCATCACCCATACGCTGCTGCCCGCGCTGATCGCGGCCAAGGGCGCGATCATCAACATGTCCTCTGTCGCCGCGACCTACCCCTATGCCGGCGGCAATGTGTATGGCGGGACCAAGGCGTTTGTCCGGCAATTCTCACTGGGGCTGCGGTCCGACCTCGCCGGGACAGGGGTGCGCGTCACCTCTATCGAGCCGGGCATGGCGGAGACCGAGTTCACGCTGGTGCGCACCGGCGGCAACCGCGCGGCGAGCGATGCGCTCTACTCTGGCGCCGATCCGATGACGGCGGAGGACATCGCCGCCACTGTGCTGTGGATCGCGACACTGCCGCCGCACCTCAACATCAACACCATCGAGATGATGCCGGTGCGGCAGAGCTTTGCCGGCTTTGCCGTGACGCGAGAGGGGTAAGCCACCATGGCCGACGGCGTGACCTATGACAGCTATTTGAGGCTCGACGCGATCCTTTCCGCGCAGGAGCCGAAGTCTGACCGGCATGACGAGCTGCTGTTCATCGTCATCCACCAGACCAAGGAGCTGTGGCTGAAACAGATCATCGCCGAGCTTGAGCTGGCGCTTGATCTGGTGCGCGGCGACCGGCTGACCGAGGCGTACAAGGGCCTTGCCCGGGTGAGCCGCATCCAGGCGGTAATGACCCTGTCGTGGGACGTGCTGACCACCATGACCCCGGCGGATTATACGCGGTTCCGCCATGTGCTGGGGACGAGCAGCGGTTTCCAGTCCGACCAGTTCCGCACGGTCGAGGTCATGCTGGGCGTGCGCGAAGGGCCGATGCTGGGGCCGATGACGATCGATGCAGCGGCAAGGCCAAGCCTGTGGGACGAGGCCAATGCGGCGGCAGCGCGGGCGGGGTTGCCGGTGCCGGACGCCGCGCTCACCCGCGACTGGGCCAAACCCTATCGCGCAGACGGAGGGGTAGAGGCGGCCTGGGCCGAGGTCTATCGCGCGCCGGACACCTATTGGGCGCTCTACCAGCTCGCCGAGAAGCTGGTCGATATTGACGACGCGATGGCGAGCTGGCGCCACCGCCATGTGCTGACCGTCAGCCGGATCATCGGCGGCAAGCGCGGGACCGGCGGGACAGCGGGCGTGCCCTATCTCGAATCGACGCTGACGAAGCGCGCCTTTCCCGAACTCTGGTCGCTGAGGACTCTCCTTTGAGCGCAGGCGATTTCCGTCACCTGTTCCAGCGCAGCATCGCAGCGGCGCCGGGGCGGCTCCATTTCGCGGCGCACAGCCACCATCTGTGGCCTGATGCCTCCTATGTCGGGCAGATCGCCGCGTGGGAGGATGCGGCACGGCTTGCCGACCGCAAGTGGGAGCGGGTGATGGGCGAGCTGTGGCCCGCAGCCCAGCACCATGTCGCGGACGAGCTGAAGCTGCCCGACCCGGCGAGCGTGGTCTTTTCCTCCAACACGCATGACTTCCTGCTGCGCATCGCCTCCGCCATCGCCGAGCGGCCGTTGCGGCTCTTGTCCGGCGACGGGGAGTTTCACAGTTTCCGGCGGCAGGCGGCGCGCTGGGTGGAAGCGGGGGAGGTCGAGTGGCGCACGGTCGCGGGCGGAGCAGGCATGGGCGGGAAGCTCGCCGAGGCCGCGAGGGCATATGAGCCGCACCTGATCATCGCCAGCCATGTCGGATTTTCGACCGGGGCTATCGCCGATGATCTGGCCGAGGTCGCGGCGCTGTGCCGCCCTGAGGGGCCATGGCTGATTGTGGACGGCTATCATGGCTTTATGGCGCTGGAGAGCGACTTTGCCGCGCTGGCGCCGCGAGCCTTTTACACCGGGGGCGGGTATAAATATGCGATGGCGGGGGAAGGCTGTGCTTTCTTGCACGCGCCGCCGGGCTATGCCGCGCGCCCCGTTGCGACCGGATGGTATGCCGAGTTTGACGATCTGTCGCTGCCGCCCGGTGCGGTGGGATATGCCCCCGATGCGCGGCGGTTGCTGGGATCAACATTCGACCCGTCCGGGCTGTACCGTTTTGTCGCGGTGCGCGATTGCCTGGCCAGCGAAGGGCTGACCACGGCAGCGATCAGCGCGCATTGCGCGGCGCTGAAAGCGCAGTTCCTGAACGGGATCGAGGGGACAGCGCTGGCGGGGGCGGAGGTGCTCAACCCCGCAGCGGCAGAGGAGCCGCAGGCGCGGTTCGTGGCGCTGCGGCACGCGGATGCGCCGCGCTGGCAGGCAGAGCTGATGGACGCGGACGTGGTGACCGACGTGCGCGGCGATGTGCTGCGGCTCGGCTTTGGCCTGTACCAGACAGCGCGCGATGTCGACGCGCTGCTGGGGGAAGTGGCGCGGCTCTAGCCGGCTGCGCTGTCTTCCGCTTTCGGGCGGGTGGCGAACCAGGCGACGATGAACAGCAGCAGCAGCAAACCATCAATCATGCCGGCGACGAACGGGCCGGAGGGGGCCTGCACACGGCCCTGTGACCAAAGCCAGAGGATCGGCACGAAGAAGGCGATTTTTTCGAGGAAGGTGAAGGGCATCAGCACGCGCCAGCGCACCGGATCCATCGCGATGAACAGGAACAGGAACTGCCAGACCAGCGCGGTCCCGTGAAAACCGTAATAAAATTCCGGCTGGGCGATGCGGAAGGGCAGCAGGCCCGCGCTCTCGGCAAACAGGCCGGGGACGATGGCGAGGATCCCGAAAATACCGGCGAGCGCATAAACAATGCGGGCAAAACGCATGGGTGACACCCCTTTCCCTATAGTCCCGAAGCCGAGTCCAGCACGGCACCGTTACGGTTGCAACAGGATGTTGACGGTTCGGCAACCGCGACCGTGGTGGGAAGGGCCATGCGCCACCACCCGCCCGCCCCCCGCCACAGCCCGACGGGCCTGCCCCCAACCGGCCCGCGGAACCCGCAAAGGCAAGGAAAAGGCCGATTCTTCGCGGCCGCCACCGCCATATTGATCAGCGGCGCGGCGCTGGCCGGATGGCCGATGGCCGAGGCGGCAGCGGAAAAAGACGGCCGCGAGGCGCCCAGGATCGCTTCCATTATGGGGGCATCCGAAGCGGGCGGATCCGATGTGATCCGCGGGATGCGGTTCAGCCTGTGCGAGGGCAGCGGCGGAACCAATTGCGTGGTCGACGGGGACACTTTCCGGCTGGCCGGCGAGCGGATCCGCATCGCCGACATCGACACGCCGGAAACCCACCGGCCACAATGCCCGGCGGAAGCCGCGCTGGGCGAGGCCGCGACACGGCGGCTGCACGCGCTGCTCAACGCCGGCACCTTCACGCTGCAAAGCATCGACCGCGATACCGACCGTTTCGGCCGCAAGCTGCGCATCGTGACGCGCGGCGGCGAGAGCATCGGCGGGCAGCTGGTGCGCGAAGGGCTGGCGCGGCCCTATCGTGGCGGGCCGCGCGCCGGCTGGTGCTGAACCCCCAAACCTACCCCCGGCGCTAACCCCCCCGGCCTAATCATACAGCGAGGTCGCGCAGGAGAGGCACAGCGCCGCTTCATGCTGCACCCCGAGCCGGCGAGGGTCGATCCCCTGCCCGCAGCGGGCGCAGACCCCGTAGGTGCCGGCATCGAGGCGGCTGATGGCAGCCCTGACTGCGGCAATCTCCAGCATGATCAGTGCTTCCTCCCCTTCCAGCACCTCATCATCTTCCTTTTCGGTGGCAGCCTCGCTGCTGTCCGGATTGACCGGTTCGATGCGCGCGGCGTGGACATGGGCGGCGCGCACCTGCAGCTCGGCAAGGCGGCTAGCGAGCTGCTCGCGGATGGTTTCAGGATCGAGGACCATGAACATCACACCTCCTGCCGGGCGGCGGCAAGCAGCGCCGCGACCTGATCCAACAGGGTGAGCCGTTCACGCTTCAGCGATTCGAGCGCCTCATCCCCCAGCGGCTCGACCTCTGCTGCGCTGCGGTGAATGGTCCGGTTCACCTCATGATAGCGATCAGCCAGCTTGATGAAGTGCGGATCCTCCAGCTTCAGCCGGTGGAGGAGCGCGGTGTCCGCGGGGAATTCCGCGGCGAGCTCATGCGGTGTGTGGGTCATAGTCTCTCCCTTCAGGCGACGACGATGCGACACTTATGGACACCGGCCCCGATGCGCGCATTGCGTTGAATCAAAAGCACTCGATGGGAGTTGGTTCCGCTCGGGAGAGAAAGAAGAGGGTTAACGCTGGGGCGCGGGGGGAAAGGGAGAAGGGTTCGCGCAGAGGCTGTTGGATTTGGGGATGCGCCGATCCTGTCGCGGGACTTCGGTTTGAAAAGCGAAGCGCGGTCGGCAGGAATCGGTGGCGCCCTGCCCGTTGGCGGCGCAATGCCGTTCGACCGGGGAGCCGGAGGGTCAGCCAGGGTGGCCCGATCAGCGGCGGAGGCGGGCTGACACGCCCCCGCGCAAGCCGGAAGCGGGGCCGTGCGTGCCGGCGGCTGGCGAGGGGCAGGCCGGATAGGCCCGCCGCGTTGCGCCAGTCGCGCTTACCATTCACGCATGCGCCCTGCCGGCAGTGGCCGCTCTCAACGAACCAGCCCCGACGGTCAGCCATGACATAAGCGTTGTTGCCGGTCCTCGGCCCCGCGCCGTCCGCCGCGGGCCCTTCGCGAAGGGTGGCCGCGTGTCCGGTGCAAGGCCCTGGGTTCTTCCACCGACCCCATGCCATGGTGACAGACGCCAGCGATGCACGCCCCCCAGGGAGGCCGGGCACCGCCCAATCCCCGCGATTTGGCGCACGAGAGGGAGTCCTCTGGCCAGAAAGCCACCCCATCCACGCCGACCGCTATGCCGGCCCATCGGGGGTTGCCCAACTCACCAGCCCGCCAACCCGCCCGAAGTGCGATTCCGGACGGACGAGTGGGATTTACCTAACCTATTTGGTTGTAGAAGTCAATCGCATAAGGCACGCCGATGCGACCCATCAGGAGCGAAGCACTGAGCAGTTAAGGCTGGCGAGACTTGTAAGTTACGCGGTAAAAAATAGATTGCGCGTCACTATATGGACACTTGAGAGTTCCAATCCCGGATGAGCGAACCTAAACGTGCCATATCGCGATCTGATAATACGCCGCTGTGCATTATAACATTTCTAGAACGTTCAACGATCTCGAAGACACTTTTAACCCACTCGATATTGGGTAGATACGCCTCAAACTTGTCTAGATTGTTGGCGATTATATTTGCTAAATTTGGAAGCATAGTGAACTTGATTGGACTACCCCCTCGCTGGACATGCCAACGCACTTGCTGCTCTGCCTCCATTCGCTTCCGCGCATCCGATCTAATCCGCTCCGACACGCACTTGTCCCACCAATCCTCGCCCTCGGCCTCAAGCAGGACGCGTGTCACAAGCTCGGTATCTAGCACATCGACGCCAAGAGTTTTGCGTAGAGCCTCCGCGTCAAAGCTTAAGTCATGGCGCTTTTTGCGCCCAGCACGGTCCAGTGCGGCGTCAGTCAGTTGCCCCTTGAAGACAAAGCTGTATGCTTCATCATACAAGCTCATCCTAAGTGCTCGCGCAGGCTCCGGAATAGCGCATCGTAAACAGCGGGATCACGAGATTCCGGGAGAATAATTTGAATATTATAGTGAAGACCGTTCACGGATAGACGAGGCAGCCTCTTTTTTCTTAATGGAATTTTATCGCTTTCTGCATCATCAAAAATATCTTCGTTGTCATCCTCTATATCAGAATCTATGTCATCTTCAGGAGCGCGCCTGACCTGCTCGAAGTCAGCCAGTTTGCACAAACTTGAGAACGTCATCGCCATTTTGCCAATGACTGTTTCACCGTATTGGCCCTGGGTCAGGGTCTTCAATTTATTTGTTAAATCTACTCTACTTAACTTATGGGCATTGATATTTACATCGAACAGATCTTTATAGGCATATCGGATGCCTTCCGCCATAACTACTCGAGCTTGACCAGCATCTAAGTATGCAAAGTACCTAGACGTTGGCTTGCCTTGATCATCGAGAAATCCAAGCGCCTTGAGAACTCCGATTATGAGGCGGTCAGGGGACGCTTTAAAATCTAGAGACTGAAGAAATCGAACAGTAAACCGCTCAGGCGCTTTAGCTTGTTGTATAGCCTCCAAAATCGCCGTCAAGTTCTTGGTGCTGGTCAAATATGCAGATGGGAGAGCCATACTTTAATCCGCCGCAATCGCCGGAGCGCTGAACATGTCTTCGTCGCCATGATCGACGGCTACGGTTTCGCCTGCCTTAGCGCACTGGCGCTTATCGAAGTTGACTCGGAAGATCGCCCTGGCACCACGGATTACGCCGCCCAATGGCGTGGCGAATTCAAACGGTTGATTGGACGAGGGCGCCATCAAGAAAACTCGGACAGTTGATGCTCAGAGGGCGAATAGTGAATGAATGCAGTTTTGAGTCAAGTCGAGTTAACTATTTAGATAGCAGGATGTGTTGAGACAGGATTCAGTATAATACATTGAAATTCAATGATTAAGCGGAGATCGAGCGCCCACCACCCCGCGCAAACAAGTGCGGCGCGGGATTACCTCCCGCGCCGTCACTATGCGCTGTGCGCTGATGGGGAAGTGGGGGCGCGGTTGTGGGCGCGCCCTCGCTCCGGCTTACTCCGCCGCAATCCCTGCTGCGCTGAACATGTCTTCCTCGCCATCATTGTCGGCGACGGTTTCGCCCACCTTGGCGCGCTGGCGCTTGTCGAAGCTGGACCAGACATCATTCCAATCCCCGCGGGTCGCGGCCTTTGAATATTCGGTCGCGCGGGTTTCGAAGAAGTTGGCGTGTTCCACACCGTTGAGCAGCGGGGCGAGCCAAGGCAGCGGGTGTTCATCGATCATGTAGATCGGCTGGAAGCCCAGCTGACCAAGGCGCCAGTCGGCGATGTAGCGGATGTAGCGCTTAATTTCCTTTGGCGTCATGCCGGGGACCGGGCCCTGTTCAAAGGCGAGGTCGATGAAGGCATCTTCCAGACGCACCGTTTTCTGGCAGCAATCCAGAATATCGTCGCGCACCGCGGGGGTCAGGCAATCGCGTTCCTTGACGAAGGCATGGAACAGGCGGGTGATCCCCTCACAATGCAGGCTTTCATCGCGGATCGACCAGCTGACGATCTGACCCATGCCCTTCATCTTGTTGAAGCGCGGGAAGTTCATCAGCATCGCGAAGGAGGCGAACAGCTGAAGCCCTTCGGTAAAGCCACCGAACATGGCGAGCGTGCGGGCGATATCCTCATCATTATCGACACCGAAGGTGTTCAGATAATCATGCTTGTCCTTCATTTCCTTGTACTGAAGGAACATGCCATATTCGCTCTCGGGCATGCCGATGGTGTCGAGCAGGTGGCTGTAGGCCGCGATATGCACCGTCTCCATATTGGAGAAGGCGGTCAGCATCATCTTGACCTCAGTCGGCTTGAACACGCGGCCATAATGTTCGTGGTAGCAATTCTGCACCTCGACATCGGCCTGCGTGAAGAAGCGGAAAATCTGGGTCAACAGGTTACGCTCATGATCGGACAGCTTTTGCGCCCAATCGCGGCAATCCTCACCCAGCGGCACTTCTTCCGGCAGCCAGTGGATCTGTTGCTGGCGCTTCCAGAAATCATAGGCCCAGGGATATTGGAACGGCTTATACTGGGCGCGGGCTTCGGTGAGGGACATCGGTTTTTCCTCGGATCAATCATTTGCAAACCCCCTCTCCCGATCGGGGAGAGGGTCTATTCAAGGCACTGGTCAGATTACTGGCAGGCCAAGCATTCATCATAGTCGGTGGTGGTCGCCAGCTCGAACTTTGGCGCATCCGGCGTGTTATCCGCCTCCACCCCACCGGCGAAGCCCGCGCGCTGCACGCTCTTTGACCGGAGATAATAGAGCGACTTGATGCCCAATTCCCATGCGCGGAAATGCAGCATCATCAGATCCCACTTCTCCACATCCGCGGGGATGAAGAGATTGAGGCTGGTCGCCTGATCGATATAGGGCGTGCGGTCCGCCGCGAGCTCCAGCAGCCAGCGCTGGTCAATCTCGAAGCTGGTCTTGAACACGTCCTTTTCCTCTGTGGTGAGGAAATCGAGGTGAGCGACGCTGCCGCCCTTTTCGAGGATCGAGTTCCAGACGGAATCGCTGTTCTTCGCCTTTTCCACCAGCATCTTTTCAAGGTGCGGGTTCTTGATCGAGAAGCTGCCCGACAGCGTCTTGTGCGTATAGATGTTGGCCGGGATGGGTTCGATACAGGCCGAAGTGCCGCCAGCGATGATCGAGATCGACGCGGTCGGCGCGATCGCCATCTTGCAGCTGAACCGTTCCATCACGCCCTGATCGGCAGCATCGGGGCACGGCCCGCGTTCCTGCGCGAGCAGCATCGAGGCGGCGTCCACCTGTTCGCGGATGTGGCGGAAGATCTTGAGGTTATAGGCCTTGGCCATCGCCCCTTCGAACGGCAGCTGCCGCGCCTGAAGGAAGCTGTGGAAGCCCATGACGCCGAGGCCGACGCTGCGTTCACGCATCGCGCTATATTTGGCGCGGGCCATCTCATCCGGTGCGCGGTCGATATAATCCTGCAGGACATTATCGAGGAAGCGCATCACATCCTCAATGAAGCCCTTTTCCTCATTCCACTCATCCCAGGTTTCGAGGTTGAGCGAGGACAGGCAGCACACCGCCGTCCGGTCATTACCGAGATGGTCGCGGCCGGTGGGCAGGGTGATTTCCGAGCAGAGGTTGGAGGTCGAGACCTTCAAGCCCAGTTCGCGGTGATGCTTTGGCATCATCCGGTTCACCTGATCGATGAAGATGATGTAGGGTTCACCCGTCGCGAGGCGGGTTTCCACCAGCTTCTGGAACAGGCTGCGCGCATCGACAGTGCCGCGTTCCGAGCCATCACGCGGGCTCTTGAGCTTGAATTCGGCGCCATCACGCACCGCTTCCATGAACTCGTCCGTGACGAGCACGCCATGGTGGAGGTTCAGCGCCTTGCGGTTGAAGTCACCCGAAGGTTTGCGGATTTCGAGGAACTCCTCAATCTCCGGATGGCTGATGTCGAGATAGCAGGCGGCCGAGCCGCGACGCAGCGAACCCTGCGAAATGGCAAGGGTAAGGCTGTCCATCACGCGCACGAAGGGGATGATGCCGCTGGTCTTGCCATTGAGGCCGACCGGCTCACCAATGCCGCGCACGCTGCCCCAATAGGTGCCGATGCCGCCACCGCGGCTGGCGAGCCAGACATTCTCGTTCCAGGTGCCGACAATCGCTTCGAGGCTGTCTTCGACCGAGTTGAGATAGCAGCTGATGGGCAGACCGCGACCGGTGCCGCCGTTCGACAGCACAGGCGTCGCCGGCATGAACCAGAGCTTTGAAATGGCATCATAGACGCGCTGGGCGTGCGCCTCATCATCGGCATAGGCCGCAGCGACGCGGGCGAAGAGATCCTGATAGGTTTCGCCGGGCAGCAGATAGCGATCGTTCAGCGTATCCTTGCCGAAATCGGTCAGCAGGACATCGCGCGAGGCATCGGTCACGACATTGAAGCGCCGCTCGGCAACGGTCTTCGAATCCACGGGCGCGGGCGCGGGCGCCGCAGCCTCCACCTTCGTAGACTCCTCAGTTACAGAGCGTTCTTCCAACTGGGTTGCCACCTTTTCACTCTCCTCGGCGCGCGTATCGCGAAAATCCATATCCATGCCCCGCACAGTCTGACGGCAGCGGCGATGATTCGCCACCCCCTTTGTTCTTAATATGTTCGAATCAGGCATCCCCCCTGATCCTTGCCCAAGCCGGACGGTGAGGGAACGCGCCATAATGGCGGAGGAAACAGAGGTGGAAACCGCTTCCCCGTCAGTCGACTAGAGCAGCCAACTGCCATGCCTGACACAATCTGTAGGGTGCCCTCACCGGCTGACCCACCACACATAGTGCCACAGCGGCTGACTCTGACAAGATGATTAATGACCGATTAGCGACTCAGTTCGTCGTCGTATCAGGGCGCTTCGTCGCAAGGCCAAAATTGCTGCAATGCAGCGACGCGCGGATGTTCCAGTGTTTTTCATGTCGGCAAGAGAACGAACAGGGATCAGCGCGGAAATTTTTCTGCCGAACTGAGCGGTTATCGGCAGCTGTGAAACAGCGCCGTTATGGCCACCCCGGTCAGGCCGGTTCGAGCGTCACGGTGCAGGGCGCTCCCTCCGCCAGCCCCTCCGCTTTGCGCACGCTGGCCTTGACCGGGAGCAGCCAGCCGGGCGGATCGCGGCTGGGGAAGATCGAGGTCTGCCAGGCGGTCGCGCCGATCGTTGCGGTGACGCGCAGCGAGGCAAAGCCGCCGCGACGGGAAAGGCCGCGCGCCGCGGCATAAGCGGCGATCGCCGCTCCGGCCTCCCCATCGATGGTCACAAAATGCCAGGCGGCGTTGGTGCGCGCGCCATCCTTTGCCCGCCACACCCACATCGGTGCGCTGTGATGCCACAGCGGCGCGGCGGCAGGCACCGGGCCATCGGTAATGCCGAGTTCTTCGGCGAGGAAGCGCGCGAGGGCGGGATCGTCCGGCATGGCTGCCTCTGCCCTGCCCGCGCCGGTGCAGCCTATTCCGCCAGCGCTTTCTTGTAGATGCTGCGCTGCGGCTTTTCGAACAGCTTCATCACCATCGGCTCGAAAAATTCGAGCGGGGCGCTGTCATAATTGGGATCAAAGGCGGTCTGATCATATTTGGCGCAGAATTCCGCGCACGCCTCGAAATGCGGGTGGCCGCGGAACTGCTCCCGCATATCCTTATCAAGGCCGATATAGTCGAAGAAATAATAGCCCTGGAAAATGCCGTGGTTCTCGCAGATCCAATGCTCCTCCTCCGAGACGAAGGGCTTGAGGATCGCGGCGGCGATATCCGGATGATTATAGGCGCCGAGCGTGTCGCCAATGTCATGCAGCAGCGCCATCACCACATAGCTGTCACTGCGCCCGTCGCGATGCGCGCGGGTCGCGGTCTGTAGGCAGTGGGTCAGCCGGTCGACGGGAAAGCCGCCATAATCATCGGCAAGCAGTTTCAAATGATCGAGCACACGCCGGCCACCCTGCGGCGAATGTTCACGCGCACAGGCCCCGATAATGTCCCAATCGGCCTGCGTGCCATGCTCCAACGCGGTGAATTGCGCGCGCGGCGCGATAAGGCTGTCCATATACTCGCCCTCTCCCGGCTGTTGTTGGCGGGGAGGATAGGGGGGAAAGGCTGCGGTTTGCAAGCGGGGGGTGCCCGGGATCAGCGCGGCGCGGACGGGCGAGACTGCCGCGCCTGCGGCTTGGCATTTCGCTGTCACCTTCGTCCCCCGGACGGATGTCAGGGTACCCTTCGCTGCGCTACGGGATTTCGATATCGCATTCGCCCCCCCGACGGGCGAGACTGCCGCGCCTGCGGCTTGGCATTTCATTTTTCAGATCGTCCCCCGGACGATCAGAAAAATGAAATGGTGGAGCCTAGCGGGATCGAACCGCTGACCTCCTGCATGCCATGCAGGCGCTCTCCCAGCTGAGCTAAGGCCCCGTTCCATTTCGGGCGCCGGGCGTTGTTCCCGGCGGCAAGGCGCGCCCCTTAACCGAGGGGGCGCCCGTTTTGCAAGGGGCGAATCCGCCCCTTGGCCATCATCGGATCAGATTTCCTCGTCGCCGTCGTCGCCCGCGGCAACGCCGAGATCGTCATCGCCGCCGAGATCGACGTCATTGTCCGGCGAGACATTGTCGTCATCGACATCGACGTCGAGATCGAGATCGGTATCCGCCACGACCACTTCGGCTTCGGGTTCGGCAACGCCGGCCTTCATCTGCTCGAACGGCATCGGCTGCTTCGACTTGAGCACAGGCTCAGGATTCCAGGCATAGCCGCAGTTGATGCAGCTGACCGGATCATCCTTGGTCAGGTCATAGAAACGCGTGGCGCATTTGGGACAGCTGCGCTTCGTGCCCCACTCAGGCTTGATCATCGTCCAACCATTCTCGCATGAAAATCGGGCCGTCGCGGGCGTGAAATGCTGCCCCGAAAGGCGGCCTGCGACGAATCGGCGGGGCATTGCCAGAAAGGCAGGGCGCTGTCAAAAGCCCGGCCGCATGACCCAGCACCCCGCCAGCGCCACTCGCTTTGCCCCTTGCGGGCCGTTGACGGGCATGGTGCGCGTACCCGGCGACAAATCCATCAGCCACCGCGCGCTGATGCTTTCCGCCCTCGCGGTCGGGGAGAGCCGCATCACGGGGCTGCTCGAAGGCGAGGATGTGCTGGCCACCGCCGCAGCGATGAAGGCCTTCGGCGCAGTCATTCTGCCGCCTGACGGCGGGGGTTCGCCTTCCTCTAGCGCAGGCGCTAGCGGCGGCCATGCCGACCAGCGTGGCACATGGACAGTCTATGGCGTCGGCGTGGGCGGGTTGCTGCAGCCGGCATCGGCGCTCGACATGGGCAATTCGGGGACATCGACCCGGCTGCTCATGGGCCTTGTCGCCAGCCATGCGGTAACCGCCACCTTCATCGGCGATGCCAGCCTGTCGAAGCGGCCGATGGGCCGCGTGATCGACCCGCTCTCTAGCATGGGCGCGGACATCAGTGCTTCCCCCGGCGGGCGGTTGCCGCTGATGGTGCGCGGCATCGTCCCGGCGGTGCCGATGAGCTACACGCTCCCGGTTGCTTCGGCGCAGGTCAAATCGGCAATCCTGCTCGCGGGCCTCAACACGCCGGGTGTCACCGAAGTAATCGAGCCCGTGCCGACGCGCGACCATAGCGAGCGGATGCTCGCCGGGTTCGGTGCGGATCTGACGGTCGAGGAAGTGGCGGGCACACGCCACATCCGCGTGCGCGGCGAGGCCGAGCTGAAGCCGCAGACGATCGAAGTGCCGGGCGATCCATCCTCCGCCGCCTTCCCCATCGTCGCCGCGCTGGTGACGCCGGGGAGCGAGGTGACGGTGACCAATGTCGGCATGAACCCGACGCGCACCGGCATCTATCGCATGCTCGAGGCAATGGGCGCCGACCTTTCCTACACCAACGAGCGCATCGTCGGCGGCGAGCCGGTGGCGGATGTGACCGCGCGGCACAGCACGCTCAACGCGATCGAGGTGCCGCCCGAAGTCGTGCCATCGATGGTCGACGAATTCCCGATCTTCTTCGTCGCCGCGGCGATGGCGCACGGCACAACGCGCGCGAGCGGGCTTGAGGAGCTGCGCGTCAAGGAATCCGACCGGCTGGCGCTGATGGCGGGCGGGCTGATGGCGCTGGGCGTGCACATCGACGAAGGCGAAAGCAGCATCGCCATGACCGGAACCGGCGGCGAGCCATTGCCCGGCGTGCCCGCCAACCCGCCGCTGATCCACGCCGAACTCGACCACCGTATCGCGATGAGCTTTGCCGTCGCCGGCCTCAACACCCGCGGCGGCCTTTCCATCGACGACATGAGCCCGGTCGCGACAAGCTTTCCCGGGTTCGAGGATATGCTGAGGGGGTTGGCGGGGTGATGGGTACCCCATGATCATCGCCGTCGACGGCCCGACCGCTTCGGGCAAGGGGACGATTGCCAAGGCGCTGGCCGCGCATTTCGGCATACCGCACCTCGACACGGGCCTGCTTTATCGTGCGGTGGGGCGGCAGGTGGCCCTGTGCGGGGGCGACCCCGATGATGCGGCCGATGCGCTGGCGGCGTGCGACTTTGACGAGGCGCTGCTGGCCGATCCGGTGCTGCGCGACGAGGCGACGGGGAGCCTTGCCAGCCGTGTTTCCACCCACCCCGCGGTGCGTGCGGCATTATTCGAGCGGCAGCGCGCCTTTGCAACGCAAGGCGCCGGCGCGGTGCTCGACGGGCGCGACATCGGCACCGTGATCGCGCCCGATGCCACCGTGAAGCTGTTTGTAACGGCAAGCGTTGATGCCCGCGCGCACCGGCGCTGGCGCGAGATGATCGGGCGGTTGGGGGCAGACTCCGCCCCGCCACTGGCCACCATCGCTGCCGATCTTGCGGCGCGCGATGCCCGTGACGCAGGACGGAGCAGCGCACCGTTGGTCGCCGCGCCCGATGCAGTGATGCTCGATACCTCCGCGCTCGATGCCGCAGGAGCGATCGCGGCAGCCATCGCCATTGTCGAACGGGCCATCGCTGAAAAAGGGTGAGTGCGGCCTATTTCCTTGCTTTTTGCGGTTGGGAGGCATAGGGGCGCCCGGTCCCGACGGAAGTGATTCTGCAAGGGATGCTCCGGCTTGCATGCGGCAACCGGGGCAGCATCGGCCCTTTTGGCCCGTTTCCGGCAATCCCGCCGGGGCGGAGGAAAGACCGGCGGAACCAACCGCCTGGCCGGAAAAATGATCGAAGGACTACCTCATGGCCTCTACGGCACACCCCACGCGCGACGATTTTGCCGCGCTGCTCAATGAAACGCTCGGCGGCGCTGACACCCAGTTCGAAGGCCGCGTCGTCAAGGGCACCATCACCGCCATCGAAAACGACCTCGCCGTCATCGACGTCGGCCTGAAGTCGGAAGGCCGCGTGCCGCTGCGCGAATTCGCAGCACCGGGCCAGAAGGCCGACCTCAAGGTCGGTGACGAAGTCGAAGTGTTCGTTGACCGCGTCGAAAACGCCATGGGCGAAGCGATGCTGAGCCGCGATCGCGCCCGCCGCGAAGCCGCCTGGGACCGCCTGGAAGGCGAGTTCGCCAAGGAAGGTCGCGTCGACGGCGTTATCTTCGGTCGCGTCAAGGGCGGCTTCACCGTCGACCTGGGCGGCGCCGTGGCGTTCCTGCCCGGCAGCCAGGTGGACATCCGCCCGGTCCGCGACGTGCAGCCGCTGATGGACCTGCCGCAGCCGTTCCAGATCCTCAAGATGGATCGCCGCCGTGGCAACATCGTCGTGTCGCGCCGCGCCATCCTCGAAGAAACCCGCGCCGAACAGCGTTCGGGCCTCATCCAGAACCTCGCCGAAGGCCAGATCATCGACGGCGTCGTCAAGAACATCACCGATTATGGTGCGTTCGTTGACCTGGGCGGCATCGACGGCCTGCTGCATGTCACCGACATGAGCTACAAGCGCGTCAACCACCCGAGCGAAGTCATCGCCATCGGTGACACCGTGCGCGTCCAGATCGTCCGCATCAACAAGGACACGCAGCGCATCAGCCTGGGCATGAAGCAGCTGGAATCGGATCCGTGGGAAGGCGCAATGGCCAAGTACCCGATCGGTGCCAAAATCTCCGGCCGCGTCACCAACATCACCGAATATGGTGCGTTCGTCGAACTCGAGCCGGGCATCGAAGGCCTGGTCCACGTCTCGGAAATGAGCTGGACCAAGAAGAACGTCCATCCGGGCAAGATCGTTTCGACCAGCCAGGAAGTCGAAGTGTCGATCATCGAGGTCGACAGCGACAAGCGCCGCATCAGCCTGGGCCTCAAGCAGGCCCAGTCCAACCCGTGGGAAGCCTTTGCCGAGGCCCATCCGGTGGGTTCGACCGTGGAAGGCGAAGTCAAGAACGCGACCGAATTCGGCCTGTTCATCGGCCTGCCCGGCGACGTCGACGGCATGGTCCACATGTCCGACATCGCCTGGGGCATCACCGGCGAGGAAGCGCTGGCGCTGCACCGCAAGGGCGAGCCTGTCCAGGCCGTCGTTCTCGACGTCGATGTCGAGAAGGAGCGCATCAGCCTCGGCATGAAGCAGCTCGAAAAGGGCGCCCCGGCGGTTGCCGCATCGGGCGGCACGAGCAGCGGTTCGGCCCTCAAGAAGAACGAAGTCGTGACCGTGACCGTTCTGGAAGTGCGTGACGGCGGCCTTGAAGTGCAGGTCGGCGAAGATGGCGCAACCGGCTTCATCAAGCGTAGCGACCTGGGTCGCGACCGTGACGAGCAGCGCCCCGAGCGGTTCCAGGTCGGCCAGAAGTTCGACGCAATGGTCACCGGCTTCGACCGGTCGAAGAAGCCGACCTTCTCTGTGAAGGCGATGCAGATCGCCGAAGAAAAGCAGGCAGTCGAACAATATGGCTCGTCCGATTCGGGCGCGTCGCTGGGCGATATTCTCGGCGAAGCGCTGAAGGCCAAGCGCGAGGGCTGACCGCCCCCGCAAGGGTCAAGTAATTGAAATTAAAGAAGGGCGCCCGCAAAACGGGCGCCCTTTTCTTTGTCATAACTTGATCGAAACAACCAAGAAACCGCAGGATATTGCTTTACGCATCGTTCACCGATACTTCCAAAGAGACGGCGTAAGCAGAGACACCATCAACCGGAAGCCGCTCGACCGGTCCATTTCCGGCAGCGGCGCAAAAACGAGTCGCTAAACTCTCTGCAGGGCCGCCAAGCGGTCCCTTAAAAAAGGTGGGGAATATATGATCCGTTCGGAACTCGTGCAGCGATTGTGCGAACTCAACCCCGAACTCAAGACTGCCGAAGTCGAAGCGATTACCGATTGTTTCTTTGAAACGATCGTCGAGCAGTTGGCGGCTGGTGGGCGCGTTGAACTGCGCGGGTTTGGAGCATTTTCCGTGCGTTCGCGCGAAGCACGCATCGGCCGCAATCCGCGGACGGGGGAAGCCGTGCCGGTGCCGGCCAAGCAGGTCGTCCACTTCAAGGCAGGCAAGGAAATTCGCCAGCGGCTCAACGCCAGCTGAGTCTTCATTCTGCGCCGTGCTTGCAAAGCCTGCCCTGCTGCGACAGGTGGGCGCAATGCGGACGTGGCGGAATCGGTAGACGCAGCGGACTTAAAATCCGTTTTCCCCTGGAAGTGCGGGTTCGAGTCCCGCCGTCCGCACCAGAATTTTCCTGTTTCAACGCCTTTTGCTTCAACACCGCTTACGCTTATGGTGGCTGACAATGTTGCGTTGCGCCCGCCTGTTCATCCCTGCCCTGCTGATGATCGCCCTGCCGGGGTGTTCGCTGTTCGGCAACGACGGGCCGGTGCCGGTGGCAGCGATCGGCGCGCTCAACCGCAATCCGGATCGCGCGCCAGCCCCCTATTCGCTGCCTGACCGGCTGCTGCTCGACGCGACAGCCGGCGGGCTGGTGCGCTTTGCCGCTGACGGGCAGGTGGAAGCGGGCCTCGCCGAGCGTTGGACCGTGATTGACGACGGGCGGTCCTATATCTTTCGTCTGCGCGATGCGCGCTGGCCCAATGGCCGGCCGGTGCGCAGCAGCGAAGTGGCCCAACTGCTCCAGCAGAAGATGACGTCACAGCGCCTGCGCCCAGCCCTGCGCGGCGAATTTCGCGCGGTGCGGGACGTGCGCGCCATGACCAGCCGGGTGATCGAGATCCGGCTGACGCGGCCGATGCCTGACCTACTCGACCTGTTGAGCCAGCCGGACATGGCAATCATCCGGCGCGGGCAGGGCTGGGGCCCCTGGCGGGCGCGCTGGACCGGGGGAACCGCCGCCCTTTACCCCGAACCGATGCCCGGCGCCGACGGGAGCATAGAGGCAGAGGCCGACCCTGAAGCCGCTGCCCTGCTGTGGGGAACGGGCGCGGCCGCCGCCATCGCCCAGTTCGAAGCCGGAGAGGCGCAAGCCGTGCTGGGCGGCCGGTTCGAAAACTGGCCGTTGGTTGCCGCGGCCGACATCCCCACGGAACGGATCATCATCGATCCGGTGCAGGGGCTGTTCGGCCTTGCTGTTGTCAGCGAGCGCGGCGTGCTGGCCAGCGCCGAAGGTAGGGCCGCAATCGCCATGGCGATCGACCGGTCAGCGGTAGCGGCCACATTCGATGCACAAGGCTATCAACCCCGCATATCGTTGCGCGGCAATAGCGAAGAAGGCGTGGCGCCGCCGACCTTGCCCGAATGGCAAACGCTGAGCCGCGACGAGCGGATCGCGAGGGGGCGGGCGCTGGTGGCGGATGCAGCCGATAGCGATGCGGTGCTGCGCATCGCCCTGCCCGACGGGCCGGGCGCGCGGCTGCTGTTCGCCCGCCTGTCCTTCGACCTCGGCCTGATCGGGGTGGAGGCAAGGCGCGTGGCGATGAATGCCGATGCCGACCTGCGCCTGATCGACGAGGTGGCACCGAGCGATGATCCGGCATGGGTGCTGCGCCGGTTAGGCTGCGGCCGGGGCTTCATCTGCGATGCCGCCAGCCGATCGGCGCTGAGGGCCATCGACGAGGCGACCGATGCCGCCGCACGCGCCGCCGCCATTGCAGAAGCTGAGAGCATGATGACCGCGCATGGCGGCTTCATCGCGCTGGGCAATCCGCTGCGCTGGAACCTCGCCAGCCAGCGCCTGACGGGCATCCGCCCCAATGCACGTTCGCGCCACAGCTTGATTCGGCTGCTGCCATCCCCAGATTAGGGGCGGCAAGGATCGCCCCAATGCCTGCCGGTTCCGACCGTGCGGCGGCAAGGCGCACAGGAGTGCATGGTGACCCGTCCCGTTTCCCCCGACCAGATTGACGCGCTGTTTGCCGGTCTCGGCATCGATACGCGCAACCCCGCCCAGATCCGCCAGCGTGTCGAAACGCTGGAGCTGCTGCTGGAACGCAGCCTTGTCATCCCCGGCACCAACCGGGCGGTGGGCCTTGATTCCATTATCGGCCTGGTGCCGGTGATCGGCGATGTCATCACCGCCGCAATGGGTGCCTATATCGTATGGGAGGCCCGCAACCTCGGCATGTCCAAATGGCAGCTGACGCGCATGGCCGGCAATGTCGCGTTCGATACGGTGCTGGGTGCAGTGCCGGTGGCAGGCGATGTCTTTGACTTTCTGTTCCGGTCCAACAGCCGGAACCTGCGCATCATCAAACGTCACCTCGACAAGCATCATCCGGGCACGCGGGTGATTGAAGGCACCGTGCTGCCGCGGTGAAGCGGCGGGGGCGTGACCAGCCCTTGTCCAACCCTGATCAGTTGTCCGGCCGGTCCGTCCAGCGCGGCGCATTCGCGAAATCCGCTTCGCGGAACGGGCGCTCGTTGAAGACATAGGGATAATAATAGCGCCGCAGCTGTTCATGGAACCGGCGTATCTCATCCTGATAGTCGAGCTGCGCGCGCAAATCCGTCCGGGCGAGCCGGTGCAAGGCATATTGCACCCCGACCGCGGGCAGCACCCATCCAGCCAAGCGGGTTTCCGCATCGCGGGCGAGCAGCGCCTGGCGATAGGTTGCGACCTGCGGCGCCACGGCCACATCGCCGAGGTGCTGGAAGGCATAATACCATTTCCAGTGAAAGCCGCTTTCGACCTCCGCCACATCAGCCCATTCGGGATAGAGCCTGACGAAGGCGGCCATGGTGTCTTCCCTTGGCCTGTCCCACCCGGCGTGCACTTCCTCCCGCTGGGCCAGAGTGAGTTCGACACCCTGCCTGACCGGATGACGATCATTGATCGCCAGCAAGGCGAGCGTCGGCACAATCAGCGTGATGACCAGCCAGAGCGCGGACAGCATCGCCGCATTGGCAACCGAGGCGCGCGTTGCGCGGGCGATGAGCAGGATCAACAGCGTCCAGATCAGCGCATAGACAAGGCTGATCAGCAAAAAGGGCGCAACCTGTGCCGGTGCAGCCTCTGCGGCGATGGCACCAATCGCCAAGGGCAGCGCCACTGCCAGCCAGGCGAGCCCGACCCGCAAAATGACGCGGCGACCCCACAGCCAGCGCGGCGAACGCGCCATCACGGTCAGCATCTGCGCCCGACCGGCCTCCCGTTCCGATGACCGGCTGTCGTGCAGCAGGCCGATCAGGAAAATCGGCATCAGATAGGTGAGGACAAAGGCCCAGTCGAACCGGCCGGGCAGAGCGAGTTCGGCGTTATAGCTTTCGCTTTCCTGCAACTGTCCTTCGAGGCCAAGGGCGCGCACCCTGAGCACATAGGGGGCGACATCACGCTGGCCGAGCGCCGCGAACGCCATCGCCGACGGGGAATCCCAGGTGGCATGGGCGGTGTAATAAGCGGCATTGCCAGCATCCCCTTCCACCGACACCCAGCGCGCGATGGCGGCTTCATCCGCTTGCTGTTGCGGCTGGATACGATCGATCACCTGATGCTGCCGGTGCACCTCCGCCAGTCCGGCGATGACCGCAGCAATGCTGAGGACCGCGAGCAGCAGCAGACTGACCACAGCCAGTCTTTGCCGCGTCAGCAGCCGCCATTCATGCCGCCAGAGGGTCATGCGACGCTCCGCCGCAGCGAGCGGATGGCGGCCATGACCAGCACGCCCGCCAGCCCGAACCAGATGGCGAGCCACAGGGCGGCAGGGGCAGCCGAGCGCAACTGCGCGCCCGGATCCGCCGCCTGATATTCGAAATCGGGCAAGGCCTGCCAATTGTCCGTATCTATCCGCACGCGGCGCGCAGCATCAGGATCACTGTTCCGCCTGCTGTCATCATCAAAGGTCAGCACTTCGGCCTGCAGGCGGTTGAGCTGCTGCACGATGGAGTAGCGATAGGCCTCTGCCTGCGCCAGAAAGCGGCGATGCGCCTCCAGATCGGTGCCCGCCGCGCGCATCGAGAAATCGCGCATGGCAATGGTCGGGCTGAGCGCGGACGCCATCAGCGCAAAATGGCTTTGCCGCCGCTGTTCGGCAGCGAGCTGTTCGGCATAGCGTTCGAACAGCAGCGAGCTCATCCGCTCACCCTCCAGCGCCAGCAGGCCGCGATAATTGACGGGCAGATCCTCCACCCGCTCAACGCCATAGCGATCGAGCACCGATTGTCTGAAGGCGGCGAAATGCGGATCATCGGGGTTGTGGCTGTCCCCCATCTGCCGGAGATCACGCTGGATCGCGATATCGGTTTCCAACCGGGTCGGGGCCGGATGGGCGGCAAAGGCAAGGTCAGGCGCAACCCTCGGCACGAGGATGGCGAAGGCGGCCCAGATCGACAGCAGCAGCAGCAAGGCACCCCGGCTGGTCGAGGCCCGCGCCGATATGAACAGGATAAGCGCCGCCCAGATGGCGAGATAGGCCGCATAGGCCAAAGCGAGCATAAGCGCGGGAAGCAGCGGCGCCCCCTCCGTCATCACCAGCCAGCCGAGCGCGATGGCACCCGGTGCGCCGAGCAGCGCGGCCGCCGCGAGCAGCGCCAGCAGCTTTCCCGAGACCAGTTGCGGCGCGCGCAACCCCTGGGCCATCGCCTGCCGCAAGGTGCCGGCTTCGCGTTCACGCACAACCACCCCGAAGCCGATGAAGATCAGGACCAGCGGCGCGAGAATTTGAAGGACAAAGGCCGGCGTCAATGTTCCGAAGCGGGCGAGCAGGGAGGATTGGCGGACATCGCCGAAGTTGGCGCTGTTCTGCCGATGCCCCTCCAGATAGATGCTGTTGCCGGTGAAGGCGTCCACCCCGGGATCGAAAGCAGCCAGCGGGGGCGGCACGCGAAAGACGAAATGGCCATAATGCACCACCCGGTGGGGATGTCGCGCCGGCTGGCCATCAAAACGCGTATCCGCCTCCGCCTGAAAACGCTCGCGCATATCGGCATTGGCATCCCGGTGCGCGATGCTGGTCAGCGCAGCGGCAATCGACAAGAGGATGGTGAGGAGGATCGCGACCACCGCCACACGGTTGCGCGCCATGCTGATCAGGTCATTGCGGCATACCCGCGCAACCGGGTTCATGCGGCCTTGCTCTCACCATAGCGGCGGTGAAGGGCCATGACATCGACGCCGTCCGCAACGGTGACGATTTCCACCAATCGTCCGGCATCAAGAAAGCCGATCCGGTCGGCGCAATCCGCCGCGCCCAGCAGATCATGGGTGACCATCAGAATGGCCCGGCCCTTTGTGCGCATAGTGTGGAGCAAAGCCGTGAAGTCCGCGGTTGCGCGCGGATCGAGCCCGCTGGTCGGCTCATCAAGCAACAACAGCGGCGCTTCGCGCAGCAGCGCGAGGGCAATGGCCACCTTTTGCCGCATGCCTTTGGAAAAAGCGGTGACCCGCCGGTCATGCGCATCGGCAGCGAGACCGGCTTCCAAGAGCGCGGCGCCAATGGCAGCACGGGGCGGTTCGGCCCCGGCCAGCGCCATGAAGTAAGCGATATTCTCCGCCGCGCTCAAATGCTCATAGAGGGCGACATTTTCCGGCAGATAGGCGATTTTCTGCCGCGCCTGTTCCGGATCCGCCGCCGGATTGGTGCCAGCCACGGCTATCGACCCCGCGCTGGGCGTGAGAAAGCCCATGATGGCGGCCAAGGTGGTCGATTTGCCCGCGCCATTGCCGCCGAGCAGCGCGAAAATCTCCCCCGCCGCGACATCCAGCGACAGATCATGAACGATCGTCCGGCTCGATCGCTCGATACTGACGGACTCTATGGTCAAGGCAGGGACTGGCGCTGTGTTCATGAGATCTTCGTTCGTGAAACGATGGCCTGATGTCAATGGTATATCATCTCTTATTGACGCTCGTGCACCACTTGCCTAGGTGCGTAACACTATATCATGCCCGCAGCGGTCCTGCGGGCTGATTTGTTTCACAACCAAGGGACTATTTCGATGCGCACTTCGCTGATCGCCGTTGCAGCCATGATGCTGGCGACGCCGGCCTTTGCCCAGGATGGATCGGGGAACCAACCCAGCGCCGAAAGCGAGTCAGGCGACATTGTCGTCAGCTATATCCGCCAAGCCTATCGCGGGGAGTTCGCCCCGCGCGAGACACCGCAATCGGTTGGCGAGATTGACAGAGCCGCCATCGAAGATGCGGGCGCGCTGCGCCTGCCCGAAGCCCTGGATCTGGTCGCATCCGTTTCGCGCCAGAATAATCTTGGTGGCTTTTTTGATGCCTTTGCTGTGCGCGGGTTCGCCGGCGACGAGAATTTCCCCAGCAATTATCTGGTGAACGGTTTCAACGGCGGACGCGGCTTCGGCGGCGTGCGCGACACCGCAGGTATCGAGCGGATCGAAGTTCTGCGTGGCCCGACGGCAGCACTTTATGGCCGCGGGGAACCGGGCGGCAGCGTCAATCTGATCACCAAGCAGCCCGAATTTGGTCGCCTGTTCGGCTCTGTATCCGCGCAGATCGGCAGTTTTGACCGCTATCGCGGCGATATCGACGCCAACCTGCCTTTGGGCAATTCCCTGTCCATCCGGTTGATCGGCTATACCGAAGAAGCGGGGAGTTTCCGCAATCGCCCTGACAGCGACCGGCGCGGGTTCCTGCCGTCCGTCGCGGTGAAACTGGGCGCGGACACGACGGCGCGCTATGATCTGGAATGGACGCAGACCCGTGCGCCCTTCGATCGCGGCACCATCGCGCCCAACGGCCAGTTCGGTTTCGTATCGCGCAGACTGTTCCTCGGCGAACCGGGCGATGGCCGCCATGTCGCGGACGTCCTTGGCCACCAATTGCAGATCGAGCATCGTTTTTCGGATGCATGGAGCCTGCTGGTCGGCGGCAGCTATCGCGAAACCAGCCTGGAAGGATTCTCGTCCGATCCGGAACTGGTGCGTTCGCGCCAGCGGCTTTACCAGGACGGCCGGTCCCTGTCGCGCCAGCGCCGGTCGCGCGACTATGATGCCGAACATCTGGTGTTGCGCGCCGAATTGGCGGGCGATGTCGAATTGGCCGGTATGCGGCACCGCATCCTGATCGGCATCGACTATGATGATTACCAGAATGATCAGGTCTTCCGCCGTTTCCGCCCGCCGGCAGTCAGCGGCAACCCGAGCGCGCAGGCAGGCTATGTCTTCGATATCCTGAACCCGGTTTACGGCCGTTTCCCGCTGCCAACGCCGGGACCGTTGACCGACCGGCTGGATGAACAGCGCGCGATCGGCATTTATCTGCAGGACCAGATCACGCTGAGCGATCGCTTTGCGGTACGTTTTGGCGGCCGGTACGACAATTATAATCTGCAGTCGCTCAACCGGCTGAACGCCGACGCCGACGAACGCGACTATGAACGGTTCAGCCCGCAGCTCGGCCTGGTCTTTACCGCGAGCCAGCAACTGTCGCTCTATGCCGCCTATGGCGAAGGATTCCGGCCCAATCTGGCCGCCGATGCCGCCGGCAATCTGTTCGATCCGGAAACCAGCCGGTCCTATGAAGTGGGCGCCAAATTCGGCCTGCTCGACGACGCCATTCAGGGCACGCTGGCGCTGTTTTCCATGAACAAGCGCAATGTGCTGGCGGCTGACCCGCTCAATCCGGGCTTTTCGACCACCATCGGTGCCGCCCGCAGCCGCGGTCTGGAGTTCGATGTGACCGGCCGTCTGCCGGGCAATATCGATGTCATCCTGTCCTATGCCTATATCGACGCGGAAGCGCGCGCGGCCGTGCTGGATCCCAATTTCGGGTTGCAGATCAGGGTCGGTGACCCGTTGATCAACATCCCCAAGCACACGCTGGCAGCACAGATCGCCAAGACGGTCGATATCGCCGATACATCTCTGCGGCTGGGTGTGGGCGTGCAGCATACCGGGCGCCGGCTGGGGGAAACGGCCACCACTTTCTTCCTGCCATCGCACACGCTGGTTCGTGCCTTTGCCGAATGGACCATCTCCGACAATCTCGAAGCCTTTGTGACAGTCAACAACCTCCTCAACGACACCTGGTATGCCAACAGCTTTGCAACGCTGTTCCTGCAACCGGGCACGCCGCGTGACGCGGCCCTTGGCCTGCGCATCCGATTCTAACGCGCGATGGAAAAAGCTGTGGCCAGTCGATCGATAATCGACCACTGGCCGCAGCGTCCCATCGGGTGAAGAGGAGAGGCCCACATGTCCGCTCGTCGGCTGGTGCAACGCGCGCATGCGTGGCTCGGCCTGTCAGTCGGGCTGATCATCGTCCTGATCAGCACGACCGGATCGCTGCTGGTCTTCTATCCGGAGATTGACGCGGCGCTCCATCCAGCGGTGCAATCCGGAGAGATCGCAGACGATGCCGATCTGATCCGCGCCGAGGAGACATTGCGCGCATCCTATCCCGATCGCACCGGCCCCTGGCGGCTGGAGGTGACGGGGCAGCCAGGCGCCATTCCCGCCCGCTATTATAATCCACCGGAAACAGCGGGGCGCGCCTTTGCCCCCATGATGCTGTGGGTCAGCCCGGATGGCCGCGAGGTCGTGCGGACCGAATTCTGGGGCGATTATGCCATGACCTTCATCTACGACCTGCATTACCGGCTGCTGGCAGAGGGCGCGGGCGCCAAGCTGGTGGGCTATATCGGTCTGGTGGCCGTCATTCTTGTGCTGACCGGCCTGTGGAGTTTCTGGCCGCGCGGTTCATGGGCAAAGGCCCTCGCACTGCGGCTGCGCGGACACCCGCTGCGCCGCTGGCGTGATGCCCACAAGCTTGTTGGTCTGATCGGCCTCATCCCCTTGCTGATGCTGTTTGCGACGGGCGCCATGCTGGCATTGCCGGAGGAGAGCGAGACGGTGCTGTCCCCCATCATCGGCAAGCCTGATCGCCAAAGCGCACCAGCGGTTCCGCCATTGCCGGTCGCGGCCGACCTTAGCGCCGCGCTCGCGCTTGCCCGCACGCAATTTCCCCAAGCGCGGCTGGCATGGATCGAAACCCCCGGAACAGAGGGCTGCTGCTTTCGCTTTCGTTTCCAGATTTCAGGCGACCCCAGCCGCCGCTTTCCGCACAGCTATGTCTGGGTGACCCGCAGCGGATCGACCATCGTTCAAAGCATCGATGCCAATGCCGCCAATGCGCATAGCCGGCTGCTCAATTGGCTCCACCCGCTGCATGACGGTTCGTTCGGCGGTCTGACCACCCGCATCCTGACCGCAGCAATGGGCCTCTTCCCCTTAATCCTGTTTGTCACCGGCCTTTACCGCTGGCGGTTGCGGCGCAAACAGCTGCGAGACGCTGGCTGTTGATAGAGTTGAAATGCCGCGGCCGGCGGCTCCACCAAGGGAACCGCCGGCCGCATGCATTTTTATCCGGCAATGATCAGAAGCGAAGCGAGATCGCTGCCCGATAGGTATCGTTGCGCACACCGGAGCGCCCAAAGTTGGTGTCCGCTGCCAGCGACAGCGACAGGTTGCCGGTGTCGACAGTGAGGCCGCCGGTCAGTTCCACCCAATTCTTGTCCTGACCCGCCATGCGGAACAGCACATTGCCGCCGACGCCGCCCACGAAATTGGCACCAAAGCCGGCCGCCGGATCGCGGAATTCGTGGACATAGTTGACGGTAACGTTCGGGCGAACCTTGCCCTTGCCCTGGAGGACGAGGCCAAGACGGCTCTGGATGCTACGATAATCGCTGCGGGCGATTTGCAGCGCCGAGGGCCCGCCGGTTTCCAGCGACCGCGAGAAATCGATCAGGCTGCTGCGGAGCGAAGCGCGGGGACCGAAACGGATCGGGCCTTCACTGGATTCCGCACCGATGCCGACTTCGCTGAGCACCGCCAGTGCATCTTCCTGCGAGCGCAGGACCAGATTGCCCGGCACCAGCACATCCGGCCGCTCCGTCGATGTCGAAAGCAGACCGGCACTGAGCTGCAGGTCGACATAGACAGTCGAGCCCAACTGCTGCTTGCCGTACAGGGTGCCCTGATAGAGTTGGCCGTCCGCCGACTGACCGCCGACCGAGGTCGTGCCGTCAAGATCGGTGTAAGAAAGCGCGATACCAAGAATGCCACGGTCCCCAACCTCTGTTTCGAGGCCGGAGGAGACGAAGAAGCCGTCGAAGGCATCACGCGGGCCGGCGACGAGCGAGCCCGCGAGCGGGCGGCTCGACCCTTCGACATAGCCCACAGCGAGGAAGCCGCTCATGGTATCCGGCAGTTCGGATTCGGCAATCATCGGCTGGGCTGCGACATCCGACATTACCGACATCGCGGCAGCAGGATTGCCCATCGCCCGGTCAAGCGCGGCCACCTGCACCGGACGCCCGTAGAAGGCCATCGACCCGCCCAGATTGCCCGGGACGAGGCCGAGCACACGGTTGCGGATCAGCCCGCTACCGGTATCCAGTGCCGAGATACCCAGCGCGTTTTGCAGCTCTTCTGCCCGCGGGGCCAGCGCCTCAAGCGTCGCCTGGATGGTCGCCGCATTCTGCAGATCGAGAACATCGAAGATCCGGCTCAGCGCGCCCGGTGCCCGGTTGCGGTCGAGCAACGAGGCATAGTTGCGCTGAACCTGCGACGCCTGATTGACCACGTTTGCGTAGCTGTTGGCGTTGATCCGGACCTGCACACTGTTGGCGTTGTAGATCAGCACCGGCTGCAAGATGGCGCTGAGCGCTGTCGGGGCCTGGAACGTACCTGTCATCCCGCCCTGCGCGGTGAGAACAGTATAAAGGTCCCCGAAGCGGATTATCGAGCCTGTGACCGGCGCCAAGGAAATGCGGCCGCCCAGCGTTGCAATGCCATTGGTGGCAGCACCCTGCGCGTTGGAGCTTTCCGCCGCAACGGCAATGCGGTCCGAAACGCCGTTGCCGCCAGTGTTGACGAACAGGTTAGAGCCCGACGACAGCACCAGATTGCCGCCAAAGGTCAGCGTACCGATGGTCGTATCCGTGCCGCCGGTGATCGTGCCCAGAACATTGGTGGTGAAAGGCGCGTTGATCCGCCCGGTGCCCATCAGGCCACCGCCCGCGAGGAGGAAATCCCCACGCGACGTCAATGTGCCGTTGACAGTCATGACACCGGCAAACTGGCGCACATCGATGAGGCTGGTGAGCGAGCCCGCCGATGCGATCGACAGACGCGAACCGGCACCCCCGATGGCAAAGCGGTCCACAACCACAACGCTGTCGAGCGTCGTCGTGCCATTGGCGGTCAGCGTCACATCAAAATAACGGCCGATGGCACCGGTGGCGCGCACCGGATCGACATTATTAGGAACGAAATTGGTCGCGCCCGCCAGACCGTTGGCAATCGTCGGCGCCGGTGTCGGCATCAGCGCAGCGATGTTGAACGCCTCCGGCGAAGTGGCACTGACGAAACCGCCATTGAACTCCATAGTCTCTGCCCCGCCGTCCGGCTGGATCGCAGACCCAGACGTGCCGATCGGGCGTTGATCATTGGTCAAAGTGCCGGTGGCAACATTGAGGCAGCTGCTGGAACCGCCTGACTGGAAGCACATTTCCCCGAAACCGTTGCCGGTACCGGCATTCTGCTGACCGAGAGTCGATGGGACTCCATTCACCAGCTGGCCGTTGGCACCGATGACGAAATAGTTGGGATCGTTGACGGTCACCCAGTTGGCAGCATCGGTCCACAGGCGGTCACCGGCGACATTGGTGACATAGCGATAGGGATTGTTCTCGGCGATCCAGTCCCAATAGAGGTAGAGCGGCTGGTAGAAGGACACAGTGCCATAGCCGTTGGCGGGCTGACCGTTGAAGAAACGGGTATAGCCGCCGGACAGCACCCCGGTGATGACTTCACGGGCAAAGAAGCCCTGCAAAATGAGCGGTCCGCCCGAATCGCCCCCTGCGGTGCTTCCTTCGGTCGGCGTGGTGCCGCGCACCCGCGCATTATCCCGGAACGCGTTGAAATCGAACGGGCTGGCGCCCGAAAGGCCACGGCGGGGATCATCGAAGTCGATGAAGTAGAGATTCTGGGTCGGGCTGGTCGATGAACCAAACAGGAAGGTTTCGAACGTCCGCAGATCCGTGAGCGCGCCGATCACATTTTCCGCCACACGGCGACGGAAATCCGAATTGGACGCAGAACCGGTGGTGGCATTGCCATGCCGGCCATAGCCGGCGATCTGGACGTTATAGCCCGTACCCGCAGCCGTCACAGTCGGCGTAGGCAGAGGCGAGAAGAGCAGGGCCCAGGTCGGCACATTCGCCGCAGGGGTATCAAGCGTCGCGGTTGCGACATCGCCGAACAGGAAGCTGCGGGCCGCAGGATCGAGCGACAACGGGCTGTATCGAACCTGATTCACATTATAGAGGAACTGCGCCGGGTTCGACAGGTGGCGCAGCGCATTGGGCTGGCCGCCGATCGTGGCGTTGATCCAGCGCTGGAGCGCCGGCAGATTGTCAGCCGCGAAGCCGAAGCTGATCGGCACGCCGCCCGACCCGGAACCATAAGCGGTCGCCGCGCGCGTGTTGACACAGTGGGCCGCAAACAGAACCGTGCGCGGGTTGATGAGCGAACCGGTGCACAGACCGATGAAGCCATTTCCCTGATCGACCACCATCTGGCCAACGCCCGTCACATTGACGGGATCCCGCGCCGTGGTGGAGGTGCCGGGATCGGCAATGACGATCTGCGGTTCGGGGATGACATGCGCCGGCACCAGCGAGGTGGGGCCCTTTGCGGTCACGACCGGCGTGGCTGAATTATGCGGAACCGGGGCGACCATCGATGCCGGGAGCATCGGGCCGGCAACCGACGGGCCATTAACCGACACAGTGTCAGCCGAGTCACCCGCGAGCAAATCTGCGGAGACAATCGACTGGGCAGTAGCAGGCGTCGCAGCGATCAGCGCGACCAATGCTGCAGAAAGCATGAAGGCCGAGCGACCCGAGCCGCCAGCGGTGCGAGGATATGCGATCATCGAGCCGAATCTCCCATCTCGTAAAATTGGTGATGCACGGGGAGGTATCGAGACTCTGACGCGGGTGCAATTTCAATTCATGCGAAAAGAGAGGGACAGATGCTGCCGTGCTTTTTCTGTCCAATATTGTTGTATTGGGTGACTCAGGGGGGCGAGCCGTGCGGTTGACCTGACCTTGCGAACCACATTCACTGGTACCATGATCACAGCGACAGGCAGCACGAAGAAAAAGAGCGTAAGATGCGGTTCCTGAAGGATTTGTTTCGAATCCGGCATGCAGCGCCGGTCGCGCGCGGGCCGATCAGCGACGCGCAGTTCCGCATCAATGTGATCGAAAACTGCCAGCTATGGTTGAGCGAGCGGGAGGATATCCTGCACAAAAAACTCCGCGCCGATCCGCCGGAGCATCCCGGCGACCTGTTCTACACGCTCGAAAAGCTGTCCCAATATGCGCTCGAGCTGGCGATGATCGACTGGCGCGAGGGGAAGGATCCCTCGCCCTGGTTGGCCGAGGTTCGCTCGGCCTTTGCTACCGCGCTGGCGGTGCGGCCGGACATAATGGTTGGCCATCGCAACCCCGGCCACATGGCCCTTCTCTCCGACCTGATGGAATGGGACCTGCCATTCGAGACGGCCCCGCCGGGCGAAGAAGACCTCAAATATGCGATGATCTGGATGGACCGGTGGATCATCGCCGGCCTGTCCGATCCGTCATGCTGGCCACTGAAGGCCGAGGCGCCGGCGACCAAGATCCAGTTCATCAACACCTGCCTTGACGATTATTGGGCGCTGCTGACCGGCCAGATCGACCCCGAGGAAGGGATGCGCCGCTGCATCCGCAATTACGAACGCCGAGCGACCCACCCCACATTCAAGGCGCTGCGATCCATCGATGCCGGTGGGCGATACAATGCGCTTTTCATCGACCTGACGCTCGCCGCGATCATGAAGAAGCGCGGGCTGGTTTCAGGCAGCGTGCATGACTGGCGGTGGGGGTAGGGTGTAACGACGGCCGGTGCACGCCCTTCGCTGCGCTTCGGGACTCACAATTGCCGTGGAAAGAATAACTCTGCCTGTAATGATCGCAAACGAAGGTTAGCATCAAAGCTTTTCTAGCTTGCTCTGAAGCCTCGCGATACGGGCGTCCCAATCGCCTTTCCAACCTTGAGACTGGGCTTGCAGGCATATGCCTAGCGCCTCTGCGACTTCGCCACGCTTCTCGAGAATAATGGCAAGCTGTTTATAGCCATGATGTGATGGCAAGAACCCAAGCCCCCCCCAAGGCATCCTCTCTCAGGAACGCTTCGGCTGCTTGTGGTGCGATCGCAATTTGATCTCGACAAGCAATAATGGCGCGCTCCTGAGCAAAGCTATCAATATCTCGCCAACGGTAATAGACTTCAGCCTTAGCCTGATAGGTAAAGTGCTTGGTCAAGACGCTCGGAGAAATGGCGAGCAATTCCTCTGCCTTGTCCACAATGCGAAAACCGATTGTCCGATCAGCCTCTTTCTTGAACCAGCACGCCAAGTTCGAAAGAACCTTGCTTGGGTCATAATGAGGCCCGCTTGTATCGCCCTCAATCAGGACGCGCCCACCATCGCTTCCTCCCATCGGTTGATAGGTCGAAACAATGTGCTCTCGTTCGGCAAGATCGAATTCAATAAGCCACCAGTCGGCTAGATTGGCTTGTGCGATAAATCCGCCGACTGGACTGGTCTTTTTTGAAAACGGCCACATTGATGCAATCTCCGATTGTCACCGCTTAGCAGCCTAGTGCCCGGGAAGCTCGCATTTGTGCTCCGGACGGCCTGTGCGCGCCCTTCGCTTCGCTTCGGGATTTCATTGCCGCATCCGTCCCCCGGACGGATGTCGGAAATGAAATGGTGGACAGGGCTGGATTCGAACCAGCGTACGACAACGTCGGGCAGATTTACAGTCTGCTGCCTTTAACCACTCGGCCACCTGTCCCCAAGATCCGCGGTGCCTGCCGTCATGCGGCGGGCGGGCGGCGCGGTTATCCGCCGCCGGCTCGGGAGAGGGGCGCAATGGCGAATGGCCGCTTGCCTGTCAATCAGGCGTGTGAAAAAGCGATAACCATGCGACACCGTGACAAATCTTCGCGCAGCGACAGCCGCCTCGTCCGCCTGTGGGGCCGCCACGCCGTGCTCGCCGCGCTTGCCAACCCGCACCGCGAGGTGCGCCGCCTGTGGGGCACGCGCGAGGCGCTGGCGATGATCGATCTGCCGCCGGTCCTTGCCATCACCCCCGCCGGTGCCGGCGATCTGGCAGGCATGGTGCCGGCCGGCGCCCCGCATCAGGGGCTGGTTGCCGAAGTCGAGCCGTTGCCCGACCGGTTCCTCGACGAGTTTCGCGAGCCGGAGGATGATGACCGGCGGGCCATATTGGTGCTCGACCAGGTGACTGACCCGCAGAATGTCGGCGCGATCCTGCGATCCGCTGCCGCGTTCGACGCGGTCGCCATCGTCACACAGGACCGGCACAGCCCGCCCGAGAGTGGCACCATCGCGCGCGCGGCATCAGGCGCGCTGGAGATTGTGCCCTGGGTGCGGGTGGTCAACCTCGCCCGCGCGCTCGATGAGCTGGCCGAATCGGGATATTGGCGCATCGGCCTCGCCGGAGAGGCGCAGGACACGCTGGGCAAGGCGCTCGACGGTGCGGTGCGTGCCGCATTGGTGCTGGGCGCCGAGGGGCCGGGGATGCGGCACAATATCGGCGAGCATTGCGATCAGCTCGCGCGGCTGCCGATCAGCCCTCGCATGGAGAGCCTCAACGTATCGAATGCAGCAGCAATCGCGCTCTATGCCGCCGCCGAAGCAAGCGGCCAGAGGGGGGCTCAGTCTTCCTGAGCGATCGTCACCTTCAGCCCGTCAAGATCGGCGCTGAAGGGGATCTGGCACGAGAGGCGCGAAGTGGCGTCGCGGCGCGAGCTTGAATCGAGAAGGTCATTTTCATCATCGCCCATCGGCGCGACCTTGCCCGCAAAGGCCGGATCGACATGGATGTGGCATGTCGCGCAGGAGCAGCAACCACCGCACAGCGCGAGCAGCTCATCAAAGCCGGCATCGCGGATAACTTCCATCACGGTGAGGCTGGTATCGCCTTCGATCGCATGTTCGGTGCCATCGCGGGTCACGACGATCAGCTTTGCCATGTGCAGCTTTCCCTCAATCCGGTTTGGGCGCAAGAAACGGGACGACCCGATCTGTGCGAACGCGGCTATGCGCAGGTGGCGCGGATGAATCAAGTGACAAGAATGTCAGCGAGGGCGGAGGGACAAGGGCATGGGTTTGAGTGCGCAGCAATTGAAAGGATCGCTCGATGCGCTGGCGGGCGTGGACGCGGACATTGCGCGCAGCCTGGCCGCAGTCGGCTATCCCGAGCCGCGGCTGCGCGAGCGCGGCTATGCCACCATGCTGCGCACCATTGTCGGCCAGCAAGTGAGCGTGGCGGCGGCGGCATCGGTCTGGGCAAAGCTGGAAACCACATTGGGTGCGGGCTGCAACCCCGAGGCGCTGGTCGGGGCGAGCGAGGAGGCTCTGCGCGCCTGCGGCCTATCCCGCCAGAAACAGGGCTATGCCCGCAGCCTGGCGACGCTGGTGCTGGCCGGCGAGGTCGATCTGCACGCGCTGCCCGCCGACGATGAGGAGGCCATCGCGCAGCTCACCCGCATCAAGGGCATCGGACGCTGGTCAGCGGAAATCTATCTGTTGTTTGCAGAAGGACGCCCCGACATCTGGCCGGCGGGCGATCTGGCGGTGCAGGAAGCGCTGGCGCGCATCAAGCGGCTGGAGGCGCGGCCCGACGAGAAGGCGGCGCGGGTAATCGCCGAAGGATGGCGCCCGCTCCGCGGGGCGGCGGCGATCTTCGCCTGGCACTATTACTCGCAAAGTCGTGAACCGGTTTGAGGTTTATGTCCGTTATTCACATTCGCAGCAAAAAAGCTGCCGTTCAGGAAGCGACCCCATTGCTGCCATTTCAAGAGAGGGCTAATTTGCGCCAGTGAACCGCGCTTTGCTCCTATTGGTTCTGTCCCTTGCTGTGGGCGCCTGTGATGACGCTTGCACCAACGAAGTCCTAACCCGACTTGTTTCGCCAGATGGCAAGCACGAAGCGGTGATGTTTCAACGCCACTGCGGCGCGACTAGCGGATACTCGACGCAAATCTCGATTGTGGAAGCCGGACAAGCCGCAGCAGGAGGAGGCAATACGTTCCGCGCGGATGACGATCATGGGGCCGCAAAAGTCGGAGATTGGGGCGGCTCATGGGCTGAAATCAAATGGCTTGCCTCAGACCACCTACTCATCCGGCATGCCGATAAGTCTCGGATCTTTGAACAGGATAATTCGGTTGCTGGCGTTTCGGTCAGCTACGAAACCGTCGCGATGTAAGCGGCAACTTCCCACCCAGTTTCAGTCATTCGGCTACCGCTCGGACCAGCCGGAAACCCGCCATCCAGACAGCGCCGGATTGTTGCAGTAGTGCTGATGGCAGAGGCGCGGCGCTTCCAGCAACAAGGCTGGATTTCCGCCAGCGACACGCCATTCCATGCATGTCTGACGCCTGTTTTTCACTGGATAGTGCCTGGCCTGATCATTCGATTTGGGAGCGGAGCTGCACCACAAATTGCCCTGCCGGGCCGCCACCGGGCAATGTGCCTTTGGGATTGATGCACACGTGCCGGACCTGCGGGTCGTAACCGGCAGCGGGCGTATAGGTGCATTGCGCGAAGGATGCGGGCGCAGCCGCGCTATTGGAGAAGCGCAGATCCGTCGTCGGCGTCAGGGTGAGGCCGGGCGTGCCGCTCTGGAACCCGACTATGCCGCCGAGGGCCGGTGTAACGGCGTTGTAGAAGGCATGCGCGGGATCCAGCCTGATCGCGACGAAGATAGAGTCCGCATCGGTGCTGCCGGTACCGGCATTGCTGACAGTCGTCGTCAGAAGGATATCATTGCCGGGCGTGGCAAAGGGATTGTCAGCCGGAGGAACGAAGACTTCGGACGAGATGGCAACGGTCAATGCCGCCACTCCGTCCGCCGTGGCGACGGCGGAAAATTCCGAGCTAATGTCCCAAGACCCGGCAGCCGTGCGCCGGCTGGTGGTGGCCGAGATAATGTCGCCGATCGCCACCGGTTGCAGCGTGGCGAGCGTGCCCGTGTAGCTTTGCACCCCACCAGCATGGTTGACATCGACATGGCCGAGATAGCGTTCCCCTTCACCGAAGCCGGTCGGATCAGCCACGCTGTTGGCGAAAAATTCGATCCGGTAGCCATTCGCGGCCGCAGGAGCATCGAGCGTGACGCGGTAGGTCAGCTGGGTTGGGGCGGAAACGATAGCGCGATTGATCTGCGGGAAGTTGAGCAAATCATTTGCCCCTGCATCCCCATCGCCCGCGTCATTGGCTGTGACCCCGTTGTTACCCAGATCGATCCCCAGCAGGCCGTTGGCAAAGATGCGGTTGCCAAGCAGCGCAGCGCGGGTGGCATTTTCCAGCTGAATTCCATTGCGGCTGTTATCACGGACAGTGTTGCCGATTAGGCGGATGTTGCTGCCGTTGGAGTTCACATTCACCCCAGATTGGTTGGCGGAGGCGATGACATTGCCCTGGATGGTCACATCGCTGGCATTGGCGATTGATATGCCATTGAGCGCTCCGGTGATCTCATTTCCTTCGGAAGAGCCAGCGCCGCCGATCAGCACGGTGGTGATGCTGTCCGAGGAAAAGCGGATGCCGTCCCCGGCATTGAGCAGCTGCGCAGACAATGTGCGGTTGAAGCCGATGATGTTCGACTGGATGCGGATCTGGCCATCGGACGGGCCAATGCGGTCATCGGTTTCCAGCATGATGCCCGCGCCGCCATTGTTACCGGAAATGAGATTGCGCGTGATGTCCCGCCAGGTGGCGGTGCCCATGAAATTGTTGATCGCCACACCATTGGCGCGCGCAGCCATCCCGGCGGGATCGGTGCCGATGAAATTGCCGCGGATGGCGGTGTCTGTGCTGCCCGCTTCGGTCACGACCCCGGCGACGACATTGGCGGAGATGACATTGCCCTGACCCGCATTGAGCCCGCCGATCCGCGCGCTGGCCCCTCTGACAAGGACGCCTCTGGCGTTGGCGCTGCTCGTGCCATTGGCGAGCAGGCCGAGATAATTGCACTGGATCGTGGCATTGCTGCTGCCCGCCACGGTGAAAACGGCATTGTCGAAGCCGGTAAGGGACAGGCCCCTGATGGTCTGGTTGGCGCCGCCCAGCTGGAAGCCGTTGAACCCTCCGCCGCGCACATTGACCCGCAAGTCATGCCCGTTCCCCGCCCACAGATCGCGGCATTGGGTGCCGGACTGGGTGGTACCGTCAATGGTGAGGCCGTTGGCGGTGAGGTTCGGCAGAATGGACGAGAGGGTGATCGTGTGCGGCCCTGCGCCGGGGATGGCAAAGGTGACAGTCGAGGCACCGCTTTGCGCATTGGCGAACTGGATCGCTGCCCGCAGTGACCCGGCGCCGCTGTCATTTGTGTTGGTGACCACCAGCGGGTTGGAGACGCTGACCCGCACGTTGCGAATGCCGATAATCTCGGAATTGCTGGGCAGAGCAACCCACGCCACGCTGGCGATTGTGATCCCCGCATTGACCGAGGTCTGATCGATCCGAAAGCCGATGAAGCCCCCGGCAGCGCCGCTGACCGTGGTAGGCCCGGTGACGTTGAAGACAGCCCCGTTGCTCAGCGTGACCACGATCTGTGATCGCTGGCTGCCATCATTCCAGTCCCAATATTCCAGCCCGAACCCGAAGGCGCGCGCGGCAGGGGTGAACGTCACCCGCCCGTTACCAATGGCCGGATCGGACACTGCCGTATAAATACCGGGCAGCGTGGGCGGAGAGGGCGTCCAGTTCAAGCAGGTGCGCAGGCTGACGCAATAAGAGGAGGAGCCGAAGCCGGACGTGCCTTGCCCGATCAGCGTGAAGCCGTTCCACTGTTCGGGCGTGACGGTTGGGACCGGGCGGTCCGCAGTGATGCTGGTGAATCCTTCCACCGTGGTCGTCACGCCCGCGGACGGAAGCGCGGCGGTGTAGCTCGCTTCGCTGGTGAAGGTCGTCAGCGTCTGCGCACCAGCGATGTGCGGCGTCAAACAGACCAGCCACAGCAAAGCCGTCACCCAGAATATTCTCAGCTTCAGCACGACGCCCAGTTCACCTTAGTGTTTTTTGTCCAACAGACTGCCGCCGCACATCATTCTGGGAACAACGCTCGCAAGCCTGCCGCAATGCTCAACGAAGCAAGTGGCAGATTAGTAAGACTCTGACGGGTTTGTTTCGGCGCCAACCGTTAACGCGCGCTTGCGAATTACGCCTAATTCGAGGTGATCAGCGGGGAGATTTGCGATCGCGAAACCGCATGACGCAGAGGCGCAAAGCCAGCGTGGCGCCGGTCAGCGTGTCGCCTGGGTGAGGCGGGGGTTGAGGCGCATCACTTCATCAAGGAAGGCGCGGGGATTGCGGAAATGGCGGCTGTCGCGATTGACCGCGAGGCCGAATAGGGCGGCGCCCTCCATCACGAAATGGACGCAGTTGCGGCGGCGGAGATTGTAACTCGGCTGCGCCTGTGCGCGCCAGCGGGCAACGAAGGCCATCAGGCGGGCATAGCCGGCATCATCAAGGCGCAGGACAAAATGCGGGCGCGACGTGGGCCGCGCCATATATTCCGCCGACACGGTTTCCATCATCCCTTCGACCGAGCCGAGCAGGATGCCCGGCGTGATGCGGCGCGCGGTGAAGCCGATGTTGGTATCAATCACCTCCCCGGTTTCGAGCCGCCCGCGCAGGACAATGAAGGCGTGCGGGTAATTCTGGTCACGCTCATGGCTCCAGAAGGTCGCGATCACCTCCGCCCGGACAGGCGAGGCGACGGTCGAGACGAGCAAGGCGAGGGCAATCAGGAGAAAGCGAAGCATCGTTTCGCCTTAGTATCGGGCCAGCGGCGCCGGCGCCAGCCATTGCGCGATTGCCGACATTGCTGAAAGTAACGCTTGATTTCCAGTGCCGGCTCATGGCCATGCTGCGCGGGACATAGGAACGGGAGGGAGCGCATGGCGCGCAAGGCGATTTTCATCACGGGCGGCGGATCCGGCATCGGGCGCGCCGTGGCACGGCATTTTGCTGGGCAGGGCTGGTTGGTCGGCATTGCCGACATCAACGAGGCCGGCATGCGCGAGACGGCAGCGATGCTGCCCGACGGCCTCAGCACCACGCACCGGCTCGACGTGCGCGACCGCGACCATTGGGCGGCGGCGCTGGCGGACTTTGCCAAGGTGAGCGAAGGCCGGCTCGACGTCTTGTTCAACAATGCCGGCGTCGGCCTGGGCGGGCCGATTGACGATTTTCCGGCAACCGATTCCGACACGGTGATCGACATCAACCTCAAAGGGGTGATCAACGGGATTCAGGCGGCGATGCCGCTCCTCAAAGCCACGCCGGGCAGCACGATCCTCAACACCGGATCGGCTTCGGGCTATTATGGCGCGGCAGGCCTTTCGGTCTATTCGGCCACCAAATTCGGCGTGCGCGCAATCACCGAAGCGCTCGACATCGAACTGGAGCCACATGGCATCCGCGTGCGTGACATCATGCCGGGATTCATAGACACGCCTTTGCTCGACCGCGTGGTGCCGGGCACCAACGAGACCAGCCGCGACAAGGTGATGCAGGCGGGCCTCGAATTCACGCCGGTCGAAACAGTCGCCGCACTCGCATGGGACGCGGTGCATGGCGATGCGGTACACACCGCTGTCGGCAAGACCGCCCGCCGCCTCGCCTTTGCGGCGCGCTGGATGCCGGGCCGCTTGCGCAGGCAGATGAAGAAGGGCCGCCGGCCCGACGGCGGCAGCACGCTGTTGGGACGTTAAACCAACGCGTCGATCGCGGCGGCCATGCGGGCGTCGCGTTCGGACAGGCCATCGGCATCATGGGTGGTGAGCGCGATGGTGACGCGGTTGTAGACGTTCGACCATTCGGGATGATGGTCCTGCGCCTCGGCGAGCAAGGCGACGCGCGTCATGAAGGCGAAAGCCTGACTGAAATCGGCGAAGCGGAAGGTGCGGGTGATGGCGTCGCGCCCATCCTCCATAGCCCAGTCGGGGTGCGCGGCGAGCAGCGCGGCGCGGGCAGCATCGTCAAGCTTTGCGACCATGGGTGCGTTCATCCTTCCAACGTCATCGAGGGGCAATTCAGAGCAGGTGCTGGCCCAGCCCTGGATGGCTTCGTCACTTCGGTCCTCGCAATGACGGGCCAAGGGGCTTTCGACAAGGCCGGAACTTGCCGTTAAGGAGGGGCCGATGACGGCTGCCCTGCCCCGTTTTGCCCCTGATGCTGCCGCGATGGAGACGGTTGCGCTGGCGGCATGGGCGGCGCTGCCGGAGCAGTTCCGGGCGCATCTCCATGCCGTGGTATTCCGCGTCGAGGAATTTGCCGATGATGCGGTGCTGGAATCGCTCGGCATCGAGAGCCCCTATGACCTCACCGGCCTCTACGAAGGGCGGCCACTGGGGCAGAAGGGCAATATCGCGACCGGCGACTTGCCCGACATCGTGCGCCTCTATCGCGTGCCCATCCTGCTCGAATGGATCGAAAGCGGGGAGGAGCTGGAGCATCTGGTGCGCCATGTGCTGATCCACGAGATCGGCCATCATTTCGGCCTGTCCGACGAAGATATGCACGCCATCGAGGATGCCGCGTGAGCGGGGCGTTGTTGCTCGCGGCAGAGGGCCTTGCCTGCATCCGCGGCGACCGGTTGCTGTGGCGGGGTATCAGCCTGTCACTCGCGCCGGGCGATGCGGTGATGCTGACGGGCGCGAACGGTATCGGCAAATCGAGCCTGATCCGCATCCTCGGCGGCCTGTTGCCCCCTGCGGCGGGAACAGTGGCGCGCCATGCGCGCACCGCCATGGTCGATGAGCGCCATGCGCTCGACGCGCACCTGCCGCTCGGCCAAGCCCTCGGCCAGTGGGCGGCGATCGACGGGACAGGAACGGCGGGCGTCCATACAGCGATGGACCGGCTCGGCATCGCCCACCTTGCTGACGTGCCGCCGCGCTATTTCTCCACGGGGCAGAAAAAGCGCGCAGCACTGGCGCGGCTGATTGCGAGTGACGCGCCACTGTGGCTGCTCGACGAGCCCGCCAATGGCCTCGACCGCGATGGCGTGGCGCTTACCGAAGCGCTGATTGCGGCGCATCGCGCGGCAGGCGGCGCGGTGGTGTGCGCGAGCCATTTGCCGCTGACACTGGGCGAGGCGCAGACCATCGACATGGCGGCGCACCGCCCGAGCGAGACGGTATCATGAGCACGCTGCTTCGCCTCATCCGGCGCGACCTTACCGCCGAGTGGAGCAGCGGGAGCTGGTGGCTGCCGGTCGCCTTCTTCCTGCTGGTCGCGACGCTCTATCCCTTTGCGGTGGGGACGGACGCGCAATTGCTGGCGCGCACCGGCGGCGGCATCCTCTGGGTGGCGGCGCTGCTCGCCGCGCTGCTGCCGGTCGAGCGATTGTTCGCGCCCGATTTCGATGCCGGCGTGCTCGACCAGCTCGCCTTGCGCGGCCTTGCCGACGAAAGCGTGGCGGCGGCGCGCCTCCTGTCCCACACGCTGGGTTTTGCCGTGCCGCTGCTGATCGCGACGGTGCCGGGGGCGGCGCTGCTGGGGCTGGAGCAGGAAACATGGCAGCGGCTGGTGATCGGCCTTGCCATCGGCGCGCCGGGGCTGGCGGGCCTTTCCGTCACCATCGCCGCGATCACGCTCGGCCAGCGGGGGAGCGGCGCGTTGGGCGGGCTGATGCTGTTGCCGCTGGGGGTGCCGGTGCTGATTTTCGGCGCAGGGATGCTCGACCCGATGGGGAGCAGCGCGATGCTGTTCCTATGCGCGGCATCGCTGCTGCTGGTGGCGGTGACGCCGTTCGCGGCCGGTGCGGCGCTGAGGGCGGCGCGGGAACGGTAGGCGCTCCGCTTAGTCGCGGCTCCAGCGGGCCCAGATGGCGGTGGGGAGGAGGAGGCCGCGGGCTTCCTCGCGGATGGCGAGTTCGCCGGCCTCGACCGTGCCGCCGAGGTGGCCGAGCGTCTGTTGCAGCAATTCCTGAAGCGCGAGCGCGGAGAGGCGCACGGCATAGACGGTGAGGAAGAGCGCCCGGCTCTGACCGTCGAGCAACTGCGCGCAATCAGCCAGCAGGCCGGGGAGATGTTCCTCCAGCCGCCACACTTCCCCATCGGGGCCGCGGCCGAACTTGGGCGGATCGAGCAGGATCGCGTCATAGCGGCGGCCGCGCCGCACCTCTCGCGCGGCGAACTTCACCGCATCGTCGACGATCCAGCGCACCGGCGCATCGGAAAGGCCGGAGAGCGCCGCATTCTCCCGCGCCTGTGCCACCGATTTCTTCGAGGCATCGACATGCACCACCCGCGCGCCAGCGCTGGCGAGCGCGAGGCTGCCGACGCCGGTGTAGCCGAACAGGTTGAGAAATTCGGGCGATTCCACCGGTGCGACCTGATCTCGCAGCCAGTGCCACACCGGGGCCATGTCCGGGAAGAAACCGAGGTGACGGAAGGGAGTGGTGTGGGCGGTGAAGCGCACTTCTTCCCACGCGAGCGGCCAGCCTTCGGCCGGCACGGGCGATTCGAAATACCAGCGGCCGCCACCCTCATCGTCCGAGGCGGGGACGAATTCACCATGCGCCTGCCAGTCGGCACTGGCGGGTTGCCACATCGCCTGCGGTTCGGGGCGAATGAAACGATAGTCGCCATAGCGTTCGAGCTTTCGCCCGCCGCCGCTGTCGACGAGGCCGAAGTCAGACCAAGGCTCGCCGGTGAGGGTGAGGAGGGTCATGCCCCGCCGTGCCGCAGCACAAAATCGCGCACCGCGGCATAATCGCCGGGCAGCGAGACATAGCGTTCCTCACGGTCGAACAAATTGCCGACGCGGCCCGGCAGCACCGGGCGGCGGCCCGAGGCGCGTTCCACCGCATCGCCGAACTTGGCCGGGTGGGCGGTGGCGAGGGTGACCATCGGGATGGCAGGATCGCCATCATCGGCGCGCGCGGCGGCGAGGCCGATGGCGGTGTGCGGATCGATGAGTTCGCCTGCCGATTCCCATGCCCAGCGCAAAGCACCGGCCATGGCAGGACCATCAATGGCGGCGCTGGTGAACAGGGCCGAGGCACCTTCGCGCTGGGCGTTGGTGAGGCGCATCGCGCGGGTCGATTCAAACCCCGCCATCTGCGCGGCCATGGCGGCCCCATCACGCCCGCCGAGATCGAACAGCAGCCGTTCGAAATTGCTGCTGACCTGAATGTCCATGCTGGGCGTCGCAGTGGGGGTGACGATGCCGGCGCTGTAATCCCCCTGCGCCAGCGCGCGGTGGAGGATGTCATTGACGTTGGTCGCGACGACCAGACGCGCGACGGGAAGGCCCATGCGCGCGGCGACATAGCCGGCGAACACATCCCCGAAATTGCCGGTCGGGACCGAGAAGGCGACAGGACGGTGGGGCGCGCCAAGGCGCACAGCGGCATAGAAATAATAGACCACCTGAGCGGCAAGCCGCGCCCAGTTGATCGAATTGACGGCGGACAGGGTGAGGTGGCCGGTGACATCGGGGTCACCAAACATCCGCTTCACCATCGCCTGGGCATCATCGAAGCTGCCATCGATCGCGACATTGTGGACATTGTCCGCAATCACCGTGGTCATCTGCCGCCGCTGCACATCGGAGACGCGGCCCGCCGGGTGGAGCATGACGATCGAGAGATTTTCACGGCCCGCCACAGCATCAATCGCCGCGCTGCCGGTATCACCGGAGGTCGCCCCGACGATAGTGATATGCCGGTCCGTGCCGGTCAGGAAGCGTTCGAACAGGAGGCCGAGCAGCTGGAGCGCGACATCCTTGAAAGCGAGCGTGGGCCCGTGGAACAGTTCGAGCAGCCATTGGCGCTGATCAAGCTGTTTCAGCGGCACCACCGCCGCATGATCGAAACGGGCATAGGCCGCGCGGGTGAGGCTGCGCAGTTCCTCCGCAGTCAGGCTGTCCCCGACAAAGGGCGCGAGGACGCGCGCCGCAGTCTCCGCATAATCGAGGCCCGCGAGGTCCGCGATGTCCTGCTGACTCAGCTCAGGCCAGGCCTCGGGCAGATAGAGCCCGCCATCCGGCGCAAGGCCGGCAAGGGTCACGCCCCTGAAATCGAGCCGGTCGGGTGCGCCGCGGGTGGAACGGTAAAGCATGGCCGATCGCCTAGCGGGACGGGACCGAGCCTGCAACGGTCAGTGCCCCTGCCCTTCGCGCCGCCGCCGCCGCAGTGCGAGGACGTAGATCACCGCCGCGGCGAGCGCGAAGAAGAACCATTGGCCAGCGTAGGCGATATGATTGTTGGGCACGGACGAAGGATCAGGCGGCGCGCTGGCGAGGAGGCCGGGCGCGGGCGTGGCGGAGACAATCATCGGGCGCGGTATAGGGCGCGTGCCCATGAGCGTGGCGATGAGGCCGCCTTCGACCGGCTCTGTCGTGGCGATGCCGCTGACTTCCCCGCCGGTCCATTGCGGCTGGAACTGCGCATCCTCACTCACCCCCATGTCGACGATGAAGCCCGGCCCTTCCGCGCCGCGCTTGCATTCGGCAAGGAAGCGGTAACCGCTGCGGCCGTCCGTGCTACGCCCGCCGATCGGGCGCCATGCAGCGACCCCGAGGCAGGTGGCGCTGGCGCGGCGGAACATGGCGCTGTCGGGCATCGGCCCTGCCATGGGGAGGGCGATGGATTCTGCCGTGCGGTTGCGTTCATAGGTGGCGAGCAGCGCGTCCTTTTCCCCTGCCCGGCCCCACTGCCAGACACCGAGCGCGATCATCGTCGCGCAAGCGGCGGCGACGATGATGGTGGGGATGATCGGCCAGCGCTGCGATGTGGGAGCTTCAGTCATGGCCGCTTCCTGTCACTGTGGGGCAGTTTCGTCCAGTCGCGCGGGTGCGTGCATCATCGCAGGAGGGGAAAGCGAAAAGGGCGGCCTCGCGTAATGCGGGCCGCCCTTTCGTTTGCCATGTGCCGGTGGGCACCGAGCCCACGGATCAGTGGATCGGTGCGCCCCAGCCGCCCCAGACATAGACGACGATGAACAGGAACAGCCACACCACGTCGACGAAGTGCCAGTACCAGGCAGCGGATTCGAAACCGAAATGCTGCTGCGGGGTGAAGTGGCCCTTATAGGCGCGCACCAGGCAGACGATCAGGAAGATCGTGCCGACCAGCACGTGGAAGCC
>CANHQT010000005.1 GCA_947463325.1 Sphingomonadaceae bacterium
CACGGCCAAAATCAGCCCGACACATTTCTTCACAACGCTTCTCCTGCCAACCGGCCTAACGCTGCCCCATCGACACGCATCACCGTCCATTCATCCATCATCCGCGCACCCAGCGCCTTGTAGAAACCGATCGCTGGTTCGTTCCAGTCGAGAACGCTCCATTCTAGACGCGCGCAATCGCGCTCGACGGCTAGCCGCGCCAGTTCCGCCAGCAAAGCCGTGCCCAGCCCTGCCCCGCGCGCTTCCGGCCGGACAAACAGGTCTTCAAGATAGATGCCGGGTCGCCCCTCAAAGGTCGAGAAATTGTGGAAGAAGAGCGCAAATCCTTGGGGCGCACCGTCGACCTCCCCGATGATGACCTCCGCATAGGGGCGCGGTCCGAACAGCTTTTCGCAAAGGACCGCCTCGTCAAAGCGGACCTCGTGGGCGAGTTTTTCATAGTCGGCGAGGGCGCGGATAAGCTCTGTGATGAGCGACAGGTCAGCGGGCGTTGCGGCACGGATCGTTAGGGTCATGGCCGCCAAGCCATGCCATCCCCACCGCGCCAGTCAACCGATCGGCTCGTCGCTTTCCTGCACCGGATGGCCGGTTTGCTTCGCCCTGAGGCGGAACGGCTCGGGCCACAGATGATTGCGCTTGCACAAGTATGACCAACGCGTCCGGCCACCCCGTCCATCATCAGCCCCGGCAATTGTCCGGTCGGCGACGCGTGGGCGTCAGCGGTGCCTGCCCATCCATCTCTGCCAATGACCAGGAGATTATCCCATGACGATGATGATCCGCACGCTCCTCTCCGGTTCCGCGACCGCCGTTGCACTTGTCGGCGCCAGTCCGCTGCTGGCGCAGGAGGATGTTCCTGTCAGCCCGACCGTAACGGCTGAAATCGCCGCGCCGCCTGCCGACCTCGCGGGCCTCGAACCAGGGCCCGAAATTGAGGGGACGATTACCGCGCGCCGTGGCGAACGGGTGCAAATCACCAGCCCCGGCGATGTTCGCACCCTCATTCTGGTCGGCGAAGGCACGGTGGTTCGCGCACGCGGCGGTTTCCTCGGACTCGACCGGCGCTCCTTTGATGCGGATTCGCTGGTCAACGGTTTGCCGGTCATGGTGGAAACCGTGCGTTGGGGGGATGCGCTCGTCGCGCGCCGCGTCAACGTCCGCAACACGGATCTGCGTACCGCAACCATGATCCGTGACGGAACCGCACAGGGCTTTGCCGAACAGACCGCCGCGACTGAGGCGCTGCGCAGCCGTGTTGCCAATATCGATCAGTATAACATCCGCGGGACCACCAACGTCTATTTCGACACCGGTCGCTATCAGCTGACACCGCAGGCTCAAGCCGAGCTCTGCAATGCCGCCGTGCAGGCGCAGGGCATCGACAATGCTCTGCTGCTGGTCGTGGGCTATACCGATGAGGTTGGCAGCGAGGAGTTCAATCAGGAATTGAGCGAGAAGCGTGCGGGCCGGGTGGTCAACCATCTCCAGCAGCGTTGCCGCTGGGCCCCCTATCGCATGTTGACGCCAACCGGCATGTCCGAATCCGACCCGGCAGCAGACAATTCAACCCCGGAAGGCCGCGCGCAGAACCGCCGCGTTTCGGTCAGCATCCTCGTCAGCAAGGCCGTTGACGGGATGTGACAGCCGAAGTCTGCGGGCCGTTTAGGCGGCCGCCTTGCCGTGGGTCACGTCCATGCTGACCGCCCGGCCTGCGTCAATCTCGGCGGCCTTGGCTTCGACCAGGCGGACAATATGGCCGATCATGTCTTCGTCCTCGACATGATGGTCGGTGATGCCGGACAGATAGACCATATGCTTGCCCGCGCCGCCACCGGTAATGCCGATGTCGGTTTCGCGCGCTTCCCCGGGGCCGTTGACGACGCAACCCAGCACGGAAAGCGACATTGGCGTGCGGATATGGGAGAGTGCCTCCTCGAGCCGCTCGACGGTGCGAATGACATCGAACCCCTGCCGCGCGCAGCTGGGGCAGGAAACGATGCGCACGCCGCGGGTCCTCAGACCCAGTGATTTCAGTATTTCGTATCCGACGCGCACTTCCTGCTCGGGTTCGGCAGACAGGCTGACGCGGATGGTGTCGCCGATACCGAACCACAAAAGGCTGCCGAGCCCGATCGCCGACTTTACTGTGCCGCCGATCAGGCCGCCGGCTTCGGTAATGCCGAGGTGCAGTGGGCAATCGACCGCTTCGGCGAGCTGCTGATAAGCCGCAACGGCGAGGAACACGTCGCTCGCCTTCACCGCGACCTTATATTCGTGGAAATCATGGTCCTGCAGCAGCTTGATATGGTCCAGCGCGCTTTCGACCAGCGCTTCGGGGCAAGGCTCGCCATATTTTTCGAGCAGATCCTTTTCGAGGCTGCCAGCGTTGACGCCGATGCGGATGGCGCAGCCATTGGCCTTGGCCGCGCGGACAACCTCTGCGACGCGAGCGGCGCTGCCGATGTTGCCCGGGTTGATGCGCAGGCAGGCGGCACCCGCGTCCGCTGCTTCCAGCGCGCGCTTGTAGTGGAAATGGATGTCGGCAACGACCGGTACGGTCGCGGCGCGGGTGATCTGTTTGAAGGCCGCGGTTGCCTCCTCGGTCGGGCAGGACACGCGGATAATGTCGACGCCCGCTTCCTCGCAGCGACGGATCTGATCGACAGTCGCCTTCACATCCTCAGTGGGCGTGTTGGTCATCGTCTGCACGGTGATCGGTGCATCGCCGCCCACAGGGACGTTGCCGACCATGATCTGGCGGCATTGCCGCCGGGTGATATCGCGCCAGGGACGGATGGACATGGGGCCTCGTTCGGAAGGGGAAATAGCGATGCCGTCTATATCGGCTCCTGTTGCGCGCATGCAACATGAAGGGAGCTGATAATCGTTCGATGTGTTTTTTTCCTTGTGCGACGCACAATGCGTGTCCAGTTTGATCATCGACGCGAGCAGACTGCCCGACACAGAGGCAGCATTCGTGCGCAGGCGGGACGATACGCAACAACCTTTTGAAGGGGTTAGAATATGCGCACGTCCATCAAGGGGCTGGTTGCCCTTGCTCTCCTGTCGGCAGCGACGCCTGCCTTTGCTCAGGATTCCACCGAAGCTGATCCGCCCTCGGATGTAACCGTCACTGGCGGCGTTTCCGTGACTAGCGATTATCGATTCCGCGGCGTCAGCCTGTCGGGTGAAGATTTCGCGGTTCAGGGCACCGTCAACGTCAACCACTCGAGCGGCTTTTATGGCGGCATCTGGGGTTCGAACCTCGATGACACCGCGACCTTCGGTGAAATCGAGCTCGATCTGTATGCCGGCTACACCACGGAAATCGCACCGGGCACGACGGTCGACGTCGGCATGCTCTATTACTGGTATCCGGACGGTAGCGGGAACAGCGACTATTTCGAGCCCTATGGCTCGATCAAGACGACTTTCGGCCCGGCAACGGCCAAGTTTGGCTTCGCTTACGCCTGGGATCAGTCGGCGCTCGGCAATGCCGATAACATCTATCTCTACACCGATCTCGGTATCGGAATTCCCGATACGCCGGTCACGCTGACCGGCCACCTGGGCTATTCGGATGGCAGCCTCGCCTTCGGCGGCAGCTATTGGGATTGGTCAGTCGCGGCCGATGTGGCGCTGGGCAGCGGCATCACTGCCGGTGTCAAATATGTCGATACCGACCTTGATGATCTGACCGGCATTCCGGCTTCGGACACGCTGTATGACGCAACGGTGCTGTTCACCCTAGGCTTCAGCTTCTGATGCCCTCACCAATCTGCGCTGGCGGGCTTAACGCCAGCGCAGATTGTCCCCGCTGAGATCGGCGATGCTGCGTGCGCCCATCAGCTTCATGCCGCGCACCAGCTCGGCTTCCAGCAGGCTTACGGCGCGCTCGACACCCGCCTGGCCGGCCGCCGCCAGCGCATAGAGATAGAGCCGCCCGCCCGAGCAAGCGGTTGCTCCCGCAGACAGCGCTTTGATCACATGTGTGCCCCGCGTGATCCCGCCATCGCAGATGATTTCAATCTGGCCGCCGACCGCATCGGCAATTTCCGCAATCGCATCGAATGGGGCCCGCCCGCCATCGAGCTGCCGTCCGCCATGGTTTGACACCATGATGGCTGTCGCGCCGATATCGACGGCGCGCCGCGCATCCTCCACCGCCATCACGCCTTTGAGGCAGAAGGGGCCATCCCATTGCTTGCGGATCGCTTCGGCCCGTTTCCAGTCGAGGCTCTGGTCGAGCATGGTGGTGAAATAATCGGCGACCGATTTGGGTACGCTCGACCCTTCGGCAACATGGGTGGCGAGGTTGGGCAGCGAAAATGGCTCGCGGAAGAGATAGTTGAGGCCCCAGCCGGGCTTGGCAGCATAGGACAGCGCATTGCGCGCCGTGAAGCGCGGCGGGGATGTGAATCCCGAGCGCAGACACCGTTCGCGGTTGCCGCCGACGATAGTGTCGACCGTTAGCGCCAGCGCGTCGAACTGAGCCGCCTTGCAGGCATCGATCATCGCCGCGTTCAGGCCCTCATCCTTGTGGACGTAGAGCTGGAACAGCTTGGGCGCACTCGTCATCGCGCCGACTTCCGCGATGGATACGGTCGCTAGGCTCGAGATGCCGGCATAGATGCCAAAGCGTTCCGCAGCCCGCACCACCGCCCGCTCGCCCTGCCAGTGGAACAGCCGCTGCAAGGCAGTGGGGGAAAGAAATAGAGGCATCGCCATCCGTCGGCCCATGACCGTCACGGACATGTCGACATTTTCGACGCCGGCCAGCACGCGCGGTACCAGATCGCAATCGTCGAATGCCGCACGGTTGCGCCGCCGCGTGACCTCATCGTCGCCCGCCCCGTCGATGTAATCGAACACGGGCCATGGCAGCCGCCGCTTCGCCAGCGCGCGGAAATCATCGATATTGTGACAGTCGGTCAGACGCATGGACGGCGGTGTAGCCGATGCATCGCCACCTGCAAGCGGCGGGTTCAGCCCAGCGCCGCCTGCTTTTCCTCTGCCAGCCGGTCCAGATCGGCGCGGCTCATCTTCTGTGCCGCGCTTTTCAGCTGTCCACAGGCGGCCATAATGTCGCGGCCGCGCGGTGTGCGCACCGGTGCGGATATGCCGGCTTCGAAAATGATGTCGGAAAAGCGCCGGATGCGTTCGGGCGAAGAACATTCATAGGGCGCGCCCGGCCAGGGGTTGAAGGGGATGAGGTTGACCTTGGCCGGGAGGCGGTGTGCGCGGATCAGGCGGACGAGCTCGCGGGCATCCTGGTCGCTGTCATTCTTGTCCTTCAGCATCACATATTCAAAGGTGATGCGCCGCGCATTGTTCGCGCCTGGGTAAGCCGCGCACGCCTCGAGCAGTTGCTCGATCCCATATTTGCGATTGAGCGGGACGATCTCGTCGCGCACTTCCTTGGTCACCGCGTGCAGCGAGACGGCAAGGTTGACGCCGATTTCCTCGCCCGCGCGCGCCATCATCGGCACCACGCCGGAGGTCGACAGGGTGATGCGCCGACGGGAGAGGCCGAGGCCATCACCGTCCATCACAATCTTCATCGCGCCTTTGACGCCGTCGAAATTGTAGAGCGGCTCTCCCATGCCCATCAGCACGATGTTGGTCAGCAGCCGTCCGTCCGGCGTGTACTGCGGCGCATCATCATCCTCGTCGTCCGCATCGGCGTGGGATGCCATGCTGCCCTTTGGCCATTCGCCAAGCGCGTCGCGCGCCAGCATCACCTGTCCGACGATCTCGCCCGGCGTCAGGTTCCGCACCAGCTTCATCGTGCCGGTGTGGCAGAAACGGCAGTTGAGCGTGCAGCCGACCTGGCTCGAAATGCAAAGCGTGCCCCGATCGGCATCGGGGATGAACACCATTTCGAATTCATGCCCATCAGCGGTGGAAAGCAGCCATTTGCGTGTGCCATCCTCTGATGTCTGCGCGGTAACGATATCCGGCCGTCCGATCACGAACCGTTCGGCGAGCCACGGCCGCATGGTCTTGGCGATGTCGGTCATCGCATCGAAATCGGTGACGCCGCGGTGGTACATCCAGTGCCACAGCTGCTTGGCGCGCAGCTTTGCCTGCTTGGTGTCCATCCCCGCAGCCTCGAGCGCGGCGCGAATTGCCTCGCGCGGCAAGCCGATCAGGTCAGTGCGACCATCCGGACGCTGCGGCAAATCGCGTGCGACGGGAACAGGATCGATGGTGCCGGCAATCGGCATCAGAGGCGTGGCAATGCTGGACATGGGAGGTGCCTATAGTCGCAAACGCCCGACAATGCCATGCTGTGCCAACGCTGTCAGTCCGGAGGATATTGATGATCGACCGTCTGTTCACTGCCATCGCGTCGCACACAGCGGCGGCTGCGGGCCGCCCGCCCGCCTTTGTCATCGCCTGCGCCCTGATCCTGATCTGGATCCTCACCGGGCCGTTTTTCGATTACTCGGACACCTGGCAGCTGGTTATCAACACATCGACCACCATCATCACTTTCCTGATGGTGTTCGTCATCCAGAACAGCCAGAATCGCGATGCCGCGGCGCTGCAGGCGAAGCTCGACGAACTGATCCGCGTCTCACGCGATGCGCGCAACGAATTCATCGGAATCGAGCATCTGACCGACGCTGAGGTGGAGGCGATCCGCGCGCATCTGGAACAGGATGTTGGTCAGGCGCAGCCCGCTCGTCATGCGCGGCATGCCAGTGTGCGGCGGTTACAGAAACGGCTCTAGCTGCGGGCGCAGCCCAGCGCTGCTGCATCGATCGCCGTCGCCGTGCCCGTCAGGACCCAACGGCCCGACCAGCTTCCCGCAGTCGCCGTCATGCTGCGTTCGCCGCGCATCGCTGCGACGATCGCGGCATCCATCCGGGCATCGCGCGCCCACATTCCCCGTCCGCGCACCATCATCGTAAAGCGCCGGCTGCCGATGCTGAGTGTGCCCGTTCCCGGTGTCATCGCGCGCGGCAGGCGGATGTGCACCTGCGCGCGCACCCGTGCGGCTGGCCAGAAACCGACTGTGGCATAGCCGCCGTCGCCGCCTGTGGTTTCGGAGATGGCATAGCAACGGGGCGGGCTGTTCCCCGAGGCCGGATCGCGAAATGCCGCCCAGCCATCGAACACACCCAATGACTCGCGCGCGAGCGCCGGGCTCGCGGCCATCGCCAGCAGGATGGCGGCGGCCAAAATCCTCATGGCAGCACCAATATCTGTTCCTCGACGCCCTGTTCGATGACCACCAGCGATCCTTGCGGCACCGGCCCGGCAACCGGGGTGCCGCATGAGGGATGCGCATTGCCATCACCGGTTAGCAACGCGCGCAGCACGACTGCTGTGACGCCATGGGTCACCACCAGCCTGTCATGATCACCGTCGAGAGAGTTGACCCAGCTTTCCACGCGCTTGCGGACATCGGCATAGCTTTCGCCGCCGGGGGCGACGCGGGTGAACACCATATGCCGTTCCGAATAGATTGGCCCTTCCTCAGCGATAATCTCTTCGTAAAAGCGCCCGTCCCAGCCACCCATGCCGATTTCGACGAGCCGGTCGTCGGTGCGCGCACTATGCCAGTCACGCCCCAGATGCTCGCACAATATGGAGAGCGTTTGCAGTGTTCGGCCCGTGGGGGAAGCCCAAAGCTCGAGCTGGGTTGACGGATGGATGCGCTGCCCGAGCGCTCTACCCATGGCGTCGATTTGCCGGAATCCGTTGAGCGTGAACGGCGTATGCCCCAGCGCGCCCTGCATTCGCCGCGCTGCATTGAACACAGTTTCCCCATGCCGCGCGATGTAAATGCGTCCGCCGATCCGATGTGCTGTCATGCCCCGCCTTTGCTTGTGGCTGCACCGGTCCGCTTGCGACTCGCGAACAGCGCGTTAAGGATGGCTCTGCCACGGCAAGGGGGAATCGGCCAAGGGGGCGTTCTGCTCCCCGGCTGACCACAGGCCATCAGAGAAGAGAGCGATACAGGGCATGCAGGCGAAGATCGAACGGGCGACATTGTTGCGGTGCCTGGGGCATATCCAGTCGGTCGTTGAACGCCGCAACACCATCCCAATCCTGTCGAATGTGCTGATCGAAGCGATCGGCAGCTCGGTCATCCGGGTGATGGCGACGGACCTTGATATGCAGATCGTCGAAACGGTCGATGCCAAGGTGGAAACGTCGGGCGCGACGACGGTTTCGGCGCATCTTTTGTTCGAAATCGCCCGCAAACTGCCGGAAGGAAGCGAAGTCAGCCTTTCTGCGTCCAACGGCGAGATGCTGGTACGCGCCGGCCGCTACCAGTCGAAGTTGAAGACGCTGCCGCGCGATGATTTTCCGGTGATTGCTGAAGGCGATCTCCCGACCAGCTTCGAACTGGACGCCAAGGATATCGTGCGCATCATCGAAAAGACGCGCTTCGCAATCTCGACGGAAGAAACGCGCTATTATCTGAACGGCATTTTCCTGCATGTGACCGATGATGGTGACGGCCTGCTGCGCGCCGCGGCGACCGACGGCCATCGGCTTGCACGCTACACGCTGCCGCGTCCGAGCGGTGCCGAATCGATGCCAGACGTGATTGTGCCGCGCAAATGTGTTGCCGAGTTGCACAAGCTGCTCGGTGAGGCTGGCGACGGACGGGTTCAGGTGGAACTTTCGCCCAGCAAGATCCGCTTCACTTTTGGCAGTGCGGTGCTGACCTCAAAGCTGATTGACGGCACATTCCCGGATTACAGCCGCGTGATCCCGACAGCGAATGACAAGCTGTTGCGTGTTGATCCGAAGAGCTTTGGCCAGGGCGTCGATCGTGTGGCCACCATCGCGACGGACAAGACCCGCGCAGTCAAAATGTCGCTGGATTCAGACAAGGTCACATTGTCCGTCACCAGTCCCGAAAACGGCACTGCTGCAGAAGAGGTGCCGGGTGATTATCGTGCTGATGCGATGGAAATCGGATTCAACGCCCGTTACCTCAAGGACATCATTGACCAGATCGATGGCGACAATGTCGAGCTGCATCTCGCCGATGCCTCGGCACCGACGCTGATCCGCGAGAGTGAGAAGTCACCGGCGCTTTACGTGCTGATGCCGATGCGGGTCTGATCGGGTATCGCCGCTGTCCGATCCGGACGCGGCTCTCCCTCCGCAAACAGGACGTTATTGCCCCGTCGCTGCGGCCGGTTCGGCCCGGCTTACCCGCCAGATGATGTTGCCGACATCGTCGGCCACCAGCAGCGATCCGTCGCGTGCCTGACGGGAATCGGCGGGGCGTCCCCGCGCCTCGCCTGCGGGTGACAGGAAACCGGTCAGCACGTCCATCGGCAGCGCGTCGGTCGGCCGGCCGTTGGGTCCGAACGGTACGAACACCACCTTGTAGCCTGCACGCGGGCTGCGGTTCCAGGATCCGTGAAGCGCGATGAAGGCGCCATCGCCCCAAGGCTGGCCGAGCCCGCCGGTGGCAAAGCCAAAGCCCAGCGGTGCAACATGTGCGCCCAGCGCATATTCGGGGCGGCGGACATAGGAACGCCGGTCATCAATGTCGGCTTCCTCGACCCGGTCATCAACGAACCCACCCCAATAATACCAGGGCCATCCATAGAAGGCGCCAAAATCGACGCGGGTCAGATAGTCCGGAATCATGTCCGAGCCCAGCATGTCGCGTTCATTGACGGTGGCCCACAGGTCGCCAGTCACCGGATGGGTGGCGAGACCTGACGGGTTGCGCAGGCCGGAGGCGTAGGGGCGCTTGTACTGAATATCGGGGCGAACCTCGAGCACCAGTGCGCGGCCCTGTTCCCAGGCCATGCCCTTCTCACCGATATTGCTGTTGGAACCGATGCCGACAAACAGCGTCCGGCCGTCGAGACTGGCGGCGAGCGCCTTGGTCCAGTGGGAATTGCCGCCCGATGCGGGCAGATCGACAATCTTGCGCCCCGGCGTCGTGATGCTCTCGGCAGCCGGATCATAATCAAAGGCGAGCAGCGCATCAGTGTTGGCGACATAGAGCGTCGAACCCACCAGCACCATGCCATAGGGCGAGTTGAGACCGGTAATATAGGGGCGCTTCACCTCTGCAACGCCATCGCCGTCTGCATCGCGCAGCAAGGTGATGCGGTTGGCGCTGGGCACACCAGCACCGGCACGGCCCATCATCCAGCGCGCGATGGCACCAGTGATGCCGCCGCCGTCGCTGGGTGGCTTGTTGCTCTCAGCCACCAGCACATCGCCGTTGGGCAGGACGAGCATTTGTCGCGGATGGTCGAGCCCCTCGGCAAAGCGCTGCACGCGCAGGCCCGGCGCCGCTTCCGGTGCCTCACCTTCGCGCCAGCCGACCGCGTCGGCGACCGCGATGGTCGGGAACGTCTGTGGCCGGACTGCGGACATGACCGGCACACGGCCGGTCAGCTCGGCATCGGACAGACGGGCTTGGTCGGGGCGCGATAGCACCCACAGCGCGATGGCGATGGCGATGACGATAAGAAGGAGGGCGATCAGGATTTTGCGCAACATGGTGCGAAACTAGGGCGCAGCGGCACTGCGCGCAATGGGGCGCGAAGGCTGATGGTGCATGATGGTCAACTGACTGTTTACCCATGTTTTTGAGGGGGCTGTCAGGGGTTGGCGATTATCAGGCGGCCATGCACGATTCTACCAGCGCTGCGGCGCCCACCCCCTTCCTTGCCGGCCGCAGCATGGTTGAGGATGCCGCAAGCCTTGCCCGCGAGTTCGGCGATGACGCTCCCTACGCCGCCAGCCTGCGGGCTGCACGCAGCCGCGCGCGCGACAATGCGCTGGACTGGTGCCATTGGCGCGAGGTGGGCCGGCTGGTCGGCTGGCTTTCGGGCGAAGGCGTGGACGGAATCGATGCTGCGACCCGCCACTGACAGCTGGCGATGATCGCGGGCGTCAGCGCCCGCCAGTCGCCACCAGATCGACGTCGACCATGCCGCCGGCCATCGGGCGGGCCATCACGACAAAGGCTTCCTCGCCCTTGGTGCCGCCGAGATAATGTTCGGTGCCGCGCAGCAGATGCTCGGCGGTAAAGCCGTTGCGTCGGGCCATGGTGTAATAGAAATCGAGCACAGCCTGCATTCCTGCGCGGCTCTGGAAATTGACGATGCGCACATTGCAGCGGCCGTTGGCAACGCCCGCCGCCTCGATCAGTGCGGCGCGCGGATAAACGGGGAATGCCGCCGGCAACCGGGTTGCCCATTCCGATCCGTAGCGGACATCGGCCGCGCAGCTTGCTCCTGCTTGCTGACGGGCTAGGCCGCCGAGCGTCGCCGGACGCGGACCGGCGTCGCAATTACCCTGGCACTGTGCGGCAAAGTCGCCCGGCTCTGGTGCGCTAAGCATGCGGTTGGCGACCAGCCGGCGCGCTTCGGCCTGCGATTCGGCAGCGCTGCCACCGCGCATGGCGGGTACAGCGCCTTCTGCGGGCCGCGCACCTGCTGTCGCGCTGGCGCTATTCGACTGACCGGTCAGCTCCGGATCGACCATGATCGCGTCACCCAGCGCGCCTTTGACCGCCGTATCGCTGGAAGTCAGGCCATCATCCTGTTCGGATATCTGGGCGGGCTCGCCACCGCGGCATGCCCCGAGCGAAAGGCTCATCAGCGCGGCGGCACCCGCCAGCATGATTGAACGAGGCGACATGGTTAATTCTCCGGCCATGCGGGGCACCATTTCCCCACGGATTTGCGCCATATTGCGGCGCGTCTGCGTTAACCGCAAGGCGGCAATCAGGGTTAAGCCGGTACTTGCCCTGTCCGCAAATGGGACGCCCGACGCTTGTTTCGGGTCGCGTGCCGATTATGTTCGCTGAATGCTGAACATTGTATCACTGCTCATCGGTGTCGTTGCCCTGTTTCTGGGCATCTTCGCTTTCCTGCCCTTTCTGGGCTGGGCATATTGGCTAATCGTGCCGATGGCACTCGTCGGTTTGGCCTTCGGGCAGCTTTCCGATCGGCGCGCAGGACGCAACCTCAACCTGATCGTTATTGTCATCGGCCTGATCCGCCTGTCGATGGGCGGCGGCCTTATCTGATCATCAGTCGGCCATGCGCCAGCGCAGCGTTTCGCCTGCGTGGAACAGCACGACCTGCGTTCCCGCTGCTTCGACCGATTCTGGTACGGGCTGATCGGCGCGCACCAGCGTAATCCGCTCTTCGTTGACCGGCAGCTTGTAGAAGGCCGGGCCGTGAAGGCTGGCAAAGCCTTCAAACTGGTCGATCGCGCCTTCTTCCTCGAACACGGTGAGATAGCTTTCGAGCGCATGGGCGGCGTTGAAAATGCCGGCGCAGCCGCAGGATGATTCTTTCGATTCGACGCTATGGGGCGCACTGTCGGTGCCCAGGAAATATTTGGGGGAACCGCTCGTCGCCGCTTCGCGCAGCCGAAGCCGATGAAATTCCCGCTTCGCCACCGGCAAACAATAGGCATGGGGGCGGATGCCGCCGGCGAACATGGCGTTGCGGTTGATGTGCAGATGCTGGGGTGTGATCGTCGCAGCGATGTTTGGCCCGGAATCGCGGACGAAATCCGCAGCCTCTGCCGTCGTGATATGCTCAAAGACGATGCGCAGATCGGGAAAATCCCGGACGACGCGGGTCAAGGTGCGCTCGATGAACACAGCCTCCCGGTCGAAGATATCGACATCATGGTCGGTGACCTCGCCGTGGATCAGCAAAGGCATGTCGATGACCTGCATCCGCTCCAGCACGCGATAGATGTTGGCGATGTCGGTGACGCCGTGCGCGCTCCCGGTGGTCGCATGCGCAGGATAAAGCTTTGCAGCAGTGAACACGCCTTCGCCATGCCCGCGCGCGATCTCGTCTGGATCGAGATTGTCGGTGAGGTAGCAGGTGATGAGCGGCATGAAGCTGATGCCATCCGGCACCGCCGCCAAAATGCGTTCCCGATAGGCCGCGCCTGCCGCTGCTGTTGTGACGGGCGGTGACAGGTTGGGCATCACAATCGCGCGCGCGAACTGACGCGCTGTATAGCCTGCTACCGCCTCCAGCATTGCGCCGTCGCGGAGGTGAACATGCCAGTCATCGGGACGGCGGATCGTGATGCTATCGGGTGACAAAGCCATGTCGCGCCCCTACCTCAGCGATATGCCTGCAACAACCCTTACTGATCGCGCTCTTATCCGCCTGTCTGGCGATGATGTGCGCGGCTTCCTGCAGGGCCTTGTCACCAATGATGTGTCCGGCGAACTCCCGGTCTGGGCAGCCCTGCTGACCGCGCAGGGCAAATGCCTGTTTGATTTTCTTGTCTGGGGCGATGGCGAAGATCTGCTGATCGATTGCGAGGCTGTGCGCGCTGAGTCGCTGATGAAACGGCTGACGCTGTATCGCTTGCGCCGTGCCATCGCGATTGTGCCCGAGCCTGCCCTTTGCGTGCATTGGGCAGCACAGGGTGACTCCGGGGTCGCTGACCCCCGCCTCCCGGCACTTGGCCGACGCTGGTTGGCGCCGGCAGGGGAGGGTTCGGCTGACGAGGCATGGCGCGCGCACCGGCTGTCGCTGGGGGTAGCCGAAGGCGCGGCGGAGCTGGGCGATGGCGAGATATTGTGGCTGGAATGCAATGCCGCGGAACTCAACGGCGTCAGCTTCACCAAGGGCTGCTACGTCGGGCAGGAAAATACAGCGCGCATGAACTGGCGGCAAAAGGTCAACCGCCGCATCGTCGTGCTGCCGCTGGTCGATTTCGATCCAAAGCGGCAGATGGTCGGCTATCCCGCACTTGGCCTGACCGTTGAACATTGGCGCGTGGAGGATGTCCCGCCGCACGGCTGGCGCTCTTGGATGGGTGACCGCAACTAGCTGTGCCGTTCATCGACAGGCCATCCGGCTTGCGATAGCTTTCAGACCATGTCGATCCTGCTTCTCGCCGCTCTTGCAACAGCGCCGGCCGATGCCGCGCCCGAATGCAATGCCGTCACCGCGCGGGCGGTCACATTTGCGGAGGCGGCAGCGGCCGGCAATGATGGCGAATGTGTCCGGATCGAAGGCGTGACCGTCGGCCGCCTGCTGCTAGAGGATGGTCGTGCCCGCTACCGGCTAGAGACCCGGGAGAATGACCCGTCGAGCACCGGTGCGGTTCTCGGCTTCTACGCACCCCGGGCGTTCGATCAGCCTACCCGCGTGCGCGTCACCGGGCGGCTTGGTAATTGCGAGGCGTGGCAGCGGGAGGTGGAAGCCGCCGATCGCGTGCGGTCCGCTCAAGGCGAAGCTGTGATCACCATGCTTACCGGCTATTGCCATTATTTCAGGGGTCAGGTCATTCGCGCCGTCACGGTCGAGGAGCTTGGCCCGGCACAATTTGTCCGCCTGACGCGGACAAGTGCTGGCCCGGGCCTCGGTAATCTCGCACCTCTGGCCCAAGGCGACGTCCGGTCGCGGATGGAGGTTGCAGCTGTAAGTTTCTTGGGCGCAGTCACCCGCGGGGAACGCGAGCTGCTGACAAGCATGCACGGCGGTGGCGCTAATGGCCGTCGTTCCCGGCGCGATGTGGAGAGCTCCGTTGCGCTCATCCTCGACGCCGAAGACAGCCCCTTTGCCTCGCTTCGCGGCTATGACGGGGAAATCACGTTCGAACTTTTCGGCTGGAAGGAACCGCTGTGGGCCGATGCCGACTGGCGGCAGCAGGCTGCTCAGCGCGGTGAGGCGGACGCCATCGCCTGCTTCTCCGCCGCGCGCGATGCCGATAGCCAGTGGCCGATCGATAGCAAGGATGCCGATAATTTTTCCGAGCGGCCCTATGCCTGCACGCGCATCCGGATCAGCGGAGAGGAGCTTGAGGCACCGGCCCGGTTCGATACCGAACAGGCACGCACCAGCGTGCCCGAACCGCGCTGAGGGCCTTTACCGCTGACTAACCCTGGTCTGCCAAACTGCGCAGCATGGTTGCACGCACACTCTTTTTGGTCACCGGTTCGGCATTCGGGCTGGCGCTGGTGACGTTGCAGCTGGCGGATAAGGTTGAAGAGAGCCCGTCCGCTGCCGCACCTGTCATCGCCACGGTCGCGGATGTGCCGGTGCCAGCACCAACAGCGCCTGCCGGAAGTGCGCAGATCACGCGCCGCGCCGACGGCCATTTCCATGCCGATGTGCTGCTTAACGGCCAGCGCGTTGAGATGCTGGTTGATTCGGGCGCGAGCATGATCGTGCTTGATGAAGCGCTTGCCGCACGGCTCGGTATTCGTCCGCCAGAGGCTGCCTATACCGGAGAGGCGCGCACCGCCAATGGCTCTGCCCGCTTTGCGCCGGTCCGGCTGGCGAGCGTGCGCATCGGCGGGATCGAGCGGCGTGATGTGGCCGCAGGCGTGATGCGCGGCAATGGCTTGCCGGTGCCGCTGCTCGGCCAGTCCTTCCTCTCCACTATCGATAAAGTGACGATCAGCGGTGATCGCATGATCTTGGAATAGCCCACCGCTTGCAACGCGGTCCGGTTCGGGCCATCTCGATAGACATGACCCAGCCTGCCGAACCGCCGCTGCGCGCCGCTATCATTCCGGTGACCCCGCTGCAGCAGAACTGCACCCTCATCTGGTGCACAAAGACGATGCGTGGCGCCTTCACTGATCCGGGCGGAGATCTGCCGCGCTTGCGCGATGCCCTCGTCAAGACCGGGGTGACGCTGGAGAAAATCCTGATCACCCACGGTCATATCGATCATTGCGGAGAGGCCGGCATCCTCGCTCGCGAATATGGCGTGCCAATCGAAGGGCCGCATGAGGATGATCGTTTCTGGATTAGCCGGCTTGATGAGGATGGCCGGAAATATGGCGTCAACGGACAGGTGTTCGAACCCGACCGTTGGCTGGTGAATGGCGATCAGGTGACAGTCGGTGACCTCGTGCTCGACGTCATCCACTGCCCCGGGCACACGCCTGGCCATGTCGTATTCCACCACGCGCCATCACGGTTCGCCATCGTCGGCGACGTGCTGTTCAAGGGATCAATTGGTCGCACCGACTTTCCGATGGGCAATCATGCCGATCTTATCAATGCGATCACCACCCGGCTGTGGCCGCTTGGCGGGGAAACAGTGTTCGTGCCGGGTCATGGGCCCACCAGCAATTTTGCGCACGAACGCAAAACCAATGCATTCGTCAGCGATTATGCGCTGAGCTGAGGCAGATCGCTTAGGCGGCGATGCCGACGCTTGCCGGCAGGTCGCGTTCCTGCATCGCCGCATAGCCTGTGCTGATGGCAAGGCCCGCGAGGCCGAGCAGCAGCAACATGGTCATCAGCGTTCCGAACATCCGTGCCTTGCTGCCGCTGTCGGCATCCATGCCGATGCCGTGCGCGATGCGCCCGATGATGTAGAGCGCGGCGGCTATGGCCAGCCAGAGCGGCGGCGTGCCCGACAGTTCGAGCACCAGCACGAGGATCAGGGCGAGCGGGGTGTTCTCGGCGAAATTGAGATGGGCGCGCATCCGGCGTTGCAGCAGCACGCTGCCCCCATCGCCATGGCTGATCTTTTCAGCGGTTCGCACCTGGCCGCAACGAATGGCGAGCCAGAGGTTCACAAGGGCAGCGACGCCCGCAAAAATCAGCGTAATGGCCGGCATAAGTGGATCCCCCCAATTGATGCTCCTTCATGGATCAGCAGTCTCGCGCGCGCAACTGATATGCCGCGCATGGCCTTGCGCCGCGCGCCAAAATCGCTAAGGGGGCCGCTGCATCGGCTCCGAGGCGATTCCCCGATTGTCCGTTTCTGCTGCCCGCCGGATCGTCCAGCGGCACCCAGCAGATTTGCCAATCGGCGGCGCAACCGGTAAGGGGCCGCGCTAGTTATTCCGTTCAGACAGTTTCGAGACAGGTACCCGAGTCATGGCCGTCCCCAAGCGTAAAACCTCCCCGTCGAAGCGCGGCATGCGCCGCAGCCACGACGCGCTCTCGGTCGAGGCGTTCCAGGAATGCTCGAACTGCGGCGAACTGAAGCGCCCGCATCATGTTTGCCCCGCATGCGGCCATTACAACGGCCGCGAAGTGGTGATCAAACGCGACTGACCGGCGCGTTTTTGAAGAAAGGGGTGACCGGGGGGTGACCAGACCGCGAATCGCGATTGATGCGATGGGCGGTGATGTCGGTGTGCGCGTGATGGTGGCCGGCGCGGCCCTCGCCGCTGCTCGGCACCCGCACCTGACCTATCTGTTCGTCGGCGATCAGGAACGCATCGAGCGCGGGCTTGATGCGCATCCAGAGCTGCGCAGCCGCAGCGAAATCATCCATACCGACCAGACCGTGTCTGGCGACGATAAACCGTCGCAGGCGCTGAGGAAGATGCGCGGCAGCTCAATGGGCCTCGCTATCGACGCGGTGAAGCAGGGCCTTGCTGGCGGTGCTGTCTCTTCCGGCAATACCGGCGCACTGATGGCCATGGCCAAGCTCGCGTTGCGGACGATGCCGGGCATCGACCGGCCGGCGCTCGCTGCTATGCTGCCGACACTCGGCGATAATGACGTGATCATGCTCGATCTCGGTGCCAATACCGAATGTGATGCAAACAACCTTGTCCAGTTTGCACTGATGGGTGCCGCCTATGCGCGCACTGCACTGGGTGTCGAACGCCCGCGCGTCGGCCTGCTGAACATCGGCACAGAAGAAGGCAAGGGCACTGAAAGCGTGCGCGATGCCGCAGCGTTGCTGCGCGCGGCCGAAGGGCTACCGCTCGAATTCAAGGGCTATATCGAGGGTGACAAGCTCTCGCGCGGTGACGTCGATGTCGTCGTGCATGATGGCTTTTCGGGCAACATCGCACTCAAGACGATCGAAGGGACGGCGCGCTTCGTGACCGATCTGCTGCGCCGCGCCTTTACCAGTTCGATCCGCTCCAAGGTCGGTTTCCTGATCTCGCGCCCGGCGACCGAGCTGCTTCGCCACCATCTCGATCCCAACAATCATAATGGCGCGGTCTTCCTGGGCCTGAACGGCGTCGTGCTGAAAAGCCACGGCAGCGCTAATGACAAGGGTGTCGCCAATGCCATCCACGTCTGTGCCGAGCTGCTTGAAAAGGACATTGTCGGTCAGGTGCAGGCCGACCTTGCCGGGCTCAAGGCGACCGCGCCTGCAGCCGTGGCCAAATGAGACGGCATAGCGTCATCGCAGGAACAGGCAGCGCCCTTCCGGTGCGCTGCGTCACCAACGCCGAACTCGCTCAACGTGTCGATACCAGCGACGAATGGATCGTGGAGCGCACCGGAATCCGCCAGCGGCATATCGCAGGGCAGGGTGAGACGACGGCGACACTCGCGGCTGACGCTGCGCGCGCCGCCATCAAGGCTTCCGGCCTTGCGCCGACGGACATCGGCCTGATCGTGCTGGCGACAGCGACGCCGGACAATACATTCCCCGCCACCGCGACCAAGGTGCAGGCGTTGCTCGGCATTCCCGATTGCATCGCTTTCGATGTGGCGGCGGTCTGTTCGGGCTTTCTCTATGCGCTCGGCGTAGCTGATTCGATGCTGCGGGTGGGTGCAGCGCGCCATGCATTGGTGATCGGCGCCGAAACGATGAGCCGTATTCTCGACTGGGAGGATCGGTCCACCTGCGTTCTGTTCGGTGACGGGGCGGGCGCAGTCGTGCTGTCTGCCAGCGAAGCAGGCGATGGACGCGGCATTCTCGCCACGCAGCTTCATGCTGACGGCCGCCATGGCCCGATGCTCTACGTCGATGGTGGCCCATCGACGACGCAGACCGTCGGCCATTTGCGGATGCAGGGGCGTGAGGTTTTCCGCCATGCGGTCACCAACCTGTCGGCGGTGATGGGTGAAGTGCTGGCTGAGGCCGGTCTCGAACCGGGCGATATCGACTGGGTCGTGCCGCATCAGGCCAACGCACGGATCATCGACGCGACGGCGCGTAAGCTGGGCCTGCCGGCTGAACGGATCGTGCTGACCGTTGATCGCCATGCCAACACTTCCGCTGCATCGGTGCCGCTCGCGCTCGATGAGGCTGTACGCGACGGGAGAATCCAGCGCGGCCAGCTTGTCGTGCTGGAGGCGATGGGCGGTGGCTTTACCTGGGGAGCATCGCTCGTCCGAATGTGAGCTCAGCTCCCAATCGGATGTATCAATCTTGCTTGGCGCTCAAGCACAGGTTAGCCTGCTCCCGACAAACAATCGGAAGGACCAGACCGATGCCGAACTCCACGCTCACGAGAGCCGAACTTGCCGAATCAATCACCCGTTCTGTTGGTCTGTCTCGCGCTGACTCGCTTCGCATGGTCGAATCGATGCTCGACGAGATGACTGACGCGCTCGAAAGGGGGGAGCAGGTTAAGCTGACAGGGTTCGGCACCTTTACCCTGCGTGACAAGCGGGAACGCATCGGGCGTAATCCCAAGACTGGTGTCGAAGTGCCGATCACGCCGCGCCGCGTGCTGGGCTTCCGCGCGAGCCAGTCTGTTCGCGAACGGATCGCGCGAGGCTGATGGTTGCGGCCAAGCAAGCTGGTGCATTGCGCACCATCGGCGAGCTGGCCGACGAAACTGGCATTGCCCAGCATGTGCTGCGCTACTGGGAACGCAATGTCCCGGCGCTAAAGCCGTTGCGACGCGCTGGCCGGCGCTATTACCGGCCAGAGGATGCCGCATTGGTGCGCCGGCTCCATCATCTTGTCTCGGTTGAAGGCTATACGCTGGAGGGTGCGGCGCGCGCGGTTCGCGGGTCCGGTCCCGCGCCTGAGCCCGCTGTCCCGTTAGCGGCAGCATCGATCATGCAGCCCGCCCCGCCCACTCAGGCCATAGCGCCGGCTGACTGGGATCGGCTTCGCACATTGCGCGACCGGCTGGCGGCAGCCCTAAACGCCTAATCCTCGTCGGGGCCGAGCGCGGCGTCGAGATCGCGCGGTCGAACGAAACCGGTCAGCGCGGCACAACGCGAATCGACATCCGCCCAATGGTCCACAGCCAATGTCATGATCGCGAGTGCGGCGGTCGGATATTTGATCTCGATCTCATCGCGCAACGGCGAGCTGCCGTCATCGGGCACCAGATCGAGGATCAGATCCTCCATCCCCGGATTATGGCCTGACATCAGCACATGCGTTGCGCTGTCGGGCAGGTCGCGCAGACAGTCGATCAGTGTTGCCGATGACGCCAGATAAATGCGCCGGTCCCAATGGGGTTCGATATCGTCGAGCCCTGCCGCGGGCTGGAACAGATCAAGCGTTTCTGTAACCCGCACTGCTGGCGACGCGAGGATGAAATCGACATCCATATCCAGCGTCTTGAAATGCCGACCAATCGTCTCTGATGCCTTGCGGCCGCGGGCGTTCAATGGCCGGTCGAAATCGCGCGCGACGGGGTCGTCCCATCCCGATTTCGCATGCCGCAGCAATGTCAGCCTTTTCATCGCGCCCTTGTTTCCTTGTGGTCTCGAATCCGTCGTCCGGCCACTCTAGTCGGTTACGTTGGCGGGGAAAGAGGCAGCGGGCTCCGGCCAAGGCTGCGCCACCCGTGTGACCGCTTCGGCCAGCGTCACGCGGCGCACCGGCGTTGCTGGCGGAAAGGCAGTCAGCAACCGGCTCGGAACGGCAGAGGACAAGAGCACGAACCGCCCCCGATCACCCGCGCGGCGGATCAGCCTGCCGAACGCCTGGGCAAGCCGCGTGCGCACCAGTTCATCGTCATAGGCATTGCCGCCGAACGCCATTCGCCGTGCAGAATGCAGCACGCCAGGTTTCACCCATGGCACCCCTTCCATCACCACGAGACGCAGCGATTCGCCGGGTACATCGACCCCATCGCGCAATGCATCGGTGCCGAGCAGCGACGCGCGCGGATCATCCCGGAACATGTCAACCAGAGTGCCGGTATCGATGGGGTCGACATGCTGGGCATGGATGGGGAGGCCTGCCCGCGCGGCATGGTCGGCGATGCGGGCATGGACCGCCCGCAGCCGACGGATCGCGGTGAATAGCCCCAGCGTCCCGCCACCCGCTGCTGCAATCAGCCGGGCATAGGCGTCTGACAGGGCGGCAATGTCGCCGCGCTTCACGTCGGTGACGATCAACACCTCGCTGTTTGCGGCATAGTCAAAGGGGCTCGCCGCGTGGAACTGCATCGGATCGACAGGCAGATGTGCTGCCCCGCTGCGACGTACAGCCCGGCCGGGATCACCGAGCGAGAGCGTAGCCGAGGTGACGAGCACACCATGCGCCCGAGACAAGACGGTCTCCGCAAGCGGCAATGTCGGGTCGAGCCAGCGGCGGTGGATACCGATGTCGACCTCGCGCCCCTCGATCCGGTCGAGTGCCAGCCAGTCAACGAACTGCGGTTCGGCAGGTCCGCCAATCCGTGCCGAAAGCGCTAGCCAGGCCGAGAGCGTTTCGCGCCGCCAGTTGAGGCTCGATATCGCGCCATCGATCCGCGCTCGTGCCGCAGCGTCGAGCCAGTCGGGGGGTTCGTCAATCAGCGCTTCGAGCCGCTGGCCCAGTAAGGTGAGCGGGCGCAGCAAAGCATCGAGCGCCACTGCCGCATCGCCTGCGGCATCGACCAGCCGGCCGTCGGGTTCGGCCAGCTCCGCTTCGAGGCCATAGCCAGCGTCGCCATCCCGTCGGTCGGACGCGGCATCGCGGGCGTAAACCATCGCGCGCACCGCTGCGAGCAACGCTTCGATCTGACCGGCCGGTGTGCCTTCCGCAATCCGTGTCAGCCAGCCATCAGCGGGCAGGGCAAGCGCGGCGATGCGCGCGGCTTCGATTGCTTCCGCTCCGCCTTCGTCATAGGAGGCGACATCCGCCAACCGCGCGGCGAGCCCGCGCCGCCGGCCGCGGGCTTTGCCCTCTGGGCCGATGATCCAGCGCCTCAGCTCGATGGTTTCCGCACCGGTCAGGGCGACGCCGAACATGGCGTCTGCGGCATCATGCAGATGATGCCCTTCGTCGAAGATCATCCGCGTCGGTGCATGGTCGCCATCCCGCCCGCGCGCGGCATTGACCATCACCAGCGCATGGTTGGCGATGACGATGTCTGCCGCCTGCCCGGCCCGCGCCGACCGTTCGATGAAGCAGCGCCGCCAGTGCGGGCAACCGGCATAGATGCATTCGCCGCGCCGGTCGGTGAGTGCGGTCTGGCCGGACCGGCGGAACAGCATCGGCAGCCAGCCCGGCATGTCCCCGCCGATCATGTCGCCATCGCGGCTATAGGCCGCCCAGCGCGCCGCCAACCGGGCGAAAATCGCCGCCCTCCCGGCAAAGCCGCCTTGCAGAGCATCCTCCAGATTGAGGAGGCAGAGATAGTTTTCGCGCCCCTTGCGCACCGCGACCTTGGCACGGTGCATCGCTTCGTCAGGGTAAAGCCGCCGGGTTTCCCGCGCGAGCTGGCGCTGCAGATTCTTGGTGAAGGTGGAGATGTGGACGGTGCCGCCCGATCCGGCAATCCATTCGGCGGCAGGCGCGAGATAGGCAAATGTCTTGCCGATGCCTGTGCCGGCCTCCGCTAATAGCACTGCCGGTACGCCTCGCTTTTGCCGGGGCGCGAAGACAGCCGCTACCGCTTCGGCCATGGCCTGCTGGCCGGGGCGCAGTTCCGCACCTTCGCCAGTCAGGGCGGCAAGACGCGCGGCGGCCGCTTCGGATGAAACGGTAACAGCGCGTGGTTGCGGGCGCGGCGGCGCTTCCTCCCATTCAGGCAGGCGGGCAAACAGGCTGGGTTCGCCCTTGGCCGGTGCCTTCAGTCGCCGCAGCACCTCACCCGACCATGGCCAGCGGACCCGGCCCAGCCCTTGCGCCATGTCCCAGGCGCCCTCGCGTTCGGGCCAGTCGGTGCCCAGCGTCGCCAGCAGCTTGCCTGCGCAGGCGATGAGCAGGCGGGGGACGGCGGCATCACTGCCGTCTCCGGGGTCGATGCCCAGCGCAGCTGCGAGGCCGCGCGGCGTAGGCACCGCAAAGCGCGCGGGATGGACGAAGGCGAAGAGTTCGAGGAGGTCGAGCCCCGACAGGTCGGGATAGCCCAGCCGCTGTCCGACAATTGGTGCTCCGATCAGAATGACGGGTGTATCGGCTGCGATCCGCACCGCTTCGCCGCGCCCGATCGCACGCGTTTCCCCGCCTGCATCGGCCATCCACACGCCCGCGTGACTGGCATGGAGCGCCGGATAGGGCAGGTCGTTGCTCACCGGCCGGGACCGGCGCAATAACAGGGCTTCAAAAGTCCGAGCATTTCAGCCACGGGGCGTAACCGCTTTTTTCCTCCGGACAAAGAACAAATGGCAAACGATATCGATCCCGCCGCGCTCGCTGAGGCTGCTGCCCGCTCGAAGGCCTGGCCGTTCGAGGAAGCGCGCAAGATCGTGAAGCGCTGGCCGCAGGGGAAGCCGGCGGAGCTTGGCCCGGTGCTGTTCGAAACCGGCTATGGCCCCTCGGGCCTGCCGCACATCGGCACATTTCAGGAAGTGCTGCGCACGACCATGGTGCGCCATGCCTATCAGGCGCTGGTACCGGGCGCGGCGACGAGGCTGGTCGCATTCAGCGACGATATGGATGGCCTCAGGAAAGTGCCGGACAATGTGCCGAACGCGGATATGCTGCGGGAGCATCTCGGCAGGCCATTGACCGCCATTCCCGATCCCTTCGGCACGCATGACAGTTTCGCCGCGCACAACAATGCCATGCTGCGCGCTTTCCTCGATCGCTTCGGTTTCGATTACGAGTTTGTGAGCTCTACCGAGCAATATCGCTCAGGCGCGTTTGATGAGGCGCTGCGCAACGTGCTGCGCAACTATGAGGCAATCCAGGCCGTAATGCTGCCGACACTGCGTGCCGAGCGGGCGGCGACCTACTCCCCCGTTCTGCCGGTCAGCCCGGCCAGCGGTATCGTGCTGCAAGTGCCGATTGAGGTCATCGATGCTGAGGCCGGTCTCGTTCGCTTCAGCGATCCGACCGACGGCGACCGCACGGTCGATCATTGCATCTTGTCGGGCGGCGCCAAGCTGCAGTGGAAGCCTGACTGGGGCATGCGCTGGGCGGCGCTGGGCGTCGATTATGAAATGTGCGGCAAGGATCTGACCGATAGCGTCACGCTCGGCGGCAAGATCGCGCAAATCCTCGGCGGCCGCCGGCCGGAGGGGATGATCTACGAGCTGTTCCTCGATGAAAATGGCGAGAAGATCTCGAAGTCGAAGGGCAATGGCCTCACCATCGAACAATGGCTGAGTTATGGCACGGAGGAGAGCCTCGCCTTTTACCTCTATCGCGAACCCAAGTCGGCAAAGTCGCTGCACCCCGGCGTCATCCCGCGCGCGGTGGATGAGTATGAGCAGTTCCGCGCCGCCTATGCCGGGCAGGATGTCGACAAGCGGCTCGGCAATGCCGTGCACCATATTCACAATGGCGCAGTGCCGGCGGATGGTCCGCCGGTCAGTTTCGGCTTGCTGCTGAATCTCGTCGGCGTGCTTGGTGGCGGCGCGACGGCGGAGCAGGTGTGGGCCTATCTCGGCAATTATGTGCCGGGGGCGAATGCGGCGAGCCATCCCGCACTCGATGCGCTCATTGGCCATGCGATTAGCTACAATCGCGATGTGGTTGCGCCCACGCTCCAGCGCCGCATCCCGACTGGCGCCGAAGCTGGAGCGCTCGCGGCGCTCGATGCGGCACTCGCAACCTTGGGCGAAAGCGCCAGCGCGGAGGATATCCAGACCGCTGTTTACGAGATCGGCAAGGATGAGGCGCATGGCTTCGCGAGCTTGCGCGACTGGTTCAAGGCGCTCTACGAAATCCTGCTTGGGTCCGAACAAGGCCCGCGCATGGGCAGCTTCATCGCGCTATACGGTGTGGCCAACACGCGTGCGCTGATCGCGGAGGCGCTGGGATAGGGAGGTAATGTATGACCGCATGGCATGTCGCACAGATCAACATCGCCCGCTTTACCTTGCCCAAGGATGATCCGGCCAACGCCGGCTTCATGACCGCGCTCGATCCGGTGAACGCGCGGGCCGACACCGCACCTGGCTTCGTCTGGCGGCTGATCGGCGATGGCAATGACGCGATTGCGATCGATGCTATCCCCGATGATCCCAATGTTGCGGTCAACATGTCGGTTTGGACCAGTATCGGGGCGCTGGCCGACTTCGTTTACCGCGACGCAGAGCATCTCGCGATCATGCGCCGCCGCCGCGAATGGCTGGATGTGATACGCGTCTATCAGGCGCTGTGGTGGGTGCCCGCTGGCCATGTGCCGACCGTGGCCGAAGGAATGGAAAAGTTGGCGGAGCTGGAACGCAACGGCCCGACACCTGCAGCCTTCACCTTCAAGCAGCCGTTCGATGCACCGGACGGTACACCCGCCTTCCCCGTTCTCGACGAATGCGCCTGACGCAGGCTTACGCCCGCACCACCTGCCGCATTACCTCGGCATAGCCGTCTGCCAGCGTCATTCGGTCCGCATGGCCGCGCTGGACGAGGAGGTCATGCACGCGGGACAGACGGTAACAGGGCACGCCCATGAACAGATGATGTTCGGCGTGGTAATTGACCCAATAGGGGGCGAGCAGCGCCCGCTCGGTCAGGCTGGCATGGGTCGTTCGCGCATGGCTGAACGGGTCACCCGGGCCGGTCGCGGTGCAGGCATGTTCGGCGATGTTGCGGATACGCAGCGCGAACTGGAATGTCGTTGCCAGCGCCACCAGCCACAGCAGGAATGGCGTCCAGCCGTATAGGGTCAGTGACAGGGCGAGCAGGATCGTCTGCACAAGAAGAAACCGGCCGACTGTGTGGGCAACGGCAATCGCGCCCGCCTCGCTGCCGTCTGGCGGGGCATTGAGCCCGGCTGCGCCCTGACGGTTGAACGGCGTGCCTGCCGCGCTGTCTTTGCCGCCCGATGCCATTGCGCCACCGCGCAGCATCGCGCCCACGCCGCGCCACGCCAGAACACATTGCGCGCTGCGTTGCTTCAGGAATGTCTGGCCGGTCAGATCGCGCAGCACTTTGCGCATCAAGCTGGCACGGCTGGTGGGAAATGGCTTGGATAGGCCCAGGTCCGGATCCTCGGGCTGCTGGGTGAAACGGTGGTGGGTCAGGTGATAGGTGCGATAGCTTTGGAGGTCGCTGCCCACCGCCGCGCCGGTTGCCCATTCGCCGAGCCAGTTGTTGAAGCTGCGGTTCGGGTGGAGCAGCCCATGCGCACCTTCGTGCATCAGGATCGCAAGGCCCAACTGGCGACCGCCGATCAGGGCAATCGCCGGCAGCCATGCGATCCAGTGATCGACCCACAGGGCGGCCGCGATGATGAGGGCAACGCTGCCCCAGCCATGCAGGACGAGCCACCCCCCGCGCCAGCGCGACACACGCGTCAGCGCGCGCCATTCATCGGCGGCAAAGATGGTGCGCGGATCGACGGCGGCGACACTCGGCATAGACAAAGCTTAGGCCGGGTGTCGCCGCGCCGCAATCACCCCGCCGTCGCCAGCTTGTGCGTGATCCACTGGTCGATCTTCGCTTCAAGGATCGACAGCGGCAGAGAACCGGTCATCAGCACCTGTTCGTGGAACTCGCGAATGTCGAACCGCGCGCCCAGCCGCTCTTCGGCATTGCGCCGCAGCCGCTGGATGGTGAGCGCGCCGATCTTATAGGCGAGCGCCTGGCTCGGGATGGCGATGTAGCGCTCGACTTCGGCGGTCGCGTCGGTGCGGCCCATATCGCTGTTGGCGAGCATATATTCGATCGCCTGATCGCGGGTCCAACCCTTGGCATGCAGGCCGGTGTCGACCACCAGTCGCATCGCGCGCAGCATTTCGTCACTCAATGTGCCGAAGCGCTGATAGGGGTCTTCATACAGGCCCATTTCATAGCCCAGCGTTTCGGCATAGAGCGCCCAGCCCTCGACATAGGCGGTGTTGCCGCCAAATCGCATGAACGGGGGCAGTCGATCATTTTCCTGCGCCAGGCTGATCTGGAAATGGTGCCCCGGTGCGCCTTCGTGGAGATAAAGGGTGGTGATCCCGGGCGTGGTGCGGCTGGGAAGGTCATAGGCGTTGAAATAGAAAATGCCGGGCCGCGATCCGTCCGGCGTGCCCGGTTGATAGCTGCCGCCCGCTTCGAACCGCTCGCGGAACGGTTCATAGGGGCGGATTTCCAGCGGTGCGCGCGGCAGCGTGGAGAAAAAGCGCCCGATCACCCCGTCAACGCGGCGCCCCATTTCATAATAGCGCTCGGTCAGCGCCTCGCGCGTGTCCACCTTGAACTGCGGGTCGGTACGCAGGTGGTTGAAGAATTCGGCAAGCGTGCCGTTGAAGCCGACTTCGGTCCTGATCTGCTCCATGTCTGCCCGGACGCGGGCGACCTCGCTGAGGCCGAGTTCATGGATTTCGTCGGGTGTCATGGGCAGCGTGGTGCTCTGCGCAACCAGCAGGCGGTAAAGCTGTTCGCCCCCGCGCATGTGCATGAGGCCGACGCCTTCGCGTGCGACGGGCAGATATTCGTCGCGCAGGAAATCGCGCAGACGCGTCAGCGCGGGGAAGACTTCGTTGGTCAGCGATGCGCGCAGTTTGGCGGTCTGTTCGGCCTTCTGTGCATCGGTGAGGCCATCCGGGAAGCGCGTGGCAGGCCCGCAATAGGGCGATTCTTCGAGCGGCTGTGCAAGCTGGGTGTCGAGCTGACTGATGACATTGGTGATCGTCAGCCGCGTCTCGACGACGCCCGATGCCATGCCTTCGCGGAACCGTCCGATTGACCGGTCGATCAGCGTCGCGAACTGAGTGTGGCGCTTCAGATTATTCTCATAATCGTCAACCGAACGGAACGGTGCGCCGCCCTGACCACTCGCGAAATTGGGGTAGAAAGTGTGGACGCCGAAGAAATGGTTGATCGGGCGGACGGTCGTCAGCGCGAGGATTTCGGGCTGGAGTCCGCGCAGCGTATCGCGCTGCTGGTATTGGAACACATCATAGGCGAGCTGATCGGTGGGATCGAGCGCGGCCCGGTCAATCTGCGCCAGCCGGGCCAGCTCCTCTTCCGCCGCCGCGCGTTCGGCCGCGAAATAGGCATCGGTGATATTGTCGCCCAGCTGGTCCGCATAGCGCATGTCCCCCCGGAACAGCGCGAACAGCGGATTGCGGCGCAGCTGGCCTTCGTCGCTGTCGCGGAACAGTTGCCACAAGGCAGCACGCGCCGGATTTTCCTCCGCTGCCGGGGCGGCCGCGGGGGCAGGCGTGGCTGGGGCTTGTGTATGCGCAGTGGCTGCGGTCCCCGAAAGACCGAGGGGAAGAGCGCAGCCCATCAGCAGGGTGGCGCGCAGCAGCAAAGAACGACTCGTCATGAAAACTCTCCCGTGAGGATGACGGGAGAGTTAGTCGAGTAAGTCACCTTGCACAAGCGTCAAGCATACCTGACAGCACTGGTGGCGTGTCGGGCTAGAGCCGTTCTCCTGGCAGCCCTTATTGTGGCACCGCGCGCCCGCGCACCATCACCCAGCGCACTGCTTCCAGCGTGCTGACATCGCTCAGAGGGTCGCCATCGACGGCGATGATGTCCGCCGAATAACCCACCGCGATACGACCGATTTCATTTTCCATTCCCAGCGCCCGCGCTGCGACAGTGGTCGCGCTTGCCACCGCTTCGCGCGGGGTCATGCCGGCGTCGGTCAGCAGGCGGAACTCCTGCGCATTAAGGCCGTGTGGAAACACGCCTGCATCGGTGCCGAATGCCACCGGCACCCCGAACCGCCGGGCGAGGCGGACATTGTTGCCAAGGACTTCCAGTGTCTCGCGGATCTTCGCTTCGACCGTGGGGGTGTAAATGCCCCGACCCAGGCCATCGCGCACGCCGGTCAATGCGCGCAGCGTCGGGACGAGGTAGGTCCCGCGTGAGGCCATCGCCCGTGCCGCTGCCTCGTCCATGAAGGTGCCATGGTCGATGGTGGCGATGCCGGCCTCAGCCGCTTCCTGGATACCGCGCGCGCCATGGGCATGCGCCATCACACGCAAGCCCAACCGCTGAGCGGTGCTGGCGATGGAAGCCATTTCCTCCGGCGTGAAATGCGCTTCGAGGCCACGACCCTGCTGTGACAGGACGCCGCCGGTGGCTGTGATCTTGATCACGTCGCTGCCTGCTGCCGATGCTTGCCGCACGCGCAGCGCGCATTCGACTGGCCCGGTGCAGGCAAAGCCGGTCGGCAGCGCTTCCAGCACTTCCCGGCGGAAACCGGTGATGTCGCCATGCCCGCCGACAATCGACAGCGCCGGCCCGGCTGCGACAATGCGCGGCCCCGGCACGACCCCCGCGGCCGTCGCGCGGCGCAGCACGAACGCAGTCTCGCGCGCTGAACCTGCTTCTCGTACAGTGGTGAAACCGGCACGCACGGTGCGCTCGGCATTGCGCACACCGATGATCACGCCCCATTCGTCGGGATCGACTGCCTCGCGCCAGAATTCGCCGGAAGGATCGCCGGTCAGGTGGACATGCATGTCGATGAGGCCCGGCATCACTGTGCGGGTGGACATGTCGACGACGGTCGCCCCTTCCGGCGCGGGCTGAATGCCCTGCGCGATGGCGCTGATCCGCCCGTCGGTCACAGTGATGGTCGCAGGGCCGCTGATGCCGGTCGCGGCGTCGGCGATCAGGCGCCCCGCATGAATCACGGTGACTGTAGGTCCAGTGGTGCCTTGCGCCGCCATGTCCGGCGCGGCCATGCCCAGCATATTGTCATGCGCAATGCTGGCTGCCGGCATGATTAGGGCCGATGCTGCGAGCAGCGCGGCGGCGATGGTGCGTGTCATGGCTGATGTTCCCTCCTGGTCGTTGGCGGGAACTTTGCGGCGATGACCTCTTTGGCGCAAGCATCAAAACAGTGGGGCGGAAAGCCTCTGCTTCCCGCCCCGCCTGCCCTTGCCTGTTGATCTTACCAGAAGAAGTTGTTGATCACATCGACCACTTCGCCCGACCGGACATCGACCAGCAGCGCATCGTCGTAATAGCGCACCCAGCGATAGGGGCCCCACACATCGGGCAGGCGATAGGTCCATGGGTCGTGGATCCAGTAGCGTTCGCTGTAGAACAGCGGCCATAGGGAAAAGCCGATATTCAAGCGGCGATAGCGCCAGTCACGATAGGGTGAATGATAGCGGCCAAGCCGAAACACGTCGCTGTACCGCTGGCGGTGAGACCACCAGTCAAAGCGGCGGTCATTGCGCCAGCGATTGTCCCACCGCCGGGCGATCCGGTTGTCATAGCGGTCGCGCCGGTCCCACACGTCATAGTGGTCGCGGTCGTAGCGACGGTCGATCCGGCCATTGCGGTTGCGGTCCCACCGCCGGTCGAGGTTGCCGTCACGGTTGCGATCCCACCGCCGGTCAAGGTCGCCGTCACGGTTGCGATCCCAACGCCGGTCTACCCGGCCGTTGCGGTTTTCGTCCCAGCGGCGGTCGACACGGTTGTCATCGTTTCTGTCCCAGCGCCGGTCATCGTAGCGCGGGTCAATCGGCGGAGAGGATCGGCGCGCATCGCGAATGATCCGCTCGCCGAATTCGCCATCGCGCCGCCGCTCTTCCCGCACAGCTTCACCGGCATCGCTGCGGCGATCCTGCCAGCGCGCCCCATCGCTGCCGTCGCGACGGCGGTCCCATCGCGGACCCTCGGCGCCATCGCGCCGGTCCTGCCATCGCGGGCCCTCACCGCTGTCGCGGCGATTATCCCATCGTGGGGCCTCGCTGCTGTCACGGCGGTCCTGCCAGCGCGGTGCGGCATCAGGCATGCGGATGGCTTCACCGGTGCGGCCACCCCAGCCGCGGCCCTCGCGGGGCGGACGTGCTTCACCGCCGCCTCGCCGCTCGCCGCGGCGCTGGAAGCTCGGCGAATCGTCCACTGTCTCGACGCGTTCGGGCTGCGGCGCGCGCGACCGGGGCAGATCGACTCTGCGAACGGGGCGGATCACTGGCTCGCCGCTTGGCTCTGGTGCGTCGCGAATGATGTCTTCGCTCAAATCCTGCGCGAGTGCAGGGGCGATCGGGGTCAATGCCGTTGCCGCCACCAGCAACATACCAACCAGTCGGATAGGCTTCATGTCTTTCCTCCGGACCAGTCGGCGATTCGCGCGAGGAACGCGCCTGTCCGCCGGTCTTATTGGGTCCGGATAGGGAGACGAAGCTGAGTGGTGGCTGAATGACAAGGAACGGCGTTGTTCAGCCGGCGTGAATTCAAATCCTCAGGCCTGCTGTCTCTTCGAGCCCCGCCATCAGGTTGAGATTGTGCACGCATGCGCCGCCAGCGCCCTTGCCGAGATTGTCGAGCATGGCGATCAACCGGATCTGCTGTCCGTCAGGTGAGCTGAACAGATCGATGCGCAGCCGGTCGTCTGGGTCGGCATGGCTGCGCAGCAGGATTTCGCCATCCGCGCCAAGTCCGCCGACCGATACCAGCGGCGATCCTGCGAAATGCTCGGTCCAGGCGCTGACCAGCTCCTCTGCTGGCGCGATGCTCGTGCCCGTGCGCTGCAGCGGCACTTCCACCACCATCCCGCGATAGGCGGGCACAACGGCAGGCGCGAACAGCGGCGCAATGGCCAGACCCGCATGGCGCTGCATTTCCGGCACATGCTTGTGGTTGAGGGAAAGCGCATAGCCGCGCCAGGCGATGTCGCGCTCTTTTTCCGCGAAACGCGCGATCAACGCTTTGCCGCCGCCTGAATATCCGGACACGGCATTGCACGTCAGCGGCAGATCTGCGGGGATCAGTCCGCGCTGCACCAACGGTGCGATCAGCGCGAGAAAACCGGTGGGGTAACAGCCGGGATTGCTGACCCGCGCGGACTGCGCAATGGCATCGCGCTGCTGCGGGGCAAGCTCGGAAAATCCATAGGCCCAGCCATCAGCTGTGCGATGCGCGGTTGATGCGTCGATCAGCCGCACCCGGCTTCCTTCGGCCAGCGTCGCCGCCTCGCGCGCGGCATCGTCGGGCAGGCACAGGATGGCAAAATCGCTGTCGCGCAGTGCTTCGGCGCGTGCGGCGGGGTCTTTGCGGCGCGCCTCGTCCAGCGCCACCACGCTGACATCGCTCCGTGCCGAAAGCCGCTCGGCAATATCTAGGCCGGTTGTTCCTACCGCGCCGTCAATGAAAACGCTGATGGTCATCAGCTGCTCGGAGCGAGGGCCGATGCCTCGACATAGCCGACGAGATGGTCGGACAGGCGATAGCCCCAGGCCCAGCCCCCGGTCACGTCGAGCATTGCAAAGCTCTCCCCGCCCTTCAACGTGGCGCGGATGGCTTCCCCGCCAGCCTGCTCGAACAAGGGCGCATCGTGCACCACTTGCCGGATCGCAGGCTCGGCATAATGCGGCGCGAAATGATGTTCGGCCTCGGCGACATCGGCGAGGTCAGGGCGAATGGCCTGCCGCGCCGGGTCAAAGGGTCGCGAAGGTCCGGCAAGGCTGAAACGGACAGGGCGGTCAGCCTGTACGGGCGCGCCCGGATGCTTCGCCGAGAAGCTGGTTGAACTGTTCAAGAAACTTTGCCCCCGCGCTCGTCATCTCGACGAAGATGTTGCGGCCGTCATTGCGGTCGCGCTTGCGCTCCAGATAGCCGAGAGCGGCCAGCTTGTTCAAGGCGCGGGTGACAACAGGCTTCGAAACCTCAAGGCGTTGGGCCAGACCACGCACCGTGTGTGGGCCCGGGACGAGTGCGACAGTCAGCAGCATGGCCATCTGCCGGTTGGTCAGATCCGGCAAATCCGACCGGACGATGGAGGTGAGGCAGTCCATCCAGGCTGCACTGTTCATGGTATTCGACCTTTGCACTGGCACGCACGGTTAGCCGCAAGCCTGCGGCTCCTGCCGACTCAAACGCCAATGTTTCAGTCCGGTTTCATTGCCAGCTCAAAATTGTTGTGCGCCCCCAACTATTTGGCGCCATTATCCGATCAGGAACGGCGATAGCGCATCTCCAGCATCCGCCAGGCGGCGCGCAGCCCCAATGCTGCACCACCCTTCGCGCGCCCCGGCTTGGCCGTCGGTCGCCAGGCAAATGTATCGAAATGCGCCCAAGGCGTATCTGCGGGGACAAAGCGGCGCAGGAACAGCGCCGCAGTGATCGAACCGGCAAAGCCGCCAGCGGGCGAATTGGTGATGTCCGCTGCGTCGGATTTCAGCATTTCATCATACCCATCCCACAGCGGCAGCCGCCATAGGGGATCGTCGCGCTCGCTACCGCCGGTGATCAGCTCCCCTGCCAGCGCCTCGTCATTGGCGAACAGTGCAGGAAGGTCCGGGCCCAATGCAACTCGCGCCGCGCCGGTCAGCGTCGCGAAATCGATCATCAGCTCCGGCTTTTCCTCGATGGCACGGGTGATGGCATCGGCCAGAATTAGCCGCCCCTCGGCATCGGTATTGTCGATCTCGACCGTCAGCCCCTTGCGGCTGGCAATGATGTCGCCGGGACGCATGGCTTCGCCGGAGATGCTGTTCTCGACAGCGGGAATGAGCAGGTGGAGCCGGACCGGCAAGCCCGTTTCCATCACCAGCCGGGCGAGCGCGATGGCATGTGCAGCGCCACCCATGTCTTTCTTCATGAGCGCCATGCCCGCCGCCGGCTTGATGTCGAGACCGCCGCTGTCGAAAGTGACACCCTTTCCGATGATGGCCAGGCGTGGATGCTCCTCGCGTCCCCAGACGAGCTCGATCAACCGCGCGGCCCGATCGCGCGGTGCTGCTCTTCCGACCGCGTGGATCAAGGGATAGCCCTGCTCCAGCGCATCGCCCTTGACCACCTCGACATGGCCGCCGTGGGCCTTGCCCAGCGCGTGAACAATGCGGTCGAGATCGGCCGGGCCCATGTCCGCAGCGGGCGTGTTGACCAGATCGCGGACCTCGCACACCGCCCGTGCCTCGGCGATGCTTGCGGCGATGCGTGCAGGCTCGCCGGACAGGAGGGTGCGGATACCCTCGGGTTCGCCGGATTTCTTGTATCGGGTGAAGCGGTGCTGTGCGGTCAGCCAGCCGAACATCGCCGGCCCCGGCTCGTCCGATGCAAGGCGGTAGGTGCCCGGCGGCAATGTTGCGGCCAGCTTGGCAAGGCACCAGCTCGACAGGCTGGCGCTATTGGCGACCACCGTCACCACTGACCAGTCGTCCGCGGCGTCGCCCGGCAGGATGGCGTGGGCATAGCCCTCTGGCTTCAGCCCTTGTGCCGCAGCGGCGGTGCGCGCCCGTTCCGGCTGGCTCTTCAACCAGCTTTCGTAACCGGCCTTGTCGGTGACGTGGATGGTGCGGGCGGGCTGGCCTTGGTCGGGCTGCAGCATCTGGGAAAAATCGGTCATCGATGGCGATGTAGGCAATTGCGGGCGGCCTTGCCACCCCGTGTCAGGGCTTGGCGCGGACATGGGCTGGCTCTAGACGGTCGGTCCATGACAATCCTGCGCGTCTTTACGATCCTTATTGCCCTCCTGCTTGCGGTGAGCGAGGGCGCACGCTGGTGGGGTGATCCGCAGATGGTTCCGCTGGCGTTCGACGAATGGTTGCTCGCTGCCGCCCTTGCTTGGGCTGCATGGGCCGCGCCGCGACGCGGGCCTTGGCCGCTCGCGCTGGCATGGACCTTGGTTAGCGGCTGGGTGCTCGCGCTGCTCGTGCCGACGCTCGATCACCTGCTGTTCGGCGAACCGAAAGCAAGCGCGACCTTCTACGCCATCATGCTCGGCGCGATGCAGGCGGTTGCGCTCGGCGCCACTGTGGCTGCACTGCGCCTGGCGCGCCGGAGCTGATCCTTATTCCGCTGCCATTGGCAGCGGTGCCAGCTCGACATGGCTGTTCTGGTGCACCGTCAGCGTTCCCGCCTTGGCAAAGCGCAGCACACTATCGGCCACCGGCCCATGCAACAGCATATGCTTGTCGTGCAGATAATCCTGATTGAGCCGCCACGGGTCCTTGAGGCCGTTCTGCGGCAGATAGGCCAGCGCCCGCTGGACATAGCCTGAGGAAAAATCGAACACGACCTCGGCGGCCTTGGCCTCCTTGTCGCTCAGTTCGGGCAGCGCGATATCCTCTCCAGTGTCGCGCATGTGGTTGAGCACCCGACAGGTAAACGTCGACACGATATCTGCCTTCAGCGTCCAGCTGGCGTTGAGGTAACCGAACACGATGGACAGGTTCGGCACGTTGGAGAACATCATCCCCTTATAGTAGAAATGCCGGTGCCAATCGATCGGTTCGCCATCGACGCTCACCTTCACCTTGCCCGCAACCGCAAGCTTCAGGCCGGTGGCGGTGATGATCACGTCCGCCTCGATATGGCGCCCTGACTTCAGAACGATGCCATTCTTGTCGAACCGCTCGATATGGTCGGTGACGATGCTGGCCCGTCCCTCGCGCATGGCGACGAACAGGTCGCTGTCCGGCACCAGGCACAGTCGCTGTTCCCAGGGATTGTAAGGCGGCGTGAAATCCGCCTCGTTCATCTGTGGCCCGAGCTCGTCCCGGATCTTGTCCAGCAGGAATTCGCCGACCTTTTCCGGCTTCTTGCGCGCACGCTTGAATCCGATGTTCTGCAGGTGAACATTCTTGAACCGCGTGATCTTGTAGGCGGTTTCTTCGCTGAAGATGCGGCGCAGGAAATTGGCGACCCTGTCCTCGGCCGGGCGGATGAAATACCAGGTCGGGGTGCGCTGCAGCATCGTTACATGCGCGGCAGTGTCGGCCATGTTGGGCACCAGTGTAACGGCGGTCGCGCCGGATCCGATCACCACCACCTTCTTGCCGGCATAGTCCAGATCGGCTGGCCAGAATTGCGGGTGGACGATCCGGCCCTTGAACTTGTCCTGCCCCGCAAAGCCGGGGTCATACCCCTCGTCATAATCATAATAGCCTGCGCCCATGTAGAGCCAGCGGGCGCGCAGCGTCTCTCTCTTGCCGCCGTCCTTCTCGACCTCGACTGTCCACAGTGCGTCAGCGGATGACCAGCTGGCGCTGATCACCTTGTGGTTGAAACGGATGTGACGGCGCACGTCGCGCTCGTCCGCGATGCGGTTGAGATAGGCGAGGATATTGGGCCCGTCGGCAATAGCCTTCTGCTCGCGCCAGGGTTCGAACACATAGCCCAGCGTGTGCATGTCGCTGTCCGAACGGATGCCCGGATAGCGGAACAGATCCCACGTCCCGCCGAGGTCCGCCCGCCGTTCGAGCAGCATGAAGCTGCGGTCAGGGCAGTCCTTCTGCATGTGCACGGCCATGCCGATGCCGGAAATGCCGGCCCCGACGATGATCACATCGACATCCGGTGCGCCCCGGATCGTGCCTGCTGCTGCTCCCATGCCTCGATTCTCCCAGTGCGGCTTTTCGCGCTCTTGATCCGGAGCTTATCGACAGGGTTGTAAATTGCAACGGGTTGCGAGACGGCCAACGTTCATCAAAATGTCACACATGTGTCACAAATCCGCAATGTCAGCGTAACCTCTTCATTCGGACCATCACCATTCGCCAAATTGCTGCCTTGCCATACCGCCTCGATACTGACGGTAATCCCCAGTCGCTGGTCATTTTGCTTGTCACCTCGCGCGATACGGGCCGGTGGGTGCTGCCCAAAGGCAATGTCAAACGGCAGGAGGATCCGCGCACCGCTGCGCTGCGCGAAGCGGCAGAGGAAGCGGGCGTGTGGGGTGTCGTCGCAGCGAAGCCGATCGGCGATTATCGCTACGCCAAGCGCCATGATGACGGCACGAGCACAAGCATGACGGTCTCGGTTTGGCCGATGCGGGTTGATGCTGTGGGCGATGACTGGCCCGAAGGCGATGTCCGCACCCGCGCCTGGTTCTCCCCCGCAGACGCCGCAATGGCAGTCGACGAAAAATCGCTGAAAAAATTGCTGCTGCGGTTCCGCGCTTAGGGCGTCAGCCCGCGATCACCCCGTAGAGATCATGCTCGTCGGCGTCCTCGACGGTGACGCTGACGATCGCGCCTGGCGCCAGCCCCTCGGGCACGTCGCGCAAATAGACGTGGCCGTCTATCTCCGGCGCGTCGGCTTCGCTGCGGCCGGTGGCACCGATGCTGCCATCCTCGTCTGCCTCGCCGACCTCGTCGATGATGACCGGAATGGTGCGCCCAACCTTGGCGGCAAGCTTGGCGGCGCTGATCGCTGCGGTCTTGGCCATCAGCCTTTGATAGCGCTCTTCCTTGACCTCTTCGGGCACCGGATTGTCGAGCGCATTGGCAGCCGCGCCCTCGACCGGTTCGAAGCGGAAGCCACCGACGCGGTCGAGCTGGGCTTCGTCCAGCCAGTCGAGCAGATAGTCGAAATCAGCGTCGGTCTCTCCGGGGAAGCCGACGACGAAGGATGAGCGGACGGCAATATCCGGGCAGATGCTGCGCCATTCGCGCAGCCGCTCGAGCACGCGCGCCTCGTTCGCCGGGCGGCGCATCCGTTTCAGGACCGACGGCGCGGCATGCTGGAACGGGATGTCGAGATAGGGAGTCAGCAGTCCCTCGGCCATCAGCGGGATCACCGCGTCAACATGCGGATAGGGATAGACATAATGGAGCCGCACCCAAGGCGCTGCACCCTCGGGGGTCCGCAACTGGCCGAGTTCGCGCGCCAGATCGGTCATGTGCGCGCGAACTTCGCGGCCCTGCCAGTTCCGCACCTCATGGCGGGTATCGACGCCATAGGCCGATGTGTCCTGGCTGATGACCAGCAGTTCGCGCGTGCCTGCCGCGACCAGCTTTTCCGCCTCGCGCAGCACCGCATCGATGCGGCGGCTGGCGAGCTTTCCGCGCAAGGCGGGGATGATGCAGAACGAACAGCTGTGGTTGCAGCCCTCGGAAATCTTGAGATAGCTGTAATGCCGCGGGGTTAGTTTCAGCCCGCCCTCGTCCGGCTGGGGGATGAGGTCGATATAGGGCCCCATCGAAGGGGGTGCGGCCTCATGCACCGCACTCACCACATCCTCATATTGGGCAGCGCCGGTGATCGCGAGCACTTCGGGGAAGCGCGCCCGGATGACTTCGGCTTCCTTGCCCATGCATCCGGTGACGATGACCCGGCCATTTTCGGCAATCGCCTCGCCGATCGCCTCGAGGCTCTCTTCCTTGGCGCTGTCGAGGAAGCCGCAGGTGTTGACCAACACGACGTCCGCACCGGCATAGTCGGGCGACATAGCATAGCCGTCGGCGCGCAGGCGCGTGAGGATGCGTTCGCTGTCGACCAGCGCCTTGGGGCAGCCGAGGCTGACCATGCCCACCTTGCGGGGGGCGGGGAGTGAGATGGTATCGGTCATGGGACGGGCGGGCGCATAGCGACATTCGCGCGCCGAGTCACGCCCCGGTCGGCAGATCCTATCCGCGCACGATTTCGACAATCCTGTCGCCTGCATGGATCGACCGGCTTTTCTCATCCCACAGGCCGTGCCGATGTCGGCGAATGCCTGTCCGCTCCCCCGCATGCCAACCGGCGGCGCTTGACAGAGCGGCGCGGGCTGGTTTGAAAGCAAGATATGACCAGCCTCTACGACCGCATCTTCCTCGCCCATCCGCGCAGCATCGATGAAAGCTATCTCGAACACGCGCGGACCGCGTTCGGCTTCGGCTGGCGCATGGCAACGGGCGGGCTCGCCTGCATGATCCATGCCGTGGTTCCGGCACTGTTCAAGGATACCGCGAGCCGCACCGTCGGCGGGCTGGAGCGGACCATGCGCGAACGCGCCGCCAACCGTCGCCCTGCGCCGGGACATGCGATGGCCGACCATGAATTTGCCTGGGTGATTTAACGGGCGGGCAACTGCCGCAACGGATCAACCGGTCGCCGGTTCTGGCGCAACTCAAAATGAAGCTGCGGTTCACGCACCTGCCCGCTTTCGCCGGCAGTGGCGATGATCGCCCCGCTTTCCACGACATCACCATTGCGCACTGCCACCCGGTCAAGATGGCCATAGGCGCTGATCCAGCCGCCGCTATGCTCGATCAGGATAAGCCCGCCGAGCAGCGGCACATCCGTCCCCGCATAAGCGATGCGCCCGCCTGCCGCTGCGCGCACGGGTGCACCCCGGCTCGCGGCGATTTTTATGCCGTCATTCACCCGACCCCCGCCAGCCGGGCCAAAACGTTGCAGCACCCGCCCGTCGAGCGGCCAGACAAAGCGGGTCGCTCCTGCCACCGTCGGCGCGGTTGCCGGCGGGGGTGTCGGCCGCGTCGCCGGTGCGGTTGCCGTTGTAGCCGGTGGGCGCGCAGGCGGCGGGGCCGGTGCGGTCACTGGTGGGGCTACCGCTGGGGCCGAACCGGTCATGATGTCGTCAATATCGAGCGTGAAGGCGGCGGCTGATTCCTCGGGTGTCATCGGCCTCACAGAGCCGGCCGGCAACCGCAGCCTTTGGCCGACACGCAGGATATAAGGCTCGACCAGACCATTTTCGGCGATCAGCGCCGACCATGCCACGCCATAGGCACGGGCAATGGCGATCCCGGTCTCGCCGGCGTTCACCTCATGATACCGGCCACCGGGAATGGCGAGGCGTTGGCCCGGGCGCAGCACAAAAGGTGCGCTCAGGCTGTTCGCTGCGGCAATGGACTCCGATCCCGCGCCGGTCCGATTTCCGATGCCGCGCAGCGTATCGCCCGGCTGCACGATATAGTCGCGGGCTTCCACCTGCCGTGCATTGCGGCGGACGGTGGGGAGCGGCATTGCCGCTGGCAGCGGCCGCAACTCTATGCCGGCCAGCAGATTATCGGGCGCGTTTTCAGCCACAGTCCGCGAAGGCGCAGGCGCAGGCGCTGGCGCTGGCGCGGGTGTGCGTCTGGGCGACGCCGCGGGCGAAGGCGCAGCCGCAGGCGATGGCACGGATGAGCGCACGGGTGCTGCCGAAGGTGGCGGCGGAGCCGGCTGGGTAAGCGTGCGACCGAACAGGTCCGTTCCCGGCGGGCGCGGGCTGACGCACCCCGCCAACGCGACAGCCAGCACCAAGGTCACAGCTGCGTTCCTAGTCCCCATGCACTGCTTACTGCCCCAAATGAGGGGATGGCGCCAGAGGGCGCTGCGCCGATTTGGAACGGGGTCAATCCGGAATGAGATGTTTCAGCCGGTCGGCGATCCGGCCCAGCGAGTGCGGGTGGGTCAGGTCAACCTGCAGCGGGGTGACGCTGATGTAGCCATCACCGATGGCTTCCAGATCCGTGTCATGCCCCGGTGTTTGCTCGATGCCGTGCAGGCCAAACCAATAATAGGGGTAACCGCGCGGATCAGTCCCCTTGACGATGCTGCCCCGGCCATAATCGTGAAAGCCTTGCCGCACGACGCGCACACCCTTGACCGCCTCGGCGGCCAGCGCGGGGAAGTTGATGTTGATCAGCGTGCGTTCGGCAAACTCCATGTCGATCAGCGGCGCGATCACCTTCGCGCCCCATGCTTCGGCGGCGGCAAAGGGCACTGTGTCGCCCATGCCTTCGCGGGCATAAACCTGGCTCAGCGCGATCGAGCGCACCCCGGCGAGCGTCCCTTCGATCGCGGCGGAGACTGTGCCCGAATAGGTCACATCATCGCCCAGATTGGCGCCGCGATTGACGCCGGAAAGGATGAGATCGGGCGGCCCGTCCATCAGCACGCCCAGCGCCATCATCACCGCATCGGTTGGTGTCCCGCTTACGGAAAAGCGCTTGGCCCCATGCTCGCGCACGCGCACCGGGCGGGACAGCGTCAGCGAATGGCCAGCGCCTGATTGTTCCTCGGCCGGCGCGCATACCCACACATCGTCAGACAGCTGGGCCGCAATCGCTTCGAGCACGGCAAGGCCGGGCGCGTGGTAACCATCATCATTGGAAAGCAGGATACGCATTCTTGGTCCTTAGCTCGGAACCAGCCGGTCGATACCGCCCATATATGGCACCAGTGCTGCAGGCAGGATGACGCTGCCATCTTCCTGCTGCCCATTCTCCAGCACCGCGACCAGCGTCCGCCCGACTGCAAGGCCGGATCCGTTGAGCGTGTGGACGAAGCGGGTGCCCTTCTCGCCTTCGGGGCGGTAGCGCGCGTCCATGCGCCGCGCTTGGAAATCGCCGCAGTTGGAGCAGGAACTTATCTCACGATAGGCCCCCTGGCCGGGCAGCCATACTTCGAGGTCATAGGTCTTGCGCGCGGCAAAGCCCATGTCCCCGGCACACAGCAGCATGCGCCGATACGGGAGTTTGAGCGCCTCCAGCACAGCTTCGGCGGCCAGCGTTTTGCGCTCCAGCTCGGCGTCGCTTTCTTCCGGAGCGACAATCGAGACCAGCTCGACCTTCCAGAACTGGTGCTGGCGGATGTAGCCGCGCGTGTCGCGCCCCGCCGCCCCGGCTTCGGAGCGGAAACAGGGGGTGAGCGCGGTCATGCGGATCGGCAGCTCGCTTGGCCCGAGGATCGTTTCGCGCACCGCATTGGTCAGGCTCATTTCGGAGGTGGAGATAAGCCAGCGGCCATCTGTGGTCTGGAACAGATCGTCCTTGAATTTCGGCAGCTGAGTGGTGCCATAGGCCGCGTCGTCGCGGACCAGCAGCGGGGTCGCGCATTCGGTGTAGCCGGCCGCCACCTGCATATCGACCATCAGTTGGCCGAGCGCGCGTTCCAGCCGCGCTATCTGGCCTCGCAGGAAAGCAAAGCGCGCGCCGGACATTCTCGCCGCCGTCTCGAAATCGAGGCCCAGCGCCGGCGCGAAATCGGCATGTTCCTTCGGCGCAAAGGCAAAGTCGCGCGGGCTTCCCCAGCGCTTCACCTCGACATTGCCTGCCTCATCCTCACCCTCCGGCACATCAGCCGCGGGGATGTTGGGGAGGGCGGATAGGATGTCGCGGATCGCTGATCCGCTCGCATCGGCCTCATGCTCCAGTTCAGGCAGCCGCTGTTTCAGTTCGCTGACTTCGGCCATCAGCGCTGCTGCCGCCGCCTCGTCGCGCGCCGCCTTGGCCGCGCCGATCGCCTTGGATGCTTCGTTGCGCCGTGCCTGCGCGGTTTGCGCCTCGGTCATCAGCGCACGATGCCGGGTATCGAGGTCGAGGATGGCTGCGGCCTGCGGTTCCAGCCCACGGCGGGCAAGGCCGGCGTCGAAAGCGGCAGGGTCGTCGCGGATCAGGCGGATATCATGCATGGCGGCGGCGCTATCCCTGCCCTCGGGTATGCGCAAGCCCTTATGGCTGCACGGCCCGACACAGAAAAAGGGCGGCCATCCCCCGATGGCCGCCCTCGTCCGTGCCAGTGGAGTGGCCGGAGATAGGCTTGTCAGGCGGCGTCGCGCTCCTGCGATCCATCCTTGCCCTTGGCGAACTTGCGCCGGGCGACCAGCGCGGCCGCCGCTGCACCGAACAGCAGCATCATCGGCGGGGCCGGCACATCGTGCGGGCCACCCGAAGAACCGCCGCTCGAAGAGGAGGACGAGCTGCTCGAAGAAGAGGAGCTGCTGCTCGACGACGAGGAGGAAGACGAGCTGGCACCCGAAGAGGTGCTGGTCGAACCGAAGCTCGATGACCCGCCCGACGATGAGGACGAAGACGAAGACGAGCTGGAGCTGCTTGACGACGACGAGGATGAGCTACCGCCCGAGGATGAGCTACCGCCCGAGGAGGAGCTGCCACCCGAAGATGAGCTGCCGCCCGACGATGAGCCGCCGCCCGACGATGAGCCGCCGCCCGAGGAGGTGCTGGTCGAACCAAAGCTCGATGAACCGCCATAGCTGGATGAGCCACCCGAACCACCGCTCGAACCGCCGCTCGATGAGGAGCTTGACGACGAGGAGCTGGAAGAACTGCTGCTGCTCGACGACGAGGAAGAGGAAGAGCTGCTGACTCCCGATGAGGTCGAAACGCCGCCGGTTGAGGTGCTCACGCCGGATGATGTGCTGACGCCGCCTGTCGATGTGGACACACCCGAGGAGGTGGAAACGCCGCCGGTTGAGGTGCTGACCCCACCCGTGGATGTCGAGACACCTCCAGTCGAGCTGCTCACACCCCCGGTGGATGTCGAGACACCCCCGGTCGAACTGGTCGAGCTGATCCCGCCGGTGGAGGTGGATACCCCGCCTGAGGTGCTCGATGAGGTCGAGCTCACGCCGCCTGAGGTCGAGCTCACGCCCCCGGTCGAGGTCGAGCTGCCGCCGGACGTCGAGCTGACGCCGCCGGTCGAGGTTGAGCTGCCGCCTGAACCGCCGCTCGATGTCGAGGTCGATCCGGTCGAGGTCGAAGAGATGATGATGCTGCCGCTCGAACCGCCGCCACCGCCGCCGCCAAAGAAGCCGCCGAAAAATCCGCCGCCGAACCCGCCACCGAAACCGCCGCCGCCGATGATGATCGGTGCGCCACCGCTTCCACCAGCCCATTCGCCCTGCGGGCCGGGACGATAGAAGGCTGCCGGCTGGGTGATCACGGTCGGCTGGCCGGGGATGATCGTGCGGCGTGTCACCACCCGCCGAACGCGCTGGACGCTGCGGGCGCGGGTCGCGGCAACACGGCGCGGCTGGACTGTGCGCTGGACGACGCGAGCGCGCATCTTGGGTGCGGTGCGCACCTGCTGCACTTCTGCGCGGGCCGGAGCCTGCGAGATCTGTACGGCACCGCCGCCGATTAGCGCGCCGCCGCAAGTGCAAGCGCAGAGTTTTGCCAGGGCCATCCGAACGGACATGATTGCTTTCCTGTCTTCCCCCGGGCTCAGCCCAGAATGCTACATGACGGTCGTCAATAGGTAGACAACCGGCCGATTTCGGCTTTGTGTCCCTATGCTCGACATGGATGCAATCGCTTTAACCATGCGCGGCTTATCAAATTGTGTCGTTCCGTCCCAATCTGGCGCGCGCGGTGCCTGACTGTGCCAATTCAAGACGGATTCGGCCTGTCGTCGGCCGGTTTCATGGAAGCGTGCTGGCGCTTGCGAGCATCTTTGCCTCTGCTATAGGCGCGCAACCCGAGGGCAGCATTCTGTCCCGGTGCCAGTTTCGGGAGCGAGTCTTTCATGTCGTCCTCCAACTCCGCCGGCTCTGACCCGCATGTTGATCGCGGGGTGCTTGACGGTCCATCACCTCATGCTGTGAGCGGCGACGGCTATGTTCCGAGCGATGCCGAAGAGTTCATGAACCCGCGCCAGCAGGCCTTCTTTCGCAAATTGTTGCTGGACTGGAAAAAGGGCATCGTTGCGGAATCGGAGACAACGCTCGCCAGTTTGCAGGATGGCCCGCTGCGCGAACCCGACCTTACCGACCGTGCATCGAGCGAAACCGACTGGGCGATCGAACTGCGTACCCGTGACCGTCAGCGCAAGCTGATCGCCAAAATCGATGCCGCCCTGCGCCGCATTGATGAGGGCGAGTATGGCTATTGCGAGGTAACCGGTGAGCCGATTTCGCTCGGACGCCTGATCGCTCGCCCGATCGCGACGATGACGCTTGAGGCCCAGGAACGCCACGAGCGCAACGAGCGCATTTCCCGCGACGATTGAGTTCCGTTTTAATAAAGCCGCAAGTCTCGCCGTCTAAACCGTTACGCCAAATGGCGTGACGATGGAGAGTCTGGGCGGATGACGGATTGGGCACAATGGAGTGCAGACACTGACTCGGTGGCGCTGCGCGGCGCCAAGCGCGATAACCTGTTCCTCAAGGGCACAGTGACTTGCCAGCGCACCGGGCATGCCTTTGATGTGATTGTTCGCAACCTTTCAGCCGGTGGCCTGCTGGCGGACAGTGACCAGCTGCCCCAGGTCGGAGATGTGCTTCTGATCGCGCTGCGCAATGTCGGCAATGTACCGGGCCGCGTCGTTTGGGTGCGCGAAGGCCGTTTCGGCATGGCGTTCGACATGACGATCGATCCGGTAGCCGCACGGCAGCCAGTGGCCGTCAAGACACAGCGAAAGCCGGCTGCCCCGCCACCACCGCCCCGCGGCGGCACCTATGCCTTGAGATTGCCGCGCAAGCTGCGCTGAGGCTGGCGCTGGCAGGCGGAGGGATCAGGCTGCGGCCAGACTGTCCTTGATCCTGAGCTTGGTTTTCTTCAGTTGCGCGATGATCGCGTTATCGGGATGGGGACGGGCGTTTTCCTGAGCAATCCGAGCTTCGATTTCGGCGTGTCGCGCCGCCAGTGCGATCTCGTGGGCGGTGCGGGCGGTTGCCTGATTGCTCATCGACACATCTCCTTTGCAGTCCCGACCATAGCCTGCGCCGACTCGGACGACAGGCAGCGGTCGCATCGAGTGAACCATTGAATCGCGACCCTGTCGCCTGTTTTGATGGTCAATGGGACGTAAGCTATTTCTGCTGCGACAAGCTGCATTGCGCGCCTGTCGACCGCTGCCTCTTGCGTCATTCCGGCCGGTGATTAGCATCGCCATCATGACCCGCGACGAACTCCTCCGCCGCCTCGAAATCTTGCGCGTGGAACATCGCGATCTCGACAGCGCCATCCATGCACTGGCCGACACTGCTGTGCCCGACCAGTTGGCGATGGCCCGTCTCAAAAAGCGCAAGTTGAAGCTCAAGGACGAGATTGCCTGGATCGAGGACCAGCTGGTCCCCGACATTATTGCCTAACCATCCGCACCATATCGAGACATTGCCGCTTCGAACGCGGTGGGAAACGCGCCCCAGCCGTGCCAATCCGCGATGAGCGTCGGGCAGCTGTTCGTGCAGCCTGATGCCAGTCGCGGTCTGGGAGCGGGCGTGTGGGATCAAGGGCAGATATTGCAGCGCGACTGATCAGCCCGCGACTGATTGATTCGCTTTATGCCGAAGCCCTGCTGCTCGCAGACGAAGCCCGCGACTGGTTTGATCGGGCTCGCCATGGCGATGCACGGGCCGATGACGATGCAACCGTGCCGTCGGGCCAGCATGGTGAGGATGTCCTCGCCACCTGGTCCGGTCGCTTTGACCCCGCACTCAGGATCGCTTTGTCATGCGAATCGCTGCGGCTGACCACGCGACTGATGCACATCATTGCATGGCTGCTGCTGCAGCGTGCCGCACATGCCCGGGAAATAGCGGTCGATGTCGCATTGGCAGATCGCAATCGGCTCGGTGCTTCACCCGCATATGATGCCGAACTGTGCGCCTGTTTTCCTGATGGCGCACAGAAATTGGTGCACGCCAGCCTCCATCTTTACGAACGGGTGCGCAGCGCCGAGCTGCACTGGCGTGGCGAAGCCGCGATGGGGGCCGCCCCCCCTGCCGTGCACGCGATGCTGGCGGATTTGGAAACGCGGATCTGCTGACTTTCCGGCAGGGACCTGCGCCTCTATGCCGAGTGGATGCTTGCGCGCCGCGACTTTTTCCTGAAACAGGCGTTGCATAGGCCAAGGGTCGCGTCGGCGACAATCAACAAAGCGGACGGCGTGACGCTGCGACAGATAGCTATTGCCAGTTTACGCGCTTCCACGGCGGCGGCGTTGATTGCTTGCGCGCCGGTCGCGCTGGCGCAGACTGTGCCCGAGGATCTGGAAAACCTGCCCCCGCTCGATCCGATCGCGGAGGGTGAACTCCCGCCTGCCGAAACGGTTGAAACGGATGCCGGGACTTTCCCGTCGGCTGCCGAGCCTTGGGAGGTTGAATGGCCCGAACTGGACGGCACCCTTAATCCGCTGCCCCAGCTCCCGCCGGTGGTCGCTGATGCTGATGAAGCACCGCTGTTCCCCTTGGAAAATGGCAGTGAGCAATTGGCCGACGCCAATGGTGCGGTGCCCCTGCCTGTTGAAGGCAATCTGGTCGCGGCGGGAGATGCCGCACAGCCCGCTTTGGCGCCGGTCGCTGAGGAACTGCGCTACTCGGTCGTGCTGGAAGGCTTCGGCGGCATTGCCGATGCGCTGTTCGAGACGCGGTTCGATGGCCTCTCTGTTTTGCGTGCAGGCGATGATGATCCCGCCAATGGCGCCCAGATCAACCGCCGCATTGCAGAGGATAGCGCTCTGCTCGACCGCATGTTGCGTAACGAAGGCTATTATGACGCGACACTGACCAATGAGGTCCGGCGCGATGGCAACCGGCTGCTCATCGTCTTCGTCGTGCAGCCGGGGCCGCGCTATACCTATGCGTCCGTCAGGCTCGAAGGGCTCGATACTACCGGCGCGGATGAAGCGGCTCGGCTGACGCCTTTCTATGCCAGTCCCCCGGGTGATCCGATTGCCGCGGGTGATCCGATCATCGCCGATGCCATCATCGCCGGGCAGGCTACGCTTCAGGCGGCGCTGCGCGACACCGGATATCCGTTCGCCGAAAGCGGCGAGGAACTGGTGACGGTCGATCATGACACGCGCCAGGGTGTGCTCGAACAGGATGTGACTCCCGGCCCGCGCCTGCGCTTCGGCAGCGTTCTTGCTGACGATGACGGCCTGCTCGGTGCAAGGCACATCCAGCGCATTGCCCGCTTCCGTCCAGGCCAGTGGTATAGCGCGTCTGACGTGGAGGATTTGCGCCGCGCGCTCATCGCCACCGGGCTCATCGCCTCGGTCGAAATTGAACCGCAGGCCAATGCCGATGGCGAGACCGTCGATGTCGGCGTCAGCCTCGCGCCGGCACCGCCGCGGACGATTGCCGGGCTGGTCGGTTTTTCGAGCGGTCAGGGCATTCGGGCAGAAGTCAGCTGGGAACATCGCAACCTGTTTCCGCCGGAAGGGGCACTGATCCTGCGCGCCGTCGCGGGCACGCGTGAACAGCTCGTCAGCGTCACCTTCCGTCGCAACAATTTCATGCACCGTGATCGCGTGCTGACGGTGCAGGCGTTGGCCAGCAATATCGATAGTGACGCGTTCGAAGCGCGCACCATCTTCCTCCAAGGACGGCTCGAACGGGCCTCCACGCTCATTTTCCAAAAGGAATGGAGCTGGGCGGTCGGGGCGGAAATCATCGGCACTGATGAACTGGCTTTTGTGCCTGCGCGCAATGCGGATTTGCGCCGCCGCTATGTCATCGGCGGTGTTTCGGGCCTGATTGCCTGGGATCGCTCGGATGATCTGCTCGATCCGACACGCGGTTTCCGCCTCACTGGCCGGGTGATGCCCGAAGTATCGTTCAACAGCGGCACCTTTGCCTATGTCCGAACCCAGTTTGACGCGACTGGCTATCTGCCGCTGGGTGATCGGGCCGTGCTCGCCGGGCGGTTGCGGCTTGGCGCTATCTCCGGGGCGGACCGAGACGATATTGCCCCATCACGGCGTTTTTACGCCGGCGGCGGCGGATCGGTACGTGGCTATGGTTTTCAGGCCATCGGCCCGCGCAGTTTCGATAATGATCCCGTTGGGGGTACCGGCCTGTTCGAAGTCGCTGTCGAAGCACGCATCAAGGCGTTCGGCGATTTTTCGATCGTGCCCTTCGTCGACGCCGGCAACGTCTATACCTCCAACGTGCCGAGCCTGTCCGACATTGGCGATTTGCGCGTCGGTGCCGGCATCGGCGTGCGTTATGCGACCAATTTCGGCCCGATCCGGGTCGATGTCGGCACCCCGCTCAATCCGCGCCGCGGGGATAGCCGTATCGGGGTTTATGTCAGCCTGGGTCAGGCCTTCTGATGGCGGACAGCGGACAGACGGACCTTGCCCCCGCGCCCACCCCGCGCCGGGGCCGCGTCTGGCGTTGGCTGGGCGGCACATTTGCCGCGCTGCTTCTGCTGTTGATTGGTGCGGGTCTGCTGCTCGATAGCGGAGCCGGGCGTCGTTTCTTGGCGGATCAGATCGCGACGCTCTCACCGGACAGCGGGCTCAAGATCCGCATCGGCCGCATCGAAGGGTCGATCTACGGCAATGCTGTGCTGCGCGATGTGCGGCTCTCTGATCCCGAGGGCGAATTTCTGCGCGTGGCGGAAGCTCGGCTGGATTGGCAGCCGTTCGACTTTGTTTTCCGAAACCGGTTGTCGATCGATTCACTGGTCATTCCGCGCGCCACACTGGCGCGTCTGCCCGAACTGCGGGAAACCGATCCCGACGCACCGATCCTGCCCGATTTCGACATCCTGCTCGATGATCTGCGGGTCGAACGCCTGACGCTCGGCCGCGCTATCTCCGGTGAAACCCGTGTCGCCACTGTGCGCGGGCGCGCGGACATCCGCACTGGCACTGCGGATATCGATTTGGATGCTCGCCTGATCGATGGCGGGGATCGCATCACGCTTGATCTGGTGGCCTCTCCCGATCGCGGGGCATTTGATATCGATGCTGATCTGGTTGCACCAAAAGGCGGTGTTATCGCGGCGCTGGCCGGGCTGGACAGCGGCGTCACCGGCATCGTGCGCGGCAGCGGCAATTGGCAGAATTGGCAGGGCGCGCTGATTGCCGATGCCGGCGGCGGCGCGCTGGCCCGGCTGCGGCTGACCGCGCGCGACGGGCTTTACGGCATGACCGGGCGTGTGCGCCCCGGACTGGTGCTCGATGGCCTCATCGATCGGCTCGCGCCGCAGGGCATCGCCATCGATGCGTCAGGCCGGTTTGAAGGCCGCCGCTGGGACGGCCGCTTCGATGCGGTGGGGGAAGGTCTGCAGATCGGCACCACAGGGGCGCTCGATCTTGCCAACAATCGTTTCTCAGGGTTCCGCGTTGATGCCTGGCTGCGCCGGCCGGCCGCGCTGCTTGACGGGACGGACGGGCAGAATGTCCGCTTCGCCGCGCGGCTTGATGGTGGCTTTGCAGAGCCCCGTTTCGAATATCGGTTGAGCGCGCCTTGGCTGTCCTTCGGCAACACCCGCTTGTCCGGTATCGAAGCGCGTGGCGACGGGATCGCGGGTGGGGCAATCGCCCGTTTGCCGCTTCGCCTCACGGTCGAACGCATCACCGGTCTTGGCGAGTTCGCAGACGGCATTGTCCGCAACCTCCGCGCGGAAGGTCTGCTGCAATGGCAGGATGGCGCGCTCACCTCCGATCTCATCCGGCTGCGGTCGGACGGGCTGGATGGTCGCGTCGCTCTCACCGCCGACTTTGGAACGGGCGATTATCTGGTTGGCTTCGATGGCGCGTTGCCGGGGCTGGAGGTAGGCGGGCTGGGCCGCGTCGATCTGGTGACGGATATCGAAGCGCGCCGCCGCGCTGATGGCAATGTCGCCATTACCGGCACGGCGCGTGCCGCGATGCAGCGGTTCGACAATGGCTTCCTTCGTACCCTCGCGGGCGGGCTGCCGACTCTCACCACCACGCTCGTGATCGGTTCCGACGGGGTGCTACGCTTCACCAACATTCGCCTTGATGCGCCACTGCTGACGCTGGCGGGTGAAGGGGAGCGCCGCTCCGATGGCACCTTCCGCTTCACTGCGCGCGGCGAGCACGGCGACTATGGGCCGGTCACACTCATTCTCGATGGGCCGATCGGGCGGCCACATGTTGATCTCCGCTTCGCCAGTCCACTGCCTGCGGCCGGCCTCGCTGATGTCGATCTCCAGCTGCGGCCCGATGCCTCCGGCTTTGCCTTCTCAGCACGTGGGGGATCGACCCTTGGTCTGTTCGAGGCCGAAGGGCGCATCCTCCTGCCCCCGGGCGGATCCGCCGTGCTGGATATTGCGCGATTGAGCGTGGGCGGCACCGTGGCGCGCGGCCGGCTGGCCGTCGTCGCTGGCGGCCTTGCCGGACGCCTCTCGATTGCCGGTGGCGGGCTTGACGGCGATGTCGCCTTGTCGATGGCCGACGGCGTGCAGCGCATCGTACTCGCGCTCACTGCGCGCGATGCCAACTTTGCCGGGCCACCGCCGATTGCCATTCGCCGCGGCCAGTTGCGGGCGACTATCCTGCTCGATCCGGCAGGGACTGACATTGACGCCACGTTCGAAGGATCGGGCATCCGTCGCGGCACGCTCACCATCGTGCGGATGGCCGGCACCGCCCGGGTGACCGACGGGCGCGGGACCGTGCGTGGCACGATGGCGGGGACACGTGGCCGCGGTTTTGAACTCGCCTTTGCGGCAGCCATCTCGCCTGACCGTTATCGTATCGGCGCATCGGGCACATTGGCGCGTCAGCCGATCCGGCTGGTACGCGAAGCCGTGATCCGGCGCGAAGAGGATGGCTGGCGGCTCGACCCTGCCGAACTGGCCTTTGCCGGCGGGCGCGTCCGCCTGTCAGGGGAATTTGGCAGCGGCGTTACCGTTTTTGATGTCGGCCTTGATGGTCTTCCGCTGTCGTTGCTCGACATTGTCGATCCCACACTTGGCCTCGGCGGCCGGGCGAGCGGGACGCTTAGCTATCGTGAGGCAGCCGGCTTGCCCACCGGGCGTGCCCAACTGCGCCTCCGCGATTTCAGCCGCGTCGGCCTGACCGATAGCGGCGGCTCGCTTGATATCGCGCTCAACGGGGCGTTGGAACCGGGCAGCGCGGCGCTGCGTGCAGTGATCGGTCAGGGCGGCCGGACCATCGGCCGGGTGCAGGGGCGCGTCACGCCGCTGGGTGGCGGTGATGATCTCATCGCGCGGGTGGTCAACGCCCCGCTCACAGCCAACCTGCGCTATAATGGAGAGGCAGGGACATTGTGGCGCCTGACCGGCATTGAAACGCTGGCGCTGTCGGGGCCGGTCGCGGTCAGCGCCGATGCCGGGGGCACGCTCGCTGATCCGCGCATTCGCGGTTCCCTGCGTGCCAATGGCGTGCGGTTCGAAAGTTTCCAGACCGGCACCGTTGTGACCAATGCCAGCGCTGTCGGTCGTTTTGATGGTGCGCGCCTGCAATTGCGCAACATCGCCGGTGAAACGCCGGGCGGCGGCCGCGTGACGGGGGAGGGTGATTTCGATCTGTCCGCTGCGGACGGCTTCGGCATGGACTTGCGCCTACGGGCAACGAATGCGCTGCTGCTGGCGCGTGATGACATCACGGCGCGTGTCACAGGCCCGGCGCGTCTGTTCAGTACCGGCAATGGCGGCGTCATCAGTGGCAATTTCACCATCGACCAAGGCCGCTTCCGCTTGGGTCGCGCGACATCGGCAGAGGCGCTGCCGGTGATCAATGTCGTCGAACTCAATGTGCCGGGGGATCGGGCGCCCCCTGTGGCGAGCGCCGCGACACGTTGGCGAATTGATGTCCGGGCGCGGGCACGCAACAATTTTACTGTCACTGGCCTTGGCCTCGAAAGCGAATGGTCTGCTGATGTTGCCGTCACTGGCCCGCTCGACACTTTCGGCATCGCCGGCACCGCCCGGCTGGTGCGCGGCGACTATAATTTTGCCGGTCGCCGGTTCGAACTGGAAAGCGGCACCATCCGCTTCACCGGTGCGACCATCGATCCGGTGCTAGATATTGTGGCGGTGGATGACATCGCCGGTATCGACGCGCAAATCCGCGTGCGCGGTACGGGCCTCAGGCCGGAAATCACTTTCGCCTCCACGCCTGCCCTGCCGGAGGATGAACTGCTGTCGCGCATTCTCTTCGGCAGCTCGATCACAGACATTTCGGTGACAGAGGCGGCCCAGCTCGGCATCGCCCTTGCCAGCCTGCGCAGCGGCGGCGACGGGCTCGATCCGATCAACGCCATCCGCCGCGCAACCGGGCTTGATCGCCTGCGCATCCTGCCCGCCAACACCGAAATCGGTTCAGGCACCAGCGTTGCTGCCGGAAAATACATCACCCGCCGTGTGTTCGTGGAGATCATCACGGACGGGCAAGGCTATAGCGCGACCCGCGCCGAATATCAGGTGACCCGCTGGCTCGCGATCCTTGCCGCCATCTCGACCCTGAATGATGAGAGCATCAACGTGCGCGTTAAGCGCGATTATTGACGCAGGCTTCGACAGCCGTTGCCAGAGCGGCTAAGGCGGCGGTCAATGTCTCCCCCGGACCTTCCCAACCAGCCCGATCTGCTGATCGTCGGCGGCGGCCTTGCCGGCGCGTTGACCGCGCTCGCCTTTGCGAAGCTCAGGCCGGAGGTGAAGGTTGAATTGATCGACGGCGGGGACAGTTTCGGCGGCAATCATGTCTGGTCCTTGTTCGCCAGCGATCTTTCAGCGGAAGGTCGCGATCTGATCGAACCGCTCGTTGAGGCGCGCTGGCCGGCCTATGACATCGCCTTTCCACGTCGCCGTCGTACGATTGCGACGCCCTATGCCAGCCTCACCAGCGAACGGCTCGATGCGGAGCTTCGCCGCATGCTGGGGGATCGCGCGCGTACCGGCATCGTGGTTGAAAACGTCGATCCGCATGGCGCCCGGCTCGCCGGCGGCGATCGTATCGAAAGCACCCACGCCATCGATGCACGGGGGCCGGGGCGCGAAGTGGCCGGCTATGATTGCGGCTGGCAGAAATTCGTTGGGCAGGAACTGCAGCTTGCAGCACCCCATGGCCTCACCCGCCCGATCGTGATGGACGCAACCGTCGATCAGATTGACGGTTACCGCTTCATCTATGTCCTGCCTTTTGGCCCCGACCGGCTATTTGTCGAAGACACCTATTACAGCGATGATCCGGCTATTGACCGGGAAGCTATCGCCGCGCGCATCGCCGATTATGCCCATATGAAGGGCTGGGACGTCACCGGCATCGGGCGGGAGGAACAAGGCTGCATCCCGGTTGTCATCGGCGGTGACTTCGATGCGCTGTGGCCGGCTGATGATGCTGTCGGCCGTGTAGGTGTGCGCGCTGGTCTGTTTCACCCGACCACGGGCTATTCGCTGCCTCATGCAGTCGAAACAGCGCTCGCGCTTGCCCGTGCCTGGCCGCTGGATGACCCCGCTGCCTTTCTGCGCCAGCGCGCGGCACGCGTCTGGGCACGTGGCGGCTTTTACCGGATGCTCGATACAATGCTGTTCCGCGCGGCAAAGCCGCACGAACGCTACCGTGTGCTCCAGCATTTCTACCGTCTGCCGCGTCCGCTGGTTGAACGTTTTTATGCCGGAAAATCAACTTGGGTGGACCGAATGAAGGTATTGTCGGGCCGCCCGCCCATCCCCATAGCCGTTGCCATGCGGGCTTTGGCAGGAAGAAAATGAGCAAGACAGCAATCGTCATCGGTGCCGGTTTCGGCGGCCTCGCGCTCGCCATTCGGCTGCAGAGCGCGGGGATTTCGACCACCATCGTCGAAGGGCGGGATAAGCCCGGCGGTCGTGGCTATCATTGGAAACGCGAAGGCTTCACCTTTGATGCCGGCCCCACCGTTATCACCGATCCCGATTGCCTGCGTGAATTGTGGGGGCTTTCGGGCTCGGACATGGCGCAGGATGTGGAGCTCATGCCGGTCCAGCCCTTCTACCGGCTGACCTGGCCCGACGGGTCGGAGCTTGATTACACCAACGATATGGATGTCCTCATGGCGGGCATCTCCCGCTTCCGGCCTGAGGATGCCGAAGGCTACGCCAAGTTCCTCGAATACAGCGCCGGCGTGTTCGAAGAAGGCTATGTGAAGCTGGGCCACGTGCCCTTCCTCGACTTTGCCTCGATGCTGAAGGCTGCGCCCGCGCTTGCCCGCTATCAGGCATGGCGCAGCGTCTATTCGATCGTCTCTTCCTATGTGAAGGATGAACGGCTGCGTCAGGCCTTCAGCTTCCACACACTGCTCGTCGGCGGGGATCCGACCAAGACCAGCAGCATCTATGCCCTCATCCACAAGCTCGAAAAGGATGGCGGCGTGTGGTTTGCTCGCGGCGGCACCAACGCGCTGATCGCGGGGATGGTGCGCCATTTTGAGCGGCTGGGCGGAACATTGCGGCTTGATGATCCGGTGACGGAAATCGTCACCAATGGTGATCGTGCTACTGGCGTCGTAACCCGCTCGGGCTGGCGGGCCGATGCCGATGCTGTCGCGACCAATGCCGACATCATGCACAGCTACCGTGATCTTCTGTCGGGCAACGCGCGCGGGAAAAAGGCGGCGAAGAGCCTTGCGCGCAAGCGTTTCTCGCCCTCGCTGTTCGTCGCCCACTTCGGGCTCAAGGGCGATTTCCCGCATATCGCGCACCACAGCATCCTGTTCGGGCCGCGTTATCAGGGCCTGCTCGCCGACATTTATGACAATGGCGTGCTGCCGGAGGATTTCTCGCTCTATCTCCACCACCCCAGCGCCACCGATCCCGGCATGGCCCCGCCGGGCCACGCCAGCTTCTATGCGCTCGCGCCGGTCGCCCACATGGGCAAGCTGCCGATCGACTGGGCGGTCGAAGGGCCGAAGTTCGAAAAGCGCATTCTCGATGTGGTGGGTGAACGCTGCAACATTCCCGACATCCATGAACGGGTCGTGGTGAAATTCCACTATACGCCGGCCGACTTCGGCCATGATCTCAATGCCCACCTAGGTAGCGCCTTCAGCCTGGAGCCGGTGCTCTGGCAGAGTGCTTTCTTCCGCACCCACAACCGCGATGATGTGATCGGCAATCTCTATTTTGTCGGCGCAGGCACGCATCCGGGCGCAGGCATTCCGGGTGTGGTGGGCAGCGCCAAGGCGACGGCAGGCCTGATGATCGACGATCTGGCTTAACAGCCTCCCCCCTCGACTTCGCTCGGTACGAACGGCATGGGGGAAAGGATGAAACGTCTCGCCATCTACTGCGGCTCAGCCACCCCGGCTGATCCGATCTATGTTGAAACCGCCACCGCCGTCGGCACAGCACTCGCCGGTCGCGGTATCGGCGTCGTCTATGGCGGCGGGCGGCTCGGCCTGATGGGTGCGGTCGCGGATGCCGCGCTGGCCGCTGGCGGCGAAGTCATCGGCATCATTCCGGAGGCGCTGGTCGGCGCGGAGGTTGCGCATCGCGGCTGCACGGAGCTGCACGTCGTCCCCGGCATGCATGAGAGAAAGCGGCTGTTCACCGATCTCTCGGATGGCTTTGTGACCCTTCCCGGCGGTGTCGGCACCATGGACGAGCTGTGGGAAGCGATCAGCTGGGCCCAGCTTGGCTATCATGAAAAGCCGGTGGGCCTGCTCAATGTCGGCGGTTTTTATGACCATCTTGTCGCCTTCAACCGCCACATGGCAGAGGTCGGCTTCGTCCGTGCCGCGCATCAGGGCATCATGATCGTGCGCGATGATCTTGATGATCTGCTCGGCGCGATGGCTGCCTATGTCCCGCACAAGACCATCTTTGCGATGAAGGCGGAGGATTTGTGAGCTTGGCCAGCCGCAATGATCTGGTCGCTTTTGCCAGCGCCAGCATTGCGCGTGGCTCGAAAAGCTTCGGTGCGGCGAGCAAGCTGTTCGATACCCGCACCCGCGAGCGCGCCTGGCTGCTCTACGCCTGGTGCCGCGCCTGCGATGACATTGCCGATGGTCAGGATCATGGCGGCGCGATGCACCCCACCGATGCCGAGGCGCTGGAACGCGCAGCCCGCATCCGCACCCTCACCGATCTTGCCTTTGCCGGGCAAGAAACCGGGGAGCCGGCGTTCGATTGCCTTGCCGTCCTCAACGCCGAATGCCCCATTCCGCGCCGCTTTGCCGATGCCCTGATCGAAGGGTTTGATCGCGATGCTGCCGGCTGGCGCCCGCGTTCGGAGGCGGATCTGTTCAGCTATTGCTGGAATGTCGCCGGTGCTGTCGGCTGCATGATGGCGGTGGTGATGGGGGTTGATCCGGAGGATGAGGACACGCTCGATCGCGCCTGTGATCTCGGCCTTGCTTTCCAGCTTGCCAACATTGCGCGTGACGTGGCGGAGGATGCCGCCGCTGACCGCTGCTATCTGCCGATGGAATGGTTGGTGGAAATGGACATTCCGCCCGGCCAGCACATGCACCCTGCCTATCGTTCGCGCCTCGCGGTGATGGCGAAATGGCTGGCGGAATTTGTCGATCTTCATGAGGCGTCCGCCCGCATCGGCGCTGCGCGCCTGCCGTTCCGCGCACGCTGGGCAGTCTTGTCTGCTTCCGGCATCTATGGCGCGATTGCGGATAAGGTGCGCGAAGGCACCGACCATGCCTGGGACCATCGCGTCACGACATCGCGCTCGGAAAAGCTTGGCTTTGTCGCGGCCGCACTCGCCCGCAGCATCGTGCCCGAACGGCCTTCGCACGCCGCCCTGACCCGCGAAGGGCTGTGGACGCGGCCGCGCTGATCCGCTGTCGCCCCCGCCCCAAACCAGACACGACTGACCAAGGCCTCGCCATGAACCTGCTCGAACTGGTTGCCGTGACCTTGGGCGTCGCCAACATCGCCCTGCTGATCCGGCGGAGCATCTGGAACTACCCGTTCGGCATCGCGATGGTGCTCCTCTATTTCGAGATATTCCGCGAAGCGCGCCTCTATTCGGACATGGTGCTCCAGCTCTTCTTCGTCGTCGTTCAGGCGTGGGGATGGTGGCAATGGGCGCGGGCAGGCGGCCTCTCCGGCCCGGTCGCGGTCGAAAGGCAGGGCGCGCGCGAACGCTGGCTGTGGCCGCTCGGCGCGCTGCTGGCGACGCTCGTCTGGGGTACGGTGATGCACCGTTTCACCGATGCTGCCGCGCCCTGGTGGGATGCGGCTGTCGCCATGTTCAGCATTGGCGCGCAGATCCTGCTCGCCCGGCGCAAGCTCGAAAACTGGGTGTGGTGGATCGGCGTCAACATCATCGCCATCGGCCTATACTGGAGCCGTGATCTCCAGCTGACCGCCGGCCTCTACGCCCTCTTCCTCATCATGTGCATCATCGGCTTGCGCGAATGGCGCGAAGCGGAGAAAGCGGCGGCATGATGGCCCATCGCGCTCCGCGCCTGATCTGCATCGCCGGGGCAGAAAGCACCGGCAAGAGCTGGCTCGCCCAGCGCCTTGCCGATCATCTCGGCTGCACGGCGGTGCGCGAATATGGCCGGGATTATTGCCTCGCCCATGGCAATGCGGTGTCGATGGACGAACTGGTCCACATCGGCCGCGAGCAGGAACGGCTTATTGCCGAGGCAATGGCCGCCGCCGCGCGCGCCGGTGATGCCTATGTCATTGCCGATACCGATGCGTTGGTGACAGCGGTGTGGGCGGACATGATGTACGGCTGGCGTGACCCCTGGTTTGCAGGTGATCGGATCGTTGCCGACTGTCATCTCGTCACTGCCAATGACATCGCCTGGGAACGTGATGCTATCCGCGTTTATGGCGCGGATGATGACCGGCAGCGCTTCCGCACCCTCCTGTTGGCCGAGATCGCGGCGCGCGGAGGCCATGCCATGGACATCAACGGCGAAGGCCCCGTCCGCTTCGCCAATGCCCTTGCCGCGATCCAGCGGTTGGAGCCCGCCTCAAGCTCGTGCTGACACGGGCCGTTGACGCTGCTAACGGCGCGCCATGACCGACTTGTCCCGCATCCGCAATTTCTCGATCATCGCGCATATTGATCATGGCAAATCCACGCTCGCCGACCGTCTGATCCAGCAGACCGGTGGCCTCACCGCGCGCGAGATGACGAGCCAAGTGCTCGACAATATGGATATTGAGAAGGAACGCGGCATCACCATCAAGGCGCAGACCGTGCGCCTTTCCTACACCGCCAATGATGGCGAAACCTATCAGCTCAACCTGATGGATACGCCCGGCCACGTCGACTTCGCTTATGAAGTCAGCCGCAGCCTCGCCGCCTGCGAAGGCGCGCTGCTCGTCGTCGATGCGGCGCAAGGGGTGGAGGCGCAAACGCTCGCCAACGTCTATCAGTCGATCGAGCATGACCATGAGATTGTGCCGGTCATCAATAAGATCGATCTGCCTGCGGCGGATGTAGACAAGGTGAAGGCGGAGATAGAGGACATCATCGGCCTGCCCGCTGATGACGCGGTGCTTGCCAGCGCCAAGTCCGGCATCGGCATTGCCGAAACGCTCGAAGCCATCGTCACCCGTATCCCCCCGCCAAAGGGTGACCGCGAAGCACCGCTCACCGCCATGCTCGTCGATAGCTGGTATGATCCCTATCTCGGCGTCGTCATCCTCGTCCGGGTGATCAATGGCGTCATCAAAAAGGGTCAGCAGATCAAATTCATGCAGGCGGGCACCACCCACCTGATTGACCGTGTCGGCTGCATGACACCCAAGATCGAGCATCTGCCCGAACTGGGGCCGGGCGAAATCGGCTTCATCACCGCGCAGATCAAGGATGTCGCGCAGGCCCGCGTCGGTGACACCATCACCGATGCAAAGCGGCCCGCCGCCGCTCCTCTGCCGGGGTTCAAGGAAGTGCAGCCGGTCGTTTTCTGCGGCCTGTTCCCCACCGACGCCGCCGATTTTGAAAAGCTGCGTGAAAGCATCAGCAAACTGCGCCTGAATGACGCCAGCTTCTCGTTCGAGATGGAAAGCTCGGCCGCATTGGGCTTCGGCTTCCGCTGCGGTTTCCTCGGCCTCCTGCACCTCGAAATCATTCAGGAGCGGCTGACCCGCGAATATGATCTCGATCTCATCACCACCGCGCCGTCGGTGGTGTACAAGCTCAAGCTGGGCAAGACCAAGAATGAGGACGCCCGCGACCTCGAACTGCATAACCCGGCCGACATGCCCGATCCGGTGCGCATCCTGGAGATTGAGGAGCCGTGGATCGAGGCGACCATCTATTGCCCCGACGAATATCTCGGCTCGATCCTGAAACTGTGTCAGGACCGGCGCGGCATCCAGAAACAGCTGACCTATGTCGGCGGCCGGGCGCAGGTCGTCTATGAACTGCCGCTCAACGAAGTGGTGTTCGATTTCTACGACCGTCTGAAATCCATCAGCCGGGGCTATGCCAGCTTCGATTACCACCAGATCGGCCACCGCCCGGGCGACCTTGTGAAGATGAGCATCCTCGTCAACAACGAACCGGTCGATGCCCTGTCCATGATTGTCCACCGTGGCAGCGCCGAAAGCCGCGGTCGCGGCATGTGCGAACGGCTCAAGGATCTGATCCCCCGCCACCTCTTCAAAATCCCGGTCCAGGCCGCGATCGGCGGCAAGGTGATCGCCCGCGAAACCATCGCCGCCATGCGCAAGGATGTGACCGCCAAATGCTATGGCGGGGACATCACCCGAAAGAAAAAGCTCCTCGAAAAGCAGAAAGAGGGCAAAAAGAAGATGCGCGAATACGGCAGCGTCCAAATCCCGCAGGAAGCCTTCATCGCCGCGCTCAGGATGGGGGAGGAGTGATGGCGGACGCACCCAACCCCATTCCCCCGTCCGACCTTTCCGAAACGCTTGGCCTTGTGCGGGTGGTGGAGATGGACCCGGCCGGGCGGGCGCGGATCGAGTATCGGGCGGGCGCGCACATGTGCCATTCGGGCGGGGTGGTGCAGGGCGGGTTCGTCACCGGCTGGATCGATGCGGCGATGGCGCATGCCGCGATCGCCATGGCGGGGCCGGATGTCGTTCCCATGTCGCTGGAACTCAAGGTCAGTTTCTTTGCGCCCGCCCGCCCCGGCGTGCTGACAGCAGAGGCTTGGGTTGAAAAGCGCGGCCGCTCGACCTGCTTTTTCGAAGGTCGCCTGCTCGACGCGGAGGGACGCATACTCGCCAAGGCGAGCTCGACGCTGATGCTCGCGGATCGTGCGCGGGTGGAAAGCGCATCGGCCGCCGCGCGGGGATGACGCATGCGGTCGCGCGTCGCTTGACCGGCACTGCATTTGCGAACAGTCCTGCAACGGCCCATCGCCATGCACCAGCATGGCCTTGCACCAGAGAGGGAGTAGCCGAATGACCCGCCCGACTTATGATTTCAGCGGCAAGAATGTGTTCGTCTTCGGCGGCACCAGCGGAATCAACCTCGGCATTGCGCATGGTTTTGCGCGCGCCGGCGCCAACCTTTCGGTCGCCAGCCGCAATCCGGACAAGGTCGCCGCGGCGAAGGATGCATTGAGCCACACCCACCCGGCACTCGGCTTCGCGCTCGACGTGCGGGATTGGGATGCGGTGAAGGCTGCGGTCGACGCGCATGTTGCGGAACGCGGCAGCATCGACATCCTCATTTCCGGTGCTGCCGGCAATTTCCCGGCGCCCGCCACCGCGATCAGTTCCAAGGGTTTTCGTACCGTCACGGATATCGACACGCTCGGCACCTGGCACGTCATGCGCGCCGCTTATGATGCACTCACCAAACCGGGCGCGAGCATCATCAACATTTCCGCAGCCCAAGCCTGGATCGCCATGCCGCTGCAGGTGCATGTGTGCGCCGCCAAGGCCGGGGTCGACATGATCACCCGCTGCCTCGCGATGGAATGGGGGCGTGATGGCATCCGCATCAATTCGGTCGCGCCCGGCCCGATCGCGGGGACAGAAGGGATGGCCCGCCTCGCTCCCACGCCGGAGGCCGAAGCGCGCGTCAACGCCGGCGTTCCGTTGGGCCGCATGGGCACGGTGGACGAGATTGCCGACGCCTGCATGTTCCTCTCCAGCGATGCCGCGCGCTACATTTCGGGCGCGGTCATCCCCGTTGACGGCGGCTCGACCGCCGGCCGGATGCTTTCAGGGCTCAGCTGATGGCCGGGCGCTTTTTCGATGACTGGACGGTGGGTGACCGGATCGAGCATGAGATCCGCCGCACCGTGACGGAGACGGACAATCTCCTCTTCTCGGTGATGACCCACAATCCCCAGCCGTTGCACATCGATGCGGAGGCCGCACGGGATAGCGAGTTCGGCCAGATCCTCGTCAACGGCACTTATACTTTCGCGCTGATGGTCGGCCTCTCGGTCGGCGATACCACGCTCGGCACGCTCGTCGCCAATCTGGGCTATGACAGGCTGGTGATGCCCAAGCCGGTGTTTATCGGCGATACGATGCGCGCGACGAGCGAGGTGATCGCGCTCAAGGAATCACAGTCCCGCCCGAACGCCGGGATCGTCACCTTCCGCCACGAACTGATCAACCAGCGCGGCGAAACCGTCTGCGCCTGCGAACGCTCCGCGCTGGTAAAGCGGCGGGCCTAACAGTCTGGCTTAGCGCCGGGCGGCGCGCAGCCGCTGCACGGCCGCCAGCGTTTCGCGGACATGGTCATTGGGGTTCATGTCGTCATGGACATGGGCGATACGCCCGTCGGTTCCGATGACATAGCTGGTCCGCCGGCTCATCCCTTCGCGCAGCACCACATCATATTGCGCGATCAGATTGCTGCTCGCCGAAGCCATGGGGAAAGCGCCGCGGCATTCCTGCGTCGAAAAACGCTCCAGCGTATCGACGTCATCCATCGATATGCCGATCACCGTCGCGCCCGCTGCTCGGAACTGGGGTATCGCCTCGGCAAAGGCGCGGCTTTCGATGGTGCAGCCGGACGTGAAGGCACGCGGAAAGAAATAGATCACCACCGGTCCGCGCCGCAGCAGCCGGTCGAGCGAGACGGTGAGGCGGCGTCCGCCTTGCGCTGCGGGCAGGGTGAATGTCGGCGCGCGGGCGCCCTGTTCCAGCGCCGCCAGTGCCGGCGCGGCGGGCATTCCCGCCAGCGATAGCGCGGATATGGCAAGGGCGGCGGCAAAGATCGGACGCATGACAGGACCCCTCCTCAAGAGCAGCTTGGCCCATAGCGCATCACGGCCACCTTGTCGAAGCGCCGCCTCGTGCAGAGGGTCAGAATACCGGTTCTTCGCCCGGCCCCGGCGGCATGGTCTTGACCTCGCCATGCAGGCCGCACTCGGTCTTGTCCCAGCCACGCCAGCGCCCGGCTCGCGGGTCTTCGCCCGGCTGCACCTTGGATGTGCAGGGCGCGCAGCCGATGGAAGGATAGCCTTGTGCCACCAGTGGATGCGGCGGCAGCGCGCGCGCATCCATGTGCGCGGCAATGTCCGCCACCGTCCAGCGCGCCAGCGGATTGACCTTGATCCGGCCGGTCGCGTTCTCCAGCTCGAACATCGGCAGGTTGGCCCGGGTGGATGACTGAAAGGCCTTGCGGCCGGAAATTGTCGCGTCAAACGGCGCAAGCGCAGCTTCCAGCGGGCGCACTTTGCGCAGGTCGCAGCAGCCGTCAGGATCGAATGACCAGCGCAGCCCCTTGTCGTCGCGCGCGGCAATTTCGCCCGCGTCGGGATGCAGGGTGACGAGGTTGGTTAGGCCCAGCCGTTCGATCAGAAGGTCGCGATAGGCCAGCGTTTCCGGGAAATGCTTGCCGGTATCGAGGAAGAATATGGCGGCAGCCGGATCGACCCCTGCCACCAGATCGAGCAGGACCGCACTCTCTGCACCGAAGGAGGAAACGAGCGCGACGTCACCGGCGATCTTCTCACACAACACTGCCTTCAACAGCTCGGCAGTATCGGCGCCACGGTAGAAATTGTTGAGGCGGATGATGTCGTGCGCGCCCGCCCGCGGGCCAATGCTGATGCGGTCGCGGGTCCGGCTCTCGCGCGTCTTAACCGCCATGGCGCAGCTTCCACACCGGCACCGCGCCATCGGCGGCGGGCTGGTAGACATGGGCAAAACGCTCCAGCGCCCGCTCCACTGCCGCCATATCGAGCGGCCGTGCGGGCGCGAAACTGTCAAACCCGCAGCGGCGCATAAAGCCGATCTGGTCGACCAGTACGTCGCCCTCGGCGCGCAGTTCGCCGGCATAGCCCGCTTCGCGCAGGATGCGTGCGGAGGAATAACCGCGTCCGTCCCGGAACTTGGGGAAGGCGATTTCGATCAGCGCGATGCGATCGAGATGCGGCAGCAACGCACGCGGCTCGTCATCCGGCTCAAGCCGGACAGCGGTCGCGTTTGACTGGTCGAGGAAGGCATCGAGCGTCACCGCCGGCTGCTCGGGTGCCTCATCGGTGCGGAAACGCAGCTCAACCATAGACTGCCTCCTTGAACGGCTCCATGCCGACGCGGCGATAGGTGTCGAGGAAACGCTCGCCATCGCTTCTCAGCGTCCGGTACCGTTCGACCACTTTCTCGACGGCATCGACCACGCCATCCTCGTCAAAGCCCGGACCCATGATCTTGCCCAGGCTCGCATCTTCCGCGCCCGATCCGCCGAGCAGTAGCTGGTAATTTTCAGTGCCCTTCCGGTCGACGCCGAGGATGCCGATATGGCCCGCATGATGGTGGCCGCAGGCGTTGATGCAGCCCGATATCTTGAGCTTCAGTTCCCCGATGTCGCGCTGCCGCTCCGCATCGGCAAAGCGCTGCGCGATCTTCTGCGCGACCGGAATCGACCGGGCATTGGCAAGGCTGCAATAATCGAGACCCGGGCAGGCGATGATGTCGCTGACCAGATCGATGTTCGCATCCGCCAGCTCCGCTGCCACCAGCGCGTCGTAAATCGCCGGCAGGTCACTTTCCGCGACATGCGGCAGCACGATATTCTGGCTGTGCGTGACGCGCAGTTCGTCATGGCTATATCGCTGGGCAAGGTCCGCCATCACGTCGATCTGCTCTGCGGTCGCATCGCCGGGAATGCCGCCGACGGGCTTGAGGCTGATGGTCACGCTCACATGGCCTGCCACCTTGTGCGGCCGGGTGTTGCGTGCCCGCCAATGGGCAAAGGCGGATCCAGCTTTGCCGTCCAGTGCCAGTGACGCTTTGGGGGCCAGCCCTTCGGGCATCGCAAAGAAACGCTCGATCCGTTCCCATTCGGCGGCTGGCGGGTCGATGCCCAGCGCCTTCACCGCGACCAATTCTTCCTCGACCTGGCGGGCATATTCCGCCGCCCCGAGATCGTGGACCAGGATCTTGATCCGCGCCTTGTAGATATTGTCGCGCCGTCCGTGGCGATTGTACACGCGCAGGCACGCTTCCATCGTGGCGAGGAAATCTTCGCGCCGGACGAAGGGCACAATCTCGGGCGCCACCATCGGTGTCCGGCCCATACCCCCGCCGACGAACACCCGCGCACCGACCACGCCATCCTGTGTCACCAGCTGGATGCCGATGTCATGCAGGCGCATTGCTGCCCGGTCTTCGTCCGCCGCAATCACCGCAATCTTGAACTTGCGGGGGAGGTAACTGAACTCGGGGTGGAAGGTGGACCATTGCCGCAGCATTTCCGCCCACACGCGCGGGTCAGCCACTTCGTCCGCGGCGGCGCCGGCAAACTGGTCGGAACTGATGTTGCGGATGCAATTGCCGCTCGTCTGGATGGCATGCATCTCGACACTGGCAAGGTCGGCAAGGATCGCCGGGGAATCCTCCAGCTTGATCCAGTTATACTGGATGTTCTGGCGCGTCGTGAAATGGCCGTAGCCGCGGTCATAGGTGCGCGCGATGTGCGCCAGCATCCGCATCTGCCGGCTGTCCATCGTGCCATAGGGAATGGCGACGCGCAGCATATAGGCGTGCAGCTGGAGGTAGAGGCCGTTGGTCAGCCGCAGCGGCTTGAACTCGTCCTCGCTGATTTCTCCCGCCAGGCGGCGCGCCACCTGGTCGGAGAATTCCGCCACCCGTGCGTCGACGATGGCCTGGTCATATTGGTCGTAACGATACATGTCAGATCACCCATTCGCCGGCGGCAGGGTCGGCGGGTTTCAGCGTCAGGTCCGGGCGCACGGTCGGCCCCAGGGCGCGGATGCGGTCCTTGATGTGTGCGGGGCGCGGGCCTTCGGGCGTTGCGATGGCGTCAATGACATAGGGCGCGTTCACACGCCGTGCGCCTTCCTCGGCGGCGAGGATCGCCTCGCCCTTCTCGCCGACATCGACGGCGTCCTCGACATGGAGCGACCAGCCGGAGCCGGTCCACCAGGTCACGCGCCCGTCCTTCAAATCATTTCCGGTCAGCAGTTTCATGCCCGGCTATTCTCCGTCATCAATGTTCGGAATTGCGCCAGCGCATCCTCGGCCAGCCCGCGTGCCGCGACTTCGCCAATCACCAGCAGCGCGGGACTTTTCACCCGCTCGCGCTGCACCAGCGCGCCGAGGTCGGTCAGCAGGGTGCGCAGCGCGCGAAAGGCGCTCCGTCCGCCGCCCTCGAGCACCGCTGCCGGGGTCGCAGGATCGACACCATCGGCAATCAGCTTCTCGACGATCGCGTCCGCGGTCGCGACGCCCATGTAGATGACAAGGGTTCGCCCCTGGCCGGCAAGTCCCGACCAATCCTGTTCAGTGAGGCCCTTGCACTGGCCGGCGACAAAGCTGACCGCGCTTGATGCTTCGCGGTGGGTCAGCGGGATTTGCGCCTGCGCGGCACAGGCGAGCGCAGCGGAGACGCCCGGCACGACCTCGACCGGAACGCCAGCGGCGCGGCAGGCCTCTGCTTCTTCGCCGCCGCGACCGAACACAAATGGATCGCCGCCCTTCAGTCGCACCACATCATGCCCGGCCAGCGCCTCGGCAACGAGCAGCGCGTTGATCTCTTCCTGCGGCATGGAATGGCGGCTGCGCTGCTTGGCGACGCTCACCATCCGGGCATGGGGCTGGGCCAGCGCCAGCACCTCGGGCTCCACCAGGCCGTCATGGACGATGATAGACGCAGCGCCGATCAGACGCGCCGCGCGCAGCGTGAGCAGGTCCGCTGCACCCGGCCCGGCACCGACCAGATGGACGGTGCCGGGCACGGATGCAGGGCCGGGGGGAGGGAGAGCCACCATGGCGGCATGGGTGCGCCGGCTGCTCCGGCAAAGGAAGGCAGGAGTCCTTGGGGGCCTTCAAGCTCTGCTTTTGCGGGGCCTCAATCTTGCGCCAGGCCGATGCCGATGGTTGCGCGCGGCACTTCTGCCTCGGTCGATGCAACCGGATAGGCGCAATAGTCCGCCGCATAATAGGCGCTCGGCCGGTGGTTGCCGGACAGGCCGACCCCGCCGAACGGCATGGATGATGATGCGCCGTTGGTCGGCCGGTTCCAGTTGATTACGCCGGCGCGGACATTGGCCCAGAATTTGTCATAATCCTCAGGCGAACCCCCGATCAGCGCGGCAGACAGGCCATAGGCGGTGGCATTGGCCTCCGCGATCGCCTGATCGAAATCGCTGACGCGCACCACCTGAAGCAGGGGGCCGAACAGCTCGATGTCGGGCCGCTCGGCCATAGTGGTCACATCGACAATGCCGGGGGTCAGGAACGGGCGGCTCTCGTCCGGGCGCGTCATAAAGCGGATGGATTGCGCCCCGCTCGACAGGAAATAGAGGAAACTTTCCATCAGCCCGTCGGCAGTCTCATTGTCGATCACCGGGCCCATGAAGGGCTGTGGATCGTCAAATGGCGCGCCGACGATCAGCCGGTCCGTGATCTTGCGGATATCGTCGAGCAGCGCCGGCGCCAGCGTGTCCCGCACGATCAGGCGGCGCGCGTTGGAACAGCGTTGGCCGGCGGACATGAAGGCGGACTGCACGACCAATGTTGCCGCGCTGGCAATGTCGCGCGTGTCCCAGACAACAATCGGATTGTTGCCGCCCATTTCGAGCGCGACAATCTTGTCAGGCCGGGCAGCAAGGCTGCGGTTGATGGCGATGCCGGTGCGTGCCGAACCGGTAAACAACACGCCATCAACATCGGCATGGGATACCAGAGCGCGGCCTTGATCCGGCCCGCCGTGGAGGATGCGGACCACCCCTTCTGGAACGCCCGCTGCGTGCAGCAGGTCGACCAGCATCTGGCCGACCCCCGGCGTCTTCTCCGATGGCTTGAACACCACGGCATTGCCGGCGAGCAGCGCCGGGATGATGTGGCCATTGGGCAGATGCGCGGGGAAATTATAGGGGCCCAGTACCGCCATCACCCCGTGCGGCTTGTGGCGCAGCGCGGTGCGGGTACCCATGGTGCCGTCGCTGCGCCGCTGGGCGGTGCGTTCGGCATAGGCTTTCACCGAAATGTCGACCTTGGCGCAGACGCTTTCGACCTCGGCCTTCGCTTCCCACATCGGTTTGCCGGTTTCACGCGCGATCAGGGTGGCCATCGGCTCGGGGTCGGCCTTCAGCCGTTCGGCAAATCGTTTCAGTGAATCGATGCGCTTCGCCAGCGGCAGGGCGACCCACAGCGGCCAATCGGCGCGCGCCCGCGCGACTTCGGCATCGACATCGCCAGCCGTGCCCTGCCAGACCAGATCGCCGGTCGCCGGGTCATGCGACGTCAATTGTGCTGTCATCATCCCCTCGACCGTCTTGTCCGGCACATGCAACTGGTCGGCCATCTACAATAATGCCTAGCCGCGGCAGCATAGGTTCGTTGCATGATTCCGCAACTGCCGCAGCCCTTGTTCAAGCGGCCAGCGCCGCGCCCATCGCCCTTATTGCCGCGACTTTATTGTTAAGTGGTTGCCATTCATCGCCTTCTGCGATCGCTGCCCAAATTGTCTCGACTTCCTCAACATCCATCGATTGTGGCTGGGTATCCTCCCACCATCGGCCGCGCACCGCCTCCCGGCCTGCGAGCGCCGCAATCAGCGCCTGCCGCTCTGGCGTCTCGTCACCCGCGGCCACGCGCCCGCCGGCCCAGTCGATGAAGAACCGGTCGATCCGCGTTCCGCTCGCCACCATGAAGCGTTCGGCGGCCAGCACCAGCGCACGGTCGCTGGCGGCATCTGCTCCGCTCACCCCCAGCCTCCAGCAGAAACGTTCGGCAATCGCTGCCTCATAGGCGGGCGCAAAAACCTCCAGCGCTTCGACCAGTGGCTCAGCTGGCGCGATCGTGCGCAGGCTCACGGCCAATTGCCCGACATCCCAGTGGATCACGTGCGGCTGGCGTCCGAACGCATAAAGGCCGCCATGGTCGAAATAGGCAGCGACAAAGGCCGGGTCCCATTCAGGCGTGAACCGCCATGGCCCGTAATCGAAACTCTCTCCGCTGATGTTGATATTGTCGCTGTTGAGCACGCCGTGGACAAAGCCCGCGACCATGAAGCTCGCTGCCATGCGCGCGCAGCGTTCGGCACTGAACCGCACCAGCATGGCCGCCGCTTCATCGACCGGCAGCGCCTGCGCCTGGCCCGCATCGACGCGGGCATAGTTCGCCAGGCAGTAACGCAGCAGCCGTTCCATCGCCTCGGCCTCGCCCAAATAGGCTAGCCGCTGGAAACTGCCGATTCTGATATGGCCGTGGCTCTGCCGCACCAGCACAGCGGAGCGTGTCGGCGATGGTTCGTCGCCGCGATGCAGCGCCTCGCCCGTCTCGATGATCGAAAAAGTCGCGCTGGTCTCGACGCCGAGTGCCGCCAGCATTTCGGTCGCCAGCAATTCACGCGCCGCGCCCTTCAACGTCAGCCGCCCGTCACCGAACCGGCTATAGGGCGTCTGGCCTGACCCTTTGGTGCCCAGATCGATCAACCGGCCGTCGCGGTCCCGGAATTGCGCGAACAGAAATCCTCGCCCGTCACCCAGATCGGGATTGTAGCTGCCGAACTGGTGGCCATGATACCGCAGCGCGAGCGGCCGGGGCAGATTGCCGGGCAAGGGTTCGAACTGTCCGAAGGCCGCGACCCACGCCGCATCGTCCAGCGCCTCCAGCCCGATCGCCGCTGCCGCCCGGTCGTTGCGCCAGCGCAGGATATGCTGGGGGAACCGCGCCGCCTCCACGGCATCTCCGATCATGTCGGCAATCGCGAGGATGGCCGGATCAGGCCGGGGCAAGGCTTGCGTCATGGGCCCCATGTGGCGATAGACTGTGGGGATGGCAACGCGTGTCCCTGCAAAGGCCGCTCCTGCGGGTTGGGAAGACTGCTTCTGGTGGTCCAATGATGGCGTGCGCCTGCACGCCCGCCGCTATGCCGCGATCGATCCGGCGCCGGATGCCCTGCCGCTGCTGTGCTTGCCCGGCCTGACCCGCAATGCGCGCGATTTTGACCGGCTGGCCCCGCATCTTGCGCAACGGCGGACCGTCTATGCCGTCGAATTCCGCGGGCGCGGTGAAAGCGGCTATGCCAAGGATGCGCTCACCTATGTGCCGCTCACCTATGTTCAGGATGTGATGGCCCTGCTGCAGGCGGAGGGGATCACCCGTTTCGTAAGCGTCGGTACCTCGCTCGGCGGGATCGTCACCATGCTGCTCGGCGCCATGCATCCCGACCGGCTGGCCGCGGCGGTGCTCAATGACATCGGGCCGGAGATCGCGGCTGAGGGGCTGGAACGGATTCGTGGCTATGTCGGCGCGGCCGCCAGCTATCCCACCTGGGTTCATGCCGCGCGCGCGATCGCACTCCCCAATGCCGGTGTCTATCCCGACTGGCGGCTCGAAGACTGGCTGGTGATGGCCAAACGCACCCACCGCATCACGCGCGAAGGGCGCATCATTCCCGATTATGATGCCAATATCGCCCAGCCTTTCCGTGTGCCGGGCGGGGAATCAGGCGGCGATTTGTGGCCGGCCTTTGATGCGCTGAAGGCGATCCCGATCCTCTCGCTGCGCGGTGAGCGCTCGGACATTCTTGCCCCCGCCACCGTCAAGGCGATGGCCAAGCGTCACCCTGGCCTTGCCACCGCCACCATCGCCCGCACAGGCCATGCGCCCACTCTCGATGAACCCGAAGCGGTGGCAGCGATTGACGCGCTGCTGGCAAAGCTCTGAGCCGCTCCGTGGCCGGCGGGGCACTGCGCATCCTCCATTGCCACTCGACCTTTTCGCTCGGCGGAAAGGAAGCGCGCGCTGTGCGGCTGATGAATGCCTTCGGCGCGCGCGCACGCCACACCATCCTCTCCGGCATGCCGGATCAGCTCGGCGCCCGTGCGGCCATCGCGCCGGGCATTGTTGCTGACTTCCCCGTCGAAACCCGCGCCCCGGCGCTGCATGGAAAGCCCAGCCCCTCACGCTATCTCGCGCTCGCCCGCTATATGCAGAATTACGATCTGGTGCTCAGTTACAATTGGGGCGCGATGGATGCAGTCATGGCGCACCGGCTGCTGTCCCGGCTGATGCCGCTGCCGCCGATCATCCATCATGAGGATGGGTTCAACGAGGATGAGACTGAACGGCTGGACTGGCGTCGTAATGCTTTCCGCCGCGCCGCCTTTCCCACGCTCAGCGCGCTGGTTGTGCCCAGCCGCACACTGGAGCATGCGGCCCGCGCGCATTGGGGGCGGGCCCTGCCGCTGCACCGTATCGCCAACGGCATACGCATCGCTGACTATGCAGCGCCGCCAGTCGCCGGTTCCATCCCCGGCTTCAAAAAGGGCAAAGGCGATGTCGTGGTCGGCACCATTGCCGGCCTGCGCGAGGTCAAAGGGCTGGATTTGCTGGTGGAGGCTCTGGCGCTGGCTCCGCCCACTGTCCGTCTGCTGATCGTCGGCGAAGGGCCGGAGCGCGAACGCCTATTGGCGACGGCTGCACGTTGCGGTGTGGCCGATCGGCTGCTGCTGCCCGGCTTCCTTGCCGATCCGCACCGCTATGTCGGCCATTTCGATATGCTCGCCCTCTCTTCCTATTCCGAACAGCAGCCGATTTCGGTGATAGAGGCGATGGCGGCGGGCTTGCCGGTTATCGCGCCGCCGGTCGGTGATGTGGCGCAGATGGTGGCGCCCGAAAACGCGTCCTTCATTGTGCCCCGCTCGGCCGCTGCGCTGGCAGATGCCATGGCCCGCCTTGCGGCCGATGCGCCGCTGCGTCGCCGGATCGGGGCCGCGAACCGCCTTTGCGCCAGCAAGCATTTCGATGAGGCGGCGATGATCGGCGCTTACGCCCGGCTCTATGGCAGGGCTGTCGGCGATCTGGCGGCTTTGGGCTGAAGGGATCGTTTCGGCTGCTGCGGCATTTCATCTGCTCCCGTCCGGAGCAGCCATGTGACAGAGATTTTTGCCGGCAACAGTTTCGATGTCCTGCCCAATCTGGCGGCTTTGCTGACCGCCTATCTGCTGGCTGTGCCGATTGGCTGGAATCGCGAACGGGGGGATAGGAGCGCCGGCTTGCGCACCTTTCCATTGGTCGCTGTCGCCAGCTGCGGTTTCATTCAGGCGGTCGAACCGGTGATGGCCGGCCAGGCTGCGCCACTTGCCCGCGTCGTCGAAGGGCTGATCACCGGCATCGGCTTCATCGGCGGCGGTGCGATCCTCAAAATGGGCCATAATGTGCACGGCACTGCGACGGCCGCCAGCCTGTGGGCTACTGGCGCGATCGGCGCGGCTGTCGGGCTCGGCAGCTATGATGTGGCGGTCATACTCTCCGCGATTACAGTTCTATCCTTCGTGGTGCTGCGACCCTTCAAGAAGGCTGCGCATGACGGCGAAGGCCCTCTGCCCGACCAATAAAAAAGGGCGCGCATTTCGTGTTGGCACAGCTATAGGCAGAGTTTCGGGGGAGCGTTTTCAGGAGAGCGAGTTGTCCATCGGGTTGAAGCCGATCCGTTATGCGGGCCGCGAAGTGTGGCCGCTGATCGAAGGCGGCAAGGGGGTATCGGCAACCAATCACGCCAGTTCGGGCGCATGGGCCGCCGCAGGCGGCATCGGCACGATCAGTGCGGTTAATGCCGACAGCTATGACGACAATGGCGAGATGATTCCGCAGGTGTTCCACGGGACAACCCGTGTCGAACGCCATCAGGAACTGGTCGACTATGGCATCCGCGGCGCGATCACCCAGATCAAGCGCGCGCATGACATCAACGCCGGCCGCGGCGCGATCAACATCAACGTCCTGTGGGAAATGGGCGGTGCGCAGCCGATCCTGCACGGTGTGCTCGAAGCGACACGGGGCCTCGTCAATGGCGTCACCTGCGGCGCCGGCATGCCCTATAAGTTGAGTGAGATCGCCGCGAAATACGGCGTTTATTATCTCCCCATCGTCTCTTCGGCCCGCGCCTTCCGCGCGCTCTGGAAACGCGCCTATTCAAAGGTGCCCGAATGGCTCGGCGCGGTGGTCTATGAGGATCCCTGGCTGGCAGGCGGCCACAACGGCCTCTCCAATGCGGAAGATCCGCTGAAGCCGGAGGATCCCTATCCCCGCGTCAAGGCGCTGCGGGAAACCATGCGTGCCGAAGGCGTATCGGAAGATGTGCCGATCGTGATGGCCGGCGGCGTCTGGTTCCTGCGCGAATGGGCCAATTGGATCGACAATCCGGAACTGGGCCAGATCGCCTTCCAGTTTGGCACCCGCCCGTTGCTCACCGTGGAAAGCCCCATTCCGCAGGGGTGGAAGGATCATCTGCGCACGCTCGAACCGGGCGATGTGCTGCTGCACCGTTTCTCGCCCACCGGCTTCTATTCCTCGGCCGTTCGCAATCCCTTCCTGCGCAATCTCGAGGCACGCTCCGCCCGCCAGATCGCCTTTGCCAAGGCCGAAGGTGGGGACGCGACCGTCCGGCTGGAGGTCGACCGCAAGAAATATTGGGTTACGGCGGAGGCCTATGCCGCCGCGCAGGGCTGGGTGGCTGCGGGCTATACCTCGGCGATGAAGACGCCGGATGACACGATCATCTTCGTGACGCCGGAGGAACGCGACCATATTTCGACCGACCAGCGCGAATGCATGGGCTGTCTGTCGCACTGCGGCTTTTCTTCCTGGAAGGATCATGACGATCATTCCACCGGTCGCCTCGCGGACCCGCGCAGCTTCTGCATCCAGAAGACGTTGCAGGATATTTCCCATGGCGGCCATATCGACCGCAACCTGATGTTCGCGGGGCACGCCGCTTACCGTTTCAAGCAGGATCCTTTCTATTCCAATAACTTCACGCCCACCGTGAAGCAGTTGGTGGATCGTATCCTGACCGGCGACTGACCGGCACCGGTCGGGCGGCGCGGCTTTTGCCGCATTGCAGCATGGCGACGGCGGGGGTAAACCCCCGCCACCTTCTCGTCATGCGAGCTTGAGACTCGCGCAAGCGGAGCCTTCCCCATGTCCGATCCTGTCGTTTTCCTCTCCTATGCCCGCACGCCGATGGGCGCGATGCAGGGCGCGCTGGCTGATGTTTCGGCAACCGATCTTGGCGCGACGGCGGTCAAGGCTGCGGTCGAACGCGCTGGTGTGGAGGGTGAGGATATCGAACGCATTTACATGGGCTGTGTGCTTCCCGCCGGCTTGGGTCAGGCGCCTGCGCGTCAGGCTGCGATCAAGGCGGGCCTGCCCGCATCGGTTCAGGCGACCACGGTCAACAAGGTCTGCGGTTCGGGTATGCAGACGATCATCATGGGTGCGGAGGCACTCGCCGCTGGCAGTGTCGATCTGGTCGTCGCGGGCGGCATGGAATCGATGACCAACGCGCCCTACCTCCTGAAAAAGCATCGCTCGGGCGCGCGCATCGGCCATGACACCGCCTATGATCATATGTTCCTCGACGGGCTGGAGGATGCTTATGACGCGGGCCGCGCGATGGGCACCTTCGCACAGGATACCGCGGACGCCTATCAGCTGACGCGTGAGGCGCAGGACGGCTATTCGCTCGAATCGCTGAGCCGCGCCAAGGCGGCGATTGCCGATGGTGGCTTCGCCAGCGAAATCGTCCCCGTCACCATCGCTGGCCGCAAGGGCGATGTCATCGTCGATACGGATGAGGCGCCGGGCAAGGCGATGCCGGACAAGATCCCGACGCTGCGCCCCGCCTTCGCCAAGGATGGCACGATCACCGCCGCCACCTCCAGCTCGATCTCGGATGGTGCCGCCGCTGTCGTGCTGGCGCGTGAAAGCGTTGCTGCGGCCAAGGGCGTGGCGCCGGTCGCGCGCCTCGTTGCCCATGCCGCGCATGCGCAGGCGCCCAAGGATTTCACCACCGCCCCCGTCGGCGCGATCCAGAAGTGTCTCGCCAAGGCCGGCTGGCGCATCGACGATGTCGACCTGTTCGAAGTGAATGAGGCGTTCGCCTGTGTCGCCATGTTCGCGATGCATGATCTCGGCATCCCGCATGAGAAGATTAACGTCCACGGTGGCGCGACCGCGCTCGGCCACCCGATTGGCGCCTCTGGCACGCGCATCGTCACCACGCTGATCGGTGCGCTCAAGCGCCACGGCAAGACAAAGGGTATCGCGTCCCTGTGCATCGGCGGCGGAGAGGCAACGGCCATCGCGGTCGAGCTGGTCTGAGGGTGGCCTGAAACATTGCGATTCGGCAGTGCAGGCCCCATCTTGAGGGCATGCGCCGCTTTCTGACCCTGCCGTCGATTGTCCCGTTGGTCGGGGCGTTGACGCTGGCTCTGGTCGGCAGCGCGATCGCCATCCATCCGGCGCTGATCGCGATCGTCGTCGGCGCCAGCGTGCTGGCCGCCGTCTATCATGCGGAGGTGATCGCCCACCGTGTGGGGGAACCCTTCGGTACCTTTCTGTTCGCCATTGCGGTCACGGTGATTGAGGTCGGGCTGATCGTCTCGATCATCCAGTCCGATCCTGTCGGCGCCGCCTCGCTTGCGCGCGATACGGTGATGGCGGCAATCATGATCATCCTTGGCGGCGTGACCGGTGCCTGTCTGCTGGTCGGCGGCATCCGTCATGGCGAACAGCGCTACCGCCAGTCCGGAGTCAGCGCCGCGCTGGCGACGCTCGCTGCCCTGTCCGTCATCACGCTCATCCTGCCCAACCATGTCACCAGCGTCAGCGGGCCAGTCTATGCCCCCGCACAGCTTGCTTTCGTGGGCCTTGTCTCGCTGATCCTCTATGCCACTTTCGTGCTGGTGCAGACGGTGCGCCACCGCGACTATTTCCTGCCCGCGAGTGACGACGCGCCGCTGCCAAAGGATGCGCACGCCCCGCCCCCGTCGGACAGTGCCGCCTGGGCGAGCGCGGGCCTGCTCATCGTCAGCCTCGTCAGTATCGTTTTCCTCGCCAAGTCGCTTGCGCCCACGGTCGAGGCCGCGGTGGAGAGTTTCGGCGCGCCCAAGGCGCTGGTCGGGGTGATCATCGCCGGTATCGTACTGCTGCCCGAAGGGCTGGCGGCGGTGCGCGCCGCACGCGCCAATCGCCTGCAGACCAGCCTCAACCTCGCGCTGGGTTCCGCGCTTGCAACGATTGGCCTCACCATCCCGGTGGTCGCCACCATCGCCATTCTGTCTGACTGGCAGCTGGTGCTCGGCGTCAATGGCACCAATGAAGTGCTGCTCGCGCTGACCCTGCTCGTCGCCACCCTGTCGCTTTCAACCGGGCGGACAACGATCATGCAAGGCGTGCTTCACCTCGTGCTGTTCGGCATTTTCCTGTTCATGCTTGTGGTGCCCTGACCGGGAACCGCCGCGCCTGCCTTACGGCGCGCCATCGCCCCAGATATGGTCGGCGGCGATATAGCCTGAGCGGCCGAGCACATCGAAGGCGCACCAGCCATCATCGCAATCGCCCAGCCGGCCGACAACGCCTTCCTCGGCATGATAGGCGATGGGCGCCTCGGGTGAGGGGGAAACGCGCATTGCCGCGCGGTTACGGGTGACGATGGCGGTGCGGCGACCGGATAAGAGGCTGCGGTGCATCCAGCCCGTCGTTCCGTCGGGTTCCTGCACCTGCCGCCACTCCTCGTGCAGCGCGACGATCTTGATGGGCAGGCCCGGCCGGCGATATTCCCACATCGCGGCCATTTCGCGCGCCGGGCCACGCCGCATCACCGCCCGCTCGGCGGCAATTGATGCCCAATAGGGTGGCTGATTGTCCTGCGCGGCAAGCGGTGCGGGGGCGGCGGCCCACAGCACACCGGCCATCGCCACGATGCCGCTGATTGCTGCTGCTGCTGTTCGTGCCACGCTGCCCGTCATGCCTGATCCCTCGCGCTATCCTGTCGGAAGCTCTGCCAAAGCGGGGAACAGGTGGCAAGCGGTGCGCTGCTTGACCGGGCGGTCGAGGTTAAGTGATGCTCAACCTCATTCCCATAAGGGGACAAGGCCGGCGCCTTCTCCGGCGCGGGATAACAGGGACCAGAATTTCATGAACCGATCGGCATTATGGCTGACCGCGCTCGGCGCTTCGCTTGTCGCTTTTCCTGCGCGTGCCGCACAGGTCGTGCCTGTCGCTCTGCCTGACAGCGGTGACACTGGTTGGCTTCTCGCCGCGACGATCCTCGGCTTGCTGCTCGCTGTGCCCGGTGCATGGCTGGTGGCCGCTGCTCCGGCAGGCCGAGTCGCGCTGCTCCGTGCCGTCCCCGCCACTGGCGCGGCGCTCGCCGCCGCGGCGCTGCTCTACGTCCTTATCGGCTACAGTTTCGCGTTTGATACGACGGAGGGGCTGCCGATCGGCGCCATCCTCGGCGGCACCGGTAACTGGATGCTCAGTCTGATGGGCATTGTTCGTGAAGGCACCAATATCCCCGAAACCGCCTTTGCCTTCTACCAATATGCCTATCTCGCGATCGCCATCGCTCTCCTCTGTGGCGCACTGGCGGCCCATGTCCGTGGTGGCTGGCTGGTCGGTTTTGCCGCCATCTGGTCGCTGATCGTGTTCGCGCCGCTCGCCCGCTGGATGTGGGGTGGCGGCTGGGTGTCTGCCCGCGGCGGGCTTGATATGGCTGGTGGCCTCGTTGTCTTCTACGCGGCCGGCGTTTCCGCCGTGATCGCTCTGGCGCTCGCCGGAGCGGGCAACCGCCACTCTGGCCCTGCTGATCCCTATGCCCGGGGCGTCGGGGCGGCCTTGCTGCTTGTCGGAATGCTCGCCGTCACTGGCGCCAGCACACTCGGCGCCAGTGACGGCAGCGCCGTTGCGATCATTGTCATGCTGGTTTCGGCCTGCACTGCCATGCTCGCTGCCGCCGCCTTTGCCCGCTCGCTGGACAGCGCTGTCCTCGCGCGCGGTCTGCTTGCCGGCACCGTAGGTGCGGCGGCTGCGGGGGACGGCCTGTCGATGGGCGGCGCTGTCCTGATGGGACTGTTCTGCGCCCTTGCCGCCTCAATCGGCCCGCGCCTGATGCCAAAGATCTTCGCCCGCCATGCAGGCGATGGCACGCTCATCGCGCTCACTGGCGCGGCCAAGACCGGCGCCTTTCTGCTCGCCTTTCTGCTCGCCTTCTACCCCTTCGGCGGGTCGGGCTATGCTGATGGCATGACCATGGCGGGGCAGGTCGTCGAACAGCTGATTGCCATTATCGCTGTCGCCGCCTGGTCGGTCATCGGTACGCTCATCGCTGCGCTCAGCATCGGCATGGTGATGCCGATGCGTTCGCCCAATCCGGCATCCTGATCGCGTTCAGATCGCCTGCCGCGCGACATCGGCCATGCCGATGCTCTTGAGCAGGACCATGCCCTCCACGCTCGCCAGCAGCTTCGCGGCGTCGCGCATCGGATCGGCGCTGTCGATCTGCGCCGCCGCCCATAGCAGGAACCCGCGCCCCAGTTGCTCGCCGACTTGCGCATAGGGCGGCTCGCCATGTGCCGCCCGCGCGGCGATGCCCAGCCACAGCCGCATATAGGGCCAGAACCGGTCGTCGAGCAGCGCAGGCGCGAGGTGCGCGCGCAGCGCCTCGGGCACCATCGGCTGCGGCGCGGCAATCTCGCCCAGCTGCAAGGTCAGCCGTTCGGCAATGCGGGCGAGCACCGCCGCGATCAGCGCGTCCTTGTCGGCGAAATAATAGAGCAGCATGCGGTCGCTGGTGCCGGCCGCGCGCGCCAGCACGCGCAGGCTCGCCGCTTCCAGCCCCTGTTCTAGGAGATGATCCGCCAGTCGATCGACCAGCTCGTCCCGCCGCTGTACTCCGCGATCCATGCGGCGTCTGATAGCGCCGCCTGGAGTTGAGGTCACCTGTCCCTCACCCCAGCGCCGCTTCCATCGCGGCGAGCATCGCACTGCCGCCCTTTTCGGCCTCGTCTGCCTGGTGGCGGAACAGCGCGAACAGCTCGCGGCCCACGCCGGCGGCGGGGGGCGGGGGCGGGGCGGGGGTGCGGCTCGCCCAGTCGGCGGCGTCGACCAGCGCGCTGAGCTCGCCGGTGCGGGCGCACACGCGCACCATGTCCCCGTCGCGCAGCAGGGCGATGGGGCCTGCGACGCCATCGGCACCGGGCAGCGCTTCGGGCGACAAATGGATGGCCGCCGGCACCTTGCCGCTTGCGCCGGACATGCGCCCGTCGGTCAGCAGCGCGATGCGATGGCCGCGGTCCTGCAGCACGCCGAGCGAGGGGGTGAGCTTGTGCAGCTCGGGCATGCCGTTCATGCGCGGCCCCTGGAACCGCACGACCACCACGACGTCGCGGTCAAGCTCGCCCGCCTTGAATGCCGCGATCACCGCTTCCTGTGTCTCGAAAATCCGTGCCGGTGCCTCGATGGTCCAGCGGCTTTCCTCGACTGCGCTGACCTTGATGACACAGCGGCCGAGATTACCGGAAAGGAGCTTCATGCCCCCGTCGGGTGCGTGCGGATCGGCCACCGGGCGCAGGATGGTCGTGTCCCCGCTCGCTTGCGGAATGTCCCGCCACACCAGCCGGTCATCTTCCAGCACCGGATTGCGCGTGTAATCACCCATCGTCCCGCCCACGGTCAGTATGTCGCCGTGGATCAGGCCCGCACCCATCAGCTCGCGGGTGATGAACGCCATGCCGCCTGCGCTGTGGAAATGGTTCACGTCGGCTGAGCCATTGGGATAGACGCGGGCGAGCAGAGGCACAGCGCCTGACAGCCGGTCGAAATCCTCCCAGTCCACGGTGATCCCGGCCGCCCGGGCGATCGCCGGAATGTGGATGGCATGGTTGGTCGATCCGCCGGTCGCCAGCAGGCCGACGATGGCGTTGACGATGGCGCGCTCGTCCACACACTCGGCCAACGGGCGATAGTCCGCGCCGTCCCAGCCGATTTCGGCAACACGGTGCACCGCCGCGCGGGTCAGCGCATCGCGCAACTTGGTGCCCGGATTGACGAAGGCGCTGCCGGGGATGTGGAGGCCCATCAGCTCCATCATCATCTGGTTGGAATTGGCCGTGCCATAGAAAGTGCAGGTGCCCGCGCCATGATAGGATGCAGCCTCTGCTTCCAGCAGGTCCTCACGGCTTGCCTTACCCTCGGCAAAGAGCTGGCGGACGCGCTGCTTTTCCTTGTTGGCAAGGCCCGACGGCATCGGCCCGGCCGGTACAAAGATCGTCGGCAGATGGCCGAAACGCAGCGCACCGATCAGCAGGCCCGGCACGATCTTGTCACAGATGCCGAGCAGCAGCGCGCCTTCGAACATCGCGTGGGACAGGGCAATCGCCGCGCCCCCGGCAATATTGTCGCGGCTGAACAGGGAAAGGTCCATGCCGGCTTGGCCCTGCGTCACCCCGTCGCACATGGCGGGGACGCCGCCGGCCACCTGCGCGGTCGCACCCACTTCGCGCGCCGCCAGCTTGATGAACTCGGGGTAGCGGCCATAGGGCTGATGCGCTGACAGCATGTCATTATAGGCGGTGACGATGCCGATGTTCATCGCCTGGCCGCTACGGATCACCGGCTTGTCTTCGCCCGACGCCGCAAAACCATGCGCCAGATTGCCGCAGGACAGCGCCCCGCGATTCGTGCCCGCTTCGCGCGCCTGTGTCATCAGGTCGAGATAGGCTGTGCGCCGCGGGTGGCTGCGCTCGATAATGCGATCGGTAACGGCGGAAACGACGGGATGCAGCGACATGGTCCTCGATTTCACTTTGGCAGACTTTGGGGGCGGATTTCTCCTGCCTCACAGATATGGGCGCTGCAACGTGAATAGCTATGCATCGCCCAAAGCCGCTTTTTGCTTGCAAGCCTGTCAGCAGCGTGTTGGATTGTTACCGAACAGGATCGCGACCGGATAACAAAAGGCGCGTCTTGCCCATTTTTGCCGACAGGAGAGATTGCCATGGCCACCGCGGCTGCCCCCAGCGTCAAGACTTCGCCCGCCAGCCACACCCCCGAATCGATGCGCGCGCTGCTCGATGCCGCCCGCGCCGATTTCACGGCAAAGCTGCCAGTGCCTCTGGAAGTGCGGCGTGACCGGCTGGATCGTGCCATCGCGATGATGATCGACCATGCCGATGAATGGGCGGTCGCCTGCTCCAATGATTTCGGCAATCGCCCGCGTGAACTCACGCTGATCAGCGATGTGCTCGCCAGCTCCAATGCGCTCAAGCATGCGCGCAAGAATCTCGCGAAATGGATGCGCACTGAAAAGCGCAGCACCATGTTCCCGCTAGGGCTTCTGGGCGCCAGCGCGCGTGTCGAATATCAGCCTAAGGGCGTGATCGGCATCCTTGCCCCCTGGAACTTCCCGATCGGCATGGTGATGACCCCGCTTGCCGGCATCTTTGCCGCGGGCAACCGCGCCATTGCGAAACCGAGCGAGTTCACGCCGGAAACCAGCGCCCTGTTCGAGAAACTGGTGCCGCAATATTTCGCGCCAGAGGAATTCGCGATCGTCACTGGCGGGCCGGAGGTCGGACAGGCGTTCAGCCAGCTGCCGTTTGATCACATCATCTTCACCGGCGCGACCAGCATCGGCCGCCACATCCTGCGCGCCGCGGCAGACAATCTCGTGCCGGTGACACTGGAACTGGGCGGCAAATCGCCCGTCATCGTCGGCCAGAGCGCGGATCTCGCCGAAGTCGCGGGCAAGGTTGCGCAGGGCAAGCTGATGAACGCCGGGCAAATCTGCCTCGCGCCCGACTATGTCCTGATTGACGAGGCACGCGAGGGCAAGCTTGTCGACGCGCTCGTCGAAAGCGCGAGCGCCATGTACCCGACCATGCTGGACAATGATGATTACACCTCGGTGGTGAATGACCGGCACCATGCCCGCCTCACCTCCTATATCGATGACGCGAAGGCCAAGGGCGCGGACATCACCATCGTCAATCCGGCGGGGGAGGATTTCGCCTCGGCCAACGGGCGCAAGATGCCGCTCCACATCATTTCCAACACCAGCGATGACATGAAGGTGATGCAGGAGGAGATTTTCGGACCCCTCCTCCCCATCCGCCGCGTGCGCAGCACCGATGAGGCCGTCGATTTCGTCAACTCGCGTGATCGTCCGCTCGGCCTTTATTATTTCGGCAAGGACGCGGCAGAGGAATCCCGCGTGCTCGACCGGACGATCTCTGGCGGCGTCACCGTTAATGACGTGATTTTCCATGTCGCGCAGGAAGATCTGCCCTTCGGCGGCATCGGTCCCAGCGGCATGGGCAATTATCACGGCTTTGATGGCTTCAAGACCTTCAGCCACGCCAAGTCGGTCTACCGCCAGGCCAAGGTCGATGTGGCGAAGCTCGCCGGCCTCAAGCCCCCGTTCGGTGCGGCCACGCAAAAGACGATCGCGCGCGATCTGAAGAAGTAGGGCGCGCTCACCCGGTCTGCTGCGCTTCGGGATTTCCGTGCTCGGCCATCCCCGGGATGGTCTGTGCTGAGCGATTTCGCTGTCACCTTCGCCCCCCGGGCGAAGGATGAAAGCGAATTGGTGCCCCAGGCCGGACTTGAACCAGCATGCCTTGCGGCGCTCGATTTTGAGTCGAGTGCGTCTACCATTTCGCCACTGGGGCACAGCAGCCTTGCGGTCGCAGGCGCTTAGCCGCTGATGCCGGCGCTGGCAACATGGCCGCACATGCTTGAAAAGCCGCCGCCTTGCTGCTACCGGCCCTCTCAACGACGCGGAGGGATTCGCGGCGACCCATTTTGTATTGCCGGTGCAAAGCGCACCGCAGGTGCCGGTCAAGCGGCGCTGTCGGAAAGGAAAAGTGGCGGTTTTATGCAGATTGTCGTTCGCGAAAACAATGTAGACCAGGCGCTGCGGGCCCTGAAGAAGAAGCTGCAGCGTGAAGGCGTCTACCGCGAGATGAAGCTGCGTCGCCATTATGAAAAGCCGAGCGAAAAGCGCGCGCGTGAGCGTGCCGCCGCTGTCCGCCGCGCCCGCAAGATGGAGCGCAAGCGGCTGGAGCGTGACGGCGTCCGTTAAGGGCTGCTGCAGCTGAGCGCTGAGACATTGAGGGGCGGTTGCCGGTGTGGCAGCCGCCCTTTGCTTTGGCGGGGATGCCCGCCGATCTGAAAGAGAGAATCGATGCCGTTCCGCCTTGCTTTCACCGCCGCGCTTGCGCTGGTCGCTGCCCCCGCCCTTCATGCGCAGGAAACCGCGCCTGCGCCCGCTCCGGCCGTCGCCCCCGCCCCTGCCATCACCGTGGAGGTGATCAGCGAAGGCAGCGGTGCCAGCCCCGCAGCGACCGATGTCGTGTTGATCGACTATCGCGGCCTTCTCGCGGACGGGACGGAATTTGATGCAGGCCAGGCTGTGATGCTCGAAGTCGGCGGTGTCATTCCCGGCTTTTCCGAAGGGTTGCAGCGGATGCGCGTCGGCGGGCGCTATCGCCTCACCATTCCGCCCGCGCTCGGCTATGGCGACAGCCAAGTCGGCCCGATCCCGCCGAACAGCACGCTGACCTTTGAAGTCACGCTGCGCGATGCCGGCCCGCCCGAGCGCGCCCGCGCCATGCAGGGCCTGCCCGATGTCCGTGTCGAAGCGATTGTCCCCGGCACCGGTCGCATGCCCGCGGCGGATGAGCTGGTGCTGATCGACTATGCCGGCCGCCTCGCGGATGGGACGCAATTTGATGCCGGGCAGAGCGCGGTCCTGTTCGTCAGCCGTGTCGTGCCCGGATTCGCGCAGGGGCTGATGCAGATGCGCGTCGGCGGGCGCTATCGCCTGTTTGTGCCGGCTGACCTTGCCTATGGCGAGCGCGGCGCGGGGCCGATCCCGCCGAACAGTGATCTTGTGTTCGAAGTCACGCTCCACGCCACCAACCGCTTGTCGGAAATTGGCGCGATGATGCGTGCGGCGGCGAGCAGCGCTCTGCCGCAGCCCTAAAACCATTGTCCTGTCGAGCATTGTTGCGCCGTTCGCGCTGCGCGCTATAGGCTCGGCGCCACGCATTTCAGGGGAGCTTTCCGCCATGTCCAGCACCGCCGTTCCGCTGCGACCCGTTTCAAAGGGCGGTATCGCCATGCTGTGGGCTGGCCTCGCGCTGGTCGTCGCGATTGCGCTCGCCTGGGCGCTGTTCGTCTCGCGCGCTCCTTCGATCGAGCTGGAAACCGTGCGTGCCGGCACTGGCGCCTTCCCGACCGACACTGACGTGGCGATCATCAAATATGAAGGCCGCCTCAAGGACGGCACCGTGTTTGACGCAGGGGATCAGACCCCCTTGCCCGTCGGCCGCATGATCCCCGGTTTCGCGCAGGGGCTGAAGCAGATGCAGGTCGGCGGCAAATATGAGCTCTCGATCCCGTCGGAGCTTGGCTACGGGCCTCAAGGCGCAGGCCCCATCCCCGGCAACGCCGACATCGAATTCACTGTCGAACTGCTCGACATCCGCTCCGAACAGGAAATGCAGCAGCTGATGATGCAGCAGCAGCTGATGCAGCAGATGATGGAGCAACAGCAGGGCGGAGCCGAAGGCGCACCGCCGCCGCAATAATCCGTCACCTGTCATGCTCCGGCCTTGGCCGGAGCATGGTCGCTCAGCGTCGTTTGATCAGCGTGCTGCTGCCGGTGCCGGCGGCGGGCCCTTGTGTGGACGCAGGCTGGTGCCCGCGCGGCCGGGCCGCATCGATGTGAACCAGCTGATGGGGTTGTACCAGCTCGCCGTGCCGTCGAGGCTGAAGGTGATGAACTCTGCGCGGCCGCCCAGATTCTCCAGCGGCACCGGCCCACCCAGGCCCTGCATCGCCACCGTGAAACGACCGTCGGAACTGTTGTCGCGATTGTCTCCCAACAGGAAGACATGGCCTTGCGGAACCAGGATCGGGCCGAAATCATCGGCGTCGGGGCGGATCATCGCGTCGATCGTGTCATAATAGGTGCCGTCGGGCATGGTTTCCCGCACGATCGGCACTTCGCACACCGCCCGCCCGTCCGCGAGCGTGCGGATCCCGCCGGGGATGGTCTTGCAGTCATGATTGGCGTCCAGCGGCAGGCGGCGCGCAGGCATCACCTCGCTCTTCACCGGCTCGCCGTTGAGGAACAGACGCCCGGCGCGCATTTCAACGGTGTCACCCGGCAGCCCGACGATGCGCTTGATATAGTCGGTGCGCACGCCGTTGGGCTCGACGATGGCAATGTCCCCGCGCTGCGGCATCCGGCCGAACAGGCGGCCTGAAAATTCGGGCGCGAGGTGGAAACTCACGCTCGCAAAGCTCCAGCCATAGGGATATTTGGAAACCACCAGCCGGTCGCCCTCGACCAGCCCCGGCATCATCGATGCCGATGGGATGTAGAATGGCTTGGCGATGAAACTGTGGATCGCCAGCACCGCGAGTAACAGCAGCGCCAGGTTGCGCAGCTCCGCGAGCCAGTTGGTGGTTTCGTTCTCGGCCGGTCCGGTGTCTGTCACTGGGGTCTGGTCTCTCGTCAGTCCGATGGGGGGATGGGGCGCGCTTCGATGACAACGAATGCCTGCGCCCAGGGATGATCGTCAGTCAGGGTCAGATGGATGTGGGCGCTATGCCCCGCCGGCACAAGCTCGGCAAGCGCCGCTGCCGCGCCGCCGGTCAGCGCCAGTGTCGGTGCGCCTGACTTGGCGTTGACGACGCCGATGTCCTTCATGAACACGCCGCGCTTGAATCCCGTGCCCACCGCCTTGGAAAAGGCTTCCTTGGCGGCAAAGCGCTTGGCCAGTGTCCCGGCCTTGGTGAAGGGGCGGCGGTTGGCCTTGGCCTGTTCCACCTCGGTAAACACCCGCCGCTCGAACCGCTCGCCGAACCGGTCGAGCGATGCCTGGATGCGCTCGATATTGCAGAGGTCGGAACCGAGACCGATGATCATGCGGGCCTACCGCGCCTCATCCATGAGCATGCGCATCCGGCGGATGCTTTCCTCGAGGCCGATGAAAATCGCCTCACCGATCAGATAATGGCCGATATTCAGCTCGGCGATCTGCGGGATGGCGGCGATCGGCACCACATTATCAAAGGTCAGGCCATGGCCCGCGTGCGGCTCGATGCCATTTTTGTGCGCCAGCGCGGCCGCGTCCGCGATGCGCTTGAGCTCGGTTTCGGCGCCAACACGATCACCCGCCAGCAGCATGTGGGCATAGCGGCCGGTATGAAATTCGACGACCGGCGCCTTCAGCCGGATCGCGGCGTCAATCTGTCGTGCTTCGGGTTCGATGAACAGGCTGACACGGATATTGGCGTCGGCAAGGCGCGTGACGATCGGCGCCAGCCGGTTGTGCTGGCCTGCCGCGTCGAGCCCGCCTTCGGTGGTGCGCTCCTCGCGCCGTTCGGGGACGATGCAGGCCGCGTGGGGACTATGCGCCAGCGCGATCTCCACCATCTCCTCGGTCGCCGCCATCTCGAGGTTGAGGGGGAGGGCGGTCGCCGCCTGGATGCGCTTCAGGTCGCCGTCGCGGATGTGCCGCCGGTCCTCGCGCAGATGCGCCGTAATGCCGTCGCCGCCCGCCGCCGCGACAATCTCCGCCGCCCGCACCGGGTCGGGATGGTCGCCGCCGCGCGCGTTGCGGATCGTCGCAACATGGTCGATGTTGACGCCAAGGCGGAGGCGATGCGGCGTCACGGCTTGGCCCGGCTGCCCGGCTTGGTCGCCGGAATGGCCGCGAGTTCGGCCGGCAGCTCGTCCGGCGCATAGGTCGGAAAATTGAGCGCGATCAATGCGGTATAGGGAACGCCTAGGTCGACACTGCCCGCCGAACGGTCGACGATACTCGCCGCCGCGATCACTTGACCGCCCTCGGCTTCGATCGTCGCCATCGCCTCGCGAGAGGACAGGCCGGTGGTCACCACATCCTCGACCAGCAGCACCTTGGCGCCCGCGGGAATGGAAAAGCCCCGGCGCAGCTCGAACGTGCCTGTCGGCCGTTCGACGAAAATCGCCGGCTTGCCGAGCGCGCGGCCCATCTCATGACCGATGATCACCCCGCCCATCGCGGGGGAAACAACAAGGTCGATGGATGCGCGCAGCTCGCGCGGCAGTTTCTGGGCGAGCGCGACGGCGATGCGGCCGGCACGGTCGGTGTCCATCAGCACGCGGGCGCATTGCAGATAATGCGTGCTGTGGCGTCCGGAGGAGAGGAGGAAGTGGCCGGAAAGCAGCGCTTCGGCCGCACGGAATTCGGCGAGGATTTCGTCGTCAGTCATTATCGTTTTCGTGGCTCTTTGGCGCGGGTGGAGAAAGCCCGCACAAGGTGCCTTAGAGGCGCTTGAGACTGGCGGCAAGGCGGTCTATAGCGCCCGCAATTCGGCCCCCGTCGTCAGGCGGTGCCGTCACCGGCTGACGCTAGGGCAGCGTCAGTTATTGTCTGATTCGATCCCAGGGTGGATGGCAAAACCATGACGATTATGAAGCGCCTGTTTCTTGCCGTGATGTTCGCGATGACGCCTGTCGCCGTCGCTGCTGCGGCTCCTGCCGCACCCGTTGCAACCGCAACGGCAGCTCCTGTGGCAGCTCCTGCGGATGCTGCTGCAACGGCTCCTGCCGATGCTGCAACGACCGCAACCGCTGCGCCGGCGGCTGATGCCGCGGCCGCGCCGACCTTCGAATATGCACGCCCCGTTGATGGCGTGGGCCAGCCGGTTCCCGGTGGTTGGGATTTCCAGCCGCAGGTTACGGAAACCGGCCGTTATGCGCACTGGCTCAACAATGTTGTGCTGCTGCCGCTGATGACCATCGTCTCGCTGATCGTCCTCGGCCTGATGCTGTGGATCGTCGCCCGCTATCGCGCCAAGGCGAACCCGGTTCCGTCGAAGACCACGCACAACACGATGATTGAAGTGATCTGGACGCTCGTTCCGGTGTTCATCCTCGTCGGCATCGCGGTCCCCTCGATCGATCTGCTCGCCAAACAATATGCGCCGCCGCCGGCTGATGCCGTCACGGTGAAGGTGACCGGATACCAATGGTATTGGGGCTATGAATATCCCGACCATAGCGTACCGGAAATCATCAGCCGCATGCTCCCCGAAGAACAGGCCGTTGCGCGTGGTGAGCCTTATCAGCTCGCTGTCGACAACCGCATGGTGGTTCCGGTGAACCGCACGGTAAAGCTGATCGTGACCGGTGCGGACGTCATCCACAGCTGGGCAATGCCGGCTTTCTGGACAAAGATGGATGCCGTTCCCGGCCGCCTCAACGAAGTCACCTTCAAGGCTGACCAGATCGGCGTCTATTATGGCCAGTGCTCGGAACTGTGCGGCATCGACCATGGTTTCATGCCGATCGCCGTCGAAGTGGTGAGCGAAGCCGACTTCGCCCGCTGGGTTGCCAGCCGTGGCGGCACCATGCCGGGCGCCGCTGCTCCGGCTGCTGCCCCGGCTGCTGCTGGTGCGGCACCCGCTGCTCCGCAGGCACCCGCCGCTGCTCCTACCGACACCCCCGCCGCTCCGGCGACCGCAAGCTGATTTCGCGCAGGAACCGAACCGATGACTGATATCGCTGCAACTGCTCCCGCCGACCTTCATGGTCATGCCCATGCGCATGACGATCATGATGATAAGCCGGGTTTCTTCGTCCGCTGGTTCATGTCCACGAACCACAAGGACATCGGCACGCTCTACCTGCTCTTCGCGATCGTTGCCGGCATCATCGGCGGCGCGTTGTCGGGGATGATGCGTCTCGAGCTCGCTGAAGCCGGCATCCAGTATCTGCCCGGCTGGGCAAGCATGCTGGGCGGTGAATCAACGGATACCGCGGGCAAGCATTTCTGGAACGTCATGATCACCGCGCACGGCCTGATCATGGTCTTCTTCATGGTCATGCCGGCGATGATCGGCGGTTTCGGCAACTGGTTCGTGCCGCTGATGATCGGCGCGCCGGACATGGCCTTCCCGCGCATGAACAATGTCAGCTTCTGGCTGACCTTCGTTGCTTTCCTGCTGCTCGTTGGCTCGATGTTCGTGCCCGGCGGCGCGGGCGGCCTCGGCGCGGGCACCGGCTGGACAGTCTACGCTCCGCTGTCGACCTCCGGTTCGACCGGCCCTGCTGTGGACATGGCGATCTTCTCGCTCCACCTCGCGGGCGCTGCCTCGATCCTGGGTGCGATCAACTTCATCACCACCATCTTCAACATGCGCGCGCCGGGCATGACCCTGCACAAAATGCCGCTGTTCGTATGGTCGGTGCTGGTCACCGCCTTCCTGTTGCTGCTCGCGCTGCCGGTTCTGGCTGCCGCGATCACCATGCTGCTCGCTGACCGCAACTTCGGTGCGGCCTTCTTCGATGCAGCCGGCGGTGGCGATCCGGTGCTTTACCAGCACCTCTTCTGGTTCTTCGGTCACCCCGAAGTGTACATCATGATCCTGCCGGGCTTCGGCATCGTCAGCCAGATCGTCGCGACCTTCAGCCGCAAGCCGGTGTTCGGCTATCTCGGCATGGCCTACGCCATGGTCGCGATCGGCGTGGTCGGCTTCGTCGTGTGGGCGCACCACATGTTCACGGTCGGCATGAGCGTGAACCTCAAGATGTACTTCACCGCTGCCACCATGGTCATCGCGGTGCCGACCGGCATCAAGATCTTCAGCTGGCTCGCCACCATGTGGGGCGGTTCGATCAGCTTCAAGACGCCGATGGTGTGGTCACTGGGCTTCATCTTCATGTTCACCGTGGGCGGCGTCACTGGCGTCGTGCTGGCGAACGGCGGTGTCGACCAGAATCTGCACGACACTTACTATGTCGTCGCGCACTTCCACTATGTGCTCAGCCTGGGTGCGGTGTTCGCGCTGTTCGCCGGCTTCTACTACTGGCTGCCGAAGATGTCGGGCCGGATGTACAGCGAGTTCCTCGGACAGCTGCACTTCTGGGTGTTCTTCGTGGGCGTGAACGTCATGTTCTTCCCGCAGCACTTCCTGGGCCAGCAGGGCATGCCACGTCGCTACCCCGACTATACGGCTGCCTATGAATATTGGCACAACATCAGCTCGTGGGGTTACGCGATCATGGCTGTGGGGATGCTCTTCTTCTTCCTCAACATGGCCTACACGTTCCTCCTCGGCAAACAGGCTGGGGATAATCCGTGGGGCGAAGGCGCAACGACGCTGGAGTGGACGCTGTCGAGCCCGCCGCCGTTCCACCAGTTCAACACGCTGCCAAAGATCAGCTAACCGCCATGACGGAACGGCCGCCGCTAACGGGGGATGCGGCGGCCGGTTCTGACGGGTACGCCACCATGACCACAGCATCCCCTTCCGCTTCGCTCGCCATGCCGGCTGATTGGCGCGATTTTCTCGCGCTGACCAAGCCGCGCGTGATGAGCCTTGCGATCTTCACGGCGCTGTGCGGTATGCTTGTGGCGCCGGTGGCCATCCATCCGGTGCTGGGCTTCACGGCCATCCTCGCCATCGCCTTGGGCGCAGGCGCATGCGGTGCGCTTAACCAGTGGCTCGAAGTTGACGTCGATGGCGCAATGCGCCGCACCGCCAGCCGGCCGCTGCCTGCTGGCCGGATGGAACCGCAGGCCGCGCTCCACTTCGGCGTGGGGCTTGGGGTCTTCTCGGTGATCCTGCTGGGTATGGCGACCAACTGGGTCGCGGCGGGCGTGCTCGCCGTGTCGATCCTCTTCTATATTGTGGTCTACACCATCTGGCTAAAGCCGCGCACGCCGCAGAATATCGTCATCGGTGGTGCGGCAGGGGCCTTCCCGCCGGTGATCGGCTGGGCCGCCGCGACGGGGGAGGCCGCGCTTGGTTGGCCCGTGTCGCTGCCATGGCTGCTGTTCGCGCTGATCTTTTTGTGGACGCCGCCGCATTTCTGGGCGCTGTCGCTGTTCGTGCGCACTGATTATCAGCGCGCCGGCATCCCCATGCTCCCGGTCGTTGCGGGTGAAACCGCGACGCGCCGTCAGATTTTCCTCTACACCATCCCGATGGCGTTGAGCGCGGTTGCCCCTTGGGCGTTCGGGCACACCGGCGCGCTCTATGGCGTGACCGCGAGCGTGCTCACGGCGATTTTCCTTCTGCTCGCCACACAGGTCGGCTTCCGCCGTTCGGTGGAAGGGGATGCGATGAAGCCGGAAAAGCGGCTGTTCGCCTTTTCCATCCTCTATCTCTTCATTCTGTTCGCGGCTGTCGTGGCAGATGCTTGGATCCTGACATGAGCGATGATCTTCCTCCCGATTTCGACATGGAGGAATTCCGTCGTCGCCAGCGTGACCGGTCACGCATCATGGCGATTGCCATGGGCGCGCTCGCCATCCTCTTCTTCCTCATCACCATCGCCAAAATAGGGTTGCTCGCATGACAAGCCTCGCACAGCGTATCGATCCGCGTATCCGCACCGCCTTTTCGGCGGCAGCGCTGGCGGCGGGCATGGTCGGCCTCGGCTTTGCCTCGGTGCCGCTCTATGACCTGTTCTGCCGTGTCACCGGTTTCGGCGGCACGACGATGAAGGCAACCGAAGCGCAAGCCAACACTGCCGCCGCGCAGCAGACCGGCCGGGTGGTTTCGGTGCGGTTCGATTCGAACGTGCGCAACGGTCTGCCGTGGAGCTTCCGCCCCGAACGGCCGCGCGAAACGCTCAGCGTCGGTGCGCGCGACATGATGATCTTCATCGCCAAGAATGAATCATCCGTGCCGGTCACCGGCACCGCGACCTTCAACGTCACGCCCAGCGCTGCTGGCCGCCATTTCAGCAAGATCCAATGCTTCTGCTTCACCGAACAGACGCTGCAGCCGGGTCAGGAAATGCGCATGCCGGTGGTCTATTTCGTGAACCCCGCGATGCTTGATGATCCCAACGCGCGCGACATTCAGGAAATCACGCTGTCCTATACCTTCTTCCCGGTGGACGAGGCACCAGCGGGCAGTTAAGAGCGCAGCCATTCATTTTGACCAACGCCGACCGGGTGACGTGAGGGCACCGGAAGGCCAAACAGACAGGGCATAGGGGAAGCCGTCATGGCCGGAGCCAAGAACCACGATTACCATCTCGTCGATCCCAGCGTTTGGCCGCTGGTCGGCTCATTCGCTGCCATGACGATGTTCTTCGGGCTGGTCGCTTGGTGGCACCCCGAAAGCTTTGGCCCGATCGGCCCCTGGGTGTTCGGTGTCGGCATCGCCGCCGTTATCGCCACCTTCTATTTCTGGTGGGCCGATGTCGTGCGTGAAGCGCACGCCGGTGATCACACGCCGGTGGTTCAGCTGCACCTGCGCTATGGCATGATCCTGTTCATCGCGTCCGAAGTGATGTTCTTCGTGGGCTGGTTCTGGGCCTGGTTCGACTTTTCGCTCTTCCCGGAGCCGCTGGAAGTCATTGATGGCCTCACCACCAACCTCAACGTCACGGGTGGGGAAGGCGCCGCCGCCCTGATGCAGTGGCCGCCGAAGGGCGTCGAAGTGCTCAACGCGTTCGATCTGCCCCTGCTCAACACGCTGATCCTGCTTTGCTCGGGCACCACCGTCACCTGGGCGCACCATTCGTTGCTCAAGGGCGACCGCGATGGTCTGATCAAGGGCCTGTGGGCCACTATCGGTCTCGGCCTGCTGTTCTCGGCCATCCAGGCTTATGAATATGCCGTCGTGCCCTTCCCGTTCAGCGGGCTGAACTATGGTTCGGCCTTCTTCATGGCGACCGGCTTCCACGGCTTCCACGTGCTGGTCGGCACGATCTTCCTGATCGTCTGCCTGGTGCGCGCCTATAAGG
>CANHQT010000006.1 GCA_947463325.1 Sphingomonadaceae bacterium
GAAGCGTCGATTTTGCCTTCGGCGAGCCAGACATCGAGCTCGCGTGTCCAGAGCGCTTTGCCCCCGACTTCGGCCAGCGCACGGTCAAGTATCTTGTCGCCCGACGCCACCACCGGAACCAGTTCTACGGCGTCCGATCGCCAGCCATGCGCGGCAATCAAAGCATCACGCGTCATTTCTGCTTGTCGCATGGCAAGCGGCGAAGCGCGGGTTCCAAGACGCAGTGGACGGTCGGCGAAAGGCATTTCCATACGCATGGCTTAGCCCATGCTTGCGGCATGAGGGAAGGGGCGGGTAAGATGGGGCTCGGAGAACCGCGCGACCAGCATGTCCATCATCCTCGGCCTTGAATCGAGCTGCGATGAAACCGCAGCGGCATTGGTTGCATCTGATCGCCGGATCATAGCGCATGCGCTGGCCGGACAGGCGGAAAGCCATGCCCCGTTTGGCGGGGTCGTTCCCGAGATTGCAGCGCGTGCCCATGTCGATCGCCTGATGCCGCTGGTTGAACAGGTGCTGAGTGAAAGCGGACTCGGGCTGGCCGATGTTGATGCCATTGCGGCCACGGCCGGCCCTGGACTGATCGGCGGGGTGATGGTCGGCCTCGTCACCGGCAAGGCGCTTGCCCATGCTGCCGACAAGCCATTGATCGCGGTGAACCATCTGGAAGGCCACGCCCTGAGCCCCCGCCTCGCCGATCCCGACCTTGCCTTTCCCTATCTGCTGTTGCTCGTATCCGGTGGTCATTGCCAGTTGCTCGCAGTCGACGGGGTGGCGCGTTATCGCCGGCTTGCCACCACCATCGACGATGCGGCGGGCGAAGCGTTCGACAAGTCGGCGAAGCTGCTTGGCCTGCCTTATCCGGGCGGGCCGGAACTGGAACGGCTGGCACGCGAAGGCGATGCGGCCGCCGTCCCACTCCCCCGCCCCCTTCTGGGATCGGTCGAACCGCATTTCAGCTTTGCCGGCCTCAAGAGCGCTGTCGCGCGCGCGGTCGCCTCGGGCGAGCATCGGCCGGCGGATATTGCTGCATCGTTCCAGGCCGCGATCGTCGATTGCCTGATCGACCGCACTCGGCGCGCGTTGCATGCGGCAGGACCAGTGACTGCGCTGGTGGTCGCTGGGGGCGTCGCTGCTAACGGACCAGTGCGCGCTGCGCTCCAGGCGCTGGCGGATGAGGCCGGCCTGGCCTTTGTCGCGCCGCCCGGTTGGCTGTGCACAGACAATGCAGCGATGATCGCCTGGGCGGGGGCAGAACGATTTGCAGCCGGCCTTACCGATCCGCTCGATGTCGCCGCCCGGCCGCGCTGGCCGCTTGACCCCTCTGCCGAGGTTGTGCGCGGGGCAGGCGTAAAGGCATGAGCAAGGGATTTGATCCTGCCGCACCAGTAGGCGTCGTCGGTGGCGGCGCATGGGGCACGGCGCTGGCGCAGGCGGTGTCATCGGATGGCACGGCCGTCCGGCTCTGGGCGCTCGAGGCCGACGTTGTCGACGCGATCAACCGGGACCATGCAAACCCGCTCTATTTGCCGGCGGTCGCACTGCATCGGTCGATTTCGGCCGATACCAACCTTCAGGCGCTGGCCGATTGCCCCATCATTCTGGTTGTTACGCCTGCACAGCACACCCGATCAATCATCGCCGGTTTGCCGCGCACCGGGCAGACACTGGTGCTGTGCAGCAAGGGCATGGAACAAGCGAGCGGCCGGCTGATGGCCGAGGTGGCCTTAGAAAGCGGGCATGGCGGGCCGATAGCCGTTCTGTCAGGCCCGACTTTCGCCCATGAGGTGGCGGCCGGGCTTCCCGCTGCCGTTACGATCGCGTCGCAGGATCAGGCGTTTGCAGAAGCGCTGGCGCGCCATCTCGCGCGGCCATGGTTTCGTCCTTATGCATCGCCGGATGTGATTGGGGCCGAGATCGGCGGCGTGGTCAAGAATGTGCTCGCTATCGCTTGTGGTGTGGTGGAGGGTGCGGGTTTGGGGCAGAATGCCCGCGCCGCGTTGATCGCGCGTGGATTTGCGGAGATGGTGCGATATGGCCTTGCCCGCGGTGGCCAGCTTGAAACCCTCACTGGCCTCGCCGGGCTGGGAGATCTGGTTCTGACCTGTTCCTCTTCCTCGTCGCGCAACTTCTCATTCGGGCGCGGTCTCGGCGAAGGGAAGCTCGCTGCCGATCTGCTTGCCGACCGGCGGACTGTTGCAGAGGGCGCATTCAGCGCGGCCATTCTCGTGTCCGACGCACAGGCGCGCGGAGTCGACATGCCCATCTGTGACGCGGTCGCGCGTTTGGTGGCAGGCGAGGCTGCAGCACGCGCCGTGATTGGCGAACTGCTTGCCCGCCCGCTCAATCGAGAAGGCTGGGCGCGTCTTGGCTGATCCTGCCGCCGGACAGCGCGCAGGCGCCAGCAACGAGGAAGTGGCGGCGCTCGCCAAGGGCGGGCGCACAAATTTCCTCGGCTTCCTGCTGCGGCTGGTTGCCCGGCTTCCTTTCCTTTACTTTGCAGGCCGCTGGTACGGGCCTGAGGCGCTGGGCCGCTTTGCCTATGCCATTCTGGTGGTCGAATTTGCGGCGCAATTGGCGACGCTCGGCTTTCGCCGTGGCCTTGCCCAACTGCTCAGTGAATGCGCGGACGAGGCGGAGCATCGTAACATCGTGTGGGATGCGATGCTCGCTGCGCTGGTCGCTAGCGTGGCACTGGGCGCCCTGCTCATGGCCGTTCCACAGATCATGTTCCCGAACAGCGCGATTAATGAACTCGACCGGCTGCTGCCGCTGATCATCATCGCGATTGCCGGGACGGATATCGCACTCGCTGCGCTGGCCTATCGGTATGACATCGGCGCCACGGTTCGTGCCCGTGCTATCGTCGAACCTTGGGCGATCAGCCTCGCTGCGGCGGCCTTCTGGTTCTATTCGGCGCGTGACGGCCTCATTCTCTCTTATGTTTTCGCGATGATGGCGGCGTGGGCAACGGCAATGATCCCGCTGGTCCGAAGCTATGGTCTGCCGCGCGAATGGCATGTCAATTCCGGCCGGCTTTTCCGGATGGCCCGCCGAAATTTGCCGCTTGCGGGGGCCGATGCCATTGAATGGGGCTCGCGGCGGCTCGATCTTGCGGTGCTGGGCCTGTTCGCCTCTCCTGCCATTGTCGGCATCTATTATGTCGCGCAGCAGGTTGCTTCGCTGCCCCAGAAGCTGAAGACTAGCTTCGACCCCATATTGGGACCGGTCATTTCGCGTGGCGTGGCGGAAGGGCGGCTGAAGGATGTGGCTGCGCAGGTGGCTCAGGTTGGTTTCTGGGTGCTCGCCGCGCAGACCGGGGTCGCGCTCGCGCTGGGTATCCCGGGCGAGGCAGTAATGGGCCTTGCTGGCGCCACTTTCGTCGCCGGGACTGCTGCGCTCGGCCTGCTGCTGGCGGCGGAAGTGGTGGCATCGACCGCAGTCACCAGCGAGGCCGCACTGGTTTATCTCGCACCGCGCCGCAATCTGCTGCTGTCGCTCGGTATGATCGGCTTGCAGGGTGCGTTGAGCGTAGCTTTCTGTCTTGTGGTCCAGCGCATGGGCTGGCCGCCGATCCTTTATGGCGTGGCGGTTGGACTTGCTTTGGTGATGGCCCTCGCCGCTGCCTCTTTGGTCAAGGCGCTGCTGCTCGCTCGACTGACCGGGGCGCCGGTGCATGGCTGGCGGCCTGCGCTGTTTGTCGCAGCCGCTGGCGCGGTCGTGCTCGGTTATGGGGCGACTTTCCTGACCGAATGGGCAGAGCTGCTGATCGGTGTGCCGGTGATCCTTGCCGTCTATGGGTGGCTCATTTGGACACGCGGGTTCGGCCCGGCAGACCGAGAATTGTTGCGCTCCAGCCGCAAGAAGCCGTGATCAGGCTTCGAGGCGTTCGGCCACCAGCGCCTTCAGATCAACCTGCGCGCGCGGGCCGATTTGGGCGATGATCGCGCGGGCGCAGACCGCACCCATGGTCAAACAGCCCTTGAGGTCGCGTCCTTCGGCAAGGCCGGTCAAGAAGCCGGCAGCGAACAGATCCCCTGCGCCGGTGGTGTCGACGACATGGTCGATGGGCTCTGCCGGGACATGGACGGTCATGCCATCACGCACGGCGCAGGCGCCATGCTCGCCGCGTGTCGCGACCAACAGCGGCACCTGAGCTGCGACCGCCGCGACTGCTGCGTCATAATCATCTTTGCCGGAAAGGGCCGTGATTTCGGCCTCGTTGGCAAACAGGATATCGATCTCGCCGCGCGCCATCATGCCACGGAAATCATCACCATGGGCGTGGACAACAAAGCTGTCGGACAGGGTGAAGGCGACCTTGCGCCCCGCATTGCGGGCGAGTGCGATGGCTTCGGCCATGGCTTCGCGAGAGGCATCGGCGTTCCAAAGATAGCCTTCGAGATAGAGAATCGCGCTATCGGCGATCAGGGCTGCATCGAGCGCGGCGCGCCCGAGATGCTGCGAGGCCCCGAGGAAGGTGTTCATGGTCCGCTGCCCGTCAGGCGTGACGAGGATCAGGCATCGCGCGGTTGGCGGGTCGCCAGCGCGCAACGGCGTGGTGAAGCTTACGCCGGTCGCCGTCAGGTCATGGCGGAACACTTCGCCGAGCTGGTCATCGCTGACCTGGCCGATGAACGCGCATTGCCGCCCGAGCGCAGCCATGCCGGCCAGCGTGTTGGCTGCCGATCCGCCCGACATCTCGATGCCCGGCTGCATCTCGGCATATAGCGCCTTTGCCTCTTCAGTATCGATCAGGCGCATTGAGCCTTTGGCAAGGCCACGCTCTTCGATGAAAGCATCGCTTTCGCGGCTGAGGACATCGACGATGGCGTTGCCGATGGCGACAACGTCGTAACGCGGGCTGGTCATGGTCGGAATTTCGCTCTTTTGGAGGGCCTGTCAGATGCCGCGCGCTTTAAGGATTTGGGGCCCACAGGGCAAGCGCGGTTGACGGCAGGCGGGCGGGGAGGGCATCGCAAGCGCAATGATGCGCGCCCTTGCCCTCTCGCTGCGCCAACTTGGCGATGCCCGCACATTGCGCTTGCTGCTGCTGACGGTGGCGCTGACGCTGCTGACCTTTGCCGGTGCGGGCGTTGTCCTGTGGTGGGCGCTTGACGCCTGGCTTTTGCCCCGCCTGTTTGGTCCGGATACGGCTGCTGGCGCCATTCCTCTGGCACTTGCGATCACCATCGCGGCCGGCTGGTTCCTGTTTCGCGCTTTGGCAATGCTGGTCATCGGATTGTTCACGGACGGGGTTATCGAATCCGTGGAGGAGGATCATTTCCCGGATGTCGCGGCGCGAGCGGTCCCGGTGGGCATGATGGCGGGCCTGCGTCTCGGTGTGCGGTCAGCCCTGCGGGCTATCGGGTGGAACCTATTGGCACTGCCCGCCTATATCGCGCTGCTGGTGACCGGCGTTGGCACATTCCTGCTCGCCCTGATCATCAATGCCGCCTTGCTCGGCCGCGATCTGGAGCTGATGGCTGCCTCACGCCACCCTGTGCTGCGCGTGCGGCCACTTTCCCGCGGTGAGCGTTGGTGGCTTGGGCTGTTTCCGGCGCTTCTGTTTTTGGTGCCGTTTCTCAACCTGCTGGCGCCAGTATTCGGCGCCGCGCTGGCTGTGCACATGCTGCACGGGCGTCGGGCAACATGAGGGCATTGGCGCTGCTGTGCATGATCGCTGTTGCAGCCCCTGCCCTAGCGCAAGGGGCCGGTAGCCGACCCGCTGTCGATCCACATCGCGAGGCGCGGCTGCCTGCACCTCACCGTGATGGTGCCGGGAACATCATCGGGCGCGATGCACGTGATTTGTCCCGGATGTTCGGCGAAGCGAACCTCGACATTCGCGAAGGGCCTGCGCGCAAACTCCAGTATCGGGCCGAAGCGTGCGTGCTTGATGCTTATCTTTACGCCCCGCGTGAGGGCGCGGAGCCGGTGGTCACCCATGTCGATACGCGTGACCGAAGCGGCGAGCCGTTCGATCGCGAGGATTGCATCAGAGCGCTGCGGCGGCGCTGAGTTCAGCGAGCGCCCATAGCGCAGCTTCACGTAAGGTCTCGTCTTCATCCACAGCCAGTTTTTCTAGCGCCGGCATCAGAGTGTCATCGCGGCTGTTGCCGGCCGCGATGGCGGCATTGCGCACCATTCGCGCACGGCCGATGCGCTTGATGGGTGAACCGGCGAACAGGGCGCGGAAACCCGAATCGTCCAGCGCCAAGAGGTCGGAAAGCTGCGGGGCGACCAACTCCGCCCTTGGCAGGAAGGCCCGGTGGCGATGCGCGGTGTCAGCAAATTTATTCCAGGGGCAGACTGCCAGGCAATCGTCGCAGCCATAGATCCGGTTGCCGATGGCCCGGCGGAACTCAATCGGAATTGGCCCCTTATGTTCGATGGTGAGGTAGGAAATGCATCGCCGCGCATCGAGCCGGTAGGGCGCGGGGAAGGCATCGGTCGGACAGGCGCGCTGGCAGGCATCACAGCTTCCGCAGCGGTCGGGGCCGGGCGCGTCGCTGGTCAGATCGAGTGTCGTGTAGATCGCGCCCAGAAATAGCCAGCTGCCATGCGCGCGGTTGACGAGGTTGGTGTGCTTGCCCTGCCAGCCGATACCCGCAGCCTCGGCCAGCGGCTTTTCCATCACCGGTGCAGTATCGACGAACACCTTCAGCTGGCTGTCCGGCGCGGCGGCAACAATATCCCGCGCCAGGGCCTTCAGCGCCTTTTTGACTACGTCATGATAGTCCGCGCCCTGCGCATAGACCGAAATGCGCCCAAGTTTGCGTTCGCTCTCCAGCGCAAGCGGATCATGACCGGGAGCATAGCTCATGCCCAGCATGATGACCGACCGTACGTCCGGCCATAGCCCGGCGGGTGTCGCGCGCTCTGCCTCTCGGCTTTCCATCCATATCATGTCGCCATGGCAGCCGTCTGTCAGCCATTGGCGGAGCCGTTCGGCTGTGCGCGGGGCAGCGTCGGCGCGCGCAAATCCGCATGCCGCAAAGCCATGTTCGGCGGCGCGCGTGCGGATTGTCTCTGTGAGGTTCGTATCGGTCTTCGCTACCACTTGTTTACGCCGATTGCCTATCGCCCAACGCTCCCATATCGCGGGTGCGGCGCGGCTTCGCAACGCATGCCCCCATTCGGAGACTTGCCCCTTGGATCAACCCGTCGTTCTCGCTGAAGGGCTGGTCAAGCACTTCGGCGCCTATCGCGCGGTAGAGGGCGTCTCACTGAGCGTCGCGCCGGGCGCGGTCTATGGCGTGCTAGGTCCCAATGGGGCGGGCAAGACCACCACATTGCGCATGCTGCTCGGCATCATCGATCCCGATTTGGGATCGTGCCGACTGCTTGGTTCACCGCGACCGCGCAGCGTCGCGACGCGGGTCGGCTATCTCCCCGAGGAGCGGGGGCTTTATCCGGGCATGACCGCGCGTGAATCGATTGCATTCATGGGTGCGCTGCGTGGGCTGCCGCGACCTGAGGGTCTGGTCCGAGCCGATGCCCGGTTGGCGACCCTCGGTCTTGCCCATGCAGCCAAACAGAAAGTGCGGCGCCTGTCTAAGGGCATGTCGCAAATGGTCCAGCTGGTCGGCGCGCTGGTCCATGATCCTGAACTCATCGTGCTTGATGAACCTTTTTCGGGTTTGGACCCGGTCAATCAGGAACGGCTGGAGCGGATGATACTTGCCGAGCGTGATCGGGGGGCGACGATCATTCTCTCCACGCACGTCATGGCGCATGCCCAGCGACTGTGTGATCGCGTGGCGATCATCGCCGGAGGTCAGCGTCGCTTTGAAGGGACAGTGGAGGATGCGCGAGCGATGCTGCCGCTCGGCGTGCGATATCGCCCGCGCGAGAGCGCCGATGCCGCCTCGCTTGCGGCATTATTGCCGTCCGACGCCCAACAGCGCGACGGTGAATGGCGCTTTACCTTGCCTGACGACGGGGTGGAGCCGCTGCTCGCCGCGCTGGTCGCCGGGCATCATGGCGTCGAGGGGCTCTCGATTGAGCGGCCTGGCCTGCATGAGGCCTTCGTGAAGATCGTCGGGGAGACGCACGACGAACGCCATGCAGCGACCATGGAGCAGGCGGCATGAACATTCTGCGTCAAGCCTTCGTCATTGCGCGTCGCGATTTCATTTCGATCGTCGCGACCCCAACCTTCCTGCTTTTTCTGCTCGCTCCACTCATGATGCTCGGCTTTGCCATGGTTGGTGGAGCCTCGGCGGGGCAGCTTGTTGAAGCTGCGGGTTCGCAGGAACGTATCGTTGCGATTGTCCCGCAATCCGAGCGTGCCGCTTATGCTGCGGTTGACGCCCGGCTGCGGCCCATTTCGGGCGGACCCGCCGGGCCACCGCAGCTTATCCTGATCCCCGCTGACGCTGACCATCGTGGCGCGCTCGCCGCATTCCGTGCTGACGCCGATGTTCTCGCCATCCTTGAAGGCAGCGCCGCAAGTCCCCGCATTTTGGAACGCAAGGGAGAGGGGTTTCCGGGTCGCTATCTTGCCTCGCTCGCCGAAGCGGTCGCGCGGGAGGGGGGCTCTGCCGCCAGCACCCAGCCCGTCAGTCGACCGGCCTTTGAGACCATTGCCGCATCGGGCACCGGCCGCGCCGCGCAATCGGGCCTCGGCTATGCTGCGGTATTTGCCATTTTCTTGCTGACCCTGCTGCTCGCCGGGCAAACGGTGGGCATGCTTGCGGAGGAAAAAGGCAACAAGGTCATCGAAATCCTCGCTGCCGCCGTGCCGCTGGAAAGCGTCTATTTCGGCAAGCTCGTTGGTATGCTCGGGGTCGCGTTGCTGTTTGTTTCCTTCTGGGGTTTGCTGATCGGCGCAGGTGCGTTGGTCGCCATCAACCAACTGCCGCAGCAGGCGATCTCGGCGCTCGCCCTTGAGCCCGCGATCGGCTGGCCCGCCTTCCTTGGCTTCGGCCTTGTCTATTTCTTCATGGCCTTCCTGCTGCTGGGCGGGGTATTCCTCGGGGTCGGCGCTCTCGCCGGCACGGTGCGGGAGATCCAGATGCTCTCGCTCCCCATTACCTTCTTTCAGATCGGCATGTTCGCCTTGTCGACCGCCGCTGCCAATGCGCCAGGAACGCAGGTCGCCACCATTGCCCAGTGGCTGCCCTGGTCCTCGCCTTTTGCGATGGCTGCACTGGGCGCAACCGATGCGTCAATCTGGCCGCATCTGTTCGCCCTTGGCTGGCAGGCCTTGTGGGTGGGATTGACCATATGGGTCGGCGTCCGCCTGTTCCGTGCCGGGGTGTTGCGATCAGGCGGCAGTTGGTGGCCATGGGCCAAGAGCGCCCCGCCGGCCACGCCCGATCCGGTCTATTGACACGCCTGTAAACAGTGTCATTCTCGACGAAATAGAAGCGCGGACTCCCGGGCGTGGGTGATTCGTGTCACTGTCGCTGGACCACAGGAGAGAATGCGCCATGGCTACCCTCGCCACCCCAAATTCGTCCGCTGCCGCCGTTGCTGGCCGGATCGAGGACGTCTGCCACCCGGATGTCTACAGCCAGGACCGGTTCGAAGACCCGTTCCGCCAGCTGCGTGCAGAGGGCGGCATCCATTATTATGAGGATGCGCGCTTCGGTCCTTATTGGGCGATCACGACTTACAAGCCGATCGTCCATATCGAGGCGCTGCCGGCGATCTTTTCCTCGGCGGGCAATCTGGGCGGCATCACTGTGGCGGGCCAGGGCGAAGGCAATCTCCTAAGCTTCGAAACGCCGATGCCGATGTTCATCGCCATGGATCCCCCGAAGCATACCGCGCAGCGCCGGACGGTGGCGCCAGCTTTCGGTCCGACCCCGGTCGCGAACATGAAGGCAGAAGCAACCGCGCGTACTGCGGAGGTGCTCGATTCGCTCCCCATCGGTGAGAGTTTTGACTGGGTCGATCGTGTGTCGATGGAGCTTACGACACAGATGCTGGCGAAACTGTTCGATTTCCCCTGGGACGAACGGCGCAACCTCACCCGTTGGTCGGATGCGCTGGGCGACGTCGAAAGCTTCCTCACCGAAGAAGACCGCAAGGCGCGGCTCGAACAGGCCATGGAGATGGGCGCCGCCTTCGGCAAGCTGTGGCAGTCCAAAGTCGGTCAGCCACCGTCGAACGACCTGATCTCGATCATGCTCCATTCGGATGCGATGAAGGACATGGACCAGTTTGAGTTCATGGGTAACCTGATCCTGCTGATTGTCGGCGGCAATGATACCACGCGCAATTCGATGTCGGCCTATGCCTATGCTCTCGACAAATATCCGGAGCAGCGCGCCAAGCTGGAAGCCAACCCGGACCTCATCCCCAATGCGGTGCAAGAACTGATCCGCTGGCAGACCCCGCTCGCCCACATGCGGCGTACTGCGGTCGAGGACCATGACCTGTTCGGCCACCAGATCAAAAAGGGCGACAAGCTCGCGCTCTGGTATCTGTCCGCCAACCGCGATGAGAGTGTGTTCACCGATGGCGAGCATATCGACATTGAGCGCGAGAATGCGCGGCGCCACCTATCCTTCGGATATGGCATCCATCGTTGCGTCGGCGCGCGCGTTGCCGAACTGCAGCTGCTCGTTCTGCTCGAGGAAATGGCCAAGCGTCGCCTGCGTCCGCGCGTCGATGCCGAGCCGACCCGCGTGCCGGGCTGCTTCGTGCATGGCTACAAGAAGATGATGGTCACGCTCGAACGCTATTGACGCCGCCCCCCCGCAGGGGGGACAGTCTCCGGCGATGGATCATTCCCGCCTTTCAAGACGCGAACTGCTTGCCGGCAGCGCGGCCCTTAGTGTCGCCGCGCTTGCTACATCGGCATGCGCGAGCGAGCCTGAGCGTGTTTTTCCCTACCGCCTGACGGATGCCGAATGGCGGCGACGCCTGACACCCATGCAATATTATGTGCTGCGCCAGCATGGGACCGAGCGGGCGTTCTCCCACCCGTTCGACCGGGAGCGTCGCGCCGGGCGCTATCACTGTGCCGGGTGCAACTGGCCATTGTTTGCTTCGACTGCCAAATATGACAGCGGCACCGGCTGGCCGAGTTTCCATTCACCGCTGCGGCGGGGCATCGGCACATCGCTCGACTTTGCCATCGGCTTTCCGCGTACCGAGGTGCATTGCGCCAATTGCGGCGGGCACATCGGCCATGTGTTTGACGATGGCCCCCAGCCGACCGGCAGGCGCTACTGTATGAACGGTGCCGCGATGGTGTTCCGACCGACCCCGGCGAGGACGGGTTGAGTCCGGCTCAGTCGCTGAACGGATCGCGAATCAGGATCGTGTCGTCGCGCTCCGGACTGGTGGAAACCAGTGCGATTGGCGTTTCGATCAATTCCTGCACGCGCTGGATATATTTGATGGCCTGCGCCGGCAGCTCTGCATAGCTGCGCGCGCCCGCTGTCGACTCGCTCCAGCCCGGCATTTCCTCATAGATCGGCTCGACCTCTGCCTGATCAGCAGCATGGCTAGGGTAATAGTCGAGGATCCGGCCCCGCAGACGATAGCCAGTGCAGATACGGATCGTCTCAAAACCGTCGAGCACATCGAGTTTGGTCAGCGCGATGCCCGTAACGCCCGATACGGCGCACGCCTGTCGTACCAACACCGCGTCGAACCAGCCGCAGCGCCGTTTGCGGCCGGTGACGGTACCAAACTCGCGGCCACGCTCACCAAGCCGCTGGCCGGTTTCGTCCTCAAGCTCGGTCGGAAAAGGTCCGGATCCGACGCGCGTCGTATAGGCCTTTGCGATGCCGAGCACGAAACCGATGGCTGAAGGGCCCAGGCCCGATCCAGACGCTGCTGTGCCCGATACGGTGTTCGAGCTGGTGACAAATGGATAGGTGCCGTGATCGATATCGAGCAGCACGCCCTGCGCCCCCTCGAACAGGATTTTCGCGCCAGCCTTTTTCACCTTGTGGAGGTGTTTCCATACGGGTTGCGCAAACTGGAGGACGAAGTCGGCGATTTCGGAGAGGTCCGCGATGAGCTGCGCCCGGTCGACCGGTGGTTGGCCGAATCCGGCACGTAGCGCATCATGGTGCGCACAGAGGCGATCAAGCTGGGGCTCGAGCGAGTCGAGATGGGCGAGGTCGCAAACGCGAATGGCACGGCGGCCGACCTTGTCCTCATAGGCCGGGCCGATGCCGCGACCAGTGGTGCCGATCTTGCCTGCACCCGCCGCCGCTTCGCGCAAGCCATCAAGGTCGCGGTGAATGGGCAGGATCAACGGGCAGTTGTCTGCGATGGCGAAATTGTCGGTGTTGATGTCGACGCCTTGGCCCTGAAGCTTGGCGATCTCGTCGCGCAGCGCCCAGGGATCGAGCACCACGCCATTGCCGATGATCGACAGGGTGCCGGTGACAATGCCGGAAGGGAGCAGGCTCAGCTTGTAGGTCTGATTGCCGACGACCAGCGTATGGCCCGCATTGTGGCCACCCTGAAAACGCACCACAGCGTCGGCACGACTTGCAAGCCAGTCGACGATCTTGCCCTTGCCTTCGTCACCCCATTGGGCACCGATCACCGCGACATTGGCCATGCCTGATTCCGCTCCTTGGACGTAGGGGCCTGCGCGGCCCGCGCTGCCCTAGTCGAGGCGCGAGCCTGCGTCCAGCGAGTCGGGCCAGGTTGTGACGGGCAACACACGCATGCGACAATTGCGCGTCACCATGACAGCATTCCAAAGACAGGAGTATCGCACCCATGTTGCTCGCTTCCCTGCTGGTCCTGATGCAAGCCAACCCTCCAGCCGCCGATGCCGCGACGCCGCGCCCGGCAATCGGCCGGGTGCGCGAGCGGCGGCGCGGCGCTGGCCTGGAGAGGCGTGGCGACAGGTCGATGGCCGTCGCAGGCGCGACGCGGATGTCCTATGGCGCATCCGAAGCACAGCGCATTCTGCTATGGCCTGCATCGCGCACCGTCAGTGCAAGCACCCGCCCGCCACTTGCTGTTTATGTCCATGGCGGTGGTTGGCAAATGGGCAATCCGGAACGGGTTTCGGACAAGCCTGCCTTTTTCAACGGCCAAGGCTGGGCCTTTGCCTCGATAGGGTATCGCTATCTGCCCGAAGCCCCGGTCGAAACGCAGGCGGCCGATGTCGGCGCAGCCCTGCGGCACCTGCGCAGCGAAGCGGCGGCCCGCGGTTACGACCCCGACCGGATCCTGCTGATGGGGCACAGCGCGGGCGCCCATCTGGCGGCGCTGGCGGCGACTGATCCCCAATATGCCGGCGATGCCTTTGCCGCGATCCGGGGGGTCATTCCTATCGATGGCGCGGGCTATGATGTTCCGCTGCAGATGCGGCTCGCCGGGCGGTTCATGCTTCAACGCACCTATCGCCCGGCGTTCGGCGATGATGCGGCGCGCCAGCGTGCACTGTCCCCGATGACCCATGTTGGCGGGCGCGATGCGCCCGACTGGCTGCTGCTTTTCGTGACGGCGCGGGATGACGCACGAATCCAGTCGGATAATCTCGCCTCCGCGCTCGCCAGCAACGGCGCGCGTGCGCAGTCACTCGGGGTCGAATCGGGTAACCGGGAAATGCGCGCCCATATGGCGATCAATGTTGAATTCGGGACGTCAGGCTATTCCGCCAATGACGCGGTTCTGGCGCTGATGCGCCGGATCGAGAGCGCTCAGTAAGCGACCGGGTCTCGGCCTTCGAGCCGGTGGGTGCAGCCCGCCGCCTCGTCGTCTGCCGAGAGGGCGGCAACTGTGATCCATCCCTCCGCCCGAAGGGTGGCCGCAGCCTGTGCGTCATGCCCCAGTGGCAGGAACAGGCGCCGTTCTTCAGCTTCCGCGCCGAGGCCCGCCGCAATCAGCGGGTCGGGGTAAAGAGAGAAACCCATCGCCGGTTCCGCACTGCCATCGCTGCGCGATACACTGTAGGCGCCGCCCCGGCCGACCGGGATGCCGCGCGCTGCGCTGTCGGTCGCGAACAGGGTGAAGCCGAGCCAGCTGTGATAGGCAAAGCCGTGCCGCTCGGTCGGATCGATGGTCACGCGGGCCACGTCCGCGAGCCCCTCTGCAATCTCAGTCAGCGCCGCGATGCGTGAGGCCAGCACCTTGTTCGTATCGAATGCGGCGAGGCGTGGCAGGGCGGTAGCCGCATCCCCCGTTGCCCCGAGCAGTGGCAGATAGGCGGCGGCACCGATCCGTTGCAGCGCGCCGGCATCCTTGGCGTCGAGCGCAGTACGCACGGCGTCAGCGCCGCCGACGGGCAGCGGGAGCGAGCGCTCTGCCAGCGTATCAACCAGGTCGGGTAGGGTCAGATCGATCTGGACCGATTCGACGCCGGCGGCGCGCAGGCATTCGACCGCCAGGCGCGCGACTTCGCTGGCGGCAGCCACACTGTGGTTGCCGATCAGTTCAGCCCCGATCTGTAGCATTTCGCGCTCAGGCCACAGAGTCGTTGCGGCGAGCTTTACCACCTGTCCCGCATAGGAAAGACGCAAGGGGCGCGGCACATCTGCGAGCAAGGTCCCGGCGATACGGCCGATCTGGCGGGTGATGTCGGGACGGATGGCGAGCGTGCGGCGAGACACCGGATCGGTGAAGCGCAATAGATCGCGCGCCACCGGATCATCGGTATCGCCAGCCAGTGTCTCACGATATTCGGCGATTGGCGGGGCGACGCGGGCATAGCCATAGCCCGCCATCGCGTCGATCATCGCGCGCGTGACGCGTGACGCAGCCTCGGCTTCCGGCGGCAACCGATCGCGCAGCCCTTCGGGCAAGAGGGGAGCATTGCTCGCAGTCATTGCCGGCAGCCTATGCCCGCGCGCGTCGATGCTGTCGAGGCGCGCGCGGGATTCCAGCTGTTCAGAAGCGCAGCGCCTTGACCTTGCGCACGCCTTCGAGCTGGCAGACCGACCAGAGCACGGGCTCCGGCACGGGGCTGTCGACCGAAAGCAGCAGCACGGCCTCCCCGCCCGCTTCACGGCGACCCAGGTGGAATGTCCCGATGTTGACGCCTGCCTGACCCAGCGAGCTGCCGAGGCGACCGATGAAGCCCGGGGCATCGGCGTTGACCACGAACAGCATATCGCCCGAAAGGTCGGCCTCCACCTTGATGCCATGAATCTCGACGAGGCGGGGTTCGCCCTTGCCGAAGATGGTGCCAGCTGCAGAGCGGGTGCCATCCGCCGTGGTCACCGTCACGCGCAGCAGGGTGGAATAATCACCTTCGCGATCATGACGTACCTCACGCACATCAAGGCCACGTTCCTTGGCAAGGAAGGGCGCGTTGACCATATTCACCGTGTCCGAATAGACGCGCATCAGCCCGGCGAGAACGGCGGCAACAATCGGCTTTTGGTTGAGCTGCGCGGCAGCGCCTTCGGTCTCAACCGCGACCCCGGTGATCGCTTCGCCTTCGAGCTGGCCGACCAGACGGCCCAGCTTCTCTGCCAGAGCCATATAGGGCTTGAGCTTCGGTGCTTCCTCGGCCGAAAGGCTGGGCACGTTGAGCGCGTTGGTGATCCCACCGGAGAGGAGATAGTCCGAAATCTGTTCGGCGACCTGGATTGCGACATTGACCTGCGCCTCATCCGTCGATGCGCCGAGGTGCGGGGTGCAGATGAAATTGGGCGTGCCGAACAGCGGCGATGCCTTGGCGGGTTCCTCGACGAAAACGTCGAGCGCCGCGCCTGCAACATGGCCCGAATCAAGCGCCGCCTTGAGCGCCGCCTCGTCAATCAACCCGCCGCGCGCGCAGTTGATGATGCGCACGCCCTTCTTCGTCTTGGCGAGATTGGCTTGGGAGAGGATGTTCCGCGTCTGGTCGGTGAGCGGTGTGTGCAGCGTGATGAAATCGGCACGGGCGAGCAGCGCATCCAGCTCAACCTTTTCGACGCCCAGTTCGATAGCCCGCTCGGGGCTGAGGAAGGGGTCATAGGCGACGACTTTCATGCGCAAGCCCAGTGCGCGTTCGGCAACGATCGATCCGATGTTGCCTGCACCAATCAGGCCCAGAGTCTTGCCAGTCAGCTCCACACCCATGAAGCCGTTTTTGGGCCACAGGCCCGCTTGCGTCTGGGCGTTGGCCTCGGGAATCTGGCGGGCAAGCGCGAACATCATCGCCACGGCATGTTCGGCGGTCGTGATCGAGTTGCCGAACGGCGTGTTCATGACGACGACACCGCGTGCCGAGGCGCAAGGAATGTCGACATTGTCGACGCCGATGCCGGCGCGGCCGACGACCTTGAGCTTGGTCGCAGCGTCGAGCACATCCTTGGTTACCTTGGTCGCTGAACGGATGGCGAGGCCATCATAGTCGCCGATGATGGCAATCAGCTCTTCCTTGGTGAGGCCGGGCTTTTCATCGACCAGTACGCCGTGCTCGCGGAAGATCGCGGCGGCTTTGGGGTCCATCTTGTCGGAAATGAGAACGCGGGGTTGGGTCATGGTGATTACCTTCGTCATTGCCGCGAAGGCGGGAATCCAGTTCCCGGTGTCGCGGCCTGCTTTGCAGGGTGAGGATCCCCGGACTTCGCCGGGAGACAGTGTCAGGAACGCAGGCTGGCGTATGCCCAGTCGAGCCAGGGGCCGAGTGCCTCGATATCGGCGGTGTCGACCGTCGCGCCGCACCAGATGCGCAGACCCGGCGGGGCATCGCGGTATCCGGCGATGTCGAACGCCGCGCCTTCCTTTTCGAGGAGGCCGGCGAAGCTTTTGATGAAGGCTTCATCTGCACCATCGACCGTGAGGCAAACGCTGGTGGTCGAACGGGTGACCGGGTCGGCGGCCAGATGGCCGAGCCAGGGGCGCGCCGCAACGATGGCATCAAGCGCAGCGGCATTCGCCCGACTGCGTGCCATAAGTGCATCAAGCCCGCCCAGACCCTTGGCCCATTCGAGAGCGAAGATCGCGTCTTCGACGGCGAGCATCGAGGGCGTGTTGATCGTCTCGCCCTTGAAGATGCCCTCGGCGAGCGCGCCCTTGGCCATCAGGCGAAACACCTTGGGGAGCGGCCATGCCGGGGTGTGCGTTTCCAACCGCTCGACTGCGCGCGGGCCAAGGATGAGGACGCCATGTGCACCTTCGCCGCCGAGCACTTTCTGCCAGCTGAAGGTGGCGACATCGATCCGGTCCCACGGAATGTCATAGGCAAAGACTGCGCTGGTCGCATCCGCAAAGGAGAGGCCCTCGCGGTCTTTGGCAATCCATTCGCCATCGGGCACACGCACGCCCGATGTCGTGCCGTTCCAGGTGAAGAGGACATCGTGCGACCAGTCGACCGACGCGAGGTCCGGCAGATCGCCATAGGGTGCGCGGACAATGACGGGGTCGAGCTTCAGCTGCTTTGCCGCATCGGTCACCCAGCCTTCGCCGAAGCTTTCCCAGGCGAGCGTGGTCACAGGCCTTGCGCCGAGCATCGTCCACATCGCCATTTCGAAGGCGCCAGTGTCGCTGCCGGGGACGATGCCGATGCGATGCGTGTCGGGCAGGCGCAGCATCTCTCGCATCAGGTCGATGCAATATTGCAGGCGCGACTTGCCGATCTTGGCACGGTGCGAGCGGCCCAGCGATTCAGTCGCAAGCTTTTCGGGGGCCCAGCCCGGCGGCTTGGCGCAGGGACCGGAAGAGAAAAAGGGTCGTGCCGGCTTGGTTGCCGGGGTCGTCACTATCATGTCAACTCTCCTTACAGAGAGCACGCGCGGCGTTGGGACCGCGTGGCCCGGATCCGCCTTGGGCGCTTGGGTGCGGGCTGTCAAGCTGACCTCATGGGCCGCCTTTGCAGCAAGCCGCCTATTAATCGGCAATTTACCACGATTGAGTAATGAGCGGGCATGTTTCGACGGCTATCGCCACTCCTGCTCGCGCTTGCACTGAGTGCCTGTATCGGCGCACCGGAGCGGCGGGGGGACGCGCCGCCTGCTACTAGCCGGCCATCCGCTTCGCAGCCTGCCCTCACATCGCCGAGCGCGGAAACACGCAGCTGCATGGCAGAACTCCAGTCGGTGGGTGTGCGCTTTACGCCTCTACCGGATCAGGAATTCGGCGGCGGTTGTACCGCTCGCGGGGCGCTCAGCCTTAACGATATTGGGACCGCGACCACTAATCTTGGCCCGATGACCTGCCCGCTCGCACGCAATTTCGCCGCCTGGGTGCGCCATGCTGTCCGTCCCGCCGCACAGCAGGTGTGGGGTGAGGATGTGGTGCGTGTCGAGACAATGGGGACCTACAGCTGCCGAAACATCTATGGCGGGCGTTCGGGCCGCCTGTCGCAGCACGCGCATGCCAATGCGATCGACGTTTCGGCATTTGTGCTGGAGGATGGCCGCCGCATCACTGTGCTGGAAGGGTGGAATGGGGATGGTCGTAGCCGGGAGTTCCTGCGCCTGATCCGCACTTCGGCCTGCCGCCGCTTTCCGACTGTGCTCAGCCCGGATTACAACGCTGCCCACGCCAACCACTTCCATTTCGACATGAGTGGGAACGGTTTCTGCCGCTGAAAAGCGTGCTTCAGCCGTTAGCCTTTCTTGGCACCAACTCTTCATCGCGCTAACAGTGCGCCAATGACAGACAAGACACCCAATGGCTCGCGCTTCCACAAGGCGAGCGAAGACGCGCGTTTTGCCGCGCAGAACCTCCCCACCCCGCAGACCGACAGCCCGGCCTATCGCCTCGCCTTTCAGGATACCGAATTCCTGCTGCGCGACGACCTGCGCCCGGTCCGTTTCCAGCTCGAACTGCTGAAACCGGAGCTGTTGCTGGATGAGGCGAATATCGCCTCTATGCTGGTCATTTACGGCTCGGCGCGCATTCCCTCGCCCGAGCATGCGCAAGTGTTGCTCGATGCCGCCAAGACGCCTGAGGAAAGCCGTGTTGCCGAGCGATTGGCTGCAAAGTCGCGCTATTATGACGAAGCGATGCGACTTGCCGCCCGCGCCAGTGCAGTTCCGGTCGATTCACGCGGCAAGCGGCATTTTGTTGTCTGCTCGGGCGGCGGCCCTTCGATCATGGAGGCGGCGAACCGCGGTGCATGGGAATGCGGGAAGGAATCCATCGGTCTGAACATCGTATTGCCGCACGAACAGGCACCTAACCGCTATGTGACGCCGTCCCTGAGTTTCCAGTTTCACTATTTCGCTTTGAGGAAGATGCACTTTCTGCTGCGCGCCCGCGCGGTCGCCGTCTTCCCGGGCGGGTTCGGCACTTTTGATGAAATGTTCGAGCTGCTCACGCTGGTCCAGACCGGCAAGATGAAGGCAATGCCGATCCTGCTGTTCGGACGCGAATTCTGGAACCGTGTGGTCGATTTCGATGCGCTGGCCGATGAAGGCGTGATCAACCGGCGCGATCTCGACCTGTTCCATTTTGTGGAGACGGCGGAGGAGGCTTGGGCCCACATCGTCGCCTTCTGGAAGGATGACGCGCTGGGTGCGCTGGCCGCTGCGGAACCGACAGTAGTGCCGGATTGCCTGCGCTGAACCAGTGGCAGAAATGAAAGAGGCGCCGGTTATCCCGGCGCCTCTATTCTTGCGCATTTAGAGCGAATTAGTTGGCGGCGGCGGGCGCAGCCGGAGCGGCCGGTGCTGCGCCACCTGCGTCGGCCGGGGCGGGTGCGGCCGCATCGGCGGCTTCCGCCGGAGCGGCAGCAGCCTCAGCCGCGGGGACAGCCGGCAACGGCAGGTTCGAGCCCTGCTGGTTGAGATAGGCCATCAGATTGGCGCGATCCTCCGCGCTCGAAAGCCCGGCGAATGACATTGTGGTGCCTGCAGCGAACCGACGCGGGCTCTGCAGCCACTCATTCATCGACGCCCAGTCCCACGTGCCGCCCTTGCTGGACAGCGCGCTCGAATAGCCAAAGCCCGCGTGGCCGGCGATACGCATTCCCATGGTGCCCCACAGATTCGGGCCAATGCCATTGGCACCGCCCTGTTCGATGGTGTGGCAAGCGGCGCACTTGGCGTAAACTTGCTGGCCCTTGGCGGGATCGGCGGTTGCCAGCAGCGCCTCGATCGGCGGTCCGGCATCCGCGCCACCACCGGCGGGAGCGGCGCCCGCGACGGCATAACCAAAAGTGTCGCTCTCGTGCGGTTTCCAGATGTGGCCGGTTAGGCTGGCCAGACCCAGCGCGACAATGCCCGCGCCCAATACCCAGCCCAGTATCGTGTTGTTGCGATCGTCCATGACCAACCCGTCCGTTTGTGAAGAGGGCGGGACAGGTAGAGCCTTGCGCCACTTCCTGCCCGCCTGATGAATCGCGGCTCCCTTATAGTCGGCTGATGCACCGCGCAAGCTTCAAGCCTTGCGCTATGCAGCCCTGCCGCTTAATCGCCGCGGCCCATGGGCAGCTATTCTCCCTCCGCACAGCGTCTCGTCGACAGCATGATCGCAGAAGCGGCAGCCGATCCCGCAAACGCGATGGCATTCCAAGGTGCGCCCGGGGCCAACAGCGAGATTGCGGTGCGCGATTTCGATCCCGCCGCCTTGCCGATGCCCTGCTACAGTTTCGAGGACGCGATTGACGCCGTGCAGTCCGGCGCTGCGGCGCGGGCGATGATCCCCATCGAAAATTCGCTGCATGGCCGCGTCGCCGACATCCATTTCCTGCTGCCCGAATCTGGCCTGTTCATCACCGGCGAGTATTTCCTGCGCATCCGCTTCGCGCTGATGAGCCGCAACCTCGCCCCGCCAACACGTGCGATGAGCCATGCGCAGGCGCTGGGCCAGTGTCGTCGCTGGCTGCGCAGCCACAATATTGCGCCGATTGCCCATAGCGATACCGCCGGAGCCGCGGCGATGGTTGCGGATTCAGACGAGCCGGGCCTGGCCGCCATTGCTCCGCCATTGGCAGCGGAGATCTATGGACTCACGCTGCATGAGAACGGCATCGAGGATGCCGATCACAATATGACGCGTTTTGTTGTTCTCGCGCGGCAACCGGTTGCACCAGCGCCCGGTGTGCAGCCGATGACCACCTTTGTGTTCGAGGTGAAGAATATTCCCGCCGCGCTTTATAAGGCGCTCGGCGGTTTTGCGACCAACGGCGTCAACATGACGAAGCTCGAAAGCTATCAGTCAGGCGGCAGCTTTGCAGCGACCGAATTCTACGCCGACATCGAAGGAATGCCGGGCGATCCGGCGGTGGACCGGGCGCTTGAGGAGCTTGCCTTCCATTGCAACAGCGTACGCCTGCTCGGCAGTTACCCGCAGGCAAGAAAGCGGGGCTGAGCCCCCGCCTTTGCCTCGCGTCACAATCAGCGCTTCGGCTTTAGTGTGCCGCGCCCCAACTGCGGCCGATACCTGCCTCAACTTCCAGTGGCACACTTAGGTTCACCACTGGTTCGGCAGCCTCTGCCATTACCTTGCGGATCACGGGTACCGCGGCTTCGGCGAGCGCCTCGGGTGCCTCGAACACCAGTTCGTCATGCACCTGAAGGAGCATGAGGACCTCACCCAGCCCGGCATCGGCCAGCGCTGTATCCATCCGAGCCATGGCACGCTTGATGATGTCCGCGCTGGTGCCCTGGATCGGCGCGTTGATCGCGGCGCGCTCGCTGCCGGAGCGTTCGGCCTGATTCTTGGAATTGATCCGCGGGAACCAGGTTTTCCGGCCGAACAGCGTCTCCGTGTAGCCACGCTCGCGCGCGCCTTCGAGCGTGCGCTGCATGTAATCGGAGATGCCGGGGAAGCGCTCGAAATAGCGGCTGATGATCGCTTGCGCTTCGTCCGCGGGTATTTCCAGCCGGCTGGCGAGACCCCAGCGCGAGATGCCGTAGAGGATCGCAAAATTGACGGTTTTGGCTTTGGCACGGGTGTCGCGGTTAACCTCGCCGAACAGTTCGACTGCGGTGCGACTGTGGATGTCCGCGCCTTCGGCAAAGGCTTCCTTCAGCTGCGGCACGTCCGCCATGTGCGCAGCCAGCCGGAGTTCAATCTGGCTATAGTCGGCGGCGATGAGGAGCTTGCCCGGTGCGGCGACAAAAGCCTCGCGGATCTGCCGACCGGTTTCGGTGCGGATCGGGATGTTCTGTAGATTGGGATCGGTCGATGAAAGCCGCCCGGTTTGTGCACCAACCAGACTGTAACTGGTGTGCACCCGGCCGGTCTGGGCATTGACCTGTTCCTGCAAGGCGTCGGTATAGGTCGACTTGAGCTTGGCAACCTGTCGCCATTCCAAGATCATGCGCGCGATCGGCACGCCGTCACGTTCGAGCCGTTCGAGCTCGCTCAGGTCGGTCGACCAGTCGCCCGATTTGCCCTTGCGCCCACCCTTAAGGCCGAGCCGGTCGAACAGCACTTCGCCCAGCTGCTTGGGACTGCCGATGGCAAAGGGGCCTCCGGCTTCGGCATGGATGGTGGTTTCAAGCCGCGCCATTTCTTCGGCGAATGTTTGCGACAGTCGGGCCAGCACCTGGCGGTCAACGCTGATACCGCGCCGCTCCATCCGGACGATGGGGGCGACAATATTGCGATCCACCATCTCGTAGACGCGCGTTGCGCCCTCGCGCCACAGCCGCCCCTTCAGCAACAACCACAGCCTCAATGCGACTTCGGCATCCTCGGCTGCATAGTGGGTTGCTCGGTCGAGCGGCACTTCGGCAAAGCTGATCTGCGATTTGCCGGTACCGCACACTTCCTTGAAGCTGATGCACTCGTGATCGAGATGGAGCTTCGCCAACTCGTCCAGCCCGTGCCCGTGGCTCCCGGCATCGAGTGCGAAGGACAGCAGCAACGTGTCATCGAACGGCGCGATTGCTACGCCATGTTGGGCGAGTACGGCCATATCATATTTGAGGTTGTGCCCGATCTTGAGCACTGCATCATCGGCGAACAGATCGCCCAGCGCGGCAAGCGCGGCAGCGAGATCGATCTGCTCCGGCCGGTCGGACAGAAGGTCGCGGCCGCCATGGCCGAGCGGGATATAGCATCCGTTGCCGGGCGCGGTGGAGAGGGACACGCCGACCAGCGTGCCGGTGATGCAATCGAGGCTCGCGGTTTCGGTATCGACTGCGACATGACCGGTCGCTCGCGCGTCTGCGATCCAGCGCTCCAGACCAGCCATCGTCGTCACCGTCTCGTACCGGCTGCGGTCGATCGGCGGCAGTGCGGGGCCAGTTGCGGCAGGCGCAGCAGCGGCAGGGCGCTGCGTTTCCCCCAGCACGCCGCTCGGCATGGCTGCGGCTCGGTCAGGCGCGGTATTCGCGCCCGAATCAAGCCGCGCCGCCATCGAGCGGAAGCCGTGGTTGATCAGGAACTCGCGCAACGGATCGGGTGGAATGCCATCGAGCCGAAGCGAATCGAGGCTGTCGGGCAGCGGGCACGTCCGGCACAGCTCGACCAGCTTCCTTGAAAGCCGCGCCATCTCGGCCTGCTCGATCAGGCTGTCACGCAGCTTGCCCGGTTTCATCTCCGGCGCGGCAGCGAGTGCGCCCTCGAGGCTGCCATGCTCGACGATCAGCTTGGTTGCGGTCTTGGGGCCGATGCCGCGGATGCCTGGCACATTGTCCACCGCATCGCCCATCAGCGCGAGCACATCGCCTACCAATTCGGGACCGACACCGAATTTTTCGAACACCGCATCCGGCCCCAGCCGGACATTCTTCATCGTGTCGAGCATATCGATCTTGGGCGTGACGCCTTCTGGCGTCACCAACTGCATAAGATCCTTGTCGCTGCTGACGATGGTGACATCCCATCCTTCCGCTGTGGCGGCGACGGCATAGGTCGCGATCAAATCGTCCGCCTCATACCCTTCCATCTCTATGCACGGCAGGGAGAAGGCGCGCGTCGCATCGCGGATCAGCGGGAATTGCGGAACCAGATCTTCGGGCGGATCGGGCCGATGCGCCTTATACTGGTCATAGAGGCTGTTGCGGAACGACTGGGAGCTGTGGTCAAGGATGACGGCCAGATGCGTCGGCCCATCCGCCTTGTGCAGTCCCTCGGCCAGCTTCCACAACATCGCCGTGTAGCCATAGACCGCCCCCACCGGCACGCCCGCCGGATTGGTGAGCGGCGGAAGCCGATGATAGGCACGGAAAATATAGGATGATCCGTCGACGAGATAGAGATGGTTACGAGCCATGAGCGGGGGGTTAGCAGGGGGGACGGACCGGCGAAAGGGCAGCGCGTGCTTGACTTGGCGCCCCTCCCCCCGCCATGCGCTCGCGCATGAACGCTTCTGCCCTTATCACAATCGCCCTGCCCGATGGTTCTTCGCGCGAGATGCCGCGCGGAACTACCCCGGCGGATGTTGCTGCGGCGATCGGGCCGGGCCTTGCCAAGGCCGCGCTCGCTGCGCGCGTCGATGGCGAGCTGGTCGATATCACCCGCCCGCTCGAACAGGATGTGTCGCTGGCGCTCGTAACCGCGCGGGATGAGGCGGACGCGCTCGAGCTTGCTCGCCACGATTATGCGCACATCATGGCAGAGGCGGTGCAGCGGCTCTTCCCCGGAACGCAGATCACCTTCGGGCCCGCAACCGAGGACGGTTTTTATTATGACTTCGCGCCTGCGCCGGGCCGCGGCATGTTCACCGAAGAGGATCTGCCGGTGATCGAGGCGGAGATGCGCCGCATCATCGCTGCCGACCAGCCGCTGGTGCGCGAGGTATGGAGCCGCGCGGACCTGATTGCCAAATGGCGCGCCGAGGGCGAGAGCTTCAAGGCCGAATGGGCCGCCGAACTGCCCGATGACGAGGAACTGACTGTCTATTGGTCGGGCACGCCGCATACGCCCGGCGCCTGGATGGACATGTGCCGCGGCCCGCACCTCGCCTCGACCGGAAAGCTGGATCCCACTGCCTTCAAATTGATGCGCGTTTCCGGCGCATACTGGCGTGGCGATCAGAAGAATGCGCAGCTCAGCCGCATCTACGGCACCGGCTGGCTCAACAAGAAGCAGCTCGACGCGCATCTGACGCGGCTCGAGGAGGCGGCGAAGCGCGACCATCGCAAGCTCGGCGCGGAGATGGACCTGTTTCACCTCCAGCAGGAGGCGCATGGCAGCGTCTTCTGGCACCCGCACGGCTTCACCGTGTGGCGTGCGCTGGAGGCGTACATGCGCCGCGCCGTCGACAATTCGGGTTATCGCGAGGTCAAGACCCCGCAGGTGATGGACGCGCGCCAGTGGGAACAGTCCGGCCACTGGGGGAAATATCGCGAGAATATGTTCGTCATCCCAGACGAGGTGCCGAACACCGAGGATGAAGGGCCGGTGATCTCTGGCGAGGCCGACTGGATGGCCCTCAAGCCCATGAACTGTCCGGCGCACGTCCTCATCTTCCGTCAGGGGATCAAGAGCTACCGCGACCTGCCCTTGCGGCTGTTCGAGCATGGCTGCTGCCACCGCAACGAACCGCATGGTGCGCTCCATGGCCTGATGCGCGTGCGTCAGTTCACCCAGGATGATGCCCACATCTTTTGCCGGGAAGACCAGATTGTCGCCGAGGTGCAGGATTTCTGCGCGCTCGCCGACCGCATCTACAAGGATTTCGGTTTCACCTACGCCATCAAGCTCGCGCTGCGCCCGGAAAAGCGGTTCGGCAGCGATGCGGACTGGGACAAGGCCGAGAATGAGCTGCGGGACGCGGTCGTCAAGGCCGGCCTTGCGACACCCGAATATGGCTGGGAAGAGTTGCCGGGCGAAGGCGCCTTCTACGCGCCAAAGCTCGAATGGCATCTGACAGACGCCATTGGCCGTACTTGGCAGGTCGGTACGATCCAGTCGGACCGCGTGTTGCCCGAAAGGCTGGATGCCTCCTATGTCGGCGAGGATGGCGAGCGCCACCGCCCGGTGATGCTCCACCGCGCCATTTTCGGCAGCTATGAGCGCTTTATCGGTATCCTTATCGAGCATTATGCCGGCCGCTTCCCGATGTGGCTTGCGCCGGTGCAGGCGGTGGTCGCGACGATTGTCTCCGATGCCGATGGTTATGCGAACGAGGTGGCCGCGAAACTTGCGGCAGCGGGGCTTCGCGTCGAGACCGATCTCCGCAACGAGAAGATTAACTACAAGGTGCGCGAACACAGCCTTGCCAAGGTTCCGCACCTGCTCGTCGTCGGCAAGCGTGAGGCAGAGGAAGGCAAGGTCGCCATCCGGACACTCGGCCAGGAAGGCCAGCGTATCCTGACGGTCGATGAGGCATTGGCAATGCTTCTGGAAGAGGCAACGCCACCGGATCTGCGCAAGGGAGAATGATGATGACGCGCCTGTTTGTTGCAATGATGCTGCCGTTCACACTCGCCGCCTGTTCGGGCGGGGAGCAAAAGGCTGAGGCCCCCGCAACCGAGGTTGCGGCGACGACGGATGCGTCGCTCAATGCCGCCCAGCGCGCCTATGCCGAGGCCAATGACCGCATGCATGCGGCGATGGGAAGCAGCATTCCTGCCGACGCCGATGAAGCCTTTGTGCGCGGCATGATCCCGCACCACCAAGGCGCGATCGACATGGCCCGCATCGTCCTGGAGCATGGAAGCGACCCCGAGAACAAGGCGCTGGCCGAAGCCATTATCCGTGCACAGGAAGCCGAGATTGCACAGATGCGCGCATGGCTCCAAGCGAAGGGGCTTAGTGCTGATGCGCCTGCTGCGACCTCACCCGACACGCCGACATCGTCGGACCCGCATGCCGGCCATTGACGGGGCGCAACTGACGCCTTTGCGCAACAGCATAGGCTAATTGCTTGCCGCCCCTTTTCGGATGCGGCGCAAACCGCTATCTGCGCGGTGTTTCCATTTCAGGAGTGACTTGCCATACCGCCCCCAACGATGCGCCGACCCCTCGCGCCTCCCCCGCTCCGCAGCGGGCCCCGTTTCAACCAGTTCATCAATGTCCCGCGCGTGCGGGTGATCGACCATGAAGGCGAAAATCTGGGCGTGATGCTCACCGCCGAGGCGATCGAGGCTGCTGCCGATGTCGGGCTTGATCTGGTAGAGGTGTCGCCGAACGCCGATCCGCCGGTGTGCAAGTTCCTCGACGTCGGCAAGTACAAGTACGAGGCGCAGAAAAAGGCGAACATCGCCCGCAAGTCGCAAAAGACGCAGGAGATCAAAGAGATCAAGATGCGTCCGAACATCGACGACCATGATTTCGATACCAAGATGAAGAAGGTGTTCGACTTCATCGAGGAAGGCGACAAGGTGAAGCTCACCATGCGCTTCCGCGGGCGCGAAATGTCCCACCTCGAGCTCGGCCTTGCTGTGCTCAAGCGGGTGGCGGACCTCACCGCCGAAGTGGCGAAAGTGGAAGCGCATCCGCGCACTGAAGGCCGCCAGATGCTGATGGTGATCGCACCCAAATAGGGTGCGGTCGCCGCCGCCCCTTCAGGGCGCCCAGCGATGACTTGCCAAATCGGGATAGAGGCGCTGCAGCGAGGCTAGCTTCGCTGCGCCGTGGCTGCGGATATAGCCGTTGTCGAGGTGGCGGCGCATGAAATCCTGCTGATCGGCCTCTGCCCGATAGAAGGTCAGCGGTTCCTCAATGCGGGTGACAATCGAGCCGGCCCAATATTGTCCAGCCTCGAGCTGGGCGATGTATCGTGCCGCCACCATGCGTTGTGTGCCATCGACCGGAATGATGGCGCTGCGGTACTGAGTGCCGATGTCCGGGCCCTGCCGGTTAAGGGTCGTCGGGTCCATGACGACGGAGAATAACACACGCAGCAGCGTGCCGTAGCTGACAACTTCGGGATCATAAGTGATACGAACGGCTTCAGCGTGGCGGGTGGCGCCGCCACTCACCAGGTCATAACGCGCACTGCCCGCGCTGCCGCCATGATAGCCTGCTTCGACCTGTTGGACCCCGCGAATGCGGCTGAACACCCCTTCGACGCCCCAGAAACAGCCGCCAGCGAAGATGGCAGTCGCCCTTTCCTGTCGATCCACTGGGTCGAGGGCCGGTGCGGGCAGAGCGCGGGGCGCATTGGACGAGACAGGCGCGGCCAACCACAGCTGACGATCGGCGGCGACAAAAAGCCCGGTTCCCGCAGCCACCGCAAGGGCAAGCGCGGCCAACCGCTGCATCATCGCGAAGCGCTGGCCTCCGCCGGGCTGCCGGTGATCAGCGCCATGCCACCAATGCCGGCCGCGCCGATCAGGAATCCTAGCGCCATAAGCCGGACAGTTTCGTTGCGGAGGAGGTTGCGAAACATGGGAGGGGCGAGCTTCCGTAAGTCAGTGGCCGTCTGTGTCGATGTCCTTTGCGGATCGGGGACACATCCGGGTTGGTGATTTGCTGCCTTTGTCCGTCTTAAGTGACGATGAACGAAATGCGCCTCAGCCCGTTAGCGCTGCGCAAGCGCGCTGGATGCGCGTGCAGGCCTCACGAAGCACTTCGGTTGAGGTCGCATAGCTGATGCGGAAAGCGGGGCTGAGGCCGAAGGCATGGCCAGGCACTGCCGCGACACGGGCGGCCTCGATGAAATAATCGACCAGCGCGGCATCGCTGTCGATCAGCTTGCCTGCGGGCGTTTTCTTGCCGATGCATCCGCTGGCGTCCGGATAGACGTAAAAGGCACCTTCCGGCATCGGGCAATCAAGGCCAGGTGCTTCGTTGAGCATGGCGACCACCATGTCGCGGCGCTCGCGGAACGTCTCGTTGCGTTCCTCCAGAAAATCCTGCGGCCCGTTGAGGGCTGCGGTGGCCGCGGCCTGGGCAATGGAACAGGGGTTGCTGGTCGATTGCGACTGGAGCTTGGCCATGGCCTTGATGATCCAGCCCGGGCCGCCAGCAAAGCCGATGCGCCAACCGGTCATGGCATAGGCCTTTGAACAGCCGTTGACGGTCAGCACCCGATCGAACAGGTCTGGACAGATCTCGGCGATGGTGCGGAACGGAGCGTCCGCGTACCAGACATGTTCATACATGTCGTCGGCCATCACCATCACATGCGGGTGGCGGCGCAGCACCTCGCCAAGCGCGGCAAGCTCCGCCTCGCTGTAGGCAGCGCCCGTCGGGTTGGAGGGTGAATTGAGGATCAGCCAGCGCGTTGCGGGCGTGATCGCGGCTTCGAGCTGCGCCGGGCTGATGCGATATCCCTGAGCTGCGCCTGCCGCGATGAAAACCGGGGTGCCCCCGGCGTAGGCAACAATGTCGGGATAGCTGACCCAATAGGGCGCGGGAATGATCACTTCGTCGCCGACATCGACAGTCGCGCACAATGCGTTGAACAGCACATGCTTACCGCCGGTGCCAACAATCACGTCATCGCGAGAATAGGTGAGGTTGTTGTCGCGCGCGAACTTGGCGGCCACGGCCTCGCGCAGCTCTACCGTCCCGCCGACATCGGTATATTTGGTCTTACCGGCGCGGATGGCGGCAATCGCGGCTTCCTTGACAAAGTCGGGCGTATCGAAATCGGGTTCGCCGGCAGACAGGCCGATAATGTCGATGCCGGCGCGCTTCAGTTCGCCGACGCGCTGCGTCATGGCGAGCGTGGCGGACGGCTGGATGCGGGCAACGGCGGCGGAGATACGGTTCATCTGCGGTGGAATCCCTCGGTTGGTCCGTCGGGCGGCGAACGCTGCGCGCCTTAACCAGCGGGATGGGCAGCGGCAAGCCGCGCGGCCGAATTTCGTTACGCGATTACGGCCCGCATCAGGCCGCGCAGCGAATTGCCGATGAGGAACCCGCCGGAAAGGTCCGCTGGCGTCAGATCGGCCTCAACCGCCCGACCCTCCTCGATCAATGCGCGGCGCAGCACGCCCGGCAGCAGCCCTCGTGCCAAAGGGGGGGTCAGCAACTTGCCATCGCGCTCGACAAACAGGCAGGTGAAACTGCCCTCGGTCAGCCGGCCTTCGGTGTCTGTGAATAGAACCTCGAATGCCCCGCTGGTTGCCCGGGCATCGTCATAAAAGGCTCTGTTACTGGTCTTGTGACGGAGCCGAATGTCGGCAGTCGTGACCGGCAGGGGAATGATCGCGACCTTGGCCGGGGTTTCAGGTGTTTCCGGCATTGCATCCGCACAGACCGAAACCGATCCGCGCGGGGTTAGGCGAAGCCGCACCCGTGCCGGCCCGTGCAGCCGGAAGGTTGCATGCTGCAGCATGTTGCGAATGCCATGGCGGTTAAAGGAAAAGCCGAACTGCCGCGCGCTTTCTCCCAGCCGCTCGAGATGAAGCTCAAGCCGGATTATGCCCTCGGCGGGGTCAAATGCCATGGTTTCGATCAAGTCAAAGTCCGTGCCGGATGCCACGCGAACAAATTCCCCTTTGGCCAGACACTCGTACCACTCGGACAGTGGCTCGCTGTCGGCGACGATACCGGAACCTAGCCCCAGCGTGGCAAAGCTGTCCCCTTCGCGCAATGCCAGCGTGCGGATGGCGACATTGAACGCCGCTTCTCCGTCCGGTGCGAAAAAGCCGATACTGCCGGTATAGGGACCGCGCGGTGCGGTCTCCACGGCGTCAATAATGCGCATTGCACTCAACTTGGGCGCACCGGTGATCGACCCACAGGGGAACAGTGCGCGCAACAGCTTTGACGGTGGCGTCTCCGGCGCGACCTGTGCGGTCACGTCAGACACCATCTGGTGGATAGTAGGATAGGTTTCGATGCGGAACAGCGATGGCACGGCGACGCTGCCGGCATCGGCGATGCGCGACAGATCGTTGCGCAAGAGGTCAACGATCATCAGATTTTCAGCACGCTGCTTGGGGTCTGCAGCGAGCGTCTGGTGAGCCGTTTCATCTGCCGCCCGGTCAGCCCCACGACGCGCCGTGCCTTTCATGGGCCGCGCGACGATCCGCCCGTTGCGCAAAGAAAAGAACAGCTCGGGAGAGAGGGAGAGCAGCCAATGCTGCCCGGTCCACACGACGCCGCCATAGCCTGCACCGGCCTTTTCGCGGAGCCGGGCATAGGCTGACAGTGGATCGCCTTCGATCCGAACCATGGCGGGAAAGGTCAGATTGGCCTGATAGATGTCGCCGGCCGCGATATGCCCAAGCACGCGGTCGAGCGCGGCGGCGTAATCGTCCAGGCCGATGGTGGCCTGCGGCTCGCCAATGTATGCGCCTGCCGCTTCGGGGAGAAAGCCCGGCACATCGGCGCTTTCGATGCGGCTGCATGCCTCGAAACGGGCGAACCACGCCAATGGCCATCCGTCGGGCAGGGCTCTGGGTAATGGTCCGCCGCTGTCGAACGCATGGCCTGCCTCATAGGCCATCCAGCCCGCCACTTGCGCACCATCTGCGTGCCAGCGGTCCAGCGTGTGGAGCAGCGCATCAATTTCGCCAGGCGATTGCGCTGTGACTGTTTCGATGGGGTCAGTGAACAGCCGTGCGGGTGCCGCGCCTTGCGCCCGCGCGTCATCGAGCAGCACAAACGGCGTGTTGGGAAAACGCATCGGGCTATGGGGCAGCTATGCTGCTGGGTTTCAGCGCTGCCGCATCACGCGGATGCCGGGGCGATCAGCGATGTTGGCGATGAAACTGCCCAGCGCGGCACGGCGGATCGATACCGTTTCACCCACCCGCGGGGTGCGCCCACTTCTCCCAGGGTCAGTTTGAATCCAGCGTTGGCCGTTTTCGAGTACCAGTATCAATCTGCCGTTTTCTCCGCGCGTGACTGACGCCAGTGTCGATTCGATTTGCGTCACGACATCATTGTCGGCGCGCTCTTCCTCTTCTTCATCGTCTTCGCTGCCGCTGCCGAACAGGTTGCCGATGTTGCCCAGGCTGAAACCGAACAGGCCACGCCGCGCCTCGCGCACCGCTTCGCGGTCGATAATGCGCACTGCCCGTGATTCCTCGGCGGCAGCGAGAGCGGCGACCTGACGATCGAAGCAGGCGAGCCGTGCAGCGGGATCGGTGATCGCGCGGCACTCGTAGAGTTGCTCGACCAGCGGGACTGGCCGGCGCTCGCCGTCATCCTGCGCCTGCGCGGTGGTGCCGAAGGTGATCAGCGCCACGCCGATTGCGCAACGGAGCTGTGCGGTCATGCTATCCTCCCTGGGTGTGCGCGAACCTGCTGCGCGTCGCATTGCCTTGTCAGCCTGCGAACCCTAAACGCCGGCCCCATGGGCTGGCAACAGCCGAGCAGCAAGCGGCAAGGAATGAGACATGGCGGGAATGGCAGCATTCGATTGGGCGGACCCCTTTTTCCTCGATGATCAGCTGACCGAGGAAGAACGCATGGTGCGCGATGCCGCGCACGGCTTTGCGCAAGGCGAACTGCAACCGCGCGTCATCAAGGCGTTCCGTGAAGAGCTTGATGCGCCAGAACTGTTCCCGCTGATGGGCGCCGCCGGGCTGCTCGGATCGACCATTCCGGAAACCTATGGCGGTGCCGGCGCGTCTTACGTTTCCTACGGTCTCATCGCGCGCGAGATAGAGCGGGTTGATTCGGGCTACCGCTCGATGGCCTCCGTGCAGTCGAGCCTCGTCATGTATCCGATTCACGCCTACGGGTCGGAGGAGCAGCGCCGCAAATATCTTCCCGGCCTCGCCGCTGGCACGCTGATCGGTTGCTTCGGCCTCACCGAGCCTGACGCTGGCAGCGACCCCGCCGGCATGCGCACGACGGCACGCAAGACCGACGGCGGCTATGTCCTCAACGGCAGCAAGACCTGGATTTCCAACGCGCCTTTTGCTGACGTGTTCGTCGTCTGGGCGAAGAGCGAGGCGCATGGCGGCGGCATCCGCGGCTTTGTTCTCGAAAAGGGCATGAAGGGCCTCTCGGCGCCGAAGATTGAAGGCAAGCTAAGCTTGCGCGCATCAACCACCGGCATGATCGTCATGGACAATGTCGAGGTGGGCGAGGATGCCTTGTTGCCCGAGGTGCAGGGATTGAAGGGTCCGTTCGGCTGCCTCAACCGCGCTCGTTATGGCATCAGTTGGGGTGCTTTGGGCTCTGCCGAATTCTGCTTGGCCGCCGCGCGCCAATATGGCCTCGACCGGCACCAGTTCGGCAAACCGCTGGCCGCCAACCAGCTCTACCAAAAGAAACTCGCCGACATGCTGACCGACATTGCGCTCGGGCTGCAGGCGAGCCTGCGTGTCGGGCGGCTGATGGATGAAGGCCGGTTCCACCCGGATATGATCTCGATCGTGAAGCGCAACAATGTCGGCAAGGCGCTCGATATCGCCCGCGCCGCGCGCGACATGCATGGCGGCAATGGCATTTCCGAGGAATATCAGGTGATCCGTCACATGGTGAACCTGGAAACGGTCAACACCTATGAAGGCGCACATGATGTGCACGCGCTGATCCTCGGCCGCGCGGTTACCGGGATCGCCGCCTTCTGATGCAGGCTGACACCCCTCTCGCTGGGATAAAGGTCCTCGAACTTGCCCGCATCCTTGCTGGCCCTTGGGCGGGCCAGCTGCTGGCCGATCTTGGTGCTGAGGTGATCAAGGTCGAAAGCCCGGCGGGGGACGATACGCGCACCTGGGGCCCGCCCTTCGTTGAAGGGGCGGACGGCCGGCGGGATGCCGCTTATTATCATGGCTGCAATCGCGGCAAGCGCAGCATCATAGCCGATTTCACCCATCCGGCAGACGTCGAGCGGGTTAAGGCCCTGGCCGTGGAAGCCGATGTCCTCATCGAGAATTTCAAGCTTGGCGGGCTCGCTAAATACGGCCTCGACTATGCCAGCCTCTCGGCGATCAATCCGCGGCTCATCTATTGCTCGATCACGGGTTTCGGACAGGACGGGCCCTATGCTGCAAGGCCCGGCTATGACTTCGTCATCCAGGGCATGAGCGGCCTGATGCATGTCACTGGCGAACCGGGGCGCGAACCGCAGAAGGCGGGTGTGGCTTTCGCGGACGTGTTCACCGGCCTGTATGCCACCGTCGCCATCCAGTCGGCGCTCATCATGCGTGAGCGCACCGGCGCCGGCCAGCATATCGACATGGCCCTGTTCGACGTGATGACTGCCGCCATGGCCAATCAGGCGACCAACGCACTGTTTGGCGGGCAGCCGGTGCGTTTGGGCAACGCCCACCCCAATGTCGCGCCCTATGCCGTTTTTCCAGTCAGCGATGGCTGGTTCATTCTTGCGGTCGGCAATGATGGCCAGTTTGCCCGCGCTTGCGATGTGCTCGGCCTGACCGACGCGCGGGACGATCCGCGCTTTGCCAGCAACGAAGGCCGCCTTGTCCACCGAGAGGCACTGACTGAGGCGATCACCGCCGCGACCCAGCGCTGGACGCGCGACGCGCTGCTCGCTGCGCTTGAAGCTGCCAATGTTCCCGCGGGGCCGATCAACAGCGTCAATCAGGCGCTTTCCGATCCCCAGATCATCGCCCGGGGCATGCTGGTGGAAGCCGAGACCGGCGGCGGGGAGATGCTGCCCGCGCTGCGCGCGCCGATCCGTTTCTCGGGTGCATCCTTGGCCCCGCCTCGTGCGGCACCGCTGCTGGGTGAAGATGATGCCAAGGTCTCAGGATTTTCCTCTTGAAGCATTGCCCCCGGGCATTCTCCAGCGCATAGATGGACAATGCTGTCGCAGAAGACCCGATATACCATCCGCGCGTTGCAGCATCTTGCGGACCATTATGGCGAAGGGCCGATTCCGCTGACGGCGATTGTCGAAGCGCAGAAAATCCCCGCCAAATTCCTGACTGTCATTCTTTCCGAGATGGCGCGTGCCGGCATAGTCGCTACCCAGCGTGGCCGCGATGGCGGTTACTGGCTTGGCGTCCCGCCAATGGATGTGCGCTATGGCGACATCGTCCGGCTAACGCGCGGCAGCCTGGCGCTTGTCCCATGTGCCAGCCGATTCAACGGCAAACAGTGCGACAATTGCCTGCCCCAGTCGGAATGCCGGTTGCGCAGCCTGATGCTGCTGGTGCGCGATGAAACCGCCGCGGTGCTTGACCGCCTGACCCTCGCCGACCACATCGAACTGCCGGGCGAGGAGGAATAGGGGCTACTCTGCCCCTTCCTGCGCCCTAATCTGCGCATCCAGCCAGGCGGCGGCCTCACCAATGCTGCGCTTGTCGGCCACCCGGTCCACCATGTGATTGGCCTCTGCCATGGTTCGCACGTCGATCGCACCGATCAGGCCATCGAGTACCTGTCGCACGCCTGCATCGCCTTCCGCATCGACATGCGCGACGAGCAGCGCGTCATAGCTGGGGATTGCGCCTTCGGGGTCGGCAAGCAGCACGAGCCGGTCCGCTGCGACGCGCCCGTCGCTGGTATAGGCGGTAATCACGTCCGCCTCACCGCTCGCCAGCGCATCATACATGAAGCCCGGGCTGAGTGACCGGGTGCCGGCAAAGCCCATGCCATAGGCGGCATCGACTGCACGCCATTCGGGCCGCTCCAGAAACTCCGGATCAGTGCCGAGCGTCATCATCGGCGCGGCGCGTGCGAGGTCGTGCAGATCCCCGAGTGAAAGTCGTTCGGCGGTCGCGCGCGTTACCGCAAAGGCATAGGCATTTTCGAACCCCAGCGGCCCGATCAGCCGCGCGCCGCCTGCCCCTTGCATCCAGGCCGCTATCCCCGCGATCATCGCTTCGCGTGGTTGCCGGTCGCTGCGCTTGAGCTCGTTGGTCCACAAGGTTCCGGCATAGTCGACGCCGATGTCCACCTGCCCGCTGGCGACCGCGGCATGCAGCACGCCCGAGCCGAGATTGTCGCGATAGTCCACGGCATAGCCGGCGCGCTCAAGCCGCAGACCGATCAACCGCGCGAGGATATATTGCTCGCTGAACCCTTTGGCACCGATCGTGACCTGTGGCCGGTTGTCGGGCGCCTGTGGCCAAAGCGCAAAGGCCGCCAGCGCGGCGATCATCAGCCCCGCAATCGCGCCTGTCAGCCGCTGCCGCCGCTCGACCCCGCGCTGCGCTAGCGCGATCGCCCCATCGACAGACAGCGCCAGAGCCGCCGATCCGGCGCATCCCGCCAGCACGAGCGTCCAGGCCTGTGTTTGCAGTCCGGCAAAGATGAGGTCGCCCAGGCTCGGCTGGCCAATTGTGGTGGCGAGCGTCGCCGCACCGATGGTCCAAACTGCTGCGGTGCGAATGCCGGCGACAATGGTCGGCAGCGCGAGCGGCAGCTCGACAAGGCGCATCTTCTGCCAGCGCGTCATGCCCAGGCCTTCTGCTGCTTCGAGCGCTGCGGGATCAACTCCGGCAAGTCCGGTCACCGCGTTCCTCAAGATCGGCAACAATGCATAGAGGGTGAGCGCGAGCAACGCCGGCAGGAACCCCAGCGGCTCGACCCATTCGCCCAGCACCGTTGAAACCGCCAGCAACACGGGAAAGAAGAGCGCGAGAAGGGCAAGGCCGGGGATGGTCTGGACCAGACTTGCAAGGCCGAGCGCGACCGCAGCGAACCGCCGGTTGCGATGCGCAGCAACCGCCAGCGGCGCGCACAGCAGCAATGCGAGGCCAATTGCCGCAAAGCTGACAAGCAGGTGTTCGCGTGCAAGTTCCGGTACGCGCGCGAAGGCAGTGGCCCATTCGCCGGTCATGTGCGCGGCCCTGCAAGCGCGGCGATGGCGGCGGCTTGTGCTCTCGGTACAGCGACCAGCGCCTCGGCAGCAGGATGCCCGGGGTTGGCGATCAGCTTGGCAGGCGGTGCGTCGGCGACGATCTGTCCAGCATCCAGCACCAATATCCGGTCTGCGATTAACAGCGCTTCTGCCATGTCGTGGGTTACCATCAGCGTGGTTAGGCCCAGTCGGTCGTGCAGGCTGCGCACTTCGCGTGCCAGCCGGTCGCGGGTCACGGGATCGAGCGCGCCGAACGGCTCGTCCATGAGCAAGATGGCAGGTTCAAGCGCGAGCGCGCGGGCAACGCCCACCCGCTGCGCTTGGCCGCCGGAAAGCGAGGCGGGCAGGCGCGTGGCGAAGGAGGGGTCGAGTCCGACCAGGGCCAGCAGCTCTTCCACCCGGCCAATAGCCAAGCGGTCCCCGCCGATCCGCGCGCCGATACTAATGTTGGCGGCGATATCCATGTGCGGGAACAGCCCCACCGACTGGAACACATAACCGATGCGGCGCCTGAGTTTCGCGATGTCACTGCTGACGACGTCGATGCCATCCACTTCGACCCGCCCCGCTTCGGGGACATGCAAATGTGTGATTGACCGGATCAGCGTCGATTTTCCCGAGCCAGAGGCGCCGACCAGCGCAACGAAGCTGCCGCGGGCGATCGCAAGGTCGATGGGGCCGAGCACAGGTTGCGCACCATGGCTGCAAAGCAGCCGTTCGAAGCGGATCGCCGCCGGGCGGTGGGCGGCGTCTGCCGTCATTTCAGGAATGTCTGCAGGCCGGTCAGGGCTGCAGCTCGACGTCCCAATAGAGCCAGTCGATCCAGCTTTGGTGGAGATAGTTGGGCGGGAAACGCCGGCCATTGTCCTGCAACTGCCAGCTGGTCGGGCGCCAGGGGGTTTCGAACAGGCGCATGTGTGCCTGTGCCGGGGTCCGGCCGCCCTTCTTGAGATTACAGGGCGCGCAGGCGGTCGTCACATTTTCCCAGCTGGTACGTCCACCCAAGCGGCGCGGCACGACATGGTCGAACGTCAGATCCTTGCCTGATCCGCAATATTGGCACTGGAAACGGTCACGCAGGAACAGGTTGAAGCGCGTGAAGGCCGGATATTCCGATGGCTTCACATATTGTCTGAGCGCGATGACGCTCGGCAGCCGCATGGTGCGCGTTGGCGAATGGATCTCGCGCTCATAATGTTCGACGATGTCCACCCGGTCGAGGAACACGGCCTTCACTGCTGTCTGCCAAGGCCACAGGCTCAGAGGATAATAGCTGAGCGGGGTATAATCCGCATTGAGAACGAGCGCCGGGCATTGTTCAGGCGATCGGGCAAGGTCTGGATGGAACATGGCCGGTACGCGCGCCCTCCCCAATGACGTCAGACGGGCGTTGCCACGGCCCTATGACATCTGTCTTACACCCTATCGGGAATCATGACGTCAAGGGGCAAAACCGCCACAATCGCAATATGCTGTATGCCGTAGCGGCGGCCATACCGTATCTGCGGCTTGTTTTGATCCGGACGCCATTGGCGCTAGGTGCGGTATATGTCCGTCGTATCCCGTTTTGCCCCGTCGCCGACCGGCCCCCTGCATCTCGGGCATGCATGGTCGGCGCTGGTCGCGCACGATGCGGCAAGGACTGCGGGCGGACAGTTTCTGCTGCGTATCGATGACATTGATCCCGGCCGGGTGCGTTCCGCCTTTCGTGATGCCATAGACGTCGATCTGGCGTGGTTGGGCCTTGAGCCCGATGGCGAACCGCTGGTTCAGTCCCTGCGTTTTCCGGCTTATCGCGCCGCGCTTGAACGATTGGCAGGCGACGGCCTTGCCTACCCCTGTTTCTGCACCCGCGCCGAGATAGCGGCGGAAATCGCGGCGAGCGCTTCGGCACCGCATGGACCCGATGGGCCGGTTTATCCCGGGACCTGCCGCCGCCTTTCCGCGAATGAAGCGGCTGCCCGCATCGTTGCGGGCGAAGCGCATGCCTGGCGGCTCGACATGGCCGGAGCGCTCGGCCGTACCGGCCCGCTCGTCTGGTATGACGAAACGGGTCGCGCCATCGCTGCTGATCCTGCACCATTCGGGGATATTGTCCTTGCCCGCCGCGATGCGCCTGCCTCCTATCACCTCGCTTCGACGCTCGACGATGCAGCGACCGGAGTGACGCTTGCGGTGCGGGGCAGCGATCTGTTCGCCGCAACGCACATCCATCGGTTGCTGCAGGCGCTGCTAGACCTGCCTTCGCCCGCCTACCTTCACCATCAGCTGATCGGCGATGCCGACGGCCGCCGCCTCGCTAAGCGGCATGACGCCGCAAGCATCGCCAGCCTTCGCGCGGCGGGGGTCGACCCGAACACATTGATTACAGACCTAAGGATAGGTCGATTGCCGCTTGGATATCGCTGGGTGGCCCCCTAGATGGAACACATGGAAATCATCATCATCCTCGCCATCACCGCCGCCGCCTTTCTGGTGCTAGCCAGCCTTGTGCGCGGCCTCATCCATTTCGCGCGTACCAGTAATGCGCTCGCCAACGGGAACGACGGTGTTTCCGAAGGGCACATGATGCAGAACCGCATGATGTTTGCGCGCGTCAAATGGCAGGCGATCACCATCGTGCTGCTGGTCATTCTGGGCGCGGTCGCGGCCGCCGACTGACCGTCCAACCGCTGACCCGGGACAAAGAGGGCGACTGGCAATGGTCCGGCTAAACCGCATCTACACGCGCACTGGCGACGATGGCACGAGCGGCCTTGTCGATGGTTCGCGCCTTCCAAAGGGCGATGCCCTGTTCAGTGCGATGGGCGATGTGGATGAGGCCAATTCAGCCATCGGTCTCGCCGCACTGACTGTGGAGGGTGAACTCGCCCATCGCCTCACCACCATCCAGAATGATCTGTTCGACCTCGGGGCAGACCTGGCAACGCCCGCGGGCAGCGGACCTGACCCCTTTGCACCCGGGGAAATGGAACTGCGCGTGATTGCCGCGCAGGTCGAGCGGCTGGAGCGGGAGATTGACGCGATGAACGAGGCGCTCGATCCCCTCAAGAGCTTCATTCTTCCCGGCGGCAGCGAAGCAGCGGCGCGACTTCACCTCGCTCGCGCGATCACTCGCCGTGCGGAACGCAGTGCGGTGGCTGCTCGTGAAGAACGGACTCTTAATCCGCATGCTCTCGCCTATCTCAACCGCCTGTCCGATTGGCTGTTTGTCGCCGCGCGTCACGTCAATGCGAGTGGGGCTGGTGATGTGCTTTGGGTACCCGGCGCCTCACGCGGTTGAGGCGCGGAGGCGATTTGGCTACCCCGCCGAAGCCGCTGACTATCGCATGCGGCGCTAGCGCGCCGGCGTCTCCCGGACCTCTGTGGACCAGATGCTGATGAAGCCCACGCGTAGTCGGCATTCCGGCCTCATAGCCTGATTTGCGAGCGCGAAACGGCTGCCGTCCCAGACATAGGTCGCGCTCCAGCCGCAGTCGCCGATTCCGCGTCCTTTGGCATAGGCCTCCAGCATTCCGTTCTCAGGCATAAAGCCGGCGTTGACGATGACATTACCCGGCGGCCCCTCCGGCCCCATGCCCGGGTCGGTCTCGAACCGTGCCGGGGTCACCCGTCCGGTTTCGTCGACAATCATTGCGGTCGAGAAGAAATTGTAGGCCCCATTTCCGCAGACATGGTCGATCAGCACCAGACTGTGCCGGGTGTCGAGCCTCCATGCGGCGGGTCGCACGGGGGCAGTGGCATAACTACAGCGTGCATTGTCCGGACCGATGATCGCCTCGGCTTGATCCGCGGTGATGGTGCGCGGCGGTGCAGTGGATGGCGAAGGCCGGACAATGACCGGCAGGGCTGGGACTGTCGCCCGCATCACCCGGGTTCCGCGTCGGACCGCTGCTGTCGGCGTATCTACTCGGCCTTGCACGTCATCGATAGCAAGCAACGCAGCACTCACCCCGCTCAGCGATGCGCTGCGCTGCACACCGCTGGACCAGGTCAGGCTGACGGCGGCGCCTGCCTTCAACGCATCGACCATCGCGGGTGTCAGGGCCATACCGATAGTTGCCCTGCGTTCGATGACCCGCCCATCAACCGCGAGTGTGGCCGGCTCCTCCTCCTCATTGTCCCAGCTCAGGCGCAAGGGGTCGTTCGTGCGCGCACCTCGCGTCAGGGTCAGCATCAGATAGGCTTCAGGGTCTTCCTGATAACCTTCGGGCGGCAAAGCCAGTGCTTGGCATGAATGGACATTGTCGTATCCCATCGCCCAGTTGCGAAAGGTGCGCGGCGGCTCCGGTTGCGCGGCACTTGCTGCGGCGGCTAAGGCGAACATCGTCAGCATTTGCGCATTTTAGCAGGAGCAGGGAATTTGCACACCGTCGGAGTCATCGGGGCAGGGCAAATGGGCGCAGGCATCGCGCAGGTTTCCGCGCAGGCAGGTTATCGCACCCTGATATCGGACATTTCAATCGAACGCGCCGAAGCGGGCAAGGCGGGCATCGCCAAGCTGCTGGCGCGCGCGGTGGACAAGGGTAAGCTCGCACAGGCTGATGCTGATGCCGCACTCGCCCGGATCCAACCGGTGGCTGATCATGCCGCCTTTGCTCCCTGTGATCTCGTCATTGAGGCCGCGACCGAGCGTGAGGATGTAAAGCGCACGATCTTCGCCAGCGTTGGCGTGCATCTTTCTGCCACAGCCATCCTCGCCAGCAATACCAGCTCGATCCCGATCACCCGTCTCGCGCAGGCTGCGCCTGATGCCGCACGCTTCATCGGCGTGCATTTCTTCAATCCGGTGCCGGTGATGGGGCTGGTCGAACTGATCCGCGGTCTTGCGACCAGCGATGCAACGCTGAGTGCGGTTGAGGCGTTCGGGCGCAGTCTCGGCAAGGAAATTGTTCATTCGAGCGATGCGCCCGGCTTCATCGTCAACCGCGTGCTGATGCCGATGATCAACGAAGCGGTCGTCGCGCTGGGTGAAGGCGTTGCCACCATGCGCGATATCGATACCGCCTGCCGCCTCGGCCTCAATCACCCGATGGGGCCGATCACGCTCGCCGATTTCATCGGGCTTGATACCTGCCTTGAGATCATCCGTGTCTTGCACGACACCACTGGCGATCCCCGCTTTCGTCCCGCGCCTTTGCTCGTCAAATATGTCGAGGCTGGCTGGGTCGGTAAGAAATCGGGCCGAGGCTTTTATGACTGGACTGGCCCGGAACCCGTGCCGACGCGCTGAGCTTCACCGCGCGGTGTCGTGAGGTTGAGGCCGATGGCGCCGATCAGGATCATGGCGATAAAGCCGATCTGCATGGCGCTCAGGCTTTCGCGGAACACCAACCAGCCGATTGTGGCGATGGCAACAATGCCAATGCCTGACCAAACTGCATAGGCGACACCGACCGGAATGCGGGTCATCGCAAAGGCTAGCAGCCAGAAGCAAATGCCGTATCCAACCATGGCGGCAACGCCATAACCCCAGCGGGTCATCCCCTGCGATGCGTTGAGGAAACTGGTCGAGATAACCTCGAAGAAAATGGCGCCGCCGAGCAGCCACCAGGCGCTGATAGTCATTTTGTGTCTCCCTTGGCCGAGTTTGAAAACCAGGTCGGCAGACCTTCGATAGGCTTGCCGTTGGAAATGGCGATGCTGGTAGCAGCATTGATGAATCGCCAAACCTCCCCATCGAAGCCCGGGTCCGCACTCGTCGTGCCGTGCCAATTGTCGATGTCGGCATACATCGCACGCGAGCCATCCCACATAGCCGGCGTCGCAACTGCACTGAATGGCGCCAGCAGCGCGAACCACTCGCGAACGAAACCGAAAGCTTCGTCGCTGGCCGGGTCGAGCGGCAAGGCCGCTTTGATCCGAGCGCCGAGCTCGCGCCATTTCTGTTCGGATTCCTGATGGACGGAATCGTCGCCCATAAGCGGCAGGGCCTTGGCGAAATCGGCTTTGGCTTCTGCGCTCATGTAACGGTCGGTAATCGCCGCCCAAGCGCTGTTTGCATCGGTCATGACGATATCCTTCTGCTGGATCAGCGAGCAGAAGGTCGCAACATCGATGGGCTCGCTTCGGTCGATGCGGGACTTGATCGTCAGGAGCAGCTCGCGTGCCTCCTTCAGGGCAGCGGCCTGATCGGCAATGGCCGCGAGTTTCGCCTCGATCAGTTGGCCAAGGTCGATAGGCCGGCGCGCGCTCATCCGGCCGATGTCGCTGAGCGAAAGGCCGGCACGTTTGAGCATCACAATCTGATGGACGCGCTCGAGCTCCGCTGGCCCGTAATGGCGACGGCCATTGTAGCTCCGTAGCGGGGTGACCAGCCCCCGGGCCTCGTAAAACCGCAGTGCGCGCGTGGTCAGGCCCGTGCGGCGGGCGACTTCGGTAATGTCGAGCGAATCAACCATAGGATCGGTTTAGCAGTTGACGCTGCGTCAACTTCAAGCCCCGGCGACAGCGGCTTTCGCCTGCATCGAAAGACGCTATGCTCAGATTTTTCGCACCCAAGTTAGCGTGATGGAGCAACAGATGATTGTCGGCATCCCCCGTCCCTTTACCGCGGCTGTCCCGGATGAGGCGATTGCCGATCTGCGCGCCCGCCTCGCCATGACCCGCTGGCCGGAGAAAGAGACGGTCGACGATTGGGATCAGGGCGTGCCGCTCGCCTATGCGAAGGAACTCGCCGAATGGTGGCGGACGGAGCATGACTGGCGCGCCTGTGAAGCCGCGCTGAATGCCTGGCCTCATTATCTGGTCGAGGTCGATGGGCTCGACATCCACATGATTCATGTGCGGTCGGACAATCCTGCCGCGCGCCCGCTGATCCTCACGCACGGCTGGCCGGGATCGGTTCTGGAATTCCTCGATGTCATCCCGGCCCTGTCCGCGGATTTCCACCTCGTCATCCCGTCGCTCCCCGGATACGGATTTTCAGGCAAGCCGACGAAATCGGGCTGGTCGGTCGATCATATCGCGACCGCCTGGGACGCGCTGATGCGTAGCCTCGGTTACCCCCGCTATTTCGCGCAGGGCGGCGATTGGGGTTCGGCGGTGACGACCGCGATTGGCGAGCAGAATCTCGGGGGTTGTGCCGGCATCCATGTCAACATGATCGTTGCCCGGCCGACGCCGGAGATGATGGCGAGCATGACGCCGGAGGAGATGCGCGCACTCGCCAGGCTCGGCTGGTACCGCGAAAAGGACACTGGCTATTCGATTGCCCAGAAAACGCGGCCGCAGACGCTGGGATACGGCCTAGCGGACTCGCCCGCGGGCCAGATGGCCTGGATCGTCGAGAAATTCCACGGCTGGACCGATTGCGGCCATGCGCCGCCTGCGAACCAGCCCGGTCATTCGGTCGGCGGCCATCCGGAGCGAGCGCTGTCCCGCGCCAAGATGCTCGATACCGTCAGCCTCTACTGGTTCACCAACAGCGCGGCGTCCTCCGCCCGCCTGTATTGGCACAGCTTCGGCCGGTTTGCCGAAGGCACGGTCGAGATTCCGGCGGGATGCAGCCTCTTCCCATGGGAAATCATGCAGATGTCACGTCGCATGGCGGAAACCCGCTATCGCAACATCAGCTATTGGAACGAATTGCCCGCGGGCGGGCATTTCGCCGCGATGGAACAGCCTGACCTGTTCGCAAGCGAGGTGAAAGCAGCGTTCGCGACGATGAGCCTCTGAGGCGCAAGCCTCACAGGCTCAACATCAACCCTGCCAGCGCCGCCGACATCAGATTGGCAAGGCTGCCTGCCACTAGCGCCTTGATGCCGAGGCGCGCGATCATCGGCCGCTGGTTGGGGGCGAGCCCCCCTGTCACTGCCATCTGGATGGCTATCGAGGAAAAGTTGGCAAAGCCACACAGCGCGAAGGTCACGATCGCGACCGTGGCAGGTGAAAGCTCGCCCTGCACACGCGCCAGTTCGATGAAGGCGACGAACTCGTTGAGCACCATCTTGGTGCCAAACAGCCCGCCTGCCGTGTCGGCTTCCGACCAGGGCACGTTAAGCATGTACATCACCGGCTGGAAAACATAGCCGAGCAGCATCTGGAAGCTGAGGTCAGGCTGGCCGAACAAGCTGCCGACCCCACCAAGCAGACCGTTGGCGAGAGCCACCAGGGCAACGAATGCCAGCACCATCGCACCGACCGCGACTGCCAGCTTGACGCCGGTCTGCGCGCCCTGCGCGGCAGCCATAATGATATTTGCGGGCGGTTCTTCGTCATGGGATGCGACCGCCAGTTCGACCGGCTCGATGCCGATGTCCTTGGGATCGTCCGGCATCATAATCTTGGCCATCAGGATGCCCCCCGGCGCGGACATGAAGCTCGCCGCGAGCAGATAGGGGAGAAGTTCATTGCCCAGCATTGAGGCATAGGCGCCGAGGATGGTGCCCGCGACACCCGCCATGCCGACAGTCATCAGTGTGAACAGCTGGGCAGGCGTGAGGCCGGCGAGATAGGGACGGATCACCAGCGGGCTCTCGCTTTGTCCCACAAAGATGTTCGCCGCTGCGCCCAGGCTCTCGATGCGGGTGATACCCGTCATCCATTTGATGCCGCCGCCCACCCATTTGATGATGAACTGCATGATGCCGAGGTAATAAAGCACGGAAATCAGGCTGGCGAAGAAGATAATCACCGGCAGGGCGGCGATAGCGAAGCTGTTACCGCCGATTTCAGCGGAGGCGATCGGTCCAAAAATGAAATCGGTCCCCGCCTTCGAATAGCCGAGCAGGTTGGAGACGCCGGCGGACATCTGTTCGATCACCCAGCGGCCCCACGGCGTATAGAGCACCAGGAAGGCGATACCCGCCTGCATCGCGAAGGCGGCTCCCACCACGCGTAGGCGGATCCAGCGCCGGTTGGATGACAGCAGCACGGCAATGGCGAGGATCAGCGCGATGCCGGCCAGCCCGATCAGATATTGCATATGTCCCCGAACCCCCGGCTGCCCCGTGTTGGCGGGGCCTATTGTTTCCGGATGAGGCTAATAGCCGTTCACGAAGCGACGTCAAAGCGGGACGGGAATGGAAGTGCGCTAACATTCTCCGGAATAGCAAAAACGCGCGGCTTCGGAAGCATCGGCCTCCATCCGCAATGGCTTTGAGAAGCGGAAATTGGGCGAAAAGCGAGAGGCAGAAGTCACGTTGGAGTCAAAGGGCAAGGGGAAGGAGTAGGGCGGCCCTTTTCCCCCGTCGCAAAAACCGCTAACCGCCCGTCATGGCGAACCAATACACAGCGCAGGCCACAACTGCGGCATCGTCTGGCGGGCTCTCGCGCTCGCTGTTCCTTTTCAGCATCGTCTATGGCGGGCTGGTGTGCATATCCGGCGTCTTGGGTACCAAGATCGTCGCGTTAGGCCCGCTGACGCTCGAAGCCGGCATGTTTTCGTTTCTGATGCTTGTGGTTCTTTCCAGCGCCGTCAACGAGTTGCATGGGCCTGAAGTAGCTAACCGTCTGGTTCGGTTCGGATTTATTCCGCTGATCCTTTCGGCCCTGCTCATTCAGCTGGTGATTGCCTTGCCCGGCGCCGATTTCTTCGACAAGCAACAGGAATTCGAGGATATTTTGGGCAAGGGAGCGCGGCTGATGGTCGCTGGCCTGATTGCCTATGGCATTTCGCAAACTCTCAACGTCTATCTTTTTGACCGCCTTCGTTCCGGCACAGGCAAGATGGTCTGGCTGCGTGGCGGCATCGCTGCGGTGATCAGTCAAATCGTTGATACGACGTTGTTTTTGACCATTGCATTCTTGGGCACTTATCCGCTGCTGCCGTTGCTGGTGAGCGGCTTGATTGCCAAGCTGACATTGTCGCTCCTGATGGTGCCGCTTCTGGTTCAACTGATGGTCAATCTCGGCCGCAGGATGGATGGAGGAGCAAACGATAAAGGCTCGGCGGCTCATCCGGGGGATACAGCGCAATGACCACAGCTGATCCCGCACTCCTCGCCCGTGCGCAGACGCTGACTGAGGCGCTGCCTTTCATGCAGCGCTATGCGGGCAAGACATTCGTGATCAAATATGGCGGCCATGCCATGGGCGATCCCGATGCGGCGCGCGATTTCGCGCGCGATGTCGTGCTCATGAAGCAGGTCGGCATCAATCCGGTTGTTGTGCACGGCGGCGGGCCGCAGATTGGCGAGATGCTAGGCAAGCTGGGCGTCCAGTCGAGCTTTGTGGATGGGCTTCGCGTTACCGATTCCGAGACCGCAAAGGTCGCGGAAATGGTGCTATCGGGGGCCATAAACAAGGAAATCGTCGGCTGGATTGGCCAGGCCGGTGGTCGCGCTATCGGCCTATCGGGCAAGGATGGCAGCCTCGTCACCGCACACAAGATCAAGCGCACCAAGCGTGACCCCGATAGCAATATCGAACGGGCCATCGATCTCGGTTTCGTCGGCGAGCCGCGTCATGTGAACCGCGCGATCATCGATACGCAGGTCGCTGCCGGCTTTATCCCGGTGATCGCCCCCATTGCCATTGGCGACCATGGGGAAACCTTCAACGTCAACGCTGATACCATGGCTGGCGCCATTGCCGCCGCGCTCGGCGCGACACGCCTGTTCCTGATGACCGATGTGCCCGGCGTGCTCGACAAGGCGGGGACACTGCTGCCTGAGCTTGATGCAGACGGCATTTCACGGCTCAAAGCCGATGGCACGATCAGCGGCGGCATGATCCCCAAGGTCGATACCTGTCTCGCTGCGGTTGTTGGCGGAGCCGAGGCGGCCGTCATCCTCGATGGGCGAGTGCCGCATGCGATGCTGCTCGAAATCTTCACCACCTCGGGCGTCGGCACGCTGGTGCGTCGCAAGACGCGTGCCTTTGTGCCACCCCCTCCTCCCCCCTCCCCCGGAGCCTGAGCCATGTTCCTGCTTACGCTGATCGATGTTCTGGATATCCTGCTTACGGTGATCACATGGATCATCATCGCACAGGCCATTCTGTCCTGGCTGCTGGCGTTCAATGTAATCAGCGCGCGCAACGAAATGGTGGCCGGAATCTGGGAAACATTGCGTCGCCTCACCGAGCCTCTTTATGCTCCGATCCGCCGCATCATGCCCGATTTTGGTGCGCTCGACCTTACCCCGATGGTGGTGATTGTGATCATTATCATCATCTCGGGTCCGGGCCTTAACTATCTACGATACCTTGCGGTAAGCTACGTGTGACTGCCCGGCTGATCGACGGAAAGGCTTATGCCGAGGGCCTTCGTGGCCGCATCGCCCATCGCGTGGCCGCCTTCCGCCAAGCGACCGGCCGGGCGCCGGGGCTAGCGGTTATCCTCGTCGGTGATGATCCGGCGAGCCGCGTCTATGTCGCCAACAAGGCGAAGCAGACGGTCGAAGTCGGCATGGCGAGCTTTGAGCATCGTCTGCCCGCCGATACTGCGCAGGCGGAACTGGTCGCGCTGGTCGAGGCGCTGAATGCCGACCCCGCGGTTGACGGTATTCTGTGTCAGTTGCCCCTGCCCGGGCATCTCGACGAGCTCGCCGTCATCGCCGCCATCGATCCCGACAAGGATGTCGACGGACTGCATGTGGTGAGCGCAGGGCGGCTTGCCAGCGGTCTGCCTGGCCTCGTGTCCTGCACCCCGCTCGGTTCCATGATGCTGATCCGCGATGCGTTGGGGGATGATCTTTCAGGTAGGGAAGCGGTGGTGATCGGCCGGTCTATCCTAGTCGGCAAACCGGTCGCGCAGCTCTTGCTCGCCGCCAACTGCACCGTCACCATCGCGCATAGCCGGACGCAGGGCCTGCCGGATGTTGTCCGTCGCGCGGATATTGTGGTCGCTGCGGTCGGTCGGCCGGAAATGGTCAAGGCCGATTGGGTTAAGCCGGGTGCCTGCATCATCGATGTCGGCATCAATCGCGTGGCCGCGCCTGACAAGGGCGAGGGCAAGACACGGTTGGTGGGTGACGTGGCCTTTGCCGAATGTGCCCAAGTGGCAGGCAGCATTACTCCAGTGCCCGGCGGGGTTGGCCCGATGACCATCGCCTGCCTCCTTTACAACACGCTCCTTGCCGCTCACCGCCGCGAGGGACTGGCCGAGCCGGAGGGGATGACGTGATGATTGAGCTCTTCATTTCCGCTTTCGTCACATTGTTCGTGGTGATTGATCCGCCCGGTTGCGCCCCGATTTACGCCAGCCTCACCGGCGGCGCGACGGAGCGTCAGCGGCGATCAATGGCGTGGCGCGCGGTCGCGCTTGCAGGGGCGATCCTCATCTTCTTTGCTCTGTTCGGAGAAGATCTGCTCGGCTTCCTCCATATCGATCTCGACAGTTTCCGCATTGCGGGCGGCATCATGCTGTTCGTGATTGCCATCGACATGGTGTTCGAGAAGCGCACAGAGCGTCGCGAGCAGCGCGCGGAAAAGATCAAGGCAACGCCGGAAGTGGAGGATGTGTCCACCTTCCCGATGGCTATGCCGATGATTGCGGGGCCGGGCTCGATCGCCTCTGTGATGCTGCTTGTTTCGCAGAATGACGGCATTGAGGCCGCGCTCACCATCTTCGGCGCGCTGCTTGCGGTGCTCCTTCTCACGCTGGCTGCGCTATTGCTTGCAGGGCCGATGATGCGCGTGATGGGCGCCAAGGCGGAAGCGGTGATCACCCGCCTGCTTGGCGTGCTGCTCGCTGCGCTTGCCGCCCAGTTCGTGATTGACGGACTTAAGGCGAGCTTCCCAGCGCTTGCCTGAGGCCGTTGTCGGGCCCCGTTATCGAGCGCGCGTATCTTCCTGCGTCACCGGTGCGATGCGGATTTCGACGCGCCGGTTGCAGCGATAGCCTTCTTCGCTCGTCTCGGCGCATTTGAGCGCGGTTTCGCCATAGCCGCGTGTCGCCATGCGCTGATACTGGACGCCGTGGCTGGAGAGATAATTCTGCACCGCAATCGCCCGCCGCTCCGAAAGGCCCTGATTGTAGACCTCCGACCCACGTGAATCAGTGTGGCCGTAGATGTCGATATAGGTGGAGGGATAGTCGCGCAGGGTGGAGGCGACCTGATCGAGCGTTGACTGAAACTGCGGCTGCACGGTCGCGCTGTCATAAGCAAAAGTAACGTCGCCCGGCATGTTGAGTACCAGCTGATCGCCCTGCCGGTCGACTTCTATGCCTGTGCCGGCCGTGCGTTGACGCAGTTCGCGCTCCTGCCGGTCCATATATGCGCCGACACCTGCGCCGGCGATGGCACCGATCCCCGCTCCGACGATGCGCTCGGTGCGATCGCGCCGCCCACCGACGAGGTCGCCGAGCAGATAGCCGCCGGCCGCGCCGAGCACACCGCCGATCGCTGCGCGGGAGACGCGCTGTTGACCGGTTTCAGGGTTGGTCACGCAGCCTGCAGAGGCGAGGCCGATCAGAGATACTGTTGCGGCTATCCTGGCTTTGGTGGTGAAGATCATGATGTGCTTCCTTGCCTCTGCGATGCCGAGCGGATCGCTGCGCCTGACTTAACCGGATACAATTCCGCTGCGGCCCCAAGGTTCCACTTTGCCACCGTAACGACAGCTGAACGGGGCGGCAGTGCACGGATCAGCGGATTATTTGACGCCCGCTTGTGCGGCGGCGGTCAACGGCGATATACGCTTTTCCATGCCGCCTCCGCGCGGCACCATGGCAACAGGCGGAGTCATTGAGCGTTTTTCCCTGGGGTGACCTTCTCGTCATCCTGATTTTGGTCGTCATCAACGGTCTGCTCGCCATGTCCGAGCTGGCGATTGTCTCGGCCCGAAAGCCACGCCTCGAAGCGATGGTGCGTGCTGGCAAATTCGGTGCGCAGCAAGCCATGGATCTGGCTGCCGAACCGGGCCGTTTCCTCTCAACAGTCCAGATCGGCATCACGCTCGTCGGTATTATTGCAGGTGCATATTCGGGTGCCAGTCTTGGCGGACCCGTCGCAGAGCGGCTGGAACTCTGGCTGGGCCTTGAGGATGACACGGCCGACATGCTGGGCTTTGCCCTCGTCATCGGCCTAACCACTTATTTGTCGCTGATCATTGGGGAGTTGGTGCCCAAACAGTTTGCGCTGCGTTCGCCCGAACCCATTGCTGCACTTGCGGCGGTGCCAATGCAGTGGATTGCGCGGCTGACAGCCCCACTTGTCTGGCTGCTCGATGGGACGAGCGCTCTCATCTTTGCACTGCTTGGCCTAAACCGCGAGAGTGATTCAAAGGTGACGGCCGAAGAGCTTCATTTGGTCGTTGCTGAGGCTTCGCGTTCCGGCGTGATCGAAGAAAGCGAGCGCGCGATCATTTCGGGTGTCGTCCGGCTCGCCGACCGGCCAGTGCGAGAGGTGATGACACCGCGCACCGAGGTCGACTGGATTGATCTCAAGGCGGACGGCAATGCGGTGCGCGAACGGTTGCTGGCGACACCGCACACGCGCCTGCCTGTTGGAGACGGCAGCATCGAAAACCCCGTAGGTGTCGTGCAGGCGCGGGATATTGCCGGCGCCCTGTTCCGCGGCGAGGCTATCGATCTCGCCCGGCTGGTGCGCAAGGCAGCGGTCGTACCCGACCGGATTGATGCGATGGATGCGCTCGCAGCGCTGCGGACTGCCGATGTCCCCATGCTTTTCGTGCATGACGAATATGGCCATTTCGAAGGCCTGGTCACGCCGGCTGACCTTCTCTCTGCTATCGCTGGCGAGTTTGCGTCCGATCAAGACATCGGCACCGATCCGCAGATCGTCACGCGGGAGGACGGCAGTCTGCTCGTCTCGGGTTCAGCCCCGGCGGATGCGCTGGCTGAACGGCTCGGTATCACGCTCGACGAGGATCGCGACTATGCGACGGTCGCTGGTCACGCGCTTGCGATCCTGCGCCGCCTGCCGAAGGAAGGCGAGGCGTTCGTGAATCAGGGTTGGCGTTTTGAAATTGTCGACATGGACGGGCGCAAGATCGACAAGCTGCTGGTCACCGCGGTCGTCGAGGAAGAGGGCTAGCCGCCCTCAGCCCCCGAGTGCACCGAACCGCGCCGCGAACCCCGCCTTGTCGCCGCGGGCGAGATAGCCGGCCTGCTCGACCCAATTGTCGCGTTCTATCCGGCCCGCAAAGTTTCCGAGGAAACGGTCCACTTCTGCGATGTCTGAAGGGGTCCAGGCGGCAATCTGGTCGAAACGGGTGACGCCCAAAGAGGCTAACAGCGTTGCCAGCTTGGGACCGACACCTTTGATTTGGCGGAGGTCGTCAGGCTCGCCGGTAGCCGCGGGGATGGCCGGACGCTCGCCATCCTTTGCAGCCGCGACGGTTGCAGGCTGGGCTGGCGGCGCGGGTGCGAAGTTGACCGGTGTTGCCACATCAATGACAGGCTTTGCCGGCTCCAGAGGTGCGCGCGGCGTTTCATCCTGCGCGGGCGCCGCCGTCTCCTGCCCACCGCGACCCCGCAGCAACAGCCAGAGTAGCAGCGCCACAACGGCGATGCCGATGGCAATCAGGATCAGCATGTTCGTTTCAATTGCGGGCATCACCCTTGCTCCTCACTCTGTTCATTTTCGCGTGCCACTTCGCGCCAACCAATATCGCGACGGCAGAATCCGTCTTCAAAAACAATCTTGTCGACGGCGGCATAGGCGCGCGACTGCGCCTCGGCGACATTCGTGCCTGTGGCGGTTACTGTCAGAACACGGCCGCCATTTGACACTAGCTTCCCCGCACGCTCGGCAGTGCCGGCGTGAAAGATGATCGCACCATTGCTCTCGGCATCGGCGAGATCGATGGTTCCGCCGCGCAACGGTGTGCCGGGATAGCCCTTGGCTGCCACGACCACGGTCAACGCAGTTTCCTCAGAAAAACTCACCGGCCCGAAATCCTTGAGCCGTCCGTTCGCCACGGCGAGCGCCAGCGCTCCAAAATCACCTGCAAAGCGAGGCATCAGCACTTGGCATTCGGGATCGCCGAAACGGCAATTATACTCGACCAGCTTCGGCCCCTCGTGCGTCAGCATCAGGCCGGCATAGAGCACGCCTACGTAGGGCGTGCCGGCGGCCGCCAGCGCTGCGACGGTCGGTTCGACAATCTCTGCCATCGCCTGCGCTTCGAGATCAGGTGTCAGCACTCGCGCCGGGCTGTAGGCCCCCATACCACCGGTATTCGGGCCGATATCGCCATCGCCGACACGCTTATGATCCTGTGCGCTGCCAAAGGCGACGACGTTCCGGCCGTCGGACAGGGCGAATAGACTCGCTTCCTCGCCCGACATGAACTCCTCGATGACGATGGGATGCCCGCCGTCGGTGGCGTCGCGTACCGCCGCTTCGGCCTGTTCGCGGCTTTCGGCAATAACTACGCCCTTGCCCGCCGCCAGCCCATCAGCCTTGATGACGACCGGCAGGCCGAACCTATCGAGAGCTGCCAACCCGTCGGTCGCGTCGCTACAGCGCACCCATGCTGCGGTGGGGATGTTGGCGCGTGCGCACAACGCCTTGGTAAAGGCCTTGCTGCCTTCCAGGCGCGCCGCGGCAGCATCGGGTCCGAACACGGGTATGCCTGCTGCGCGTAACCGGTCGCCCAGTCCGTCGCACAGCGGCGCTTCCGGGCCGACCACCACGAGGGCAACCCCTTGGGTACGGCACCAGTCGATCACCGCACCTGCATCGGCTATGTCGAGCGCGACCAATGTCGCATGATGCGCGATTCCGGGATTGCCGGGCGCAGCGGACAGACGTGTGCAGCTCGGCGATTGCGCCAGCTTCCAGGCGAGGGCATGTTCACGGCCCCCCGACCCTATCAGGAGTATATGCATTGCAGGACGCTGGCCTCCCCGAAGATGGTGGCGCGCTGGTAGCCCGCACGCCGCCCGGGAGCAACCGCGCGCCGATGAGCGTGACGGAACTGTCGCAGGCACTTAAGCGCCATGTCGAAAGCGGATTTGGTCAGGTGCGCGTGCGCGGTGAGATTTCCGGCTTCAAACGCGCCGCTTCCGGTCATCTTTATCTTGCTCTCAAAGATATCGATGCAGTCATCGACGGGGTGATGTGGAAAGGGCAGGCGGCCCGAATCCCTTTTCGCGCGGAGGACGGGCTTGATGTCATCGCTACCGGCCGTCTGACCACTTATCCTGGCCGTTCCAAATACCAAATTGTCATTGAAAGCATGGAATTGGCCGGCGAGGGCGCGTTGCTCGCGCTTCTAGAGAAGACCAAGGCCAGGCTCGGGTCAGAGGGCTTGTTCGATCCCGAGCGCAAGCGCCCGCTTCCTTCTCTGCCGCGTATCATCGGCGTTGTTACCTCGCCTACCGGCGCAGTTATCCGCGACATTCTCCATCGCTTGTCGGACCGTTTCCCGACTCATGTCCTGGTCTGGCCGGTGCTGGTGCAAGGTCAGGGCGCTGCCGAACAGGTTGCGCAGGCGATCCGGGGATTCGACGCCATTGTGCCCGGTGGTCCGGTTCCACGACCCGATCTTCTGATCGTTGCGCGTGGCGGCGGTTCGATCGAGGATTTGTGGGCGTTCAACGAGGCAGTGGTGGTGCGTGCCGCCGCTGAATGCTCCATCCCGCTGATCTCCGCCGTTGGCCATGAGACGGACACCACGCTCATCGACTTCGCATCGGACCGGCGTGCGCCGACGCCGACCGCCGCGGCCGAAATGGCGGTGCCAGTGCGTTCTGAATTGGTGGCTGCCCTAGGTGAGTTGGGTGCGCGTGCAGCATCGGGCTGGGCGCGCATTGATAGCCTAGCGCGCGAGCGGCTCGACAGCTGCGCCGCGCGTCTTCCGGGTCTTGACCGGTTGGTCGAGCCGCAGCGCCAGCGGCTTGACGATCTCGCCGACCGGCTTCCTGCCGCGTTACGCCTTGCTGTCGCGCAGGATCGGCAGCGGCTGACGCAGGTGGCCGGCGCCTTGCGCCCTGCTCTGGTGACCCAGCGGATAGAGAGGGCGGGCGAAAGGCTGGAGGGGCTATGGCGTCTAGCAGGTTCGCTCAATCCGCGTCGGATGCTTGAACGCGGCTATGCGATGGTCACATCGACTAAGGGTGAAGTGGTAACCAGTGCGGCCGGTGCGCGAGGTGCCGGCCGGCTCAATCTCGCCTTTGCCGATGGAGAGGTGCCGGTCTCGGTCGATGGTTCTGCGTCTGCGTCGGCGTCCGTTTCCCGCCGCAGTCCGGCTTCGCCCGGTCGCCCATCGGGGCAGGCAAGCCTGTTCGATTGAGGGACGGCGCCAGCGTCTGCCGGTTGCAACGCGCCGCTTGACGCGGCACATTGGGAGCATGTTGCGTTCCCTCACTCGTTCACGCCTTGCGCGCCTGCACTATCTCCCCGGCACCTATCGTGTGCTGAGCCCCGGCGATCATGTCCTTTGTGCATTGAGCGGCGTGACAATTTCGATGGATGAGCTGCGTTATTGGTGCCCGCATCGGCAGCAGGCCTATGCCACAGCCGACCTTGCGGTGGAGGCTATCACCGGCCGCCGGCCCGAGGCAGGCTGAGTCGGTGCGGAGGTCGATGGCACAGCCGCTGGTTCGAATGCTGCCGACCGCACTGGTTGCTACCCTGACGCTTGCGAGCTGCGTGCCGCCCTCCGGGTCTGTCATGCCTCAGCCTGCTCCGCCGCCTCCCACTGCGGCCGCGCAGCCGCTGCCGCCCCCTCCCCCGGCACCTCCGGTCGAACCTGCGCCCGGCATCCTGATTGATGCGACCAGTGTAGAGCAAGGCGCTCTGCTGCGCGGCGTATTGAGCCCGGCCACTGCCAGCTTAGCGCTCGACGGTACGGCCGTTCCTGTCGCGCCCGATGGCAGCTTCATTCTCGCCTTTGATCGCGATGCCGCGCCGGATGCACGGCTAATCGCCACGAACGTTTCCGGCATGGCCGAGGTGCCGCTGTCCATAACGCCTGGCGGCTGGCGGATCGAACATATCAATGCTCCGATGCGCGGCAGTGCGCGCAGCGATGAGGATTTCCGTGTCCGCCGTTCAGCCGAGCTGGCGCAGATTAATGCTGCGCGGGCGATGCGTGTTGATAGCGACGGCTGGCGGCAGAGCTTCATCTGGCCGGTGCGTGGGCGCATTTCTGGTTTGTTTGGCGCGCAGCGCATCTATCGCGGCACACCGGGTGGCTACCACAGCGGGGTCGATGTTGCCGCGCCTACCGGAACACCCTTTGTCGCGCCTGCCGATGGCGTCGTCGTGTTGGCGGCAGAAACGCCCTTCACGCTGGAGGGATATCTCCTCATCGTCGATCACGGCATGGGGCTTTCCAGTGCTTTCCTGCATAATAGTCGGCTCGACGTGCGCGTTGGCGATGTCGTCCGGCAGGGTCAGCAACTTGGCCTTATCGGGGCGACGGGGCGGGCGACTGGCCCGCACATGCATTGGGGGATGCGCTGGCGCTCGGCGCGGATCGATCCAAGGAAAATTGCTCCGCCAATGTGAGGCGATGGCGCTTTGGCAATTAAATGACCCAAGGCCTTCAAGGCGCGTATTTTTCAACCAGCTAGCGCCTCCACACCTGTGACAATTGCGCCACAGCCGCGGAAATTGGACGTTTCTGTGACGGATATTGGCTTGCTTCTGGCACTTTATGGCGTCAGTCAGCTCACTATCCGGTGTCGTGTGTGCTCTGCGCGTGCGGCAGGGGAAGCAACAGACACAAGGAACTGCAACGTGAAGACATCACGCATTGCCCAATTTAAGGCAGGTTCGGCGCCGTTGGTGCTCGGCCTCGCGCTCATCGCGACGCCGGCCTTTGCGCAGGACGCGGCCGAAGAGGAAGCTGGCGAAGACATCGTCGTTACCGGCTCGCTCATCACCAACCCGAACCTCGATCGCTCGACTCCGGTCATCGCGACCGGCGCGGACGAAATCGAACTTCTGCAGACCAACGTCGCGGAAGAAATTCTCCGCGAGATCCCGGGCGTCGTTCCGTCGATCGGTTCTGCGGTGAACAACGGCAACGGCGGCGCGTCGTTCGTCAACCTTCGTGGTCTCGGTTCGAACCGCAACGTCGTTTTGCTTGACGGTGTGCGCATCGTTCCGGCCGAACTGAACGGCCGCTTCGACCTCAACAACGTTCCGCTCGCCCTCGTCGAGCGCGTGGACGTGCTGACCGGCGGTGCTTCCACCACCTACGGTGCCGACGCCATCTCCGGTGTTGTCAACTTCATCACGCGTCAGGATTTCGCCGGCGTTGAAGCCAACCTCGGCACCTCGATCACCGAACAGGGTGACGGCATGACCTTCCGTGCCGATCTCACCATCGGTGCGAACTTCGATGACGGCCGCGGTAACGTCGTGCTCGGCATCGGCTATCAGGAAGCCGATCCTGTCTATCAGGGCGCACGTGATGTTTCGCGCTTCAACATCGGCTCCTTCTCGGGCGCTCCGTCGGGTTCGGGTACCTCGATCCCGTCGCGCTTCTCGGTTCCGGGTTCGGGCACGCTGCAGGTCGCCCCGACCGGCGCTTCGCTGGTTCCGACCTATGCGCCTTACAACTTCAACCCGTTCAACATCTTCCAGACCCCGTTCGAGCGTTACAACATCTACGCCGCCGGCCGTTATGAAGTGTCGGACGCTGTGGAAGTTTATACGCGCGGCCTGTTCTCGAAGAACACGGTTTCGACCATCATCGCTCCGTCGGGTTCGTTCGGCATCGCGGTCCAGATCCCGCTGTCGAACCCGTTCCTGACCGCCGGCATCCGTAACCAGTTCTGCGCCGCCAACGATTCGAACCCGAATCTTGCCGGCACGCAGACTCTGACTGCGGCCGAGTGCGCTGCAGCCGCGGCGGCAACCAGCCCGACCGACCCCAACTATCGGGAAATCACCACCGCCCTCTTCCGCCGCGCGGAAGAAGTCGGCCCGCGTATTTCCGAATATACGACAACCGTGTTTGACTATCGCATCGGCGCTCGTGGCGGCATCACCGACACGATCGACTGGGATGTCTTCGGTTCTTACGGCGAATCGGAAAATCTGGAAGTCATTAAGGGCTACACGCTCAACTCGCGTTGGCGTCAGGCCCTGCGGGCGACCAACGTCAACACCTGTATCGACCCGACGAACGGGTGCGTTCCGGTCAACCCGTTCAGCCCGACCATCGGCGGCATCACGCCTGCCATGTCTCGCTTCTTGACTGCCAATTCGACCGTCCGCGTCGTCACCACCATGGCACAGGCCCGTGCCACCGTGTCGGGCGACATCGGCTGGTCGGTGCCCTGGGCTTCGGATCCGATCGCCTTCGCGGTCGGCGGCGAATATCGCAACTATGGCGCGACTCAGGAATCCGATCTGCTCGCAAAGGGCGGTGACCTCGGCGGTGCCGGCGGTGCTGATCCGGCCATCGATGGCGGCTATGATGTGTACGAAGCCATTGGTGAAGTCGTCATCCCGCTGGTTCAGGATCGCCCCTTCTTCCACGATCTGACGCTCGAAGCCGGCGTTCGTTATTCGGCTTACACCGTCAACGCTCCCGGCAGCCCGTCGTACAACACCACGACCTGGAAGGTTGGCGGCAGCTGGAGCCCGGTTGAAGAGTTCAAGATCCGCGGCTCGTACGCTCGTGCAGTGCGCGCACCGAACATCGCCGAACTGTTCAATCCGCAGAACACCGGTCTGACCAGCCTGTCGAACGATCCCTGCGCCGTGTTCAATGACGCGGGCGCGCGGATCCGTCCGAACCCGACTGGTACGCTCCGCGCGGTCTGCCTTGCGCAGGGTGCAAACGCCGGCACGATCGACTCGATCGCGCAGCCGATTGCCAGCCAGGCCAATGCTACCTCGGGCGGCAACCTTCTGCTCGGGCCGGAAACTTCGGACAGCTGGACGCTTGGTTTCGTGTTTGAACCGACGTTCCTGCCGGGCTTCAGCCTGACGGTCGACTATTATGACATCGAGATCACAGGCGCGATCACCACACCTGACCCCGATGCCGCAATGGATGCCTGCTTTGCCGGCGCCAACCTGTCGACCACCAACCCGGCCTGCTTGGTCATCCGTCGCGATCCGCTCACCGGCGGTCTGAACGGTGATCCGGCAACCACCCGCGGCCTGTTCCTCGCGCTGTCGAACCTTGGTGCGCTTGCCACCAACGGCATCGACTTCTCGATGAACTATCGTCGTGACATCGGCTTTGCTGATCTGTCGCTGGCACTGTCGGGCAACTGGACGGACAGCTCAACCTTCAACTCGAACGTGCTCGATCCGAGCGCCGTCACGCGCGAGTGCGTCGGCCTCTATTCGGCCAACTGCGCGTCGATCCAGCCGGAATGGCAGACCACCTTCCGCACGACGCTCAGCTTCGAAACGGTCGACGTCTCGCTCCTGTGGCGTCATATCGATGCAGTCGCCTATGAGTTCGGTACCGCGTTCCGCGGTAACCTGCCGGCAACTGGCGTCGGCAATCTTGCTGGTCAGGCTGTCGACTTCAACCGGATCGATGCGCATGATTACTTTGACCTTTCGACCCGCTGGTCGATCGGCGACAATCTGACGCTCACCTTCACGGTTGAGAACCTGCTCGACAAGGAGCCGCCGCTCGTCGGTGCCGACGTGGGTTCGACCGCCTTCAACAGCGGCAACACCTATCCGTCGACCTACGACTCGCTGGGCCGCACCTACAACGCTGCCCTGAAGCTCCGCTTCTGATCGGCGTCGTTTGACGAAAAAAGGAAAGGGCGGGTCGAAAGACCCGCCCTTTTCGGTTGTGGCTCCCCGAACGCCGGTGCCGATGCGCCCGTGAGCAATAAGCAGAAGCCTCAGAGGGCCAGGGCAATCCCAGCGTTGCGAGCCACGGCCTCCGCCCAGATTGTGACCTTCTCGATCTCCTCGCCATGAGCGGCCATTGCCGCGGCGCGCTCGACGGAGCGCTCTGCGGCTGAAAAGTCGCTGCCGGACTTGCTGTGTCGGCTGAATGCAGGGCCTTGGGCAAGCGACTGTCCGATGCTTGCTTCTCCCAGCGCGAGATGGTTCGCGATTGTCCCGAGCATTGCTGGCGCATGGGCGAGCATTGCTTCGCTGTCGACGGCAAGCACCCGGTCTCCGAAGCGGGCCTTCATCTCATGAAACAGGCGGTGCTGCGCGACCCAGCCGACCGCTGCGACCTGAAGGTCGGTGAGCCGGAACCATTCGTGGGACTCGAACCCCAGATCGACCACCCCGTCCTGCAGCAGCCTTTCCAGCAATTCGCGTGCCCAAAGCCGGCACCACATCCCCTTGCGAGCGACCGAGGCCAGGAAGACCGGCAACGGCGCGTGCAACAGGATCGCGCGGGCATCCGGCCTGAGCGCCAGCATCGCTGCTGCCACCGGGTTGAGGATATTGCTCGGCTTGACGACCACTGCCTCGCCCGTGCCCCACGGCCTCGCCAGCAGGAGCATCGCCTCGTCAAGCAGCTGGGCGACGCGCTTTGGTTCCACTTCCCGGCGCTGCCGGATGCCGACGATGTCGTTGAGGATGGTGGGTTCGCTGAGCCCCATTGCGAGGCCCGGACGATCGAGCGCCCGCGCGAGCAGGGTCGATGCGCAAAAGGCGGAGTGGAAGATGAGGCGCAGCGGCGCTGTCGTCTCCCTCGCCAGCGCAACCGCCTCCGCCCGCGCCAGGCGGGCTGCGGGGAGGGCGCCAACATATTCTTCGGTAAGGAACGGAAAGTCGCCGTGTATCTCGCGCGGCACGAAGCGGAAATGCACCTCGTCCCGCGTGCGCTCATAGCGATGCGCGATCCATTGCGCGTCAGCAGGGTTGAAAGGAAGCTCCGCCATGGCAACGACTCTGGCTCCCCGATGATCGTAAGGCAAGCGATGGCTTGAGCGCGAGGCGGGCCGTCGCTACGCTCCCTCAATGGTTTCGTACCCGACATTTCCTGCCGACCCGGCGCAATGCAACCGCATCGGAATCGGCGCGCTTCAGCAGGGCGACTTTGCCGCTGCCGAGGCGGCATTCCTCGCGGCAACCGCAGCCGATCCCAAAGCGCCCCCGCTGTGGCGCAACCTGGCCCATGCGCGGCGGGGGTTGGGGGATGATGCGGGCGAGCTCGCAGCGCTGGAAAACGCACTGTCCATCGACCGCACCGACTTTGTCGCCTGGCTGCGCAAGGCCCAGTTGCATCAACGGCGCGGCGACCGCGCCGACGGGGTGACGGCATGGAGCGGCGTCCTCCAGATGGCGGCTCGCATGGACGGACTGCCCGACGCCCTGCGCGCCGAACTGGCCGAAGGCGAGGCCTGGATCCGTGCGCGTGGAAATGACGTTTCATTGCATGTCGAAGCGGCCCTTGGTTCTGATATCGCTGCGCTCGCGCAGACGGAGGCCCGCCGTGCGCGGGCATTTGTCGATGCCGCCGTCAACGGGCGGCGCATCTACCGCAACGAATGTGCAGGACTGCACTATCCTTTCCTGCCGGCGGACGAATTTTTCGACGACAGGCATTTTCCCTGGTTCGGCAACATCGCCGCCCATACGTCGGCGATACGAGCTGAACTGGAGGCCTTGATGGGCGATCCGGGCGATGCGATGCGGCCCTATGTGCGGCTGGATGAAGGGACACCGGACAACAAATGGTCGGCGCTCGACCACAGCCTTGCATGGGGCGCGTGTTTCCTGTGGGAATATGGTGAACCGAACCCGCCGGTGTTGGAACGCTGTCCCGTCACTGCTGCCGCATTGGCGTCAGTCCCTTCGGCGCATATTCCCGGCCGCGCGCCGTCGGCCTTTTTCTCAATGTTAAAGCCCCATACGCGCATCCCCCCGCACACTGGTGTCACCAATACGCGTGCCATCATCCACCTGCCGCTGATTGTTCCGCCCGGCTGCGGATTTCGCGTCGGCGGGGAAACCCGCGAATGGGTGGAGGGGCGACCCTTTGCCTTTGACGACACGATCGAGCATGAGGCGTGGAACGACAGCGATCAGTTGCGGGCCGTCCTGATTTTTGATGTGTGGAACCCCCATCTTTCAACAGCAGAACAGGACATTATCGCCAGCTATTATGCTGCTGCCGATGCTGCGCGCGACGCGGCGGATTGAAGCAATATTGCCCGCGTGGCAGCAGGCTGTTATAGTAACGCAATACGCCCCTCCCGAGATTTGAGGTTTGCCATGTCCCGTATCGCAGCATCGCTTGCCGTTTTCGCCACCCTCGGCATGACTGCCGCCGCACTCGCCCAGACTGCTTCGCCTCCGGTTTCAACCGAGCAGGCCAAGAGCGAGGAGAATAAGGATGGCAGCCGCATCATCTGCCGCCGGGTCGAGGTGACGGGATCACTGGTCAAACGCGGCCGCGTCTGCCGTACAGCGGATGAGTGGAACCGCATTGCCGAGCATGGCAACTATAATGCACGCAAGATGGTCGATGACTCGACCTCGCGGCAGGGCGGCAACTGACCGGCATCAGCCGTAGGCGCGTGACCGGCGAGGCGCAGCGTCCCGCCGGGCTTGCGGCAAGTTACGCCATGCGGAGCCTGAGCCCCCCGTCGCCTTCATCGACGTGGACGGTTGCGCCGTCCGCAATCTCCCCGCGCAGGATCATGTCCGCGAGTGGATCCTGGAGATAGCGCTGTACCGCGCGCTTGAGCGGCCTAGCGCCATAGACCGGATCATAACCTAGGCGGCCCAACCAGGAGCGCGCGGCATCGGTGAGATCGAGTGTGATCTTGCGGTCAGAGAGCAGCTTACCGACACGCGCGACCTGAATGTCGACGATGCCGCCCATATGCTCCTGAGCGAGGCGGTGGAACAGGATGATTTCGTCAAGCCGGTTGAGGAATTCCGGGCGGAAATGCCCCCGCACCACATCCATCACCTGTTGTTCGACGGTTTCGACAGGTTCGTCGTCTGGCAGGGCGGCGATGAACTGGCTGCCGAGGTTCGAGGTGAGCACGATGATGGTGTTGGTGAAATCGACTGTGCGGCCCTGCCCATCGGTCAGGCGGCCGTCATCAAGGACCTGCAGAAGGATGTTGAAGACATCCCCGTGGGCCTTTTCTACCTCGTCAAACAGCACGACTTGATAGGGCCGCCGCCGCACCGCTGCGGTCAGCACGCCGCCTTCCTCATAACCGACATAGCCCGGAGGCGCGCCAATCAGACGGGCAACGCTGTGCTTCTCCATGAATTCCGACATGTCGATGCGCACCATCGCGGTGTCATCATCAAACAGGAAACCGGCGAGCGCTTTGGTAAGCTCAGTCTTGCCGACACCGGTCGGGCCAAGGAACAAGAAGCTGCCAAGCGGACGGTTCGGGTCCTGAAGGCCGGCGCGGCTTCGGCGCACGGCTTTTGCCACGGCTGCAACAGCGTCCATTTGCCCGATCACCCGGCGGCCGATGATCTCTTCCATGGCGAGCAGTTTCTCGCGCTCGCCCGTCAGCATCCGGTCGACAGGAATGCCGGTCCAGCGGCTGACCACGGCGGCAATATCGTCAGCCGTCACTTCCTCGCGCAGCATGGCGCCCTGGCTCGCTTCGGCGGCTTCGGAGAGCTGCCTTTCGAGCGCCGGGATGGTGCCATAGGAGAGCTCGCCTGCGCGGGCGAGATCGCCGGCGCGTTGCGCCCGCTCCAGTTCGAGGCGCGCCGTATCGAGCTGTTCCTTGAGCTTAGCTTCGGCCTGGATCTTGTCCTTTTCGGCCTGCCAGCGCTGGGTCAACTCAGCCGACTGTTGTTCGAGATTGCCGAGCTCGCCGATCAGCCGTTCGAGGCGCTCTTGCGAAGCGGTGTCGCTTTCCCGGGCGAGCGCCTCCCGCTCGATCTTCATCTGGATGATGCGCCGGTCGAGCGTCTCGATTTCCTCGGGCTTTGATTCCACCTCCATGCGGATGCGGCTGGCGGCCTCGTCCATGAGGTCGATCGCCTTGTCGGGCAGGAAGCGGTCCGAGATGTAGCGGTTCGAAAGGGTTGCGGCTGAGACCAGCGCGGCATCGGTGATGCGCACGCCGTGGTGGAGCTCATATTTTTCCTTGAGGCCGCGCAGGATCGAGATGGTGTCTTCGACCGTGGGTTCGCCGACGAAGACGGGCTGGAAGCGGCGCTGGAGCGCGGCGTCTTTTTCGACATACTTGCGATACTCGTCGAGGGTGGTGGCGCCGATGCAGTGGAGCTCGCCGCGAGCGAGGGCGGGCTTCAAAAGATTGCCCGCATCCATCGCGCCTTCGCCTTTGCCGGCGCCGATGAGGGTGTGCATTTCGTCAATGAAAAGAATGACGTCGCCTTCGGCGGCCTTCACCTCATCCAACACGCCCTTCAGGCGTTCCTCAAATTCCCCGCGATATTTTGCGCCGGCGATGAGCGAGCCCATGTCGAGCGCCATCAGGCGGCGGTTCTTGAGCGTATCGGGCACATCACCATTGGCGATCCTGAGCGCGAGCCCCTCCGCAATCGCGGTCTTGCCGACGCCGGGATCCCCGATCAGCACGGGATTATTCTTTGTCCGCCGGGCGAGGATCTGCACGGTCCGACGGATTTCCTCATCGCGGCCAATCACCGGATCAAGCTTACCCGCCTCCGCAGCCTCCGTCAGATCGCGCGCGAACTTTTTGAGCGCATCATAGCGATCCTCCGCCCCCGCGGTGTCCGCGGTGCGCCCCTGCCGCAGCGATTCAATCGCGCCGTTGAGCCCCTGCGCAGTCACGCCGGCATCGGCCAGCGCCTTGCCCGCAGCGGTGGTGGTGGCGAGCGCGAGGGCGAGCAACAACCGCTCCACCGTCACGAAACTGTCCCCGGCCTTGCCCGCGAGGCTCTCCGCACTGTCCAGCACGCGCACCAGATCATTGTCGATACCGGGCGAATTCCGCGCCCCGCCGCCAGTCACCGCCGGCAGTTTCGCCAGCGCGGCATCCACCGCAGCGAGCGCCGCCCCGGCATTACCGCCGGCACGGCCGATCAAGCCCGCGGCCATCCCCTCCCCATCATCGAGCAGGGCCTTGAGCAAATGGTCCGGGGTAATCCGCTGATGGTTCAGGCGGATGGCAATGGTCTGCGCCGCCTGCAGGAAACCCTTGGCACGATCAGTCAGCTTATCGAGATTCATGCACCCCTCCGGTCACTTCTGTAGGAGAAGGTAGTGTTGCGGTTATGCAACACAAGGGGGTGGGTGCGCGCAGGCTGTCCGGGGGACAGCTTCTGTCGTGGTGCGGGAAGAAGACAGGGTTCGCGCAGAGGCACTGAGGGCGCGGAGGGATTCTGGGCTGCCCTTTCCGCGTCTCCGCGTCTTCGCGTGAATGACTTTGTCAGGGCAGGGGATGGGCCCTCGCCTTCGCGGGGGAACGGGTGGGGTCTGGCGGCTTTGGGTTGCTCGGGTCACTCTGGATTGCCGCGCGACCTTTGGTCGCTCGCCATGACGAGGTTGGGTCGTTTCTCTGCGCTCTCTGCGGGCTTTGCGCCTCTGCGCGATTCATTCTTTGTGTTGGCGGGAAAGCTGGACCCCGGGTCAAGTCCGGGGTGACGGGGGTGAGTGGTGAGGGGTGGCGGGGTGAGGGTGGCCGGGAGGGTTTTGGCTTTGCCGGTCAGGCCATCTCTGCCTTCAGCGCGCTGGCGAAGCTGGTCATCAGCACGCGGGTGTCGGCCTGCATGGTGAGGGGCAGGGTGGCGGCGAATTCTGTGGCGGCGCCGGCGCCGGTCAGCGGGCTGGTGCAGGCCCGCATCGACCAGCCGGGACATTCGCGTTCCCGCCGCTCATCTTCGCGGATGACGACGAGATCATGGTGGCGGGCGTCCTGGGCGATGCGGCTCATGGTGGCGCGCACGGCCATCTCCTCCCCTTCGAGTAACTGCATGAAGTGTCGGCCGTTGCAGAGGAGCAGGCCGGTGATGTCGAGTTGCTGATTGCGTTCGCGGGCATCAGCGGCGAGGGCATCGAGGCTCGCCATATCGAAGCGCGAGCCAACGCGGCTCACGTAGATGAGTGACAGCATATGGGGACGTGCCCCTTTCTCTCCTGTCCCCCTGCCCCTCCCCAAAGGTAGGCGGTTCGTGCGTCGTTTCGCGCACGATTCGCAAAGAGCAACATCCCCATTATGACGCGGCGGCGCAAGCCGGTTGACGAGGGGGACGGTGCCGTAGTGTCACGGCTTGCCTTTGGGGCATTTGGGCGTAGCATCTCTCCCCATCGCCGCCGGTTGGCGGCCTGCGGGAGGGGAGAACCGTTATGCGACCCGAATCCATCGTCAATTTCGAACGTTTCTATCTCGGCGCCATGGGCGTCGGGATCATCAATAGCGTGCTCACCTGGAACGACGCGCAGGAGATGGTGGCCGCCGATATGGCCGCTTCAGGCTTGGGTTCCGGATTTTTGGTGGCGACGATCGGGATCGGTTTGGCGATCACGCTGCTCCTCTGGTATTTTGTCGCGCGGCGCGGCAGCAACATCGCCAAGTGGATCATCACCATCTTTTTTGGCCTTGGCCTGCTGTTCATGATCCCGACCCTGTTTGGATCGGCTCCGCTGCCGGGCGGCACGATCGGTCTGGTGCTGACGTTGGTGAGCACGGCGATGCAGGGCTATGCGGTGTACATGCTGTTCCAGCCCGATGCCGTCGCCTGGTTGAAGGGCGAGAGCAAGGTCGATCCCGGCACCTTTAACTGAGCGTCTGTCCTACAGCCCCGCGCGCATGGCATGATGGCCTTTGCGTGCGGGGAGTGACCGGCAGGAAGCCGGGGTGCCGCGCGCCACCTTTCATGAGTGGCGGGAGGAAGCGGCATGGCGGCAGCAAAAGGCGCGGGTGCGCATCGGATCGGGGCGATAGCCGAGCGGTTCGAGAGCGGCGGGCGCGGGCCCGGCACAGTTTCCAGCGGCGCGGGTGACCCGGGCGGCATATCCTATGGCACCTATCAGCTCGCCTCCCGCACCGGGACGCTGGGCCGTTTCCTGAGCGCAGAGGGCGCGCGCTGGGCCGCGGAACTGGCAGCCGGCGGCAAGCCGGGGAGCGCGGGATTTTCCGCCGTGTGGAAAGCCATAGCGCGGCGCGACCGTGCAGCGTTCGGCGCGGCGCAGCACGGCTTTATCGCGCGCACCCATTATACGCCGGCGATTCGCCGACATGCCCGCGGGTGCCAATGTTCTCGTTCGAGCTGGCGGAGGCGTTTGGAGAAGGGGTGCGGGCGGATGGCAGGCGCCGACATCCATCCCGGCCGCTGTTGCCGGTGCGACAGTCGACACCGAGTGTCGAGCGTCAGTTTCCGCATTGATTTCGGCACTTGCGGCACAGGGACTGATTGTGGCCGGCTAAGTGTGACTAAAGGCGCTGTGTTGGATAGTGCCCAAAACTGTGGCGGGAACGCAACACCGGCTGAGAATTGCTGGCTTGCACGGCAACCTTTGAGCAGGTAAGGATTTTAGAGAGCGTTCTACCGTTCATTTCAGAAGGGGATTATCCAATGAGGAAGCTTGCCGTAGCAATGGCACTCGCTTCCACCGCCCTTGCCTCGCCCGCGCTTGCCGCCGACGATGCTTGGTACGTGGGGGTCGAAGGTGGTGTGATGATCGTCGAGGATCTGAACCTCGATATCGGCGCCGCAACCGGTGCTGTATCCATGGACCACAAAACCGGCTACGACATCGGCGGTTTCGTCGGCTATGATTTCGGCGGCTTCCGTGCCGAGGTCGAAGTCGGTTACCGTCAGGCTGAAAGTGACGGGATCAATATTGCGCAGGGCGGTATCCCCGGCAATGCTGGTGCCAACACCGCGATTTTCGGTCGCCGCAACACCAATGGTCAGGCCAGCGCGCTGAGCTTCATGCTCAATGGTTTGCTCGACTTCGGTGAAGATGACGGCATTCAGGGTTATGTCGGCGGTGGTGCCGGTGTTGCCCGCGTGAGCGTCGACAACATCTTTGCCAGCCCGTCATGGCTTAACGACAGCGACACCGGCTTTGCCTGGCAGGCACTTGCCGGCGTTCAGGCTCCGGTCAGCGACAATGTCGACGTCGGCCTGCGCTATCGTTTCTTCAACGCTGACAGCGTCAATCTGGTGGACCGTCTGGGCCGCAACGTAGAAACGCGTTTCCGTTCGCACTCGCTGATGGGCACGCTGACCTACAACTTCGGTGGTGAAGAGCCGGCTGCGCCGCCTCCTCCGCCGCCGCCGCCTCCGCCGCCGCCGCCGCCGCCTCCGCCTCCGCCCCCGCCGCCTCCGCCTCCGCCGCCTCCGGCGCCGGTGTGCAATAGCGGTCCGTACATCGTGTTCTTCGATTGGGATAAGGACAACATCACCGCTGATGCTGCCCAGACCCTCGACAACGCGGTTTCGGCTTATCGCAACTGCGGTAACGCGGCCGTGATGGTTGCCGGTCACGCTGACCGCTCGGGCTCGCCGACCTACAACGTTGGCCTGTCGCAGCGTCGCGCCACCAACGTGCAGGCCTATCTGTCGGCTCGGGGTATCCCGGGTACGGCGGTCACGACCCGCGCATTCGGTGAAACCCAGAACCGCGTGCCGACGCCGGATGGCGTCCGCAACGACCAGAACCGTCGCGTGGAAATCACCTACGGTCCGGGTTCGGGACGTTAATCAACTCTCGGGTTGATGAAGAAGGGGGCGGTGCCGCAAGGCGCCGCCCCTTTTCTTTGTCCAAGGCAGCGGCGCTGATCATTCGGCGGCGCCAAGAGGGGCGGTTCGAGGGAGGGGCTTAGTCGCACCTCGCAAGGCGTGGCCAACCTAGCCCACCTGGCCGTCCAAGGGGTGCGCGCCACATCCTCCGGTAGCGCCAAAGCGCTTACCAGAATTCGGACCTGAATTTGGTCTCGGCCCGCGCGAGAACCACCCCTTGCCCGCGCTCAATGGACGACAGGCAAAGGGTATGGCGGGTTCCGGACGCTATCGTCGGATTAGAGAACTTCGAACAGGCCTGCTGCGCCCTGGCCACCGCCGATGCACATGGTGACGACGGCATATTTGACGCCGCGGCGCTTGCCTTCGATCAGCGCGTGGCCGGTGCAGCGTGCACCGGTCATGCCGAACGGGTGACCGATCGAGATCGAGCCGCCGTTGACGTTGAGCCGATCGTCGGGGATGCCGAGCCGGTCACGGCAGTAGAGAACCTGCACCGCGAACGCCTCATTAAGCTCCCAAAGGCCGATATCGTCCATCTTCAGCCCGAACCGGTCGAGCAGCTTCGGGATGGCGTAGACGGGACCGATGCCCATTTCGTCGGGTTCGGTGCCGGCGACGGCCATGCCAACATAGCGGCCAAGCGGGGTGAGCCCGCGCCGTTCGGCAACCTTGGCCTCCATGACGACGCATGCCGAGGAACCATCGCTGAGCTGGCTCGCGTTGCCGGCAGTGATCGTATGGCCTTCGCCCATCACCGGCTTGAGGCTGGCAAGGCCTTCGAGCGTCGTGTCGGGACGGTTGCAATCATCCTTGGTGGCGGTGACCTCCTGATAGGTCACTTCCTTCGTTTCCTTGTTCACCACTGCCATGGTGGCCTGACAGGCGACGATTTCGTCTTCGAACTTGCCAGCGGCCTGTGCGGCAGCGGTGCGCTGCTGCGACTGGAGCGAATATTCGTCCTGATATTCGCGGCTGATGTTGTAACGCTTTGCCACGACCTCTGCAGTGCCGATCATCGGCATGTAGATGTGCGGGTGCATTTCGAGCAGTTCGCGGTCGGGCTCTACGAACAGCTTGCCGCTGCCGGAGACTCTGGAAATGCTCTCAACGCCGCCGGCGACGATGATGTCCATATTGTCGACGATCACCTGCTTGGCCGCTGTGGCAATGGTCATCAGGCCCGACGAGCACTGACGGTCGATGGTCATGCCCGGTACGGTGACGGGCAATCCGGCGCGCAGGCCGGCGAGACGGGCGACGTTGGTGCCGGTCGAACCCTGCTGCGCGGCAGTGCCCATGATCACGTCATCGACTTCGGCACCTTCGAGGCCGGCGCGCTCGACAGCCGCGCGGATCGAATAGGCCCCCAGCGTCGCGCCGGGGGTGTTGTTGAATGCGCCGCGCGCCGCCTTGGTCAGCGGGGTACGGGCGGTAGAGACGATGACTGCGTCACGCATAGAATTTTCCTTCAGATGCTCCCGCAGGCGGGAGGAGGCTGTGTCAGACGAAGAACTGGCTGATCCACTCGGCGATCAGTGCCGGCTTGTCTTCGCCTTCGATTTCGACGCTGAATTCCAGCGTCTGCTGCCACTGACCGGGGCGCTTTTCCTCCAGTTCGAGCAGCTTGAAATGGGCGCGGACCCGCTTGCCTGAGCGCACGGGCGCGAGAAAACGGACTTTGTTGCCGCCATAGTTGACGCCCATTTTTACGCCTTCGACGCGCGGGCAGTCAGACTTTGCCATCAGCATCGGGAACAGCGAGAGCGTGAGGAAGCCATGAGCGATGGTGCCGCCGAACGGCGTCATCTTGGCCATTTCCTCATTCACATGAATGAACTGATGGTCGCCGGTGGCATCGGCGAACTTGTTGATCATGTCCTGATCGACGAGCACCCATTCCGATGTGCCGAGTATTTCACCGGCCTTTGTTGCCATCTCCTGTGGCGTGATCGAAGCCATGATCGCGTCTCCTGTCCCCGTGAGTTTGCAAGAGCCTATGCCGCGCAGGGCAAGGCTGGACAAGGGGATTCGGTCAAGCCCGCACGCCGCCCCATCGCGTGCGCGCTGCCTTCCTTTCGAAATTCCGGTTTGATGTCAGTCAGCCGGTCGGCCGGCGCGGTCGACCGGAGGCCAGGGCGAGATCAGCGTGCCATCCGGATCCGCCGTGAAAGCGACCTGTGTGGGATAAGCAAAGCTGATCCCCTCCGCCCTGAAGCGCTGCATCAGGGCCACGCCAATGGCGTGGCGGTGCATGAAGACACGATTATAATCATCGTCGAACACGTCGAACTGGAGTTCGAAATCGAGACTTGATGTTCCGAAGCGCATCAGTCCGCAGCGGATCAGCGTGTGTCCTGCGCCTTCGACAATGTCCCGCGCCATATCCGGAATGCGTTCGACGGTCGGAGCCGGTGTCTGATAGGTCACCCCGAAATCGAGATTGAGCCGGCGGCGGGGAACGGAGGCGAAATTCTTCACCTCCTTGTTGAGAAGGTTCATGTTGGAGACGACCACTTCCTCCCCCGACAGGGAGCGTAGTCGTGTCGATTTGAGGCCGATGCGCTCGACTGTGGCGGTGAACTGGTCGAAACCGATCACATCGCCCTTGCGGAACGGGCGGTCGAAGATGATGGCGAGCGCCGAGAAAAGGTCTTCGAATACGCCCTTTGCGGCCAGGCCGATGGCAATGCCCCCGATGCCGAGACCGGCAACCAGCGCGGTCACATTCACCCCGAGATTGTCGAGAACAACGATCGCAGCAATGGCGAACAGGCCGACGGAAACCAGCACATTGATCAGCGACAAGGCGTTGGCCAGCATGTCTGACGCGCCCTGCGCCGCGCGCTGCCGCACCATGCTCATGATCACTTCGCGTGCCCAGATGGCCACCTGGAAGGCGGCTGCAACAATGAACAGGAAGCGCACAATGTCCGCGAGAACGACCGGCGGATTGGCAAAGCCGACGACCAGCCGGATCGAAACCATGATGAGGAAGAAATGGCGCGTGCGGGCTAACACGCGCAGCGTCGTCGCCCAGAAACCGTCATGATCGCTCTGTTTGGCGGCTGCCTTGCGAACCATTCGGCGGGCAAAGCGCAGCACCGCGTAGATGAGCGCGCCGGCTCCGGTAGCGAGCGCGATATCCCCGCTGTGCGCAGCCAGCCAGGCAAGGACATAATCCCAACCATCATGCAGCTGGGTCAGTGCATCGGGGCTGGTCACGATGGTTGGTGTGGCTGGCGAAGACGGGGTGGGAACAGTCATCTGCAGATCCGGTCATAGCGCCCGGTGGGCCAATCGGTTTTCTGCTGATAGTCGAGCCGGGCAGCCGGCGCCACCGCCCTTGCCACCCCGAATCAACCGCCCCAGCGACTCTGGTTTGCAGGCACGGTGCCAACAATCGGCGGCGGTTTCACGCCCAGCTGTGCGGTCAGCGGGCGCCAGCGTGCCTCCGTTTCGCGCCGGTTTGTGTAGGTCCACAGACCGATTTGCAGCGCGATCAACATGTATATGAACGGCTGGAAGGCGATGCCCACGAACATGCTGCCCATCAAATAGACGAGATGACCGCCTTGTAGCGCCGTGGCCAGCGGTCGCACCCAAGCGACATCGGGCGGGGATTCCCGATAGCGGCGGCGCAGCTTTTCCATCCGCCACAGACAGACGATCTGGATGTACAGCCACATCGCGAGGCCGGGGAAACCCTGTTCCCCGAGCATTTCGAAATAGCTGTTGTGAAAGGCGCGCGCGCGGTCCGTATAGGGGATGATTTCCCGGTTGACGGCATCGCCCGCTTCGCCGGTTTCGACGCGGTTCACACGTAGTTCGTTGGCGCGATAGACTTCGAACCCCCCGCCGAGCGGATGTTCAAGCGCATAGTTCCAGGTCCATTGCCAGACCGCGACCCGGGTCGATGCCGACTGGTCTGAACGGAAATCGGTGATGGTGTCCATGCGCGAGGCAAAGGCCGCCGGCACCAGCGGCAACGCGATGAGCGCCGCCCCGGTGACGATGCCCAGATAGGTCATGCGCCTTTTGCTGTCGCGCAAACCGAGCACCACCAGAAACACCGCGCAGACGAGGCCGGTGCGCGCCTGCGTCCCCACCGGGATGAGCAGGCAAGCGAACACCAGCAGAATTGCGAAGATCCAGACCGGGCGGCTTTTCGGGAACACTGTGCCATAGCGCGCGAGCCACAGGATCAGCGGGATAATCGCTATCGCGACGGTGGAGAAGATCGAGCCTTCAAAGAGGCCGCTGTTGTCATCCAGCAGCAGTTGCAGCGAGCCATAGCCGCTGCCGCCCATAGCGGTTTTCATGCCCCCGGCGATGGCAAGCGTGCCGGCGCTCAGCACCATGGTGAGGGCCAGCGCCTCCAGCCTCAGCCGTGTGGTCAGCACCAGCGGCAGGAAGATCGACCAGAGCAGCGCTTTCCACACCCAATCCCATTTGGAGGCGCCCTCCACAGGGAATTCGGCGTAGACAGTGCTTACCCCGCAATAGGCAAGCAGCAGGATCAGTACGACCTGCAGGTGATCGATCTGCATGCCCTTTTTCTTGTCCGCGACCAGCCAGCTGCCGATCGCGAAGAAGAAGATGATCTGTGACAGTGGAATGGTGTTGAGCAGGAAAAAGCTCAGCCGCTGCGGCGCGACAATGTCCACATAACAGTAGGCGAGGATGAACAGGAACGGCCGCTTGACCGCCATGAAGAGGGTCGCGAGCAGGAAGAGAAGGAAAAAAACGTCGCGCATCGCCGGTCAGCCACGCGGCCGGGGGGGCAGGAAGCCGGGGGGCGCATGGCGTGCGTCCGCTGCCGCTTCGTCATCGAGATCGTCGCGTTCACGCAGTCGCCAGAAGGCGACCAGCATCAGCATGTGCGTGGTAAGGATGGCGAGGGCGTCGATCATGCGGGTACCGCCCTAACCCGGCCGGGTTGACGCGAGATTAAGCATTCCCTGCCAATGCGCCAAATATGACGCGGGTTCTCCATATCCTCGATCACAGTTTGCCGGCGCAAAGTGGCTATACTTTCCGCACGCGTGCGATCCTGAAGGCCCAGCAGGCGCTGGGCTGGGAGGTGGAGGCGTTGACATCGGTCCGGCATCCCCTGCCGGGGCCAGAGCATGAAGAGGTGGATGGAATCGTCTTTCATCGCACCGCGCCCGCGCCGGGTGGCTGGCCGGGCATGCGCGAATGGCGGGAAGTGCGCTCGCTCTCGCGGCGCGTTGAGGATCGAATCAGCGCCTTTGCGCCTGACATTATCCACGCCCATTCGCCGGTGCTGACCGCGCTGGCTGCGGGGCCGGTTGCGCGCGCGCGCGCCATTCCTTTCATTTACGAGATTCGTGCATTCTGGGAGGATGCGGCGGTCGGCAACGGTACCGGCCGCGAAGGCAGTCCGCGCTATCGCCTGACCCGGATGATGGAAACGCATGCGGTGCGGCGTGCCGATGCTGTGGCCGTGATCTGCGAAGGGCTGCGTGCTGATCTGGTCGCGCGCGGCATTGACCCTGCCAAGATCATGGTTTCACCCAATGGTGTTGATCTTTCCCTGTTTGGGGCGCCGGTGCCTCGCGATCAGGCAATGGTGGCCAAAATGGGCCTTAAAGACGCGGAAGTGATCGGCTTCATCGGCAGCTTTTATGATTATGAGGGGCTCGACACGCTGATCGCCGCCATGCCGCGGCTGGTCGCTTTGCGCCCGCAACTGGCGCTGCTGCTGGTCGGCGGCGGGCCGATGGACGCAGCCTTGAGGGCGCAAGCCGCAGTCTCGCCAGTGGCCGATCGCATCCACTTCGTCGGCCGTGTGCCGCATGATGAGGTTGAGCGCTACTATGCGCTAACCGACATCCAGGTTTATCCGCGCAAGGCCATGCGCCTGACAGAGTTGGTTACGCCGCTGAAACCGCTTGAAGCGATGGCGCAGGGGCGGCTGGTGGCAGCATCGGATATTGGCGGACATCGCGAGCTGATCCGCGACGGTGAAACAGGCACCTTGTTCGCGGCAGATGATCCCGAAGCACTGGCCGACGCCGTGGCCGGGTTGCTTGCCAATCGTGCAGGCTGGGAAGACCGGAGAGCCAAAGCCAGAGCGTTTGTTGAAGCCGAGCGTAACTGGTCGTCAAACATTCGGCGTTACGAACCAATTTACCAGCGCTTGCTGGGACAGGCCTGACGAGCCACATGTGCAGCAGACGGACAAGAGTCCAGATGGGACCAGAATGAGCGCAAGTTACACCATCAGGCGCGATGCGGAGGGACTGCCGATCCCGTTCGGCGTGGCCGGTGTCGCGGGTACGGGCGCGGCGCTGCTGGGCCTTGCGGGATTGCTGGTGCCGATCGGCTGGATCGAGACCTTATCCTATCATCTTTATCTCGATACCATCATCAGCGCCGCTGCACCGCCGCTTGGTTTAACGGCCCGTATCCTGTTTGCCATCGCCATGGCCTCCCTGGGCGGCGCGGCGGGATATGTGCTGGCGCGACTGTTCAAAGTTGTGCCGAGCGATCTGGTTGATGTGCTGCTCACGCGGCTGCGTGGGTTGGATCGTCAGGATGAGGCAGACGCACCCGTGCTGCGGAGTGCCGATCGCCATCCCGATGCGCCGGCGCGTCGGCCTTTCTCGCCGCTGCGTGATATTCCCGAACCGGCTTCGGCCGATGATGTTGCCGCTCCGGCAGTGATGGCGCAGCCACAGCATTTTGTGAGCCAGACCCGCGATGATGAGGACGAGCTTTTGCTCGATAGTCAGTTCGCCGGGCCGGCAGAGCCATCTCTTCCGGCCGATGAAGCAGTGCCGTTGACTCACAGTTATGATGCCGCCGGATGGGCAGCGGAAGAGCCGGCGGACGAGGAAAGTCCGCCGGCTGAAGCTGAGGTGCCGTTCGATCTGCCGGCGCCGTCGCCCGAGGATTGGGAACAGGCCGCTCAGCCCGTGACGATGCCGCCCGCGCCCGAACCCGAGCCTGCACCCGAGCCAGCCGCTGATCCGGTTATGGAGGCTCCCGTTCTCCAATCGCCGCCCGTCACGGCTCCGCGCGCTGCCGCGCCCCGACCGCAGCCGCTGGACCTTTCGGTCGCGCGTCTCGACGAGCTGATCGCGCGTCTCGAAACTGGCTTTGCAAGCAAGGTTGCGGCCCCAGTTGCAGGCTCACCGGAAACAGGTGGAAATCTGGCCCAGCCGGAATCGGCGGATATGGTGCCGATGGAGGCGCGGACCGACGATCCTGCTTTTCCACACGATCCCGCGCTGGCTGCTGCGCTTGCCACTCTGCGCAAGCTTAATCGTGCCGGCTGACCGGCGCGGTCATTCGGCGGCGATGGTGAGCAATTCGATCCTGCAGGGCATCTGCCAGACGCCACCTGCGCCCCGTTCTCGCTGACCCAGCGCGACCATGCAGTCGGCGACAATCTCGCCGGGCAGGTCAAACTCCCATTCGGGCAGCTGCGCCAGAAAGGCGGGCGGCGACGCATCGGCACACGCCAGCCGGATGGAGAGGTCGATCCCGTGGCGTGCGCCCGAGAAGGTCGCGCTAGCCCACTCGCGCTCGTCGGCCCTCAACAGCGTTGCATCCGCGCCGAGCCCGGCGAGGACCGTGCGCACCAGCCGCGCCGCAATGTCTTTGCGTGCCATCATGCCGCAACCTTTCCGGCGACCTGTGCGCGCCATATGTTCATGAAATGTTCTACACGGCATCGCACCCGATGCCCCGGTTCGCGGCCGCGCCTCAGGTCGAGGACGAAGCGGGGGTCGCTGACGGCGAGCCGGCCAAAGCGGGTCGGCGGCATCGCCTGTTCGCGCAGGAAACGCTCGATATCATAGAGCAGAGGGCGATCGGGTGGCATGGGAAGCTCCTGTTTTGCCGGTGCCTGGATGGGCGCCGAGTCGCCCTGTTCCTGTTTCGTGCTCGTCTGTTTCCTACTTGTCTAGGAAAATTCCTATCGCTACTGTCCCGTAGTGAACATCGCCCCGCCTCGCCCAGAATCGCCGCAACAAGCGTTGGCGCGGATCGCGCGCGAACAGGGAGTGGATTATGCGCGCCTCTCGCGGCTGATCGGCCGCAACGCTGCCTACATCCAGCAGTTCGTCCAGCGTGGTTCGCCGCGCCAGCTCGGCGAACGCGACCGGGCGGTTATCGCAACCTATCTCGGGGTCGATGAAAGCCTGCTCGGCGGGCCGGTGCGCGCGGATCCACAGGCCGATGCCCTAGCGACTGTGCCACGACTCGATGTGGGTGTCGCGGCGGGGGCCGGGGTGCTTGCCGGCACGGATCGCCCGGTTGCGGCGATGGCCTTCGACCGCGCATGGCTAAGGGGGTTGGGCATTGCCCCGCTCAAGGCCGCGATTCTCAGAGTTGAGGGCGACTCGATGGCGCCCACGCTCGGCCATGGCGACGAGATTTTGGTCGATTCAGCTGACGCGGCAACGCGGTTGCGCAACGGCATCTATGTGCTGCGCCGTGACGGTGCCCTGCTGGTCAAACGGCTCGATTGCGCGGCGATGCGGCAGGGCGTGGTCGGCATTGTCAGCGACAATCCTGCGTGGCCACGGGAAGATGCGCGGCTGGAATCGCTGCTGATCCTCGGCAGGGTGCGCTGGGCAGGCCGAAGCCTGGCTTGAGCGTGATCAGCAGACGCAGCGTGGGCGCGGGCGGGGTGCCGGGCGGCGATGCACCGGACGACGCGGTGCCACCCGGGCGCGGGCCGGCGCGACATGGACTGTCTCGTAAGTCGTCTCGGTTTCTTCGATGATGATCGGAGCACCGGGGATGACGATCGTCTGCATGCCGGCATATTCATAGCCGCCACCGGTGTAATAGCCGCCGTCATAGGCGTAGCCGCCGCCGTAATAGCTGCCGCCACGGCCACGATAATCGCGCCGTGACGAACGGCTCCACCAGCTATCGCAGGCGCGGCGGTCTTCGGCACGGTCGATAGCTGCACCGGCAATTGCGCCGACGCCAGCGCCGATCAACGTGCCCGCTGTCCGGTTGCCGCGACCGGCGATGCGGTTGCCCGCCACGCCGCCAACGACACCGCCGATCGCGGCACCGCCGACGCCATTGTCACGGCGGCAGAAACGCTCCCAATCCGCGTCGGACCAGTCGCGCCGATCAATCCGTTCGTACCGTTCGCGATGCTGCACACGCTCGCGCCGGTCCCTGCGATAGTCCCGTTCGCTCCGTTCGCCGCGATAATCACCGCGATAATCCTGCATTTCGGGCGGCGGCGCATCATAGTCGGCGCCATGTCCGCCATCATAGGTGCCGCGATAGCGCCCTTCATAGCTGCGGCCGTCTTCGGCATGCCAGGTTCCCTGCCATTCGCCTTCCCAGCGCCCGCGATAATCGCGTTCGGCCAATTCACGGTCGGCGCTGCTGCGATAGACGCTGGTGTCACCGGCGCTCGCACTATCGACCACAATCACCCGGCGTTCGGTGCGGACAGTTTCGCCGCCGGACGTGCGGTGGCTCGCTTCCGCCGCTTGAGAAGCGAAGGCCGCAACGGCGGCAACCCCTACCAGCAACAGCGTCCGCATAATTTCCACCCTTTTCACGACGGCGCACTCGCACCCGTTATGGTGAATCCGGCGTTAGCAAATTCCGCCTCATGCCGCGAGCGAAGCCGCAGGGGAGCAGGTGTCCCGTATCGGGGCAGGGGTTAACCTTGGCGGCGCTTAGCCGAGCCGGCTGGCGATGCGGGTGATCAATGCTTCGGCGCCTGTGGCATCGGTGGTTGTGAAGCGCGCCGGACTCGGGCTGTCGAGATCAAGCACGCCAATAAGCCGGTCTCCATCGATGATGGGGACCACCAGTTCCGAACGGCTAGCGGCATCGCAGGCGATATGCCCGGGGAAGGCGTGGACATCCTCGACCAACTGGGTTGTGCGGCTGCGCGCCGCCGCGCCACAGACACCTTTGTCGAGCGCGATGCGGATGCAGGCTGATTTGCCCTGGAACGGGCCCAGCACCAGCTCGCGCCCGTCGAAACGATAGAAGCCCGCCCAGTTGAGATCGGGCACCGCCTGCCAGACCAGCGCAGCGATGTTGGCCATATTGGCAATGCCGTCCGGCTCGCCCGCACTGATCGCGTCAGCAGCGTCGGCAAGTTCTGCCCACAGGGTTGCGGGATCGGCGGCGGAAAATTCGAAGCTGTACATGGCGCAATCCCCTAGCGCGGCTTCAGTCGATTTGCACCCGCCCGCGACCTGCCTTGATGCCGCTGCGGGCCTTTTTGGCATCGACGCGCTTGGCCTTGGCGGCTTTGCTCGGCTTGGTCGCCTTGCGTGGTTTGGGAACGATGGTCGCTGCGCGGATCAGGGCAAACAGACGTTCGCGCACTTCCTGCCGATTGAGCGCTTGCGAGCGCGAGCCTTCGGATCGCAGCACCAGCACGCCGTCTGCGGTCATCCGCCGTCCGGCAAGACCGGCGAGCCTATGTTTGACGGCATCGGGCAAATTGGGGCTGTTCGCGATATCGAAGCGTAGCTGCACCGCGCTGTCCGTCGTGTTGACATGCTGACCGCCTGCGCCGGTGGAACGGACAAAGCTTTCTTCCAGCTCTTCGCTGTCGATGCCGATGCTGCGGGTGACGGGAAGCCACGGCATGGCCGCTTAATCCGCGTCGGGATCGCGAAAGCCGAGCGCCGTGAAGCGCAGCGGAAAGGGGGCGTGTGCCGCGATCAGCGTCTTGCCCGGCCGTTCTAGGCGGAGATCGGCAGCGTGCAGCATCATCCCGGCGGGCAAGGCCGAACCATAGATGGGGTCGCCCGCTATGGCATGGCCGATGCCGCTCGCGGCATGAACGCGCAGCTGGTGGGTCCGGCCGCTGGCGGGACGGAAAGCGACCAGGGCGCGTCCGCCCGCAGTTGCCAGAAGCTCCCAATCGGTGCGTGCGCTTCTTGCGTCCTTCGCGCCTTCCGCGGCCGGGATCATCCGCCAGCCCTGTTCCTTGGTCGACACCTTGGTGATCGGCATATCGATCGTGCCGCCTTCGCTGTCGGGAATGCCCTCGAGGATGGCGAGATAGCGTTTCTCAACCAAACCGGCCTCGAACGCTTGGCCGAGCCGCTTGTGTGCCTTGGCGCTGCGCGCGAGCATCAGGCAGCCGGACGTGTCCCGGTCGAGCCGGTGCACCGGGCGCGGCCATTCGCGATAACCGAGCATCAGCGCTTGCAGATGATTCTCGACACTGAGGCCGCCGTCGCGCGGCGGATCGACAGGAAGGCCGGCGGGTTTGTCGACAACCAGCGCCTCGCTGTCGATATGAAGGACGTGGTCGGCAAGCATGATGCGCCGACCCTTAGCCATGTCCTCTTCATGCCGCCAGCTTTGCCGCAGTGCGCGTTGCTCGATCGCCCAGATGGCGCGTTCCGCCGGGATCGGTTGCCCGCGCAGGTTAAGAGCCTGTTTGCACCCTTCTGTTAAGCGGACGCTGAGGGAACTGACGGGAACTGAAGATGACCACTTCTGCAAAGACACGCGCCTTATGTCTGACCGCAGCTACATTGTTGCTGGCGGCGTGTGGGCGCGAAAGCGATGGCCGTAGTTTCGAGCGAGCCCAGGAAGCGATGGCGCGCGGTGATCACGCCGCCGCACGTGTCGAGCTGCTCAATGCCGCGCGCGAACGACCAGGCGATGCCGCGGTGCGCCTCGCCATGGCCGAAACACTGCTTGAGCTGGGTGATGCCTTGGGCGGCGATGCTGCGGCGAACGAAGCCGCGCGCCTTGGCGCCTCCGCCGGGCGGGTTGCTGTGCTGCGCGCCGATGCGGCCATCATGCGCGGTGATGTCGCGGCAGCCGAATCGATGCTGTCAACGATCCCTGCCAACGCAGTGGCAGATCGCGCACGCATTGCGGGCGGCATCGCCATGTTGCGTGACGATGTACCCGGCGCGATCGCGCTGTTCCGTGAAGGGCTGGCTGCCGCTGATGATGCCCGCCTCCGGATCGATCTCGGCCACGCGCTGCTGATTTCCGGCGACGTTGCCGGTGCAAGCGAGCAGGCACGTCTTGCGACTGCCCTTGCTCCGCGCAGGGTCGGCGGGCCGTTGCTGACAGCAATCATTGCCGATCGTAATGAGGATGCGGCGGCATCGCTTGCTGCCTATGATGCGGTCCTTGCCATCCAGTCAGCCAATGTCGCTGGCTTGCTCGGGCGCGCCGATGCGCTGGGCAAGCTTGGCCGGTTCGACGATGTCGAGGATGCAATCGGCCGTGCGGCTGAGGTTGCACCGGCCCATCCGAGGCTCGCTTATCTGAAGGCGCGGCTGGCGGCGCATGGCGGTGATCTGAATGAAGCGCGGCGGATCCTTGGGAGCGCCGGATCACGGCTCGACAATGATCTCGACGCTCTGGTGCTGGGTGCCGATGTCGCGCTGCAGACCGGTTATCCCAGCCTTGCCGTGTCCAAGGCGCGCCGGGCCCACGCCATTGCATCGGGCGAGCCGTACCTCAACTATTTGCTGGCCAATGCCCTGTGGCATGACGGTCAGGCCGAAGAGGCAAAGGCAGTGATGCGCTTTTTTGACGAAGCGGATGTCGTTCCGGCCCCGGCCCGTGCTCTCGCGGCCGCATTGGCGGCGGGAACGCCGCCCCCGGCGCAGCGCTGATAACCCCACATATGCAAAGCGGGCGGGGTTGCCCCCGCCCGCTTTCTTGTTTTTCTGGCGTCTGACCTGAGTGTCAGGCGGACTGCTGCTTGCGGCGGCGATTGCGGCGAGCGAGCGCGAGGCCAGCAAGGCCCAGACCGAACAGGCCGACAATTCCCGGCTCGGAAACAGGGGTAGCACCGCCCGAGCTGCCACCCGAGCTGCCGCCCGACGAAGAGCTGGAAGATGAGGTCGAGCTGGACGACGAGGTCGAGGTCGAACCACCCGACGAGGTCGAAGTCGAACCGCCCGACGAGGTCGAAGTCGAACCGCCCGAAGAGGTCGAGCTCCAGCCGCCGGTCGAGGAACCGCCGCGCGAAGAGCTGCCCGACGAGGTGCTGCTGCTCGACGACGACGTGGACGAGCAGTTCTTCTTGCAGATGCCCCAGTTGCCGCCGCCCCAGTTCCACTTGCCCCAAGTGGCTGCGGCCGGTGCTGCGACAAATGCTGCACTGGCAACGGCAGCGAGAAGGATTTTGCGATTTGCGATAGCCATGATCTGATACTCCCTGAACTTGAACCTGTCGGGAGTTAAGCAATCGGCGTGCCAATGGCGGAAAAGCGGGGATTTTCTGGTTAACGCCCTTCATACTTGTAAAGCGCACCGACTCATTTCGCCGTGGACAGCGTTTACCAAAGCCAGCCACGCAAGGGCGCCGGAGCATGGGTTTCTGCGGCTGATAGTGGTGTAAAGGCAAAATTAACCTTTCGTCTTCATATCCGATAAGGTTAATGAGCCGCGACGCTCTGTTTCACTCCGAAACGGCGCCGTCATGGGGAAACAGGGCCAGGGGAACAGACGCATGCGTGTGCTTCTGATCGAAGACGAACCGACTACCGCGAAAGCGATCGAAACCATGCTGACGGTCGAAGGCTTCAATGTCTACACGACCGATTTGGGCGAAGAGGGCCTGGATCTCGGCAAGCTCTATGATTACGATATCATATTGCTCGATCTCAATCTGCCGGACATGCACGGCTATGACGTGCTGAAAAAGCTCCGCACCGCCAAGGTGCAGACTCCGGTGCTGATCCTGTCAGGTATCAGCGAAATGGATTCAAAGGTGCGCTCGTTCGGCTTTGGTGCCGACGATTATGTCACCAAGCCATTTCATCGCGAGGAGCTGGTGGCCCGCATCCAGGCGGTTGTCCGCCGGTCCAAGGGCCATTCGCAATCGATCATCCGTACCGGCAAGCTGGCCGTCAATCTCGACGCCAAGACGGTCGAAGTCGACAGCAACCGCGTGCATCTGACCGGCAAGGAATATCAGATGCTGGAGCTGCTTTCGCTCCGCAAAGGCACCACGCTCACCAAGGAAATGTTCCTCAACCACCTTTATGGCGGCATGGACGAGCCTGAACTCAAGATCATCGATGTGTTCATCTGCAAGCTTCGCAAGAAGCTCAGCCTCGCATGCGAGGGCGAGAATTATATCGAGACCGTCTGGGGCCGTGGTTATGTGCTGCGTGACATCGACGAGGATGGAGAGGTGCGCCGCGAGGTCGCCTGACGAGGATACTTCCACTTCGCGAAACCCCAAGGGGGATCAAAAAACCGGCTTCTCGCCATTTGGGGTGAGGAGCCGGTTTTTTATTTGGGAAGTTTTGATAGGCCGAAAGGGGCCGATTATGGCTTTGACCAGGCGATCAGTAGCCTTCGGTCCAGCTGCTCCGCAGAACCTCGTCACGGTGCGTGCGCTGAAATCCGCTGCGCCCGGTATGTTCCACCGTGTGCTTGACCGGTTGGAAACCGACCTGCGCGTCCCGGGTCACAATTTCCGCTGGCGATTTTGCCTTGGCTTGCAGGAACTCGGCCGGCATCCGCTCGTCGAGGGCGATCCCGAATGTGCCTTTACGTACCCAGCGAACCGTGCCGGCTATGCGGCCGCCACCTGGGAAATGAAGCAGCACCCGCTCGCAAGGAAGCAGATCAATATCGCCGCGAGCGCCGACTCCGTGGCTGGACAGGTTGCGGATCACCACGCGCGCCGGTGGGTGCCGGTCGCTGCTGAGTTCCACCGCCAAAAGCTTTGACGTTCGCGGCTCGCGCGCGGCCGCATCCTGCTCGGTCGATTTCGGATTCCAGCTCATCGTCATGGCCGGTTGATTGCGCCCACAGCAGTAAAAATTCGGTGCACGGGACGAAAATAGCCAAAGACGCTCAATTTTGCCGGTGTCGAGCCGTCAATACAGACATGCTTCACCATTCTCCCTCCAGTGCCTTCGCTCGGACTCGTTTCGCCCGGTTCACTCGCGATGAAGAGTGTGGACCGATCGTCATCGACCGGGTCGACCGCATCAGAATGCGCATGGCGCTCAATCGCTACCCGGCCGTTCCCGAACTGGTCGCACAGGCGATGTTCGTCGCTTCGCGTCCGGAATATGCCGCTGAGGGCGCAACGGGCCCAGAGGTTATGAGCGGCGTGCAGGATATTGTGGCCAGCAGGTTACGCGCCGGCCCGCCCGAAGACCTCATGCTGATGCAGCTGGAGTTTGTGGAGGAGCTGCCCCTAGCGGCGATCGCCCTGCTGATGGGCGTACCGCTTGTCGTGCTGTATCACATTCGTTCGGCGGCGATGGCCCGGCTGGCCCATGCGCTTGCCAATTGAGGATTAGTCGCGTTTGCGCGGACGCCAGGTGGCGACCCGCCACACATAGACGCCGATGATGATCGCGGCGGTGCCCACGGCGAGCGGTCCGGTGAACCGCTCGAGCTCGTCGAAGCGGCTGCCGAGATAATAGCCCGCGCCGATCAGCAGGACGTTCCAGATCGTCGAACCGGCGATGGTATAGATCAGAAACTTGACCCGCCCCATGTGCGCAAGGCCGGCTGGCAGAGAGATCATGGTCCGCAGCAGCGGCGAGAATCGAAGCGCGAATACCACCCAATGACCGTGGCGCCGGAAAAAGGCGATCATATCCTCGACATCTTCCCAGTCGAGTGTCAGCCAGCGTCCCCAGCGGTCGATGAAGGGCTTTAACCGTTCATAGCCATAGCTGCGCCCGATCTGGTACCAGACATAATTGCCCGCTGTGGAACCGACAGAGCCGGCGAACAGCAATGGCCAGAAGCCCATCTGGCCGTTGGCGACATTGATACCGCCCAGACCCATGATCAGCTCCGACGGGATCGGTGGGAAGATATTCTCGATCGCCATCAGAAAGGCGATGCCCCAGTAGCCGCCACGGGCAATCGTATCGAGAATCCATTCGGTCATGAGTGCTTCCGGGGAGAGAGAGGGTGGGTCAGGCCTGACCGCGTTCGGCGAGACGGCGTTCGATGGCGTCCCAAATCATCCCGGCTGTATCGGTGCCGTTGAACCCGTCAATAGCGACAATGCCGGTCGGAGACGTGACGTTGATTTCGGTAAGCCATTCGCCCCCGATCACGTCGATGCCGACAAACAGCAGGCCCCGGCGCTTCAGCTCTGGCCCCAGCGCGGCGCAGATTTCAGCTTCGCGCGACGTAAGTCCTGTTTTTTCTGCCCGCCCACCGACTGCTAGGTTGGAGCGGATCTCGCCTTCGCCCGGCAAGCGGTTGATCGCGCCTGCCACTTCGCCATCGACGAGCACGATGCGCTTGTCCCCTGCGGCGACCGATGGGAGGAAGGCCTGCACCATGTGCGGTTCGACCCAGGCGGCGTTGAACACTTCCATCAGGGCGGAGAGGTTGGCGCCATCTCGCCCGACCTTGAAGATCGCCCTGCCACCATTGCCATGCAGCGGCTTGATGACAATCTCGCCATGCTTGTCGAGAAAGGCCCGCGCCGCGTCGAGCGAGCGAGTGATCATCGTCGGCGGCATGAAGCGCGCGTAATCGAGCACGAACAGCTTTTCGGGTGCGTTGCGCACACTCGCCGGATCATTGACCACCAAAGTTTCGCTGCTGATGCGCTCCAGCAGGTGCGTGGCGGTTATATAGGACAGGTCGAATGGCGGATCCTGCCGCATCCACACCACATCGGTATCGCGCCCGAGATCGAGCAGCACGGGCTCTCCGGCGGTGAAATGGTTGCCGACCTCACGTTGTGCCTTCACCGGAGTGGCAACAGTGTAGAGGCGCCCGTCCTCCCACGTGAGTTCCGGCGCGGTATAGTGAAAGACGCGATATCCGCGCGCCTGCGCCGCCAGCATGAGCGCGAAACTCGAATCGCCGGCAATATTGAGACCCTCCATCGGGTCCATCTGGAACGCCACCGTCAGCGCCATGCGCGAAACCTTCATTTGCTATAGCCTGCCGATCCAGACGTTCGCCAAATGGGACGGCCAGCGCCAAGGCGCAAGCAGCATCACATCAATGCGCACATCTTCGCCGGCGCGCGCGTAGCGTGGCGCCAGTCTTTCGGCTGCCACGACGACCCTGCGCAGGCGGTGTTCGTCAATCGCTGTATCAAGATCGGCAGGCCTGACCCGCCACTTGACCTCGACGAAGGCGACTGTGCGCCCGCGTTTTGCCACCAGATCGACTTCGCCGCCTGGCACGCGGCACCGCTGCGCAAGAATGCGCCATCCATGAAGGCGCAGATACCATGCAGCAAGAGTTTCCGCGCGTCGCCCGCGTTGTTCCGCGCGTTCGCGCCGGCGGCTCATGCCTTGCCGGTCAGCGCCAGCGCACGGGCGTAGGCACGCTCGCGTGGGATGCCGAGCGATGCCGCAACCGTCTTTGCAGCACGCGCAGGCGGCGCATCAGTGAGCGCGTTGAGCAGCGCGGCATCAACAGCAGCATCGTCATGGGTGGCGGGCGCTACAGCGGCGGGTGGTCCGACAATGATAACAATCTCGCCCTTCGGCTTGTCATCGGCGTAGCGAGCAGCGAGCGTGCCCAGCGTGCCGGTCACACATTCTTCATGCAGCTTGGTGAGCTCGCGCGCGACGGCGGCATCGCGCTCGCCGAGCCCCGCCGCAAGTGCAGCCAGACAGGGCCCGAGCCGCTGTCCGCTCTCGTACAGCACCAGGCTGGCACGTATTCCGGCCAACTCGGCTATCGCCTCGTCGCGCGCCTTGGCTTTGGCTGGAAGAAATCCGGCGAACAGGAATCGATCGGTCGGAAGCCCCGCTAGTGTCAGCCCGGTGATTGCCGCGCATGGGCCCGGAATGCTGGTCACCATCCGTCCCGCGGCGCGTGCATCTCGCACAAGCCGATAGCCGGGGTCGGAAATCAGGGGTGTTCCGGCATCGCACACCAGCACGACGCGTTCATCGGCCATCCTTTCGACGAGCCGGGCGCGCGCCGCATCATCGGCATGATCGTCATGGCGCAGCAGCGGCCGCTTGATTCCGATCAGATGCAACAAATGGCCGGTGACGCGCGTATCCTCGCAAGCAATGACGTCAGCGGACAGCAAAACCTCGCGCGCACGGGTACTTACGTCGCCTAGGTTGCCGATGGGCGTCGCCACGATGTAAAGGCCGGGTAAGGGAGAAGACGGCATGACGGCACTCATGGCAGAGCGCAGCACTGTATCGCAAGCGGCGCGAGTCATGCGGCTTGTCGCGCTGGCGTTGTTCGCCAGTTTGCTGGCCGCTTGCCAGACAATGATCCCGCGCAGTGCCGCGCCGGTTTCCACGCCGACAACGACCCAGCCGACGGTTGCGCCGGGACTGCCGGTCGATACCGAGCGCCATCGTGTCGCTTTGCTGGTGCCGCAGACGGGGCCTGACGCTGCCGTCGGTACGTCAATTGCCGATGCCGTCACGCTGGCGCTGCTGGATTCGCGCTCGGACCGTGTGCGGATTACCACCTATGACACCGGCCTCGGCGCCGCTGCCGCCGCTCAACAGGCGATTGCCGATGGCAACAAACTGATCCTCGGGCCTTTGCTCGCCGATGATGTGCGTGCCGTTCAGCCGGTCGCGCGCGCCGCCAATGTGCCGCTGATCAGTTTCTCGAACGATTCGAGCGTTGCCGGCAATGGCACCTATCTGCTCGGTTTCGAACCTGGACAGGCGGTCAATCGTGTCGTCGCCCATGCGCGCACGGCCGGCCTCACGCGCTTTGGGGCTCTTGTCCCCCGCTCAACCTACGGCGAGCGCGCTCTTGCCTCGATGCGCGATGCTGCGACGGCAGCGGGTGGAACGCTGGTCGCGTTCGAACCCTATGATCGGTCGGCCTCCGGCCTGTCGGGCGCCGCCCGCCGCCTCGGCCGGACGGCAGGTCTGGAAGCCATCCTGATCGCCGATGCCGGCCAGACCGCGATCCGCGCCGTACCGATCCTGCGCGAAAGCGGCGCTTCGTCTGCGCGCATTCTGGGCACCGAATTGTGGAACACCGAAGCCGCGCTGAGCGGCTCCGCACCGATGCGCGGGGCCTGGTATGCCAGCGTCTCCGACACGCTGTTCGGCCAGATGGCGACCCGGTATCGCGAACGCTATGGGCGCACCCCCTATCGCATCGCGAGCCTCGGCTATGATGCCGTATTGCTGACTGTGCGCATGACGCGCGATTGGCGGCCGGGAACGGTCTTTCCGCAGAACCGCCTGTTCGCTTCGGACGGCTTTGGCGGCATCGATGGCATCTTCCGCTTCGACAATCGCGGCATCGCCATCCGCGCGCTCGAAGTCAGCGAGGTACGCGCCGCCGGCGTGACGGTGATCGACCCCGCCCCGACCCAGTGGTGATTTGCGGGTAGGCTTAGCCGATCGCCTGACCGGTCTTTGCCCAGTCGGCGAGAAAGCCTTCGATGCCCTTGTCGGTCAGCACATGCTTGAACAGGCCGCGGATCACTGCGGGCGGTGCAGTCATCACGTCCGCGCCGATCTTCGCGGCTTCCAGCACATGGATGCCGTGACGCACGGATGCGACGAGGATCTCCGTGCCATAGTCGTAATTGTCGTAGATGAGGCGGATGTCGGCGATCAGCTGCATGCCGTCAAAGCCATTATCGTCATGCCGCCCGACGAAGGGCGAAATGAAGCTCGCGCCAGCCTTGGCTGCAAGCAACGCCTGCGTGGCGGAGAAGCACAGCGTCACATTGACCATCGTGCCATCGCTGGTCAGCGCCTTGCAGGTCTTAAGGCCATCGATGGTCAGCGGCACCTTGATGCAGACATTGTCGGCGATCTTTCGCAGCACTTCGGCCTCGCGCATCATGCCTTCATGGTCGAGCGCGACCACTTCGGCGGAAACGGGTCCGGAGACGAGGCCGCAGATTTCGCGCGTGACCTCAATGAAATCGCGCCCCGCCTTGGCGATCAGCGAAGGGTTGGTGGTCACCCCGTCGAGCAGGCCGGTAGCGGCGAGATCGGCAATGTCGGCAGTGTCAGCGGTATCGACGAAGAATTTCATGGTGCGTGCCTGCTCCCTTGGCGTGACTGCTATGCAGACGCGCGATTCGAGCGCGGCTATAGCGCGCGAAGTCCCGGGCCGGTAGCATTGCTGCGGGAAGGGAAAAATGATGAACGACTGGACGCCTGAAATCGAGGAACTGCGCCGCCGCAAGGACATGGCGCTCAAGATGGGCGGTGCGGAAAAGGTCGCGCGCCAGCATGAACGCGGCAAGATGGATGCCCGCGCGCGGCTGGCTGCATTGGTCGATGCTGGCAGCTTTCGGGAAATCGGGCAGATCGCCGGGCGTGGTCGCTATGCCGAGGACGGCAGGTTCGAGGATCTGGCTGCGTCCAACTTCATCTTCGGCCGCGCGGACATCGATGGAAGGCCGGTGGTCGCTTCCGCCGATGACTTTACCGTGCGTGGCGGGGCCGCCGATGCCGCGCTGCATCGCAAGTTCGTCCAGTGCGAGGCGATGGCGCATGAATATCGCCTGCCGCTGATCCGCATGATCGACGGCACAGGGGGCGGCGGATCGGTGAAGACACTGGAGGATATGGGCTACACCTATGTGCCGCATGTTCCCGGCTGGGATCATGTGGTCACCAATCTCGAAACAGTGCCCGTGGTTGCGCTTGCGCTGGGGCCGACCGCAGGGCTCGGTGCGGCGCGGGTCGTGGCCAGCCATTATTCGGTGATGGTGCGTAGCCTCAGCCAGCTTTTCGCTGCCGGCCCCGCTGTCGCGGCCGCCATCGGAGAGACTATCGGGCGCGAGGAACTCGGCGGCAGCGACGTGCACACACGCAACGGCGTGGTTGACGAGGAGGTGGCGAGCGAGGCGGAGGCCTTTGCTGCGGCCCGACGCTTCCTCTCCTATCTGCCTTCGTCGATTGACACGCTTGCCCAGCGAACGGCGCCAACCGATCGGACTGACCGGCGCGAGGAGGCGCTGCTCTCTGTCGTCCCGCGTGATGCCAAGCAGGTCTATTCCATGCGCCAGATTCTGTCTGCGGTGGTCGACGCGGCAAGCCTGTTCGAGATGGGTGGCCGCTGGGGCCGGGCCGCGATCACCGCCTTCGCGCGGCTCGATGGCTGGCCGGTCGCGGTTCTGGCCAGCGACCCGAGCTACCTCGGCGGCTCATGGGACGCGAAAACAAGTGAAAAGGTCGCCCGCTTTGTCCGGCTTGCCGACCAGTTCCGGCTACCCATCGTCCATCTGGTCGACAATCCCGGCTTTATGATCGGTGGGGAGGCGGAGCGCACCGGCACCATCCGCTATGGCGTCGATGCGATGAACGCGATCTATAAGGCGCGCGTGCCGCTCGCCTCGGTCATCATCCGGCGCGCCTATGGCATCGCCGGCAGCGCGATGAGCAATGCCGAACGTTTCCAGTACCGCTTTGCCTGGCCGAGCGGTGATTGGGGCAGCCTTCCCATCGAAGGCGGGGTCGAGGTCGCCTACAAGAGCGAGCTGGAAGCGGCAGAGGATCCGGCAGCGCATCTCGCCGCGATCCGCGACCGGTTAAACCGCGTCCGGAGCCCATTCCGCACCGCCGAGCGTTTCGCGGTCGAGGATATCATCGATCCGCGCGACACGAGGCCGCTGCTGTGCGAGTTCGCGGATCTGGCTTGGCGGCGGCTCGGCGCTGCCTAGTCGCACCCCGCCGCGCAAGCCGGGTCATCGTCCCACCAGCCAATGCGCATCAGCATGTCGCCCTGTTGCGTGCGTGGGTCAGTGGCGATGGTCGTCACCTGGCCGGAAACCGGCGCGGTCAGCGTTACCAGCGTCCGGCCAAAGGCATCGCTGATGGTCGCGATCGGCTGGCCTTCACTGACCCGGTCATTGAGGCCGACCAGCAACCGTGCCCAGCCGCTGTCGGTGGCGCGGACGACGTTCAACCGGTTGGCGACAAAGGGTGTGGTGGTCGCCGCCGGTGCGCTGCCCGCAGGGAGCATAGCCATCCGTTCCATCAGCCGCGTGATGCCATCAAGCACGCGGGCATTCATCGCGGCATCGAAGATTTCGGGCGCGCCGAGTTCGAGCGTGATCGCCGGGATGCCGCGCGGCACCATTTCATTTTCCACCGTTCCGCGCTGGCCGGGGTCAAGCCGCAGTGTGTCCGGCGCAATCGCTTCGGCAATTTCGCGGGCCTCCGGCGAAGAGACAAAGGCATAAAGGTTATAGGCGGTCCCGCGCGACTGGGTGTGGAGGTCGATCATCCGGTCGGCGTTGCGGATAAACAGGTCATGCCACAGCCGATAGGCGTAGGCGCGCGACAATGAACTGGTGAGATCATTTGCCCCCGGCATGACGCGGTTGAGATTGTCCCCGTCCGTGCCGCCGCGCGGGGTAAACAGACGGGTGCCGTTGTTGAGCGCGGGCGTATTGGCCCCCGGCACCATCGTCAGTGTACCCTTTAGACGCGCAGGATCGATACGGTTGGCAAGCTGCTGGATCACGTCGATCCCGTTGAGCTCGTCACCATGCACGCCGGCGGTGAGCAGCAGGCGGGGTCCATCCTCGCTGCCCCGCACCACAATGACGGGCACCAGCCATGTCTGTCCGAGCGCGGTATCGCTCGCACGGAACCAGAAACGGTGGACCTTGCCGGCTTCCAGCCCTGCCGCATCGAGCCGGTCGATGACGTCGATACCCAGCATGCGGTCCCCGGTCAGGCTGGCCTGGGCAAGGGCAGGTGCACCATGGGCAAGGGCGGTCA
>CANHQT010000007.1 GCA_947463325.1 Sphingomonadaceae bacterium
AAATAAAGCAGGACGATCGGGCCGAAGAAACGGCTGATTGCCGCCGTCCCGCGCGACTGTACCAGAAACAGCCCGACCAATATGCCCACCGCGATCGGCAGCACCAATGGCTGGAGGCTGGCTTCGACAACGGTGAGTCCCTCAACCGCCGAGAGCACCGATATGGCGGGCGTGATGATCGCGTCACCAAAGAATAGCGCTGTAGCCACCACAGCAAGGACCGCGATGGTCGTGGTTCGCGTGCCATCCGTCTGTCGGGTAATGAGCGCCAGCAACGCGAGGCTACCGCCCTCTCCCTTGTTGTCGGCGCGCAGCACCGTCATCACATATTTGAACGTGACGACGATCATGAACGTCCAGAAAACAAGGCTCAAAACCCCATAAACATGGACCAGATCGACCGGCATCGGATGATGGCCGGCGAAGGTTTCCTTGAGCGCATAGAGGGGTGACGTTCCGATATCGCCGAAGACCACACCAATCGCGCCAATCGTCAGCTTGGCCAAACCGTCACTGGCGTGGGTCGGCCCAACGCTATCAAGCGCGGAATCACCGACAGTGTTGATGTCACCGCCGCGCTGGTCTTGCTGTGCGGTCATGCCGCGACTCCGCAGAATATCGCCCGATCAGGCCGGGCGGGCGCGCCTATCACGCGCCGCGCCATGCTTCAATTGCCTTGTGCAGGGGCGGCTGGCACCGCAGAATTCTGGACCGGACCAGCCACAGGCGGTGGCAGCTGAGACAGGCTCATTGTCAGATCCTCCCGCCAGGGGGCATCAGGCGGGCTGCGATCAAGCAACTGCTGCCAGACGCGGCGCGCGCCTTCGAAATCGCCACTTTGAACCAGCCCAAGGCCAGTGAAATAGGCTGGGGCGGGATGAGCAGGGTTGATCGCCGCTGCACGGTCAAACGCCATCCCCGACGCAGGGGTCATCGAACCCCCCGCATGCGCCACCAGAGCGCTCCCATAGCCGATCCAGAGATCGGCATTATCAGGGTAACGGCGCAACGCTTCCTGCAGCAGGCGCGCTGCCGATCCGGTACGCCCCCCCCGCATCAAACCATCCGCCATGCCCAGCCATTGCGCGGCATCGCCTTCGCTGCCGCCCATAACCCCGCGCAGTTCGCCCAATTCCTCGCCAAAGCCCTCAGGCTCGGCAGATTCAACGGTGGAGCTGGCCACAGTGGGGCTGCCCACCAGCAGATAGCCTACCAATCCAAGGACAATGGCCGCCGCGACCGGTGCGCGTGCAACCGCCCCGAGCCTGCCGCCGAACTGAAGCGCCGCCCATGTGACAGCCGCAATCAGCAACACCAGAAGAAGTGTGGTCATGCAGGTGTTTCCCTTTCGGTATCCGGAGCGCGCTGTAGGCGCCCCAGCACCAGCCAGCCGCCGAACAGCAGCGCAAGCAGCGGGGCGACGAACAGCAGGAACGTCTCCGGCCCAAGCGGCGGATCATAGGTCACCCACGCGCCATAGCGATCAACCAGCCATGAGCGGACCTGATCCGGGGTTTCCCCCGCCGCAATACGTTCACGCACCTGACTGCGCATATCACCGGCAAGCGGGGCATCGGAATCGGCAATCGACTGGCCTTGGCAGACCAGGCAGCGTAGTTCGTGCATCAGCTCACGTGCCTGCTCTTCCTTCACCGGATCATCGATCTGCTTATAGGCATAGGGCGCAGGGGGCAGGCCTGATTGGCCGTGCGCCGGCGGCGGCGCAAGCATGGCGCCCAAGGCAACAATGACGGCAACCAGCCAGGCGAGAAAGCGGATCATCGTTCCATCCTCTCCAACCGCGCGACAATCTCCGGCACCATCTCCGCCGTGACGACGCCTTGGATCTGTTCGCGAATGATGCCGTCACCATCGACAAGGAAAGTCTCAGGAACCCCCGAGGAACCGAGCGCGATTTGCACCGCGCTCTGCTGATCGGCGCCGATACCGACAAAGGGATTGCCATGGTCGGCAAGGAAACGGGCCAGATCCTCCGGCCGGTCGCGGATGGCGATGCCTTCGATGATGACGCCGCGATCACGCAGAGCTTCAAGCTGGGGCGCTTCAACCCGGCAAGGGATACACCAACTGGCGAAGATGTTGATGAGACGTGGCTTGCCATCACTGAACTGGCGGCTGGAGACGCCCGGCTGGCCCGGCATGGCAGGAGGCAGATCGAATTCAGGAACGGGCTTATCAATCCATCGCGATTCGACGAGGCGGCTTTCCCCGCCCGAGGACAAGCCCCACCAGATTAGGACACCGAGGCTGAGCACCAGCGCGAAGGGCAGCCACAGCACCCAGCTGGACCGGGCAGGCTTGTCCGCTTCTGAGGTCATGCCGCTGCCTTGTTCCCGCGGAAGGTCCGCAGCGGCTGAATGCGGCCGATAAGCGACAGGAGACCGCCCAGAGCGATAAGACCGCCACCGGCCCAAATGAACCAGACCAAAGGCTTCCACCACAGACGCAGCTGCCAGCGTTCACGACCTTGCTCATCGCGCCCGGCAGACTGGCCAAGCACGGCATAAAGCTGACCATTCCAGACGGTTTTCAGCGCTGCTTCATTGGTTTCCGTCTGCGGCTGATTGAAGGTACGGGCCTGCGGGCGCATGGTTTCCACGTCGCTATTGCCACGCTGGACATCGAGCACCGCTTCGACTGCGGTCCAGTTCGGGCCGACAACAGGGCGGACATCGGTGAGGCGGACGCGCCAATTGGCAACTTCCACTGTTTCACCGACACGCACCGCGGCCAGCCGTTCCTTGATGAAGGCGCTTTCAGTCGCCATGCCGACCAGCGCAACCGCTACACCGAAGTGCGCAAAGACCATGCCCCATACAGGGAGCGGTGTGCGGCGCAGATTGCGACCGACGAGCGGCGCGAGGCTAACAATGCCGACCCCGACAGCCAGCGCAAGACCGAGCAAGGGAAGGATACCCATGCCGGGCGCAAAGATGAGGCACAGCACGATAGTGATCACGATCGCGCCGATCAGCAGCGGCGCCCATTTGCGGACCTTCGCGCCATCATCCTGCCGCCAGCGCAGCAGCGGCCCTAGCACCATCACTGCGACGAGCGGCAAGGCAAAGGCTGCAGTCCAGGGATTATAATAGGGCGGGCCTACCGAAATCTGTGAGCCCAGCGCCTCTGCGACAATCGGCGACATAGTACCGACGAGCACAATGACGAGAATCACCGAGAGCAGCAGATTGTTGAGGACCAGCGCGGCTTCACGGCTCATCCAATTGAACCGCTGGCTTTCCGCAACCGCACCAACGCGCAGGCCGAACAGCAGCAGCGCACCGCCAATATAGAAGGCGAGCAACCCGAGAATGTACAAGCCGCGCTCCGGATCGACCGCGAAACTATGAACACTGGTGAGCAGGCCTGAGCGGACGATGAAAGTGCCGAGCATCGACATCGAAAAGCCGACCACTGCGAGCATCAGCGTCCAGGTTCGCAGCGCATCGCGAGTGGCGGTGACACTCACCGAATGGAGCAGCGCGGTCGCCGCAATCCACGGCATCAACGAAGCATTTTCTACTGGATCCCAGAACCACCAGCCGCCCCAGCCGAGCTCATAATAGGCCCAATAGCTGCCAGCGACGATGCCGATCGTGAGGAATATCCACGACAACAGCACCCAAGGCCGCATCGCGCGGGCAAAGGCCGGGCCGACATCCCGCGTGATCATCGCCCCGACAGCGAAGGAAAAGGCGACCGACAGGCCAACATAGCCGAGGTAGAGCGTCGGCGGATGGAAAGCGAGGCCGGGGTCCTGCAATAAGGGGTTGAGCCCCAAGCCCTGTGGCGGCGCCGGAACAAGCCGCTTGAACGGGTTGGAGACAAGCAAAAGGAAGGTGAAGAAACCCAGCGCAAGGCTGGCCTGAGCCACCAACGTGGCCGTCAAGGTGCGGGCATCGAGCCGTTTCTCGAACAGGCCGACCATAGCACCGGCAAAGCCAAGGATGGTAAGCCAGAGCAGCATCGAGCCTTCATGGTTCCCCCATGTGCCCGAGATGCGATAAATGAGCGGCTTATCCGAATGGCTGTTGCGGGCGATCAGATCGACCGACATGTCGGAGCGGACGAACAGCCAGATCAGCAGAAGGAACGCGATCATCGTCAGCACGCCCTGCGCGATGGCAAGCGGACGCGCGGCAACGATATGGCGCCCGCGCAGTTCGAAGATGCCGGCGACAATCTGAAGCAGCGCGAGGCCAGCCGCGATCCAAAGCATGGCATGGCCGAGTTCAGCGATCATGCTGCGTCGCCTTCTACAACCGTATCGCCGGCATTGAGGGGGATATGATCCATCTGCGGCGCCATGTAGCGCTCATCATGCTTGGCGAGGATGCGGTCTGCCACGAAGGTGCCATCAGCGCGGAAGCGGCCATCGGCGACGGCTCCAGACCCTTCGGCAAACAGATCCGGCACAATGCCGGTGTAGCGAACCGGGACCACGGCCGTGCCATCCGTCAGGCGAAAAGCAATGGTGAGACCATCGGTTTGCCGTTCAATGCTGCCCCGTTCCACCACACCGCCGAGACGCACTTCCTCTCCCGGCGTGATGGTTGCCGCCTTGGCCTCTGCCGGCGTGAAGAAATAGGCCGCCTGATCGCGCAAAGCGAGCGTGGCGAGGAGCCCGGCACCAATGACGGCGATAAGGGCGACGACGGCGAGGATCAGTCGCTGCTGCTTTGGTTTCACGTTAGGTATCGCGTCCGCGCAAATCATCCGCGCGGCGCTCCGCCCGCCGCATCGCGATGTAGGAATGGATCAGAACGGCCATCGTCCCCACAGCGGTCACCGCATAAGCGGCAATTACGAAATCCCACTGGTCGTTCATGCCGTCCCCTTTGCCCGAAGCGCAGAGGCAAGTCGAGCGAAAGCGTGCGAATTGCTCCGCGAAATCAACCTTCGGCGGCGAGGCGGCGCAAGCGCGCCTCAACCTTCGCATCCGCAAGGATAGCGCGCATGCGCATCAGGACAAACGCACCGAATAACAGCGAAAATCCGAGCACGGTGAAACCGAGCGGCCAGAGCAACTCGGGTTCGATCGCGCTGCCGCCGGTGGTGATGCTCGCCGGCTGGTGAAGGCTGTTCCACCACACCACCGATCGATTGATGATCGGGATGTTGATGGCGCCGACAACGGCATAGATCGCCGCAGCACGGCTGATAGCGGCGCGTTCTTCCCCTTGGTTCACGAAGGCGATGAAGCCGAGGTAAAGAAAGAGCAGCACGAGCATAGAGGTCATACGCCCGTCCCATTCCCACCAGGTGCCCCAAGTGGGCTTGCCCCAGATCGATCCGGTCGCAAGGCAAATGGCGGTGAACAGTGCGCCGGGCACAGCAATGGCGCGGGCCGACACGCCAGCCAGCGGATGCCGCCACACGAGCTGCACGAGGCCCGCAATCGCGAGCGCCATCCACCCGCCCATGCCCAGCCACGCGGCAGGCACGTGGATATAGAGGATGCGCGCACTATCCCCCTGCCGCGCCTCTGGCGGGACGATGGCGAGGCCGGCGTAACAGCCCCACAGTATTGCGGCGAGGCCGATACCGAGCAAAGCCGGGGTAAGCGGGCGGGCGATCGACAGAAAGCGGGTCGGGTTGGCGAAACGATGCATGGCGCGCGGCTTAGCCGCTCTTGCCGCGTCGCAAAAGAGGCTGCCCTATTTCGCTATTGCGAACTAATATCATTAGACTTAGCTATGCATCATTCCTGAGGAGAATGATCATGCGCCCCAGCCTGCCCGCGACCCTCGCCTGCCCCCGCCCGACGGAGTCACTGCACCCGGGTGCGCACCGTATGTTGATGGCGCTGCGATCAGCCGCTGCCTTGCATGAACGCGGGCATGATCCGATGGAGCGCACAACGCGATGGCTGGGCAGTGAACGGCGCGCTGCGGCCTTTCTGGTCCTGCTCGCCAATGCCGGCGCGGCCTGGCCCGATCCTATTGCTGTCCACCGCATGTGTTGCCCGCGCCTGACCCCTGACGAAGGCCTGATCCTCGATTGTATCGCGCTGGCTGCATGCGAGGATCAGCCGCGATTCGACCGGCACACTCATGAAATGCTGGGCAGCGATGGGCGCGAGGCATTGTGGCGTGCGGCCTGCCGCTTCGTCGCCTGCTGCGGCAAGCGCTGATCGCTCAGCCGCGTCCGATCAGCTTCCGCGCCATTGCGTCGGCAACATCGCTGGCCGGGCGGTTGTTGGCGGCGCTTTCATCCCAGATGGCTTCGAGCCGTTCGGGGATGCGCGCAATGCGGCTTTCGACCTCCGAGCGCGAGCCTTGACCCAGATATTCGAGCGCGACATTGATGATGCCACCAGCGTTGATGACATAATCAGGCGCATACAAAATGCCGCGATCATGGATGCACTGGCCATCCGCAGCGATAGCGAGCTGATTGTTTGCGCCGCCCGCCACCACCGGCACCTTAAGCGCGCCAATGCTGTCCGCGGTCAGAATCGCGCCGAGCGCATTGGGGCTGAGCACGTCCGCCTCTACGGTCATGATCGCCGCGCTATCGACGAGATCGGCACCGAGTTCATCCGCAAGCGCCTTGGCGCGGGCGAGATTGACATCCGCCAGCGTGAGGCGGGCCCCGTCTGCCGCGAGGCGACGGGCGACACCGCCGCCGACACTGCCGACACCCTGAATGGCCACATGGACACCCTGCGCGCTATCCTTGCCAAGCCCGCGGCGGATGGCGGCACGGATGCCGAGATAGACGCCGAGCGCGGTCAGCGGACCGGGATCGCCGCCCGCTTCGCCGCTCGCAACCGGAAGGCCGGAGACATGGCGAGTTTCGCGAGCGATGGCGACCATGTCCGCATCCGACATGCCGACATCTTCAGCGGTCACATAGCGGCCGCCCAGCGAATCGATGGCACGGCCGAAAGCGGCGAGCAGCTCCGGCGTCTTGGCGTCGGGATTATCGGCGATGATCACGGCCTTGCCGCCACCCATGGGAAGGCCAGCCATGGCATTTTTATAGCTCATCCCGCGCGAAAGGCGCAGCGCATCGGTTATCGCTTCCTGCCGATCGGCATAGGCCCAGAAACGGGCACCGCCGGCCGCCGGGCCGAGATGAGTCGAATGAATGGCAATAACGGCGGTGAGGCCTGATTCAGCATCGCGGAACAGGTGCACGCCCTCATGCTCATCAAAGTCGGGCAGATCCCATACAGAAGCCATCATCGCCATCCCGTGAAGCCGGCCTACGCGAGACCGATCGTTACCATTTCGCGCAATAATATAACCCGGCGCCGGAGTCACGCGCGAAGCTGACGGGAGAAATGGGGCGATCGACGGGGCTCGAACCCGCGACCTCCGGTACCACAAACCGGCGCTCTAACCAGCTGAGCTACGATCGCCACACGCCGGTAGCAGTGCCCGGCCAAGGCGCGCCCGATACAAGGGGCAGCGCGGACGGGCAAGGGAAAAGCGCGAACGGCACAGCGGGCTTTGCCTTGGCAAGACCGAGGCTGCTATGAGCTGCCCGCCATGCCTTATGACATGACCCTTTCAGGCGCGGACGCAACCGCCGCGCGGATCGCCGCCAGCCGGAGCGCGCGCAAGGTACCGATCCCGCACCTCCACCAATTCCTGTTGCCGGGATTTCTCTCCGCCAAGCAATGCGCCGGCCTGATCGAGCGGATCGACACCTGTGTGCGACCATCGACCATCACGGACGATACCGGCGATCCAGAATTCCGCACCAGCGAGACCGGAGACCTTGACCATAATGACCCACTAGTGGCCGAGGTGGATGCAATGCTGAGCGCGCTGACCGGCATTGCCGCGCGGTTCGGCGAGCCATTGCAAGGACAGCGCTATGAGCCGGGGCAAGAGTTCAAGGCGCACACCGACTATTTCGAGCCGACCGGCATCGATTATGAGGCGCACACCAGCGTATCTGGCCAACGCACATGGACGGCGATGGCCTATCTCAACACAGTTGAAGCCGGGGGTGCGACACGCTTTCCGCACCTCGACAAGATCCACCGGCCCGAACAGGGCAAGCTGCTGGTGTGGTGCAACCTCGACATCAACGGCAATCCCAACCCCTGGACGCTTCACCACGCCATGAAAGTGCGCAAGGGTCGGAAATATGTCATCACCAAATGGTACCGCGAACGGGAATGGCCGTGGGACTAGCTGCGTTCACCGCTCCAGCCGATAGTGGACGCTGAGCGTTACGCTGTTTGAAACCTGACCCGGCTGGACCGGGGTAGGCGCGGCAACAGCATCCATCACCTCCATGCGCATCATAGGCATGGGCTGTGGCATGATCATGCCCTGCCCTTCGGTCAATGAGACTAGGCGAGCATGGGAATAGCCAGCGGCGCGGGCGTAGCGCGCAGCACGTTCACCCGCACGGCGCAAAGCGTTCTCGCGCGCGGTTTCCAAAACTGCATCGGGATTATCGAGGAAGAAGTGCGGGCCATCGATGTTGGTGCCGCCGGATTCCACCAGCGCATCAATGAGCGCGCCAAGCCGGCCGATGTCCGCCGTGGTCACGCGCACCTGGTTCGAGACCTGATAGCCGATCAGGCGCGGTGGCTGGCCCTGTTCCTGCGGGCGATAGTCATATTGCGGCGAGAGGCTGATGCCACTGGTCTGAATGTCGCGATCAGCAATGCCGCGCGCCTTCAACGCGCGAACCATCCGATCCATTGCCGCAGCATTTTGGCGCATCGCCTCGACAGCCGTAGTCGCCGTTGTGGTGACGCCGGCACCGATGCTGGCGCGATCAGGCGCTGCGCGCACTTCCTCTGTGATCGAGAACGCGATCAGCGGGGAATCGCGATCATCCATATGCTGCATAGCGTGAGGGACGGCGGGGACAGTCTGACCAGCGGCTGCAAAAGGCGCGGCGGCGATCGTTGAGGCGAGAAGCAGAGTCGGTATGCGCATCATTTGATCCTTTAGTCGTCCGTTAATGGACGCAACGCATGACGTGGCGTTGCGGATGCAACGCGCATTAAAAGGATTAAGGCGGTGCGCCTGTCACGGCGCTGAACCTTTCATGCAGCAATGCGAAAGTCAGCGACCTGCGGGATCGAGCGGAACGATATCAAGAGCCGGCGGTGGCGCATCCTCAACAGACGGTTCGACGGTATCAGAGCCGGGCGCATCGGGCCCCTCGCCGCCCGGCGAGTCTTCGGCAATGCGCACCTGCATTTGGCGGATACCGCCGCCAGTATAGCGGAAATGCCAGGGCTCCGCTGCAATGCCTGCGGCATTGCCCGGCGGGAAGGACAAACGGAAGCCGAAACGGCCAGCGTTAGCCGCCAGCCAGCGCCCGACGCGGGTCTCGCCAAAGCAGGGTTCGACATGACAATCAGGCCGGTTCCTGTCCCCGAAATCGAGGCTGAGACCGGTGGCATGTTCAGAATAGCCCGGAGGAGCGACCCAATAGGCCTGCCCCGCATAGCCGCGCGTGGCAATCTTGCCCGGCGCGCAATAGAGCTGCGCCTGACGCGGCGGATCACGATGGCAGGACAGGCCGACAATGGCTGCGCCCAGCGCCGGATCCTCGGCACGCGCGGCGGCAAGCAGGGCGCGCAAAGGCTCAATCATCGAACCATGGATGCGGGCACAGCCCCCAGCGCCGAAGCCCGGCGGCGGAGCGATCAGCGCTGCATCGGGCGCAGCCGGATTGCGGCGGTGGCCGAACAGGGTCGCAGGCGCACCGGCGAGGACGGACAGGTCACCCTGACATAGCTTTTGCGCGAAGGCTTCTTCGGAATTGGTGGGCTCGGGGAGATTATTTGCGACAGGCACCTCTATTCCACCTGTAGTTCCGATGCCAGGGACAACGCCTTCGCCCCCTTCGCTCCAAGGCTCGCTGCCTTCGATGCCCGGCCAATCGGCGACAAAGCCGCGCGGTTTGAAGGCGAGCCAAAGCACGACCCCGGCAAACAGCGCGAGGACGAGGAGAGCGACAATCAATCCCTTGCGGGGCACAGCCAACCTTTGCGGATTCTGAGGGTTAAGCGCTAATGATGCGCCAGCGAGCTGGCTCATCCTCACCTAGAAAGATTCATCGCATTGCGAAAGCAGGAGATTGCCCAATGGCTTGGGCATGAGGCAATCGAGTGCCAGTCACACGCCATACCAGCGGCCCATCCGGACAGCGCAAGCCGCGATGCCGTAGATGCCGTGCCCTTGCAATTTTTGCACTCCAAGCCCATAAACATGGAGCTACAGTCGCAATCGAACGGCATCGGGCGCTTTGCGGCACCTCTTCCTTCTCTCTGCAGCCGAAGCATCGTGCGCGTCATTCCGACACGCATTTCAAGAAGGAAGTCTCTATCATGAGCACCACCGGAACCGTCAAATTCTTCAATGCAGACAAGGGCTACGGCTTTATTGCTCCCGATGGCGGCGGCAATGACGCCTTTGTCCACATCTCCGCAGTCGAGCGCGCCGGCATGACCACGCTCCAGCAGGACCAGCGCGTTTCCTATGATCTGGAAGAAGACCGTCGCGGCAAGATGTCCGCGGTCAACCTCCAGCACGCTGACTAACCATCAAACCCGGGGGCATGGCATCACGCCATGTCCCCTTTTTCTAGCTCCAATGGAGGCAGGCATGGCGCAACAGCCCAGCTATCGCGATCAGGCGGAAACCGCCCGGCTTGCTGCCGAGCGCGCCACCCTCGCCAATGTCAGGGACAATCACCTGCGGGCAGCCGCCGCATGGACCGAACTGGCCGATCGTAAAGATCTTACCGACAAGCTCCGCGCCGAACGCGAGCGCATCACGCAAGAATCCTGAGCGCGTTGCGCCAGTCTATCACGATGATGGGAAAATGGCGCACCCGAAAGGATTCGAACCTCTGACCCCCAGATTCGTAGTCTGGTGCTCTATCCAGCTGAGCTACGGGTGCGCGTTGGAGCGGCGCTGATAGGAGCGGCGGGCGGGCCGCGCAACCCCCTTTTTTACGATGCCGACGAAGCCCTGACGACGCCGCAGCGCGCCTGGCTACGGATTGGATCAACGGTGGCTGCCTCAGCCGGATCAGCGAGCAGTACGCGCTGCAGCACGATGCCCTTGGGCGCCTTGAGCCGCACCACCTCCACCCCGGCAGGTACGGCCTGACCGGCGAGAGCGAGAACAACGCGCATCGGTTGGCCGGCCATCTGTTCGTCATTCTTGACGAACACGACATCGGTCCGGGCGTCGAACACGCTGATCGAGTTGTAGCGATCCGGCACCGGAACCGCCGTTACCTCCACCGGCCCTGCCGAAAGGTCGAACGGGCAGGTTGAATAAAGGAGATCAGGGCTAGGCCGCACAACGAACTGGCGGCGGGCATCGACCGGTGGCGAGTGGGTGAAGACATTCCACGGTGACTGGGTGGTAATGCGCTGGGTGGCGACCTCCATCAACGCATAGGGCGTGACTGACATGGCAAAAAACCATGAGCCGGCTGCACAGGCTGCACCGACAATGAGCGGAAGGATCCAGCGCGTCATGAGCGGCACTCCCCGCGAGTGATGGTGGGCAGACGTGCGGACCCCGGATCAGATGCGAGGCCTCCGCGCGGACGATAGGTGCGCAAGGTGAGGTCAAATTCACCGTCAGTGGCGGTAGGGATCCAATTGCCCTCCTGCTCGCCGGGGGAGACAGTGAAGGTCCAATTGCCCGACGCATCCGGCGTGACAGCGGCACTGCCGACAGAATGGCGGTTCCAGCGGTTGACGATCAGCCAGCCTTCCGGATCATAAAGGGTGATGCTCCACCAGCGTGCCTCCATTGGGCCGCCCGCAACCGTATAGCTGCATTTGCCCGAAAGCGGTTCACCCGCGCTGTCGGTGCGGGTGGTGAAATAGCGCGCTTCTTCCTTCGGGAGGGCGAGCAAGCCACGCAGCGCGACGACGGCGCGGGTCTGAAGATCGGTATTCTCCGTGCCAATATCGCGGCCCGTGACCCAAGGGCCGATTGTGATATCCGCCCCCATCCCCGAACTGCGGATCTGCCAGATGGCGACGCCTGCACCGACTGCGAGGCCAGCGAGGACGATGCCCAGCCATTTGAAAAACGTGCGCATGGGTTAAGCGCCCCTCCCCTTTATCTTTCCCAAGGCATCAAAACAGAAAGCCCGTGCTTCGGCAAGGTCGGTATGGTTCAACCCCTTAGCGCCGCCTGCGCTGCCGCAAGGCGCGCGATGGGAACACGGTAAGGCGATGCACTGACATAATCGAGCGCCTGCGCTTCGCAGAAGGCGATGCTGGCCGGATCGCCGCCATGTTCGCCGCAGATGCCGAGTTTGAGGCCATCGCGCGCCGCCCTGCCCCGCTCCGCCGCGAGCGCAATGAGTTGGCCCACACCTGCCACATCGAGGCTGACGAAGGGGTCGGCCGCAAAAATGCCCTTGTCGACATAAGTGGTGAGGAAGCGCGCGGCATCATCCCGGCTGATGCCGATGGTGGTTTGCGTCAGATCATTGGTGCCGAAGGAGAAGAATTCGACCGAACCCGCAATCTCTCCTGCCATCAGTGCGGCGCGCGGCAGCTCAATCATCGTCCCCACGAGATAGTCGACGCGCAGACCCTTTTCAGCGAACACCGCCTCTGCCGTGCGGTCGACCACTGCCTTCATGAGATCAAGCTCGGCGCGGGTGGCGACGAGCGGGATCATCACTTCGGGGATCGGCGGCTCGCCACTGCTCGCGGCAACATCACAGGCGGCCTCGAAGATAGCGCGAGCCTGCATTTCATATATTTCCGGGAAGGTGACACCCAGCCGGCAACCGCGATGGCCGAGCATCGGATTGAATTCATGCAATTCGCTCGCCCGCCGCTTGAGCACGTCGATGGCGACACCGGCAGCCTCAGCAACCTCAGCGAAATCCTCCTCACGGTGGGGAAGGAATTCATGCAGGGGCGGATCAAGCAGGCGGATGGTGACCGGCAGGCCGACCATGATCGCGAAAATCTCCGCAAAGTCGGAGCGCTGTTCGGGCAGCAGACGGTCGAGCGCGGCGCGGCGGCCGGTTTCATCCTCGGCGAGGATCATCTGGCGCACGGCTGTGATGCGATTGGCATCAAAGAACATATGCTCGGTACGGCACAGGCCGATCCCTTCAGCCCCGAACTGACGCGCGACGCGGCAATCCTGCGGGGTTTCGGCATTGGTGCGCACCCGCATACGGCGTGCGGCATCGGCCCATTCCATCAGCGTGCCAAAGTCGCCGACCAGCTCGGGTTCGACGGTCGCCACACGGCCGGCCATGACCTCTCCCGCTGACCCGTCAATCGTCACAATGTCGCCTTCGCGCAGCGTGCGCCCTTCGGTGCGCAGCACGCGCGCGGCTGTATCGATGGAAATGCCACCTGCGCCTGACACGCAAGGACGCCCCATGCCCCGCGCGACGACGGCGGCGTGGCTGGTCATGCCGCCACGCGCAGTCAGAATGCCGCGCGCCGCATGCATGCCGTGAATATCCTCCGGGCTGGTTTCGATGCGGACGAGGATGACATCATCACCCTCCGCCGCACGCCTTTCCGCAGCATCAGCATCAAACACGATCGCGCCCGAGGCAGCGCCAGGCGAGGCGGGAAGGCCACGGGCAATCACATCGCGCGGCGCCTTTGGGTCGAGCGTCGGGTGAAGCAGTTGGTCGAGCGCGCCGGGATCAATGCGCAGCACCGCTTCTTCGCGGCTGATCAGCCCTTCGTCGACCATCTCCACCGCGATACGCAGCGCGGCGCGCGCCGTCCGCTTGCCGCTGCGGGTCTGCAGCATCCACAGCTGGCCGCGCTCCACGGTGAATTCGATGTCCTGCATGTCCCGATAATGACGTTCGAGGATGTCGAACACACGGCCCAACTCACCAAAGGCGTCGGGCATCGCCTCTTCCATGCTGAGCGGTTTGGCGCGCGCTTCTTCCCGCGCGGCCTTCGTCAGATATTGCGGGGTCCGGATGCCGGCGACGACATCTTCGCCCTGCGCATTGACCAGCCATTCGCCATACCAGGCGCGCTCTCCAGTCGAAGGGTTGCGGGTGAAAGCGACGCCGGTCGCCGAGGTATCACCCATGTTCCCAAACACCATCGCCTGCACATTGACGGCGGTACCCCATTCGGACGGAATGGCGTTGAGCCGGCGATAGACCTTTGCCCGGTCACTCTCCCAACTTTCGAACACCGCACCGATCGCGCCCCACAGCTGGTCATGCACATCCTGCGGGAAGGGACGGCCGAGCCCCTCTGCGACAATGTTCTTGTATTCGGCGACCAACGCCTGCCAATCCTCGGCCAGCATCTCGGTATCGAGGAAATAGCCGCGGTCTTCCTTGGCGACCTCCAGCGCTTCTTCGAAAGCATGATGATCGAGGCCGAGCACCACGTCCGAATACATCTGGATGAAGCGGCGATAGCTGTCCCATGCAAAGCGCGCATCGCCCGAGGTGGTGGCCAGCCCCTGGACCGTCGCGTCGTTGAGGCCGAGGTTGAGGACGGTGTCCATCATCCCCGGCATCGAAGCCCGCGCGCCCGATCGGACAGAAACAAGCAGCGGATCGGCGGCATCGCCAAAACGGCGGCCGGTCACCCCCTCGATATGCGCGATACCGGCGGCAACCTCGGCATCAAGACCAGCGGGATAGGCGCTTCCATTGGCGTAGAAGGCAGTGCAGACCTCTGTCGTCAGCGTGAAGCCGGGCGGCACGGGCAGGCCGATCGAGGCCATCTCCGCAAGGTTCGCGCCCTTGCCGCCAAGCAGGTCCTTTGACCGTTCTGTGGTGGTGGCGGCGCCGCCGAACAGGTGCACGTGACGGGTCATGGCAAGCCTTTTTGGAGAGTGGGTCGGTCTAACCCTCGATCTTCGAGAAATCCGCGACGGCGTGGCAGGCGTCACGGAAGCGGGAGAGGAGCGAGAGGCGGAAGGCGCGGATCGCGGGGTCGGGATCGTTGACCATCACGCCATCAAAGAAGGCATCGATCGGCGCGCGCAGCGAGGCAAGCGCAATCATCGCGGCAGTGAAATCCTCCGCGCCGACGGCCGCGCGAGCGGCAGGCTCGGCGGTATCGAGGGCGGCGAGCAGTGCGGCCTCTTCTGGCGACGGCCCTTGCAGCGGCTCTGTCCCATCAGCATCCGACTGCTTGAGGATGTTCGCGGCGCGCTTGTAGCCAGCGAGCAGATTGGCGCCGTCGCCGGTCTCCATGAACGCCTGCAGCGCCTTCACCCGCGCGAGCAGGCGAACAACAAGGTTTTCGGCGCCTGCCCCGACTACCGCTTCGATAAGGTCGTGGCTGATACCTGCTTCGCGCTGTTGAACCTTTAACCGGTCAACGATGAAATCCCATTGCCCGTGCGCGTCACCAATCGGATAGCGCACATTGTTGGTCGTCATGAGCGCAATAATGCCCAGCCCCGCCCTCCGTAGAGCGAACGGATCTTTAGACCCGGTCGGTTGCATGTCGACACCGAAGAAGCTGTGGAAGGTATCCAGTTTGTCAGCGAGCGACACCGCCACCGTGACCGGCGCGGTGGGGACATCATCGCCCTGCCCGACCGGCTTGTAGTGATCGCGGATCGCGTCGGCGACCGCATCGGGCTCGCCCTGTGCGCGGGCGTAGTAGCCACCCATGATGCCCTGAAGCTCGGGGAACTCGCCGACCATGCCAGTGACAAGATCGGCCTTGGCAAGGCGGGCCGCGCGTTCAGCCTGGTCGGGATCGCCCTTGACGATACCTTCTTCGACCAGCCAGCGGGCGAGCTTTGCTAACCGTTCCACCTTGTCGGCGACGGTGCCGAGCTTCTCATGGAAGGTGATGCGGTCGAGCTTTTTCGCCTGATCGTCGAGCGCGACCTTGAGGTCCTGTTCCCAGAAGAATTTGGCGTCGGAGAGGCGGGCCGCCAGCACCTTTTCATTGCCCGCGACGATCGCTGCGCCGCCATCATTGGCGACGATGTTGGCGGTGCAGACGAAGGCGTTGGCGAGCTTGCCCGCGCTGTCATGACAGACAAAATATTTCTGGTTCACGCGCGCGGTCAGCTGGATCACCTCCTGCGGCACCGCGAGGTAGGCGGGGTCGAAGCGGCCGAGCATCGGCACCGGCCATTCGGTAAGGCCGGCATTTTCTGCGACCAGCCCTTCATCCTCGACTAGGGTGAGGCCCGCCGCACTCGCCGCGGCGCGCGCGCCATCGCGGATGATGGCGCAACGTTCGGAGAAATGGACGATGACATGCGCGACGCGCAGCGTTTCGACATAGGCGCCCGCGTTGGCGATCTCAACCGGACCGCTGCTGTGGAAGCGGTGCCCCATGGTGGTGCGGCCGCTGACAATCCCGTCAACCTCGCACGGCACGACCTGGTCACCGAGCAGCGCGACAATGCCCTGCAGCGGGCGCACCCAGCGCAGGCTCTCGGTCGAGATGGAGGCCGCACCCCAGCGCTGCGATTTCGGCCAAGGAAAGGCGCGAATGATGGCGGGGATCGCTTCGGCGAGGACATCAGCCGTCTTGCGGCCGGGCTTATCGACAACCGCGAAATAAACGCCGTCGCTCTCGACCAGCTGATCCTGTGTGAGGCCGACCTTGCGCAGGAAACCTTCCATCGCCTGCGGCGGCGCGCCGACCTTCGGCCCCTTGGTTTCTTCCGAGACCGCTGCGGTTTCGAGCGGCAGACCGGTGGCGATCAGCGCGAGGCGGCGCGGCGTGGCGAATGTCTCGACACTCGCAGCGGCGAGACCGGCCTTGGCCAGCGCGTCAGCGAACAGGCGGGCGAGATCCTCCTTCGCCTTGGCTTGCATGCGCGCGGGGATTTCCTCGGAGCGGAGTTCGAGCAGGAAGTCGGTCATCATTCCGCCCACCCGTTCTTGGCCATCCACGCTTCGCAGCTGCCCTTGGCGAGATCCCGCACGCGGCCGATGTAGCTGGCGCGTTCCTGCACGCTGATAACGCCGCGCGCCTGAAGCAGGTTGAAGAGGTGGCTGGCCTCGATCGCCTGATCATAAGCGGCGAGCGGCACGCCGGCTTCGATGCAGCGCTTGCACTCCGCCTCGGCGTGCTGGAAGCCCTTGAAGAGCTGGTCGGTGTCCGCGATTTCGAAATTATACTTCGAATGTTCGCGCTCATTTTCGAGGAAGACGTCACCGTAAGTGACACCCGCATCGTTGAACCGCAGGTCATAGACGCGGTCAACACCCTGGATGTACATCGCCAGCCGTTCGAGCCCATAGGTGAGCTCGCCCGCGACCGGCTTGCAATCAAAGCCGCCCACCTGCTGGAAATAGGTGAACTGCGTCACCTCCATCCCGTCACACCATACTTCCCAGCCGAGACCCCATGCGCCGAGCGTGGGCGATTCCCAGTCATCCTCGACAAAGCGGATATCGTGCTTGAGCGGATCGATGCCGATGGCATCGAGGCTGCCGAGATAGAGTTCCTGCAGGTTCGCAGGGCTCGGCTTCATGATCACCTGATATTGGTAGTAGTGCTGCAGCCGGTTCGGATTTTCGCCATAGCGGCCGTCGGTCGGGCGGCGCGACGGCTGCACATAGGCAGCGTTCCAGGGGTTCGGCCCCAACGCACGCAGCGTGGTCGCCGGGTGAAACGTGCCTGCGCCCATGCGCATGTCATAAGGCTGAAGGATGACGCAGCCCTGCCGACCCCAATAGTCATGGAGTGTCAGGATCAGATCCTGAAAACTGAGCGGCCGGTTTCCGGATGAATTGGCCCCGGACAAGACGGATTCCTTCGCAGGTGCAACAGATGCCCCGCCTTTGGCGAAGGGACTGGCGGGGGTCAAGGCAAGGCCGCCTAAACCGTTCGCCAAAGAGACAAAGATATACGACTTTTTGTCAGGTTATATTGACAATTTCTGCTGCCTGAACCAGATAAGGGGAGACGACTGTTCCGGCGGGCTGACAGGACGCGTCGGACAGTCTAGCCATTCCTGCTAGGGATCATCGGCTTTGCGCGAGGGTCTCCGCTGTTGGCAGGTTACCTGGCCGGAACCCGCCAACCCCCCGATGTGGGTTCCGGCCATTTTTGTGATAGAGGGTGCGTGCCATGGCCCGTTTTAACCGATATCGCCTCTATTTCAGACTGATGGACGTCGCACTACTGCTGACGCTGGCGGGAATCGTTCAGCTTGTCGTCGAGCCGGAAGCGCTGCGCCCTGAATTCGTGCCGGGGCCACTCCACCTCGCGGTCGGCATCGGCAGCGTGCTGCTGACCACATTCCTTATGTTCGCAGGCTTCATGCGCGATGAATATGCGCAGGCCTGCTGGGAACAGGCGGCGGCGACCACGGTCAAAGGAATGGTGATCATCCCCTTTGTAACGCTGTTCATCAGCGGCCTGATCGCCGGGTTCAATGCCGAGCCGGGTGCGACCCCCGGCCCATCCCCGCTCGAAGCGGTCAATGGCGCGGTCATATTCGCCTGGGGCTGGAGCCTGTTGCTGACGCTGTTTGTGCTTTCATTCCAATGGCATCGCTGGCGGGGTCGTTAAGTGAAGAACCGCCTCCGCGTCCTCAGAGCCGAGCATGAATGGAGCCAGGCCGATCTGGCCGAGCGACTGGGCGTTTCGCGCCAGGCGGTCAACGCCATCGAGACAGGCAAACATGATCCTTCTCTGCCGCTCGCATTCCGCATTGCCCGTCTCTTCGGACAATCGATCGAACAAATATTCGACGATCTCGCCGACTGAGCTTCCCCCCTCCTGAAGGAACCTCCACCGATGAAGACTAGCATTACTATCCGTCGGCTGCTTACCGCGGCTGCGATATGCCTTGCACAGCCTGCCCTAGCGCAGAGCGAAGCCGCACCGGCGGCAACGCCTGCCGCGTCAGAAGGCACCGACGCCGATCCCGCGCTTTGGGTGGTACGCGACGCGGACACGACCATTTACCTGTTCGGGACCATCCACCTGCTGCGCCCCGGCCTCAGCTGGTTCGATGAAGCGGTGCGGGAGGCATTTGACGCGTCAGACGAGCTCAAGGTCGAGGTTGTGATGCCGGCTGACCCCACATCACTGGCTCAAGCCTTCACCGCCGCCGGCACCTATCCGGAGGGCGTTACACTACAGTCACGGATGACCGAGGAGCAGCGCGCCGCCTATCGCGCTGCCATCGCCCCGACGGGTATTCCGCCCGAAGCCATCGACTCGCTTGAGCCGTGGTTTAGCGGTTTGCAGCTGGCGCTGGCCATCTATGCGCAAATGGGTTTCCAGCCGGGCGCCGGTGCCGAAGCCGTCCTGAAAGAGGCAGCAGGTAGCGCGGGCAAGCCGGTCAGCGGTTTCGAGACGGTCGAAGAACAGATCACCTTCCTCGATAGCACGCCCGAGAGCGAGCAAATCGCCGGGCTGATCCAATTCTTCGAGCGCGGGCGCGAGATGCCGGCCTATGTCGAGCGGCTGCTGGCGAGTTGGACGAGCGGATCCCCCGATGACACGGCGGCGATCATGAATGAAGCGATGGCGACCAGCCCCGAGACGGCACGTATCCTGCTGACTGATCGCAACCGCCGCTGGGCCGACACATTGAAGGCGCGGATGGACCAGCCTGGCACGGTTTTCGTCGCAGTCGGTGCTGGCCATCTGGCCGGCGAAGGCAGTGTCCAGCAGTTCTTGGCCGAACACGGGCACACTGCTGAGCGGATCGCCTATTAATGCAGCGCATGCGGCGGGCATGGCTGGCGCCGGTTTTGGCCTGCGCGGCCATGCTGGCTGCCTGCGCGCCCGCTGCACCCCCGATTGTCGAGGGCCAAGCCCGGCCGGCGGTGTGGGAAGCAAGGCTGGGCGAGACGCGGCTGATCCTGTTTGGCAGCATTCACCAACTGCCCGCGGAACTGGACTGGTTCGACAGCGTCCTCGCGCGCGAGGTTGCATCAGCGGACCGGCTGTATCTGGAGATTGCACCGGAGGAAGCAGCAGGGGCGCCTGCTCTGTTTGACGCGATCGCCGATGATGAACCGGTGGCTCCGCTGGACCGGCGCATCGGCCTGACCGCGACAGATCGGGCGCTGAGTCTCCTGCCCGGAATAGACGAGGCAGCGATCGACGGGACCGAAAGCTGGGCGCTGGCCCTGATGATCGGCAATGCCATCGCGGCCAACAACGGCCTATCCGGCGATGCAGGCGTCGAAAGCCGGCTGACCACGGCGTTCGAACGGTCAGGAAAGCCCGTCACCGGCCTTGAAACTGCACGCGACCAGCTGAGCCTGTTCGATACCCTCGACCCTGCCGTTCAAGATGCGATGCTGGTGCGCGCCATCAACCGCAGCGAGGGCGCACGCGAGCGGACCCGCGACCTTATCCGCGCCTGGGCGCGCGGCGATGTGGCAGCCATCGGCGTGGCGGCTGCAAGTGAGCTGTCCGAATTCCCCGCGCTGGAAACGGGCCTAATCAATGGGCGCAATCGAGTCTGGGCAGACCAATTGGCAGCGCAGGCGCAGACAATCAGCGGAACGGCGATCGTTGCCGTCGGCGCCGGTCATCTGGCGGGCGACGGTTCGCTCGATCGACTGCTCGCCGAGCGCGGCTTTACGGTGCGGCGGATCCAGTAACAGGAGGCAGCCGACGCGCGAGGAAATCCCGGATGGCGTTCGCGGTCTGCGCCGGCGCCTCCTCCATCGGCAAATGGCCGATAGCATCGAACAACACCGTCTCGCTCCCCGCAATTCGCTCGGCAAAGCTCAGCGCCGCACTGGGATTGATGATGCGGTCTTCCTTGCCGAACAAGATCAGCGTCGGCACGCGGATCTCACGCGCACGCTCGGCGATGGCCGGATCAGGGCGCGGAGAACCAAAACGCGCAATGGTCGCTTCGCGGTTGCCAGGGAAGCGCAGCAATTCCCAATAGCGGTCGACCATCGCCTCATCGATCAGCGCCGGATCAGCGACCGATTGTTCTAGGCTGCGGCGGATGAGGCTGCGCGGAGTGACTTCGCCACCGATCCAGCGCCCCAACGGCGAGCGTGCAATACGGAAGCCGATATTGCTTTTGGGGGCTGCATCCTGAGCGCGAGGGGGCATCCCGCCGGCATTCAGCAACAGGATGGCGCGCACCTTTTGAGGATTTTCGACTGCATAGCGCCAGCTGATGCCGCCACCCATTGAGTTGCCGCCGAGAATGACACTGTCGACACCAAGGGCCGTCAAAGTGCCGTCGACTGCCGCCATCATATCCTCGACTCGGTAGCTGCGCGCGGCATTGGCGCCAGTCAGGCCATGGCCAGGCAGATCGAGGCGGATGATGCGATATTCACCGGAAAGCTCGCGCACCAGCGGCTCCCATGTGTGCAGGCTGGCGTTGGAACCGTGCAGCAGCACCATTGGCGGGAGGGTCCCGCCGGTATCGCGGACATGGACGCGCGCGCCATCCGCGAGGGTCACAAACTGACTTGTCGGGCCGCCATATTTGGCAATCATTGCGTCACGATCCGTATCGGGCGTGCGCAGTATCAAGAAGGCCACGCCGAGGATGGCGAGCAGGATGCCGAGCGCCCAGCCGATGCGTTTTGCCCATTTGGCCATGCCTTGATGTTCCCCCATATCGGGCGCGGTCAATCCACTGCGCCCTATTTGCCGTCCTTGATTGCCGCGACCGCCTCTACCAACTGTGCCACGGAAAAGGGCTTTGCAAGGAAGGCGACATTACTGAGAGCGATGCTTTCCCTGAGCTGCGCTTCGGCATAGCCGGACATGAACAGGACCGGCAGATCAGCGCGTTTGCGGCGGATTTCGCCGGCCATGGTTGGCCCGTCCATTTGCGGCATCATCACATCGCTGACGAGCAAGTCCACTTCGGCCAGTTCCCCGAACCGTTCCAGCCCTTCCTCACCATTGGCAGCGGTGATGACGGTGTAGCCGGCGCGGGACAGCGCACGTTCGGCCACCGCGCGCACCATATCCTCGTCTTCGACGAGAAGGATTGTGCCGCTGCCCCAATGGAGGCTCCGCGCGCCTTGCGGCGCGGCGGCCTTGGTCTGCTCCACCTCGCCATGCTGGACGGGAAGATAGACCGAGAAGCGAGTGCCCTGCCCGACGGTCGAATCCGCGAACACATAGCCGCCGGACTGTTTGACGATGCCATAAACAGTGGCGAGGCCAAGGCCAGTGCCCTGCCCCACATCCTTGGTGGTGAAAAAGGGCTCAAAAATCTTGGGCAGCACATCCTCAGCGATACCCGTGCCAGTGTCCGATACGCTGAGCAGACAATAGTCCCCCGGCGGAATTGAGGGATCACCGAGTGCCGCAATATCTTCGGGGCCAATAGCGCGGGTAGCGATCGTCAGCGTGCCGCCGCCCGGCATGGCATCGCGCGCGTTGACCGCGAGGTTGACGATAACCTGTTCGAGCTGGACCGGATCGGCTCGCACGGTTCCGAGCCCGCGACCATGCTGGACATCGAGGCGGATCTTTTCCCCAATCAGTCGTTGCAGCAGATGCGAGACATCGGAGACGATGTCCGACAGGTTTAGAAATTGCGGCCGCAATGTCTGTTGGCGCGAGAAGGCCAGCAACTGGCGCGTCAGATTGGCGGCGCGATTGGTGTTGCTGCGGATCTGCTGGATATCGTCATAATCGCTATCGCCCGGCTGGTGGCGGAGCAGCATGAGATCGCAGTTGCCTATGATGGCGGTAAGAATGTTATTGAAATCATGAGCGATTCCGCCAGCAAGCTGGCCGACGGCCTGCATCTTGGTTGCTTGCAGCATCTGCTGGTTGAGATGCAGGTTTTCGCCATCGCCCTTGAGGGTCAGCAGCACCGCCGCCTGCCCCATGCCGCGCACACCAACTAGGCCGACCGACACAGTCTGGTCCGGCCGCGCCCGCAGGCGAACGCCGATTTCGCCGGCCGTAGACCGCCCGCTGGCGTGGCGGCGGATCGCTTCGCCCATTACGCCCATGTCTTCGGAGAGAAGCAGATCACCCGGATAGGCTGGCATGGCACCTTGCGCGACGCCGGCGGCGGCAACGAAGGCGGGGTTGGTGAACAGGAAGCGTCCGTCGCGGTCCACCATGGCGAGGCCGAACGGCAATTGACCGAGCAGGTTCGCGACATAATCGAAAGCGATGCCGCGTTCCTGCGGGCCGCCATCCTCATCAAGCAGCAGCAACAGCAAGGGTGATTGATCCACCTGCCGGTCAAACGGGACCTCGACAATGCGCACAGGCGTCGCACCATCGCCTTCCTTTTCGCGTGCAAAACGGATCAGGCCCGCGGCGTCGACACGCAGCAACTGGCTGAAGTCCTGACCCTTCACCACAGCATCGATCGCGCCGCCAGCGCGGAGGCGAAATGCGGCATTGGCGCCCAGCACTGTCCCAGACGGCGTCACCACCACGGTCATCACACCCGATGCGCCGATGGCCACACCCGCTGCCCCTTCGATGGCCGCAAGCGTCTCTGCCACCGGATCGCGCTGTTCGTGCACACGCCAGCGCCACAGCAAGTGATCGCCTGCACGGCCGACCCGCTGCACCGTCCCGGTCATTTCCCGCCCGCCGCATTCGAAGGCAGCCACCGCGGCCTCGCCCGATTGCCAGGCGGTCCTGCCCGCCTCGGCCAGAAGCGCGGCGGTACGCTGGTCGACGGGAAGGCCGGGTGGCGTTACCGCTCCACCAAACCAGTCACAGTAAAGATCATTGGCGCAGACGAGCCGACCAGTGCGTTCGGTGATGGCGATGCCGCGCCGCTCGCTGTCGGCAACCGCGCGGACCAGCGACCAATCATGGCCTTCCTCGACTGGCACCGCGTCCGATCCACGCCGGCCAGAGATAGCCCACAGCAAAGCTGCTGCCACCAGGCCTATGCCGACGAAGCCGCCGCTTAAGGCCGCGGATTGGGTCGGCAGCCAAATGATCAGGCCAGACAGGAGCGCAGCACCGCCGACGACGAGCGCAGGCAGCCGCGCCTGTGCTCCGACGTCATCGCCGAAAAGTCTGTTGGCTGCAGCGCCGCCCAATCTCACCAGATGCGCACCCGCTCATCAGGAGCCAGATAGAGGCGCTGGCCGGGAGCAATGCCATAGGCGTCATACCACTGGTCCAGGTTGCGCATCACCCAGACGCGCTGGGCAGACGGCGAGTGCGGACCGGTGGTCAGGCGTTGCAGCATATCTGCATCGCGGTGATTACGCCGCCAGACCTGCGCCCAGCCGAGGAAGAAGCGCTGATCCCCGGTCAGCCCATCAATCACTGGTGCCTCACGCCCGCCGAGCGAGGTACGATAGGCATCATAGGCAATCGAAAGACCAGCAAGATCTGCGATATTCTCGCCCAGAGTCAGCTCTCCGTTGATGCGCTCCCCCAACACCTCATAGGCGTTATACTGTTCGATCAGGCGACGTCCTGCCGCTTCGAAAGCGGCGACATCCTGCGGGGTCCACCAATCGGCGAGACGGCCGTTTTCGTCATATTTGGCGCCCTGATCGTCGAAATGATGGCTGATTTCATGACCGATCACCGCACCAATGCCGCCATAGTTGATCGCAGGATCGGCATGTGGATCAAAGAAGGGCGGTTGCAGGATGGCCGCCGGGAAAACAATCTCGTTCATGCCGAAATTGGCATAGGCGTTGACCGTCATTGGGGTCATGAACCATTCCCAGCGGCGCAACGGCTGGCCGAGCTTGCCCAGCTGATAGTCATGTTCGAAGCGGTTCGAGCGCCACATGTTACCGAACAGGTCATCGGCGCGAATATCCAGCCCGTCATAGCTGCGCCACTGGTCGGGATAGCCGATCTTGGTGGTGAAATTGGCAAGCTTAGTGCGGGCTCGTTCCCGGGTTTCCGGCTGCATCCAAGACACGGTTTCGAGCCGCCGGCCCATCGCCGCGACAACGTTCGTCACAAGCTGATCCATCGCCGCCTTGGTCGCGGGTGGGAAATGGCGCGCGACATAGACCTGGCTGACCTCGTCAGCGAGGATGCGGGAGGTAAAGTCGGTCGCACGCTTGCCACGTTCCTGACGCTGCGGCGTGCCAGTCAGCGCCGTACCGTAGAAGGCGAAATCGGCGTCGCCGACCGCACGGGGCAGCCCTTCGTCATAGGCCGAAAGACTGCGGACGATCATCTGGTCGCGCAGCACCTGCATTGGGGCCGAAGCGAACAGCCGCGCGATGCCGGTAAAGGCACTCGGCTGATTGACGATCACGTCATTCTGATTAGCGCCAATCCCCTGCAGATAGGCGGAGAAATCGAAACCGGGGGCGGATTCCTCAAGCTGGGCGATGGTCAGCTTGTTATAGGTCTTGGTCGCATCCGTGCTGTCGACACGGTTCCAGTGGACCCGGGCGATTTCGGTTTCGAAATCCATGATCGCGCGGGCGCGAGTAGCGGCGTCAGCCTCTCCCGCCAGCGTCAACATCGCTTCGAGATGGACGAGATAGGCAGCGCGCACACGCTCAAACCGCTCGCTCGTGCCGAGATAAAACTCACGGTCGGGCATGCCGATGCCGCCCTGCCCCATGGTGAAGATGTAGTTTTCCGGTGCGCGGTCATCCTGACCCACATAGCCGCCGAACAGACCGCCTATGCCTGCACGATCAGCCTCCGCAGCAAGGGCAACATAGGCCGACCGGTCCTGAAGACCCCGGACGCGATTGAGCCAAGGCTGGATCGGCGCCATGCCGAGCGCTTCGACGCGCGCTTCATCGAGGTAGCTGGCATAGGCGCGGCCGATCCGGCTGCCGGCATCAACGCGCGCTTCATCAAGGATGGCACGAGTGCGCTCCTGGCTGAGATCGGCCAGCAAGGTGAACATGCCATAGTTGGACTTGTCCGCCGGGATCGGCGTGTTGCGTGCCCAGGTGGCATTGGCAAAGGCATAGAAATCATCGCCCGGCGCGACGCTGGTGTCCTTACCCGTCAGGTCGAAACCGAAGCTGCCGATTTGCGGGCTCGATGCAGGGGCTGGAGCTTCCGCCACCGGTGCCGGCGTATCGGCATTGGCCGTCGCACAGGCAGACAGGCTGATCGCAGAAATCCCTGCCAGCATCGCCGCGGCAACAGTCTTGAGACGCATGGTACTAACCCTTTCAAAAAGAGCCCGCGCCCCCACGCAGACGAATAGAAACGGGACTATAGCTGCGCCAATGCGGCGTTCAACCAGCCTCGTTGCCCGACATCGAAGCCAGACGTGCGGCAATGCGCGCCTTCATCCTGAGGCGCCAGCGCCAGCGCAGCCAATTGTTCCAGATGACCGCACCAAGCACATAGCCAACCGCTGCTGAAACCACCGAAATGATGAACAAGCCCGCCATCAATGCGGGCGCAGCATCAGACAAGAGCCAGCTGACCCAGTGCCCGGCCGAAGCCCCTTCGTCCCAAAGTCGGTTGAAGGTGGTGATGTCCGCCTTGTAGCCGAAACTGACATTGCCGACTGCAACAGCGCCTGCAAGGATGAGCGGTGTCGTTGCCGGATTGGAAAGGAAGGTCATCGCCGCACCAATAGGAATGTTCGCGCGGCATGGCAGGGCAAGCATCGCAACGCCGACAATCTGAACGCCCGGAATCAACAGGAAGATACCGACGAACAGACCAAGCGCGACACCACGCGGCACCGAGCGGCGGGTGAAGCGCCACAATTCGCTGTGCGCGATGCGGTGTGCGAAGGGACGCAGCCAGCGGCTGGCCATTAGCTCGTCACGGCTCGGGCTGTTGCGCCGCACCCATCGACCAAAGCGCGACATCAGCCGCGTTCCTTCATGATACGGGCCGCCTCGCGCTTCCAGTCGCGTTCCTTGATCGTCTCACGCTTGTCATGCGCTTTCTTGCCCTTGGCGAGCGCGAGTTCGACTTTGGCCCGGCCACGCCCGTTGAAATAGATAGTGAGCGGAACGAGCGTCATCCCTTCGCGCGCCACCGCGCCGTGCAGCTTGCGGATCTCGCGGCCGGACAGGAGCAATTTGCGCGGGCGACGCGGCTCGTGATTGAAACGATTGCCGTGGCTGAATTCGGGGATGTGGCTGTTGACCAGCCAGACTTCCCCATCCTTCACCTCGGCATAGCTATCTCCGATATTGCCTTCCCCGAAGCGCAGCGATTTGACCTCCGTGCCAGTCAGCGCAATGCCCGCTTCGAACAATTCGTCGAGCGAATAGTCGAACCGCGCGCGGCGATTATCCGCGACGATCTTTTTCTTGTCGAAGGCAGCTGGGTGCGGGCGCGCCATCAGAGAATGCCAGCCTCCGCCATGGCGGCATCGACTGCACGCTGTGCCGGTTCATTCGCGGGCAGCAGCGGCAAACGTATTTCGGGATCGAACCAATCGTGCAGCTGCGACAGCGCATATTTGGCGGGCGCAGGGCTTGCATCCGCGAACATCGCCTTGTGCAGCGCAAACAGCCGGTCGTGGAGCGCCAGCGCCGCCGCCCATTCGCCCTTGGCGCAATGCATGGCAAAGGCGGCGCACTGGGCGGGGGCGACATTGGCAGTAACCGAGATGCATCCCGTGCCGCCCATGACTGCATGCGGCAGCCACAGATCATCATTGCCGGATAGCTGGCAGAATTCTGCTCCGAGCAAGGCGCGGTGCTGTGTAACGCGGGCGAGATCGCCGCTGGCATCCTTGACCGCAACAATACCGGGAATCGCCGCGATACGCGCGAGCGTCTCCGGCAGAATGTCAGTGACCGTGCGGCCAGGCACATTGTAAGCGACGATCGGAAGGTCGGCGGCGGCGGCCACCGCTTCGAAATGTGCGACGAGTCCGTCCTGACCTGGACGGTTATAATAGGGCGCTACTACCAGCGCGGCATCGGCACCGGCGGCCTTGGCGCGCTGCATATGACGGATGGCGGTTGCAGTGTCGTTGGAGCCGCAGCCCGCAATCACGGGAACGCGGCGGGCCGCGGCCTCGATGACGGTATCGAACACGCGATAATGTTCTTCGAACGACAATGTCGCGCTTTCGCCGGTGGTGCCGCAGGGAACAAGTGCGCTGCTGCCAGACGCAATCTGCCATTCGACGAGTCGCGCGAGCGCCCCTTCATCCAACCGTCCGTCGCGAAACGGGGTCACCATAGCCGGGATAGAACCCGAAAACATCGCTAAGCTCCTTTACAGGCCGGATTCCGCCGTCCTAGACTCAACCACGACAGATTGTGCTGGGAAAGCGGCGAAATCGCCCCGTTCAGCGCCAGATAAGGAAGTGACCCCCATCATGGCAAGCATGCAGTTCCGTGGTTCTGCTTCGCGCATCATCCTCGCCGGCCTGTTGCTCGGTCCGGTGGCGGTGATTGCGCACGAATTGACCGTTGCAGCCCCGGCAGCAAGCGCCCCCGCCCTGACCAGCACAAGTGCCGCGGCTGTACCCGTACCGACCATGTCTGCACGGAACGCAGTCACTGAATGGCAGGCGCTAACCCGGGAGCAGCAGCCATCATTTGACCGGGTTGCAGCATTTCTGATGGCCAACCGCGGCTGGCCGAACGAGGCCGAGCTGCGTCGGGCAGCGGAAAATGCGCTCGACATCAACGGATACATCCCTGCCCGCGCTGCGGACTATTTTGCTGTCGTCGCGCCGACCAATGCGGCAGGCCATTTGCGCCACGCGCTTGCCCTTGTGTCCGCCAATCGTCTCGAGGAAGCGACCGAGGCAGCCCGACGCGCCTGGACCAGCGGGACGCTGAACGCCGAAGAGGAGAGCCGACTGCTCGCATCCTTCCCCGGCGCGCTCTCCAGCGCCGATCATGACAACCGTATGGACCGGCTGCTGTGGTCGGGTTCCAACGCTGCCGCAACGCGCCAGATCGCCCTGGTTTCTCCTGCGCGGCAGCTGGAGTTTTCCGCGCGCCTCGCCATGCGCACGCGGGCGACCGCAGCGGCGCTGCGCGCTGCCGAGGCGGAATCCGCTAATCCCGAGCTGCTCACCAGCGATGCTGGCTATATCGCCGACAAGGCGAGCTGGCTCGCCGCCACCGGCCAGACCGGCGCTGCACAAGCGCTGCTCGCAGGGCCGCGCACGCTTACCTCCCCGCCACGCGACGCCGAGCGCTGGCTGGAGCTGATCGTCGCGCAGGCACGGGCCGCTTCGCGCGCAGGCGACCATCGCACCGCCTATGACATCGCCCGCCGGGTCGAGGATGCCTTGCCGCTGGGCACCGACGTGCTGGCGCAGCCGCTTGGCGTGCGCGACGAATACACCAACGCGCTGTGGCTGGCAGCGACGACGGCGCACCGCCAACTCGGCCGGCCACGTGAGGCGGCGGGGCTCTACCTCCTCTATTCAGCGGGTGGGCGATCCCCGCAGGTGAAGGCACGCGGGCTTTATTGGGCCGGGCGTGCTGCACTTGATGCCGGCGACAGCAATCTCGCCAATGATTATTTCCGGCGCGCCGCCACCCACTTCGATCAGTTCCACGGCCAGCTAGCGCTGGAACGACTGGGCGAAGCGCAACCCCGCCCCACCCTGTCCGGCAACGAATTGTCCGATGCCGAGCGCGAGGCTTTCGATGCGTCGAGTATCGTCCAAGCGGCACGGTTTCTGGGTGAGCAAGGCCAATGGCGCGAGCAGACGCTGTTCCTGCGCGCCATCGCGAACAATGCCCGCAGCGATGCCGAACATGCACATGCCGCCCTGCTTTCCGCGGAGATCGGCCGGCCTGACCTGGCGGTGATGATCGGGCGCAGTGCGCGGGTGAACGGGCATGACGGCATGTTGCCCGTCGCCTATCCAACCATGGCGGTGCCAGAAGGGCATGAGAGCAACTGGACCTTTATCCACGCAATCAGCCGGCAGGAAAGCCAGTTCGATCGTGCGGCAGTGAGCCATGCCGGCGCCCGCGGCCTGATGCAGCTGATGCCCGGAACCGCGCGCGAGACCGCCGGGCAGATCGGCCTCAGCTACGATTTCGACGCGCTGACAACCGATACGCGCTACAACATCATGCTTGGGTCGACCTATTTTCAGCGGATGCTGCGCTACTATGGCGGCAGCTATCCGCTCGCGGTGGCGGCCTATAATGCGGGGCCGGGCAATGTGAACCGCTGGTTGCGCGCCAATGGTGACCCGCGCACCGGCAGCATTGCTATCCTCGACTGGATAGAGGCGATCCCGATTTTCGAGACACGCAATTATGTGCATCGCGTGTTGGAGAATGCGGTGGTTTATGAATCGCTGCGCCCAGGCGTGAGCGAAGCGCCGCGCAATCGCCTGAGCTACTATCTCGGCAAGCGCGAACCGGGCTGAACCGTGGCCAGCACGCCGGGGCCGCGCCCCAATTACATCACGCCCGCAGGCTTTGCCGCGCTGCGCGAAGAATATGACCGGCTGCTCGGTACCGAGCGGCCGGCGATTGTCGAGGTGGTAAGCTGGGCCGCATCCAATGGCGACCGCAGCGAAAATGGCGACTATCTCTATGGGCGCAAGCGGATGCGGGAGATCGACCGGCGGCTGGGCTGGCTGGCGAAGCGGATGAAGGCCGCGAAGGTCATTGATCCTGCGGCACAGCCCGACAAGAGCCGGGTGTTTTTTGGTGCCACGGTCGAAATCGCTGATGAGGACGACCGGCGTCGCATTCTCACCATCGTCGGGAATGACGAGGCAGACGCGGGCGCCGGTCGGATCGGCTGGGACAGCCCATTGGCGCGAGCCCTGCGCGGCGCGGCCGTAGCGGACATGCGGCGGGTGCAATTACCCGGCGGAGAGCTAGAATATGAGGTGATGGCGATCCGCTACGATTAGCGGGCGCGCTCAGTCCGCACCTTTACTGTCGACGTCGGCTTCGCCTTCTCCGGCCGGCTGATAACCAAAGGCCTCTTGGGCAAGTGCCTCAACATGCGCATCGCGCGGGAGCGGCACCATCGGAACGCGCCGTTCGAGCGTATCGGCAATGTGGGTCAGCGCAGCAATGCGCGCAGCCTTCTTGCCATTGCCGTCAATCACCGTCCACGGCGCCCAGCGCGTATCGGTACGATCGAACATGTCGGCATAGGCCTTAAGATAATCGGCGCGTCGGGCGCGGTTGCGATAGTCGTCTGCCCCCGTCTTCCACCGTTTCCAGGGATCATCGAGCCGCGCAGCGAGGCGACGGTCCTGTTCCTCCTGCGTCACATGGACAAACAGCTTGAGAATGTTCGTGCCGCTCTCGGTCAGCTGCGCTTCGAATTCGTTGATCTCATCATAGCCGCGCTGCCAGTCGCGCTCTGACGCGAAACCCTCAACGCGTTCCACCGCGACGCGGCCATACCAACTGCGGTCGAACACGCCGATATCGCGCTTTCCGGGCAGGCGCTTCCAGAAACGGTAAAGGAAATGACGGGCCTTTTCCTCCTCAGTCGGGGCGCCAATCGGCCAGACTTCGAACCAGCGCGGATCCCATTCGGCACAGAGCCGCTGGATAATGCCGCCCTTACCGGCTGCGTCCCAGCCCTCAAACAGAATGACGGTCTGGCAGCCATGCATGATGTGCGCGGCCTGAATGCGGGCCAGCCGGTCCTGCAATGCGGCCATATCTGCCGCATAATCACCGGCGTATTTGCCGCCAGATTCGTGGTCGGCGAGGTTGATCGGCATGAATAAGCGCTCCTGCACCCGTCCTTAGCGCAAAGCGGTGGCGAAGGGGTTAACCAATCCGAGCTCCACCCTGTTCCGCGATCAGCGCGGCGACGCGGTCCGGCGCTTCCATCGGGATGAAATGCGAGCAATCGGGCCAGTGAAGGTCGCGACCGCCCGGAATCGCAGCCGCAAGGCCTTCCCAGGTAGGGCTAACTGAAAAATCCATCGGTGAGGCGCGCTCGCCACCACGCCCGCGCAATACGGTGACGGGCACGGCAATGCGAGAGAGCCAGCGGTGCGGGTCTTGCATCGCTGAACCCATGTAGCAGCTCGCCTCGATAACCGGTGGGCAAGCGAGTTCGAGAGCTTCGCCTTCGCCTGTGGGAACAAGACCATGGTGGCAATAGTCGGCAAGCACTTCGTCCTGCCATTCGGAATAGGGCGGGCGTTCGGCAAAGCGGGCGATCATTTCCTCCGCGTTTGCCCAAGCGTTGCGGCGGCGTGCGACCGGGTGGGCGGCAGGATCACCGATCAGCTGTCCAGCCGCACCGGCATAGACATCCGGCGCGAGGATGACCGGATCAATGAGCAGTGCGGCACTGACCAGCTCCGGCCGATGCGCGGCAATCCAGGCGGCGGCATAGCCGCCCATGCTGTGGCCGGCGACAACGAGCGGGCCAGTCGCCACGCTTTCGGCAAGAGCGGCAGCTTCGGCAGCGGTCACCTCCCAATCGCCAGCACCGCCGGGCGGGCGATAACTGAGGCCATGACCGCGCAGGTCAGGCGCGATGACGCGAAAGCTTGGCGGCAAGGCCGCTACCACCCGGTCCCACAGCCGGGCATGAAAGCCAGTGGCGTGGAGCAGGAGCAAGGTCGGTGCCCCTGCCCCCTCTCCAGGCCAGTCATACGAGACGAGATCGCCTGCGGGCGCCTGAAAGCAGTGGCGTTCTGGCTCCCCCCGCACCCTTCGCGCTCAGGCCTTGGGGCCGTCGACGAGGCGAATGTGAAGCTCGCGTAGCTGCTTTTCGGTGACGCGCGATGGCGCGTTCATCATCAGGTCCTCGGCCTTCTGGTTCATCGGGAAGAGGACGACTTCACGGATGTTGGGTTCGTCCGCCAGCAGCATGACGATGCGGTCAACGCCCGGTGCCGAGCCACCGTGCGGCGGAGCGCCATATTTGAAGGCGTTGATCATCCCGGCGAAGTCGCGGTCGACATCTTCCTGAGAGTATCCAGCGATCTCGAACGCCTTGTACATGATGTCCGGGCGGTGGTTGCGGATCGCGCCGGAGGACAATTCGATGCCATTACAGACGATGTCATACTGCCAGGCGAGGATATCGAGCGGATCCTTGTTTTCCAGAGCGTCCAGCTCGCCCTGCGGCATCGAGAAGGGGTTGTGGCTGAAATCGATCTTGCCGGTGTCCTCGTCCGCCTCGAACATCGGAAAATCGACGATCCAGCAGAATTTGAAGCAGCCTTGCTCGATGAGGCCCAGCTGTTCGGCGACGCGGGTGCGCGCGGCACCAGCGAGCTTGGCGGCCTGTGCTTCCTTACCGGCGGCAAAGAACAGGCCATCATCCGGCCCGAGGCCGAGCGCATCATAAAGCGCGGCAATGCCCGCCTCGCCATGGTTCTTGGCGATCGGGCCGCCGAATTCGCCGCCCTTGCGCGTGACATAGCCGAGGCCCGCATGGCCTTCTCCACGCGCCCATTCATTCATGTCGTCGAAGAATTTACGGCTCTTGTCCGCCGTGCCCGGTGCCGGAATTGCGCGGACCACGCCGCCATCGCCGACGATCTTCGCAAACAGGCCGAAGCCAGAGCCCACGAAATGCTCGCCGACATCGTATATGATCAGTGGGTTGCGCAGATCAGGCTTGTCGCTGCCGTATTTCAGCATCGATTCGCGATAGGGGATGCGCGGGAAGGTGCCGGCGGGCGTCACGCTCTTGCCGTTGGCAAATTCCTCGAACACGCCAGCCAGGACGGGTTCGATGGCATTGAATACGTCATCCTGGGTAACAAAGCTCATCTCGAAGTCGAGCTGGTAGAATTCGCCCGGGCTGCGGTCGGCGCGGGCATCTTCATCGCGGAAGCAGGGGGCGATCTGGAAATAGCGGTCGAAGCCGGCGACCATCAGCAACTGCTTGAACATCTGCGGCGCCTGCGGGAGCGCATAGAATTTGCCGGGATGCAGGCGGCTGGGCACGAGAAAGTCGCGCGCGCCCTCTGGGCTCGAGGCAGTAAGGATCGGCGTCTGGAACTCGGTGAAGCCCTGGTCCACCATGCGGCGGCGCAAGGATGCAATGACGTTCGAACGCAGCATGATGTTGCGGTGAAGCCGCTCGCGTCTGAGATCGAGGAAGCGGTATTTGAGGCGGATATCCTCCGGATATTCCTGCTCGCCTGCGACCGGCATAGGCAGTTCAGCTGCGGCTGACTGCACAGTCACGCTGCGGGCGCGCACCTCAATCTCCCCGGTGGGGAGGCCGGTGTTGACCGTTTCGGACGAGCGGGCGACAACATCACCATCGATAGTCAGCACGGATTCAAGCCGCGCGCCCTCCAGTACCGCAAAGTCGGCGTCGGCGGCGTTGGCGACGATCTGGGTAATGCCGAAATGGTCGCGGAGATCGACGAACAGGAGGTTGCCGTGATCGCGCTTGCGATGGACCCAGCCGGACAGACGGACGCTGCTGCCGACATCGGCGGCGCGGAGCTGGCCACAATGGTGGGTGCGATAGGCGTGCATGGATGGTCTTTCGTGTATGGCGTTGGGGGCGCGGCAGCGCGCTCCTGAAGGAACGGCGCCTAACACAGGTGGGCGGGGGATTTGTCAAGTTTCTGGGCAATGGACATTCCTTGCCCTGCCGCTAGACCAGCCCCGATAAGGGGGGCGGATGCCGCTGGCGTTTACGGGGTGGGACTGGGCAGTGCTGGGCGGCTATGTCGCCGCGCTGGCGCTGGCCGGCTGGCTGGCGAGCCGCAGGCGGATCGCATCGACCGAGGGCTATTTCCTTGCCGGTCACCATGCGCCGACCTGGCTGGTGACCATCTCCGTTTTGTCGACCACCCAGTCGGCAGCGACCTTCCTCGGCGTGCCCGATCATGCCTATCGCAGTGACTGGAGCTATCTCGGCGCAAACATCGGCGCGATCATCGCGGCCTTCATTGTCGCGACAGTGCTGATTCCGCGCTTCTATGCTCTGGGCGTGACGACGGTCTATGAGCTGCTCGCCGCACGCTATTCGGCAATGGCCTGCCGCGCGGCGGCGGCAATGTATCTGGTCGGTCGGGTGCTGGCGAGCGGGGCGCGGCTCTACCTCGCGGCCATCGCTGTCTCCATGATCATCTTTCTTGATGTCGAGCCCGATCATATCGCCATCTCGATCGGGGTGCTGGTGCTGTTCGGAATCGCCTTCACGCTGTTCGGCGGCCTCAATGCCGTGATCTGGAGCGATCTCGTGCAGGTTGTCCTCTATGTCGGAGCGGCGATCCTCGTTCTCGTCCTGCTCCTCTCCAGCATCACCGCGCCACCTGCGGAAGTGATCGCGGCACTGACCGGTGCCGAAGGCGGCAGCAAGCTCAGCCTCATTGACACCAGCCTTGATTTTTCGGCGCCTTTTTCCCTGTTCGCGATTCTGACCGGCATCGTCCTCCTCAACATCGGCAATGCCGGGCTCGATCAGGATACGACGCAACGCTTCCTCGCCTGCGAAAATGCGCGCGAAGGGCAACGGGCGCTCTATGCCTCGGCCATCGCCACCATCCCTGTGGTCGCGATCTTCATGGCCATCGGCACTTTGCTTTGGCTTTTCTTTGAGCGGCCCGAGCTGATGGGCGGTGGCGGGGATGCGGTACGACAGGCGTTCGCGGGAGAGAAGATAACAGTCTTCATGTCCTACATCCTGTCCGAAGTGCCGCCGGGCCTGCGCGGGCTGGTGACCGTCGGCGTAATCGCGGCGGCTGCGATCAACAGCGGGCTCATTTCCATGTCGGCGGTGCTGGTGAGCGATTTCTATCGCCCCTGGCGCGGTGATACGGGCCTCGACGAGGCGCATTATGTTCGCGTCGGGCGCTGGGCAGTGGTGGTGCTGGCGCTGGTGCTTTTCGCGGTCGCCATCTTCTGTTTCCACTGGCAGCGCGCGACGGAAACGCCGCTGCTCGAGTTCGTACTGGGCGTGATGGCCTTCGCCTATTCGGGGCTGCTCGGCGTGTTCGCGACAGCGGTTTTCACGCGGCGCGGCACGACCGCATCGATCATCGCCGCGCTCATCGCCGGGTTCCTGACGACGCTCGCCATGCAACCCTATGTGGCCGCTGCCATCGGCCTGCCGCCAGCCTTCGGGCAGTTGGCCTTCCCCTGGCAGCTGGTGATCGGCACAGCTGTCGCCTTTGCCGTAGCCGCTGCACCACGGGGCACCGCGCGCGAAGAAAAGGGGCGCCCGAAGCGCCCCTTCCCCTCTGCCGCATCGGCTTAGCGTTTGTTGCTGGTGCCAGCTTGGCTGGCCTCGCCGACCTTGCGTTCTGCCTCGGGTGCACGCTCGGGGACGTCGGCAACGCCAACACCGTGGCTGGTTTGACCGCCCTTGCTGGCGATCTCACGCTGCTTTTCCGCGTCCTTCGAGGCGAAGCCCTGATTGCTTTTGCTACCGGACTGGTTCTGCTGATTGGCCATGTTCCTGCTCCTTTTGCTGGTTGCCAATAGCCGGCAGAAGGGTTCTGCCAGCTGTTCAGCCCCCGGCGCCGTTGCGTCGGGAACAGGAGACAAACGCGCAGCATGCCGCGCACGGTTCACAATATTCATCCGATTAAAGCCATCGTCCGTCGCGACCGTTTCGAAACGGGCACGCAGCAAGGGCAGGCGGTAGCCGCGCACACGGGACTTCCCCGTGCGGGTCAAGCGGGTTAAGGCCCGTCGATGGCCGAACATCTGCTGATTACCGATACCGACGCACTCGAGGATTTCTGCGACCGCATCAGCGACGCGCCTTTCATCACCGTCGATACCGAGTTCATGCGCGAATCGACCTATTATCCCGAGCTCTGCCTGGTTCAGGTGGCGACGCCGGAGATTGCCGCCGCCATCGATCCGTTAGCGCCGGGGATAGACCTCGATCCACTGCTCGATCTGCTCGTCAACCGCGAGGACATGCTGAAAGTGTTCCACGCCGGCGGCCAGGATGTGGAAATCATCTTCAACCTGACCGGCAAAACGCCGCACCCCATTTTCGACACGCAGATCGGCGCCATGGCGCTCGCCCAGGCGGAACAGCTCGGTTACTCCAATCTCGTCGAAAGCTGGCTCGGCCTCAGCCTCGACAAGGGTGCGCGCTTTACCGACTGGTCGCGCCGCCCGCTCGACAAGCGGCAGATTGACTATGCCATCGCCGATGTGACGCATCTCGCCAAAATCTTCCCGATGATGCTGGAAAAGCTGCGCAAGACCAATCGCGGTCACTGGCTCGACGAGGAAATGGAGCGGCTTGCAGACCCGTCCAACTACCAGCTTGACCCTGACGATGCCTGGCAGCGGGTGAAGGTCCAGTCGAAGAAGCCCGACGTGCTGGGCCGCTTGCGGGCGATAGCGGCATGGCGCGAGCGCGAGGCCCGGCAGAAGAATTTGCCGCGCGGGCGCATCGCCAAGGATGAGACGCTCGCCGAACTCGCCGCACATCCGCCGCGCCAGCAGGATGATCTCGGTCGTATTCGCGGCCTTTCCGCCACATGGCGTAACAACGACATCGGCGCGCGGCTGATGCAGGCGATCGAGCGGGCCGAGCCAATGACGCGCGAGGACATGCCGGCAACCGCGCCGCGCGGGCCCAGCCTGGGCAAGGATGGCGCGCTCGTCGCCGACCTGCTGAAGCTGCTGCTCAAGATCCGCGCCAAGGAAATGAATGTAGCAGCGCGCCTCATCGCGCGCAGTGAGGAGCTGGAGCAGCTGGCGGCGGGTGTGCGCGAAGGGCTCTCCATCCTTGCCGGCTGGCGAGCCGAGGTATTCGGGGGCGATGCATTGGAACTGGTCGAGGGGCGACTTGGTTTCACGGTGAAAAACGGGCGACTGACCATGACCCGCCCGCAGACGGAGGATTGACGCCATGCGAGCTGCCCCTGCCCTGCTGACCATCGCCGCCGCCCTCGCGGTCAGCGCATGCTCGAGCCGCGAGCAACGCTATGAGACCGGCGTGCGCGAGCCCATTTCGCTGCGCGATGATGGCGATGAATGCGGCGCATCGCTGGTGCAGAGCTTCACCGGCCTGCGTGCCAACGCAACATTGCGAGAGGAAATTGCCAGCCGCTCGGGGGCGCGCACCATCCGCTGGATCGAACCAGGGACGGCGGTGACGATGGATTACAGCGTCGACCGGCTCAACGCCGAGCTCGATCCCGACGGGGTCATCCTGACGCTGCGCTGCGGCTAAGAAATCAGCGGACGCTTTCGGCCTTTAGGCCAAGACCAGCGGCGAGCTGACGCAGGCGCTTGTCCACCTGTTCGCCCGCAAAATCTGTACCCGAGCCATTGTAACTCAGGCGAAGCACATCACCGATGCGTTCAATGCGCGTCACCTCCAGCCCGGCCAGCGCGCCGCCTGAAAGCCGCTGCGCGAGACGAATGGCCAACCCCCACTGGCTGGCACGGGCGAGGCGCGCGTCAAGGATGGGATCAGTGCGCATATCAAAGGGCCGGCCGCTGCCGCCCGCGCTCGAAAAAAGAGCCTGAGCAAGCACCAGCCGGTCTGCAAGATCAATCCCAAGCCATTGCCCGTGCAGCGCCATCTCCGCCGCACGCTCGTCCCGGAAATCGGGGTTGGCGGTCGAGGCGACATCCGAAAGGAGACAGGCGGCGAGGCGCAGGCGCGCCGCGGCGGCATCGTCATCTGCAAACAGGGGCGCGATCCACGCCTCAATCGCACGGCCATGCGGCACGAAGCGGGCAAAGCGGCGTCCTTCGGCCTCGGCAGCGAGAATGAGCGGATCCTGCCGGCGGAGATCAGCCGGCAGTGCACCGAACAACAGGCCTTCGCGGAGGCCACTGGTCGACACGACGAGATGACTGCTCTTGAGCTGACGCACCAATGGAACGAGCAGCGCTGCTGCATCCGGCATGGTGCCGACGCGCGCACTGCTGAGGCCGGGAATGGACATGGTTGAAAGATCGGCATTGGCGAGACGACGGGCCAACCGCGCCGCGGCCTCCACCGGCATCAAATGGCCCGAAACCACTGGCATCGGATCACGCGCGATCATCATGTCGTAGCGGGCCAGCGCGCGCCAGGAGCCCCCCACGAGATAGAGCGGCAGGGCCGTATCGCCATCCGGCCATCCGGCATCGGCCAACATCCGCCCGATCACCTTGGAAAAGCGCGGACCATGGGCCGTGCGAAGTGCGGCAAGGCGCAGCACGCCCAGAGGAAAGCTGCTGTGATGGCGCGTTTCGCCATCGCTGACCCGCACCAGTTCAAGGCTGCCGCCCCCAAGATCGGCAACAATGCCGTCGGCATCAGGAATGGCAGAGATGACGCCGAGGCCAGCAGCACGAGCCTCTTCCTCGCCTGACAACAATTCCACATCAAGACCGATAGCGCGTGCGTCGGCGAGGAATTGCGCGCCATTGCTGGCATCACGGACAGCCGCCGTGGCGACGCAGCGCAGCTCGTCAATCGCCATCGCCTGTGTGAGCGCGCGGAACCGGGCAAGGCCGGAAATGGCACGGCGATAAGGTTTGGGTTCGATAGCGCCAGTGGTCGCGAGGCCCGACCCCAGCCCAACCATCAGCTTTTCGTTGAACACGGGACGCGGAGCACGCCTCGGCCCCGCATAGACGACCAAGCGAACGGAGTTCGAGCCGATATCAATAATCGCAATGCGGCGCGCCGCGCGGTCTGCCATTCTGTTTCTGCCCCCTGCCCCGCTGTCGTGCTCAGCCGTTCCAGCGCGTCAGGTCAAGCTTGGGCACATCCTTTCGCCGCCGCAGCGTATCACCACGGCCAGAAAGCGAGGCATTGTTCATGAAATATCGGTGCAAGTTGAACGGTTTGTCGCCGGCATCGACGCGGGTGTAGCCGCCATCAGGCGCGAGTCGCCAGCTTTGTTCATTGTCGATGAGATTGGCGACCATCACCTGATCGAGCAGCTGATCGTGCACGGTCGGGTTTTCGATGGGGATCATATACTCAACGCGGCGGTCAAAGTTGCGGTTCATCCAGTCCGCCGAGCTGATGTAAACGAGCGCCCCGCGCGAAGGCAGCGCGGCGCCATTGCCAAAGGCGAACAGGCGGCTGTGTTCAAGGAAACGCCCGACCACCGATTTGACGCGGATATTTTCGCTAAGGCCGGGCACGCCGGGACGCAGGCAGCAGATGCCCCGCACCACAAGGTCGATCGGGACACCAGCCGCGCTGGCCTCATAGAGTTTTTCAATGATCTGCCGGTCAACCAGACTGTTCATCTTGGCCCAGATACCGCAGCCTTGACCCGCCTTTGCGTTGGCGATTTCGGCATCGATCAAGGCCATCAGCCTCGGACGCAAGTGCAGCGGCGACATGGTGATCATCTCGAGACCGCGTGGTTCGATATAGCCGGTGATGTAGTTGAACAGCTGCGCCGCATCGCGCCCGGCGCGCGCATCAGCTGTGAAGAAGCTGAAATCCGTGTAAATTCGCGCCGTGACAGGGTGGTAATTGCCGGTGCCGAAATGGCAGTAGGTGCGATAGGCCCCACCTTCGCGCCGCACGACCATGGAAACCTTGGCGTGGGTTTTCCATTCGATGAAGCCGTAGACCACCTGCACGCCGGCGCGCTCGAGCTGCCCCGCCCAGTGGAGATTCTGCTCCTCGTCGAAACGGGCCTTGAGTTCGACAACAGCGGTTACCGACTTACCGGCCTCTGCCGCCTCGATCAGCGCGCGGATCACCGGCGACTGGTCACCTGCACGGTATAGCGTCTGCTTGATCGCCACCACATCAGGGTCTGCCGCCGCCTGACGGAGGAAGGAGAGCACAACATCGAAGCTCTCATAAGGGTGGTGGACGACGATATCCTTGGTGCGGATCGCGGCGAAGCAATCCCCGCCATGATCACGGATGCGTTCCGGAAAGCGCGCAGTGAAGGGCGTGAACTTGAGGTCAGGCCGGTCTTCCCCGACAATCTGATCGAGATCAGCCAGCCCAATAAATCCTGATGAAACAAGAACTTCTGGTTCTTGCCCATCAGCCTCCTCGACCAGATCGGCAATCAGCGCCTCAGGCGTTTCGCTGTCGAATTCGAACAGCACGATGCGCCCGCGACGACGGCGGCGGATAGCGGTGCGGAAATGCTGGACAAGATCCTCCGCCTCTTCCTCAAGCTCGATATCGCTGTCGCGGATCAGGCGGAAACGGCCGTGACCGAGCACAGTGAAGCCGGGGAACAAACGGTCGGCGAACAGCGCAACCAGCGTATCGACCGCGACATAGACCGCGCGCTCCCCCGGCACGCGTGCAAAGCGCGGGAGCGTCGGCGGGATCATGACCAGTTCGCGCACTGCCTCCGCGTCCGACTGGCGGACGAGATCGAACACCACCGCCAGCCCCTTGTTGGGGATGAAGGGGAAAGGATGGGCAGGATCGAGCGCCTGAGGCGTGAGGATGGGGAAAATCTGTTCGATGAAATGCTGTTCGAGCGCCGCGCGCCACCGGGACGCCCCGGCGACATCATGCACCACCTCTATCCCGCGCCGCGCGAGTTCAACCGAGAGATGGTGCCACTCTGCCTGCTGTTCACCGACCAGAGTCTGCGTCGCGGCGGCGATGGCGTCGAGCTGTTGCGTCGGCGTCAGTCCATCCTGCGAGCGTTCCTCGATCCCCTGCAACTGGTGCGCCTTGATCCCGGCGACGCGCACCATGAAAAATTCATCGAGATTGTTGCCGGAGATGGAGAGGAAGCGAAGACGTTCGAGCAGGGGATGGGCGGCGTTACGCGCTTCTTCCATCACCCGCCGGTTAAAGGCGAGCCAGGAGAGTTCGCGGTTGAAATAGCGGGCTTCGGCAACGCCAGGTGCGGTCACGGGGGCGTTCATGCAGCCTCCTCCTGCCCTTCCTCGCTCTGCCCCGCAGGGTCGAACAGTCCAGTTTCAATCAGCGCCATGCGAGCGAGACGCACGCCGGGCGCCGCCCCGGAAGCGAGACTGGCGGCATCGATCGCGCCTACAGCGGCATGAATAGCAGAGTAGCTGCGTTCAATCCGCGCCGCGACATAGGAACCCAATTGGGGGGCGGGCACGAGACCACGGCGCGTGAGCAGGAGTTCAACAAGATCGCGGGTCAGACAGGCGTCCGGCGCGCCAATCTCTGCCACCGGCGATGCACGCAAACGGGTACGAAGGTCAGGAACTGCGAGCGTATCAATACTGGCAGTCGAAGCCGTAACGATGAGCAGGCGTCCTCCGTCATCGCGCGCCCGGTTCCAGGCGTGGAACAAGGCCTCCTCATCGGCCAATTCCAGCGGATCGACCACAGTGCAGCCGAGCCGTTCCGCAGCGAGCCCTGCAAGGGTCGAGCGGCCAGATCCGGCGGGGCCTGTGAGTAGCATCGCGGGCGCGGCCCAATCCGCTTCAAACAGGTGGCGCACCGCCTCCCGATTGCTGTCGCTGACCAGGAAATCCGGGGTGTTGCCGCCATTTTGCCCGGCCCAGGCGAGCGGCAAAGGCAATTGCCGGGCTTTGCCCCCAGCGGCGGCAAGCGGCGTGCCAAACAGGTCAATCGCAGGCGCAGGCTCGCTCATCGGCTGATGCGGAACGTGCCGCCGCTCTCCGAAACGCGCCAGCCACCCGCGGCGAGCGCTGCGCGCATAGCGGATGCATCACCACGGAAGCGCACACGCACCACAGAAACACCGCCAATCGCGACGCTGCTGGTCGAAGCGCTTTCGACACCACGAAGCCCGCGCAGAGCGGATTCGACCGCAAGGACCGCCTGGGCATCGGGCGTATCAACCTGCACCGAGTAGCTGGCGGTAACGGTTGCCTCTTCCTCGCCAGCTCCTGCGGTACCGATTTCAACCGCATCGTCGGCCTCGGCCTCGGCTTCAGCTGCTGCTTCTTCGAGCTCCTCGGGATCGACCGGCTCTTCGATGATCAAGGAGGGGTCAGTGCGCAGGCGACCGTCAGCCAGCGCGGCGATGTAGAGTCCATCAATGCGGCGCACCCCATCGACCATCATCTGGCGAAGGCCTGCAGGCGAGCGGGCAGTGAGCGTGAATGTACCAAGCAGGTCATTGTCAGGGCCCGAGCGCGCCGAGAAATAGCCGATGATCGGCCCGCCCGGCCACATGCGTTCGATCCGCACAGTCGGCATCAGCACGTCCGACGCGCCATATTGATCGAGAATATCACGCCACCACGTGCGGCTGCGCCGCCGCACCTGCCCAGGGTTGAGAAGCAGGAGGTCCGATCCCGTTCCTGCCGTGCGGACGTAATCGATGCTGCTGTCGCTGGTGCGGAATTGTGCCCAAGCGCGCTGCCATTCGCTGCGCTGTTCGAATGCCTGTGGCACGCCGCCTTCATAGACGATCGGCAGCACCAAATAGGGCGGTGAACGGAACACGCGACCCGATATGCCGAGAATCTGGCCCGCACGGGCGCGATCAAACTGAACGCCAAGCGTCGCAATGTAGCGGCCGGGGCCGATCTGTTCGCGCTCGACAACAATCGCCGAGACGATGCCGTTCAACGTCGAATCAGGGAGCGCCGGGCCGCCGCTGCCGCCATTCATCTGACGCACCAGTTCCTGCCAACCTTTGCGCTGCGCCTCCTGCCAGCCCTTCATCCGGGCATCGTCGGCATTATCGCCTGTGACGTCAATGCGAATGCCGGTGACAATCAGATCATTAGTGCTGGCAATCGGCGCAATACCGCGATTCCCGGACTCAATCTGCGCATAAACGACCGCTCCCGCACCGAAGCCGAGCAGCAACGCCAAGGGCAACAGATACCGGGCGCGGGGGCGCAATGTCGGGGCAGACTGGGTCACGGAGGGCCTTTTGGCCAAAGCAGCGTGGAAATCCAAGCGCGATATGGCTAGGCGGGCGCAATGAGTGACACGAATAACAGCAGCGCCCCCTATACCTATGCGCAGGCGGGGGTCTCCATTGCCGCCGGAAACGCACTTGTCCGCGCGATCGCGCCGCTCGCCAAGGCGACGCGCCGGCCAGGCGCAGACGCCGACCTGGGTGGGTTCGGGGGATTTTTTGATCTTCGGGCCGCCGGTTTCCATGATCCGCTGCTGGTCGCGGCGAATGATGGCGTCGGCACCAAGCTGAAACTTGCCATCGACAGCGGGCGGCATGACGGAGTCGGTATCGATTTGGTGGCGATGTGCGCCAATGATCTGGTTGTTCAAGGCGCCGAGCCGCTCTTCTTTCTCGACTATTATGCGACCGGCAAACTGGACAATGACGTGGCGACGGCGGTCGTCGCCGGCATTGCCGAGGGGTGCAAGCAGGCCGGCTGCGCGCTGATCGGCGGGGAGACTGCCGAAATGCCCGGCATGTATTCCGACGGCGACTATGACCTCGCCGGTTTCTGCGTTGGCGCGGTGGAACGCGACCAGGTGCTGACGGCGGACAAGGTGGCGGCGGGCGACGTGATCCTCGGCCTCGCCTCATCCGGCGTCCATTCGAACGGATACAGCCTCGTCAGGCGCCTCGCGGCGGACAAGGGCTGGAAGCTCGACCGCCCAGCACTGTTCGACCCCGAACGGCTGCTGATCGACCATCTGATGGAACCGACGCGCATCTATGTGCGCAGCCTGCTGCCGCTAATCCGCGACGGAAAAATCCACGCGCTCGCACACATCACCGGCGGCGGCCTGCTCGAGAACATCCCGCGCGTTCTGCCGGCGCACCTCCATGCCCATGTCAACGCCGATGCCTGGGAACAGCCCCGGCTGATGGCGTTTCTGCAAGCGCAAGGCGCAATCGAGCCCGAGGAAATGGCGCGGACGTTTAACTGCGGTATCGGCATGGCCGTCGTCGTGGCGGAAGGCGATGTCGCGGCGGTCACCGCTGCGCTCGAAGCGGCAGGAGAAACCGTCCAGCGCATCGGCACCATCCGCGAAGGCGAAAAGGGCTGCACGGTCAGTGGCAGCATCGAGACATGGAGCGCCCGCGCGCCATGGAGCGCGACGCATGCGGGGTAAGCGGTGAAGCGCGCCCGCGTCGCCGTCCTCATTTCAGGCGCGGGGACGAACATGGCGGCGCTCATCTCCGCGAGCCGCGCCGACGACTGCCCCTATGAGGTGGCGTTGGTGGTATCCAACCGCGAGGATGCAGCCGGAATTGAAGTCGCCAAGGCGGAAAGCATCCCGGCCTTTGTCATTCCGTCAAAGGGTTTGGCACGGGACAAGCATGACAGCCTCGTCAGCGAGCTGCTCGGCGCGCACGACATCGATTTCGTTGCGCTCGCCGGCTATATGCGCATCCTGACGCCGACGTTCGTGCTGCAGTGGCAGGGCCGGATGCTGAACATCCACCCCTCGCTGCTGCCCGACTACAAAGGGCTCGACACCCACGCCCGCGCGCTTGCCGACAGGCAGAGCCATGCCGGATGCAGCGTCCATCTCGTCACCGCGGAACTTGATGACGGGCCGGTGCTGGGTCAGACGCGTGTCGCCATCCTGCCCGGTGACACGCCGGAGACGCTGGCCGCGCGGGTGCGCATTGCCGAGCATCAGCTTTATCCGCGTATCCTCAGCCAATGGGTGATGCGCGAGGCCGTATCTGGGCGGATATCCGCCGATGGATCGAGCTGAACTGGAAGCGGTGACGCCGAAAAAGCTGACCGCAATGTGACAGGTGCTCGAGCTGTTCTGAAAAGCGAAAGGCCGCCGGATCTCTCCGACGGCCTTGCTGCTTTGGTCATGCCGGAACCGGCAATCAGCCGACGATTTCTTCCGGCTTGAAGAAGAAGGCGATTTCGATCGCGGCATTCTCTTCCGAGTCCGAACCGTGGACAGTGTTTTCGCCGATCGACAGGGCATGGGTCTTACGGATCGTGCCTTCGGCGGCGTCGGCGGGGTTAGTGGCGCCCATCACTTCGCGGTTGCGCGCGACGGCGTCTTCACCTTCGAGCACCTGCACGACGACCGGTTCGCTCATCATGAAATCGCAGAGTTCACCGAAGAAGGGGCGTTCCTTGTGCACCGCGTAAAAACCTTCGGCCTGTGCGCGGGTCATGTGGATGCGCTTCGAAGCGACGACGCGCAGGCCGGCTTCTTCCAGCATCTTGGTGACCGCGCCAGTGAGGTTGCGGCGGGTGGCATCAGGCTTGATGATCGAAAAGGTGCGGGTGACCGCCATGGGAAAGCTCCTGCGAGGGGCGGATACGCCGATTTCCGCGCTCCGCTGTTGTCATTAAGGCGCGCCCCTAGCGGCGAGGCGGCGTTGGCGCAAGCGTGAGCGGCCTATTGCGTCACATCGAACATCAGCGTGACGTTGGAATATTCGCTCTTACGCAGCACGGTAACGCCGAAGGTGCGAGGGGTGCCCTCCCCTTCACGACGGCCTTCCCAACTCAATATCTCGCCGGCGTTCAGCCGCCCGGCATAGGCAAGACCAGCCGCCTCAGCCTCGCGCTCATAATGGCGGAGGATTTGTTCAGCCGGCGCAATCACCGAGAAGGTGATGATCTTGCCCCCGGTGGGCGGGCTGGATTCCTGCACTTCCAGCGCGTCTTGTTGCCCCTGATACAGGGTGAAGCCGTCCGGCAACCGCTCATCGGCGACCGCGACCGGGCGGGCATCCGCCTGCTTCTCGACTTCCCCGCCCGAACAGGCAGCAAGCGCAAACAACGGAACGGCAACAACGGCAAGTAGGCGGGTCATGGCAGGGCCTTTCGTTCACATCGGAAGCGTCGGGAAAAACGGATATGTTGCGAGGGCGTTCCGCTTGCAAGCAATGCGATCACGGCCCCTCCTGCCAACGGCCGCTTTGATCCTGCCGCCAGTAATGGCAGTCGACGCCCTTACGCTTCGACAGCGATTTCCAAGCCGCACGCGCGCCATCAATGCCCGCACCATCAAACAGCAGAAACACGCGATCGAAGCCGAGTGCTTCGTCCCGCCATTCGCCATCCGCGAGCGCAATCAATCGTGCACCATTGGCGGGGGTGGCAACATCAGCGGCAATCAGGATCGGCTCCTGCGCAGCTTCCGCGCCCGGATGATCCACAGGTGGATGGGGGAGGAAGCTCTCGGGAATCGCAGCCCATAGGCCAGCATCAACAGCCTCGCGCTGGTCCCGTCCGGCAGCAACTACCAGCAAGCGGTCGCCGCCAGCCAGCACACGGCTGGCAAGGCGAGCGAGCACCGCGGGCGCGGGATCACGCGTCAGATGATAGAAATCTACGCGCGTCATGCCCGTTTTCCTCAGCCCTCCAGCTCGGCCGCAACGAAGGCGTCGAGCAGGCGCACGCCATAACCGGTCGCACCCTTGGCATATGTCGGACCGTCCTTGTCCGACCAGACCATGCCCGCGATGTCGAGATGCGCCCAGCGGGTGTCACCTTCGACAAAGCGCTTGAGGAACTGTGCGGCGGTGATCGAACCGGCGTCGCGCGGGCCGACGTTCTTGATGTCGGCAATGGGGCTATCGATCAGCTTGTCATAGGCGTCCCCAAGCGGGAAGCGCCACAGCTTCTCTCCCGTCGCGAGGCCGCATTCGGTGAGGCGTGCAGCGAGCGCATCGTCATTAGCGAACATGCCGCCATGTTCGCGGCCGAGGCTGATGATCATCGCGCCGGTGAGGGTGGCCAGATCGACGATCGTCTTCGGCTTATATTTGCGCTGAGCCCAGGTGATCGCATCGCACAGCACCAACCGTCCTTCGGCGTCAGTGTTGATCACCTCCACCGTCTGGCCTGACATAGTGGTGACGATGTCGCCGGGACGCTGGGCGTTGCCATCCGGCATATTCTCAGCGAGCGCGCAGACGCCGACGACATGGACCGGAGCCTTCCTTCGAGCGAGCGCGAGCATCGCGCCAGCGACAGCGCCTGCCCCGCCCATGTCCCATTTCATATCCTCCATGCCAGCCGCCGGCTTGATCGAGATACCGCCGGTGTCGAAAGTTACGCCCTTGCCGATGAGAACCAGCGGTGCACCATCGGCAGCGCCCTCACCCTTCCATGTGATGGCGAGCAGGCGCGGTGGGCGCACCGAACCCTGACCGACGCCAATGAAGGCACCCATGCCAAGCTCCGCCATCTGCTTTTCATCGAGCACTTCGAGCGCAAGGCCGGCCTCGGTCAGGCGCTGGCAGCGTTCGACAAAGCTCTCGGGATAAATGACATTGCCCGGCTCAGAGACGAGTTCGCGCGTGAAGGCGACGCCTTCTGCCACCGCGCGCAAACGATCCCATGCCCCTTCGGCCCCTTCGCCAGCACCGGCAATAGCAACCCGTTCAAGCGTCGGCTTCTGCTTGTCGGCGAGGCGCGTGCGATAGCGGTCAATCCGCCAGCCGCGCAGGACCGTGCCAAGCGCAAAGCGGGCAGCATTGTCGGCCGATGCGCCCGAGAGATCAGCGAAAGCGGACGTTGCGCCCGATATCTGGAGCCGTGCGGTAAGCGCGCCGCCAGCGCGTTCAAAGCCCGCGGCATCGCCGCTTCCGGTCCCGACCAGCAGCAGGCGGCGCACGAGCGGGCCTTGCGACAGCCAGCCTTCAAATGCGGTGCCAGCTGCACCGTCGAAACGCGCCTGTTCAATTGCACCCGCAAGGATCGCGCGATGATCGGCAGGCAGACGATCAAGCGCCGCAGGAACAGCGCCACTGGCCACGGGAACGACGAGGACATCGCGATCGCCAGGCTGGCCGGACACGAATTCGATAATCATGCGCATCATCTTCCTTGTGCGATGGGAACCAGACGACGATGCGCCGGGCAACAAATGTTGCCGGGCAGATAGATGCACCCGCGCCCGGTTGCAAAGCCCCCGGTGCGGCTTATTAGCACGAACGCTGGAGGGATGGCGTGGCGCCACACCCCCCTTTCTCGCGAGGAACCCGAGTGTTGCCGACGGCCGCCCAGCCGACATCGCCCGGATTGCGGCTTTGGCTGCACGGCGGAACCGCGCTTGCGCTGGGCTGGACCGTGCTGGCTGCGGCGCCCGTGAGCGCGCAGCAGGCGCAACCGGCTGCACCTGCGGTTACTCCGGAGGTCGAAGAGAGCATCGGCTTTGCCGCAGATACCGTCAATTACGACAACAGCGCCGACACGGTCACCGCATCGGGCAATGTCGAACTGGAGCGTCAGGGCTGGCGGCTGCGCGCAGACAGCGTGATATGGAATCGCCGATCTGGCTTGGTCACCGCTAATGGCAATGTCGCACTGACCAATCCCGAAGGTGACATCGCCTATGGCGAATCAGTCGAGCTGACAGACACGCTGCGCGACGGGGTGGTCGAAAATCTGCTGCTCGTCTTTACCGAGGGCGGACGACTGGCGGCGAACCGCGGCGAGCGTGTAGCGAACGGCGACATGACGCTCGAGCGGGCGGCTTATTCGCCCTGCCCTATCGAAGATGCCAATGGCTGTCCGACGGACCCCAGCTGGCAGGTTCGCGCTGCGCGCGTTTATTATGACCGGGCAGCCGACCGTATCCGGTACCAAGGTGCCCGAATCGAACTGTTCGGACTACCGCTGGTGCCTCTGCCTGGACTGTCCCACCCGGCATCAAGTGCCGCAGGATCCGGCTTTCTAGTTCCTGATCTGCGGGTCGACCGGGTCAATGGCGTCGAGATCGCCCTGCCATGGTATTGGCGCATCGCTCCAAACCGGGACCTTACCCTCACCCCGCACATCTATTCCAATGCCGCGCCAATGGCCCAAGCGGAGCTGCGCGGTTTGGCGGCCAAGGGTGCTTGGCAGGTGCGCGGATTCGCAACCTACAGCCAGCGCGTTTCCGTTACCAATCCGGGCGCGACAGGCGAGAATGCGTTCCGCGGCTATCTGGAAGGCAGTGCTGGATTCCAGTTCGATCCGCGCTGGAGCCTTTCGGCATCAGGCCGAATCGCAACCGACCGCACATTCCTGCGCCGCTATGACATCAGCCGGGACGACCGGCTGCGATCAACTTTCAGCCTGGCACGCAACGGCGGCTCATCCTACCTCACCATCGCTGGCTGGGCGGTGCAGACGCTGCGTGTCAACGACCGGCAGGGCCAGCAGCCCATAGCATTACCGCTCATCGATTTCCGCCAGCGCCTCGACGATCCCTGGCTGGGCGGCCAGTGGCTGTTGCACGCCAATACGCTCGCCCTCACCCGTACCTCGGGGCAAGACACGCAACGCCTGTTCGCCAGCGCACAATGGGACTGGCGGCAGTTGACCCCGCTGGGACAAGAAGTTCGGCTGACCGCCCTTGCGCGCGGCGACATTTATCACACGCAAGACTCGGCGATGACAGCTATCCCCAGCTATCGCGGCCGTGACGGGTGGCAGGGGCGTGCCTTTGCCAGCGGCGCGATCGATGTCAGCTGGCCATTTGTTGGTCCGTTCGCCGGCGGGACACAGCGCATTAGCCCGCGTATCCAGCTGGTCGCGACATCGCCGGTGGATAACATCGACATCCCCAATGAAGACAGCCGCGCCTTTGAGCTGGAAGACAGCAACATCTTCGCGCTCAACCGCTTTCCGGGCAACGACCGGTTCGAGGACGGTACGCGGCTGACCTATGGTGTCGAGTGGACGGTCAACCGGCCGGGTCTTTCGGCATCGACCAGCATCGCGCAAAGCTATCGCCTCGACGATCGGCCATCACTGTTCCTCGACGGCACCGGCCTGACCGACCGGTCATCCGACATTGTCGGGCGGACCACGGTCGCGTTCCGCAGTTTTGTGAGGCTTACGCACCGCTTCCGGCTCGACAAGGACGACCTTACCGTCCGCCGTAACGAGATCGACGCGACCATCGGCGGGCGCCAGACCTATGTGACGCTGGGGTATTCCCGGCTCAATCGCGACATCGCCAATCTGGGCGAGGATCTGCGCGATCGCGAGGAAGTGCGTGCCGGCGCGCGTATCCGGGTTGCGCGCTATTGGTCGGTCTTCGGTTCTGCCATCGTCGATCTGACCGGGGCTTTGGACGATCCCTCGACCACCTCCGACGGATTTACGCCGATCCGCCACCGTCTCGGCATATCCTATGACGACGACTGCCTGTCGATCGGACTTACATGGCGGCGCGACTATCAGGACACCGGTGACGCACGGCGCGGCAACAGCTTCCTGCTGAGGCTGGCATTCCGCAACCTTGGCGTGTAGACCACACATTGCGTGGTGTTTTTCTGGATCAACGGCTCAGGCTGCGTTCAGGGGACAAGGCGCACAGGCCGGCCTTACAGGGGCTGGGAGCCCCGGGTGATGGCAACTACAGGATGATCGGACAAGCATGACTGGCAGCATAGGCACCGCCCGCAAGCGCTTTGCGCTGGGCGCTGCGGCAATGGCGATGATCGCGACCGGCGCTTTCGCCCAGACGGTCGGTGACCAGCCCGGTTCGGGCGAATCGCTCAACATTCCGAGCAATGTGCAACTGTTCGGGAATGCCGACAGCAACGTGTTCCGCCCTACCGCACGGGTGAATGACGAAATCATCACGGCGACCGACGTTGAGCAGCGCGTTGCTTTGGTCCGCATCGCCAACGGCGGCAACATTCCCGCCGAGCAGCTCGATGCCGTGCGCCAGCAGGTGTTCAACCAGCTGGTCGACGAGATCCTCAAGATCCAAGAAGCGCGTGCGCAGGAACTGGAGGTCGAAAACAGCGAGATCGATCAGGAATTCGCCCGGATCGCCGCTGCTCAGCGGATGACCCCCGAGCAGTTTACGCGCTTTCTGACGGAAAATGGCTCATCGGTCGCATCCATGCGCCAGCAGATTCGGGGGGATGCCGCATGGGAGCGGCTGCTCGGCCGCAACATCGAACCCTTTACCAACGTCAGCCAGGAAGAGGTGACGTCGCTGGTCGAGCGCCTGCAGGCGCAGCGCGGCACGATCGAGTATCGCGTAGCCGAAATCTATCTGCCCGCGACTCAGGACACACTGGCGGCGACGGTCGAGACCGCGCGTCGTATCGCGCAGGCTCTGTCCGAAGGCGCACCCTTTGCGCAGCTGGCGCAGCGCCATTCCCGCGCATCGAGCGCGGCAGTTGGCGGCGACCTCGGCTGGATCCGCATCAATCAGCTGCCTGCTTCGATGGGCGAGGAAGTCCAGCGCATGCAACCCGGCCAGCTGGCTGGGCCGTTGCAGGTACCAGGCGGCCTGTCGATCATCTATCTGGTTGACCAGCGTCAGGTGCTGACCGCCGACCCGCGGGACGCAACGCTCTCGCTTAAGCAGCTCTCCTTGAATTTCCCCGAAGGCCTGTCTGTGGCGCGGGCTACGGAACTCGCCGCCAATTTCGCCAATCAGACGCGGACCATTGCCGGTTGCGGACAGGCTGATGCCGTCGCAGCATCGCTCGGCGCCGAATTGATCAGCCGTGATCAGATTTCGGTACGCGACCTGCCGCCGCAGCTGCAGGCGACGCTGACGACCCTGCAAATCGGACAGGTGACACAGCCCTTCGGTTCACCCGAAGCCGGTGTCAGCGTCCTTGTCCTGTGCGGACGAGACATGCCGCAGGAAGTCACCATTCCTTCGACTGACGATATTGCGGAAAACATCCGCCGCGAGCGCATCAACCGGCGCGCACAGCGCTTTCTGCGCGATCTCCGCCGCGATGCGGTGATCGAGTATAGTTGATCCAGCAGGAGCCGCGCGGCAAAGGACGCCGCCTGGTTCCAGCTGCCTTGCGACAGCACAAGGAAACCCGGGATTGCAGCCTGTCGTTATTTCGCTTGGCGATCCGGCCGGAGTAGGGCCGGAAGTGGTCGCCGCCGCCTATCAGCGCAAGTCCGACCTTCCGGCCGTACCCTTCTTCGCTGTGGGCGACATTGCATCCGTGCGCGCGGTCTATGACGGCCCTATCCGGCAAATCGATAGCGCAGCCGAGGCTGCCGCGGTGTTCGAAGAGGCGCTACCAGTCTGGCATATCGAGGATTCTGGGCCGTTGACGCCCGGCCAGCCGACCATCGAAGGCGCGCATTGCGCTCTTCATTCGCTGGAGATGGGTGTCGGCCTGGCTCGCAGTGGCGAGGTTTCAGCGCTCGTCACGGCGCCCATCTGCAAGGAACAGATGTACAAGGTCGGCTTTACCCATGCCGGCCAGACCGAATTCATCGCTGACCGTTGCGGCGTATCGCGCACCAATGCGGTGATGATGCTTGCCGGGCCCAGCCTGAAAGTCGTGCCGATCACCGTCCATGTTCCCTTGCGCGACGTGCCCGAATTGCTGACGCAGGAGCTGATCATGGCCCGCGCGCAAGCCGCAGCACGCGGCTATTCGAAAGCGTTTGGTGACTGCAACCCGCGCATAGCGCTTGCCGGTTTCAATCCTCATGCTGGGGAGAATGGCGCGATCGGGCGCGAAGAAATCGAGATACTCCTGCCCGCTGTCACGCAGTTGAGGGAAGAGGGGCTCGACATTTTCGGCCCTGTCTCGCCCGATGCGCTGTTCACGCCGCGCATGCGCGAAACCTATGATTTCGCGCTATGCCTTTATCATGACCAAGCCCTGATCCCGCTGAAAGCGCTCGATTTCGACAGCGGGGTCAATGTGACGCTCGGCCTTCCGATCGTGCGCACCTCGCCCGACCATGGCACCGCTTTCGACATTGCCGGAAAGGGCATGGCCGAGGCCGGTCCCATGCTTGCCGCGATCCGTATGGCGGCGGATATCGCGCGCCTGCGCGCCTGCGCTTGAGCGGCCCCGCCCATCCTGTCCTGCCGCCGCTGCGTGAGGTGATCGCGCGGCACAACCTTTCCGCCAGCAAGGCGCTTGGCCAGAATTTCCTATTCGACGAACAATTGCTTGACCGGATCGCTGCAATCCCGGGCGATCTCACAGAAGCGCGCGTCTTTGAAGTCGGGCCGGGACCGGGTGGGCTGACCCGCGCCCTGCTTCGCGCCGGTGCCAAAGTCACCGCCGTTGAACGCGATGCCCGATGCCTCCCCGCGCTAGCCGAGGTGGCAGACGCCTTTCCGGACCGGCTGACTGTCAGCCACGGTGATGCCATGCAAGTCGATGCCACAGCTGCAACCGGCGGGCCTCACCATATCGTGGCCAACCTGCCCTATAATGTTGGCACCGCGCTGCTCGTCGGCTGGCTGGAGAGTGCGGCCTGGCCGCCGGCCTGGGCTTCGCTGACGCTGATGTTCCAGGCCGAGGTGGCGGAGCGGATCGTCGCCGCGCCGGGCACAAGCGCCTATGGGCGGCTCGCGGTGCTGGCGCAGTGGCGCAGCAAGGCAAGGATTGCGATGCGCGTCCACCGATCGGCGTTCACCCCGCCGCCCAAGGTGATGTCGGCTGTCGTGCACATCGTCCCCAAAGATATGCCCTCAGGTGTTCGCCCGCAGACAATTGCCCGGCTGACCGCTGCGGCTTTCGGACAAAGGCGCAAAATGCTGCGGCAGTCGCTGAAGGCGCTTCCCGGCGCGGCAGAGGCGATGGCGGCTTGTGGCATAGACTCGGAGCGGCGCGCAGAAACGCTGACCGTTGCCGACTATGTGGCGCTAGCGCGGGTGATCGACGCCCGCGACTGAGGGGCAGGCAAGACCTGCCAGTGATCAGTTGGAAGACGTCGGTGCGCCAGCCACGGTCGGACGCGGCATCACATCCTCTGCGCGCAGGGCAGTGTGCGAACCCGCAGCGCTAATCGCGGCACCAAGGTTAGCTGCCTCCGGGCAGTCGGCCGTTCCACACAACGTCTGCAGACGGGCGAGATTCTCGCGCGCTTTTTCCACCGCACCGCGCTGCACCAGCGCCTCGCCCTGTGCGGCAATGACGCGGCGGTCATCAGGCAGAAGGCTCAGCGCCTCACGGAAATAGCCGACTGCCTTGCCCGGCAGATCCTGCGCCTGTGCGATACGGCCGAGGCCGATGTAGGCATCCGCATTGCGGGGGTCAGCGGCCAGGGCGGTTTCGAACCAGCCGATCGCCTGATCATATTCACCAGCCGCATAGAGCCGCTCACCCTCTGCCTGCATGGTGCGCGACAATTCCGAAATCGGTCGTGGGGCGGGCATGTTACCGTACGAGGCACTAGACACAGTCACCAGCATCGCAGCCGCAACAATCGCTGTGGGGGTGAACCGCATAATCGTCTCCCAACGCGTTTCTTGCCTGTGAATCTTCATGGCAGAAATCATCCTGCCCGCATTCGCGCGATAAAGAAACCGTCTGTCGCATCATGGGCTGGAGTGAGGATGATCCCGGCTCCAGCGGGCCTGCCTGCCGACACCGGTACCGGCTCTGGCACGAAACGGGGGTGGCGGGCGATGAACGCACGGACCTGCCCTTCGCCCTCGGCGCTGGTAAGGGCGCAGACGGCATAGACGAGCACTCCGCCCGGGCGGACTAGCGGGGCAGCAACATCGAGCACATGCGCCTGAAGCGCCAGCAAACGGTCCAAACGGTCGCGGCTAAGGCGCCAGCGCGCTTCGGGATTGCGGCGCCAGGTGCCGCTGCCCGAACAGGGCGCATCGACCAGCACAACATTGGCGCTGCCTTCAAGATCAACCAGCGCAGCGGCTTCACGCCCCGGATCGAGCAGACGGGTTTCAACCGCTGCCCCAGCACGTGCAGCACGCGGCGACAATTCAGACAGGCGACGACGATCGGTATCGCAGGCGATCAAGCGGCCTTCGCTAGTCATAGCGACTGCGAGCGCGAGTGTTTTTCCGCCGCCCCCTGCGCACAGATCAATGACGGTCATGCCGGGACGCGCGGCACAGGCCGCTGCAATCCACTGGCTGCCGGCATCCTGCACTTCGATCGCGCCGGCAAGCATAGCCGGATGATCAGCGAGCGGCGTGTCTGCGGGCAGTCGCAGCCCTTCAAGCGGGGCGGGCAAGGGCTCGCCCTCCGGCAATTCGATGCCAACCGCACGGGCACGGTTGATTCTGAGATCGAGCGGCGCGCGTTCCAGCAACGCCGCGCCTTCGGTACTGTCAATGCGCGGATCGAGCAGTGGCATCAGCCAGACTGGCAGAGGGCCTCCGTCAGCGCGGGGCTCGCTTGCAGAAATAGCGTCCGGAGCGCGCGGCTCTCCCGTAAACAAGGCGGCAAGATCACCGTCACCGTCGGCCAGCGCCACCATCGCCGCGCGCCCGCTCGCTGGACGCTCGCCGAAGCGGCGAATTGCTGTCCAGGCGAGATCACGGATCGCCCGCCGGTCCTTGGAGCCCGCGTAGCGCCTTTCCTTGAAGAAGCGTGTGGCAATGACATCTGCAGCAGCCCCGCCATCACGGGCGGCGGCAATGACGGCATCGAGTAGCTCGATAGCAGTTTGGACGCGGGCAGCAGGGGTCATGACTGGCGCGCCTTCCCTACGCAGGGCACGAACGGGCTTATGGTGCGACCACCTTGGCCCAGCCGCTCATCGCGTCGGATAATTGGGAGCCTCGCGGGTGATCGTCACGTCATGGACGTGGCTTTCCGAAAGACCAGCGTTGGTGATCTGGATGAAGCGGGCCTTGGCGCGCAGTTCGGCGAGTGTGGCGGCACCGGTATAGCCCATCGCCGCCTTTACCCCGCCGACCAGCTGGTGGATCACTTCACGCGCGCTGCCCTTATAGGCAACGCGACCTTCGATACCCTCCGGCACCAGTTTAAGTTGATCCTTGATATCCTGCTGGAAATACCGGTCGGCGCTGCCGCGCGCCATGGCGCCGACGCTGCCCATGCCACGATAGCTCTTATAGGCGCGGCCTTGGTAGAGGAAGGTTTCGCCCGGTGCCTCCTCGGTGCCAGCCAGCAGGCTGCCGACCATCACGGTTTCAGCGCCGGCGGCGAGCGCCTTGGCGATGTCACCCGAGGTGCGCAGGCCGCCATCGGCGATCACCGGCACGCCCGACTTGGCGGCCTCTTCGGCCGAATCCATCACGGCGGTCAATTGCGGCACACCGACACCGGCGACGATACGGGTGGTGCAGATAGATCCCGGACCGATGCCGACCTTCACACAATCGGCGCCGGCATCGATGAGAGCGCGCGTCGCCTCCGCTGTCGCCACGTTACCGGCGATGATCTGGACAGTGTTCGACATCCGGCGCACGGCCGTCACCGCCTCTGCCACCATCTTCGAATGGCCGTGCGCGGTATCGATGACCAAGCAATCGCACTCGGCATCAAGCAGCGCTTCGGCGCGGGCGAGGCCCTTGTCTCCCACAGTGGTGGCCGCCGCGACGCGCAGGCGGCCGGTATGGTCCTTTGTTGCATCAGGATAGGCAACTGCCTTGTCCATATCCTTGACCGTAACGAGGCCGACGCAGCGATAATCCTCATCAACCACCAGCAGCTTTTCGATGCGACGCTGGTGGAGGAGGCGGCGGGCTTCTTCTTCGCTGACGCCAGGGCGGACGGTCGCGAGATTGTCGCTGGTCATCAGCTCGCGCACCGGCTGGGCTGGATTCTCGGCAAAGCGCACGTCACGATGGGTAAGGATACCGCACAGCCGGCCCGACGCCTCAACCACCGGTATGCCCGAGATACGATTGGCCGCCATCAGCGCCTGCGCCTCAGCCAACGTTGCATCGGGACCGATGGTGATGGGATTGACCACCATTCCGCTTTCGAAACGCTTTACCTGGCGTACCGCCGCGGCCTGTTCCTCAATCGAAAGATTGCGGTGAAGAACCCCAATGCCCCCGAGTTGAGCCATGACGATCGCCATTTCGGCCTCTGTCACCGTATCCATCGCCGAGGAGATGATCGGGATGGCGAGGCGGATATCCCGCGTTAGCCGGGTGCCGGTATCCGCGCCGCTCGGCAGCACATCCGATGCGCCCGGCTGGAGCAGCACATCGTCAAAGGTGAGGCCGAGGCGGATATCCATGTTTGCCACTTTCGCGTGAGGTCGGACGTTGCCCGCGCGAGGCGAATCGCGCGAGGTGGCGGCCCATGTAAACGTGAGACCGTCACTGCGCCAGTGGGACGAAAATCAGGGCCGCGGATAGATGGCGCGGCTCCCGAAATGGCGGGCGAGTGCGACATGCAGGTCGGCATCGTCTGCGGCACCGCCGAGCGGCACGGCATCGGTCAATTCATCATCTGGTGCGTGATAGGGGCCGGAAAGAAAGGCATTGAGCAACGCCATGTCCGAAAAACTGCCGCCCGCCATGATCGAGGCGACACCCTTTGCGGTCAGTGCCCAACCATCCTGCCGGCGGATGAAGGCATTGCCTTCCTCATCGCTGTCGACCGCCCGACCAAGCGAACGGGCAACGGAATCCACACCGGCTTCGAGCCCCGGCACAGTGCCACGCCCGACCATGGCAACCGGGGTACCACGCGGGGCGATGGCGACGGTATCAATGTTGAGATTGACGACGATACGGTCGAGCGGGACGGTGGGATGGTCTGCCCAGTGATAAGCGCCAAGCAGCCCCTGTTCCTCCGCAGTGGTGGCGATGACGATGATGTCACGATCCGGCCGGTCGCCGGCACCCAGCCGCTCGGCAGCCTCAAGGATGACGGCAATGCCGCTGGCGTTGTCGACCGCACCATTACAGATCCGGTCCTCCGCGCCTTCGGGACGGCACAGGCCGGTATGGTCCCAATGGCCCATCAGCATCACTGCACCACTTTCCGCCACACGGCCCGGCAGGCGACCGACGACATTATAGCTGGTGTAACGGCGGACGTAGGTTTCGGCCTCAACATCGGCCGTGAGAGCAAGCGGCGCGGCTGTGAAGCCTTCTGCAGCAGCCATTTCCGAGGCACGTTCAGGATCGACACCGCCTGCGCGCAAGAGGGCGGCTCCACCGTCAGCGGACACCAGAACCTCGGCAGGCGCAGTGCCCGCGCGGGCGGCGAGCTGCATCGTCCGGCCTAAAAACTGGCGCGAGAATGCCTCAAACGGGAAGTTGGCAGGCGGCAGGATGACGATGGCCGCCGCACCGGCCCGAGCCAGCGCTGCACGCCGATCCGCACCCGACATGGGATTTTCTCCCGGCCGCGGCGCGGAGAGCATCACCGCAACCTTGCCGCGCACATCGGCAACGACTTGGCCTGCGGCATCAACTCCATGGCCGACAAAGACCATCTGCGCCCCGCTTGCAATCCCGCGACCGACAGGCGAGCGCACCGCCAATTCCGGGAGCGCTACTGCGCGCCCCTCAGCGTCGCGAACGCTCATCCTGCCATGGCTGTTGTAATACTCGACAAGCGGCACCGGCTGGTACCAGCTACCATCCGCCGCACCGCCCACAAAGCCGGCCGCCGACAGGTGGCGCGCGATATAATGGGCAGTCGCGGTTTCCCCCGGCGTGCCGGGGAACCGCCCTTCACGCGCATCATCAGCAAGCCAGGCAATATGGCCCCGCAAGTCGGCTTCGGTCACAGGGGCATTGCCGAGTGTCTGGGCAGCAAGCGGTGCGGTGGTGAAGGCCGCGATCGCGGCGAAAGCGTAAATTGTCTTCATGGAGCCGTCATGCCTGCACGCCGCTCGGCGCGCAACGCCTCGCGCTCAATGAGTTGGCGTGCGGCAGCAACATGCATATCCTCGACCATCGCGCCCTCATGCCTCTGCGCTCCGCCGCTCGCCGCAGCGACCAGAGCCACGGCCGCAGCGATCGCCGCAGGAGACGGGGCGAAGGCCGCATTGCAGGGATCAACCTGCGAGGGATGGATCAGCGTCTTGCCATCGAAGCCGAGCCGGTGGCCGTCGCGTGCCTCGGCTGCGAATGCCGCCGCATCGTCAATGAGATTGCAAACGCCATCATAAGCAAGCTTTTCCGCCGCGCGTGCGGCAAGGACGATCGTCTGGATGGCCATCGCCATCGCGATACGATCGCGCCCGTCGGGCAAGCGCAGTTCATGTGCCAGATCGTTGAGCCCGGCGATCAGACCGGCCACGCGGGGGTGCGCCGCGATCGCGCGGGCATCGAACACCGCCACAGGGGTTTCGATCATCGCGAAGACCGGAAGTCCATCGGGCACAGCCAGAGCATCGAGCGTGGCGGTCGACTCCACTTTCGGAAGGACGATGGCGTCAGGGTGAACGCTGGCGAGCAGGGCAAGATCATCGGCATGGTGCAGGCTGTCCGTTGCGTTCAGGCGCAACGCGACGGTCTTCCCCGGAAAGCCCGCGGCGAGAGCTGCGGATGCGCCCGCCCTCGCCTCAGCCTTCGCATCGGGCGGCACCGCATCCTCGAGGTCGATAATCAGCATGTCGGCGGCAAGCCCGCGCGCCTTTTCCAGCGCGCGTGCCTTATGCCCCGGGACATAGAGAAGCGAGACGGGCGGGGCCACAAAGGGCGAAGCGACTGGCATGGCGTGGCTTTCGAAAAAAACGTCGATTCTGCGTGAATGCACGCGCAGCCCCGCTATAGTCCACACCACAAGCTCACGGGGAGACTCATCGTGGAATTCTTCTGGCTGCTGGTCATCCTGGCAATCGTGTTTCTCTTCGCTTCGGTGAAGATGGTCCGCCAAGGCTTCAACTACACCATCGAACGGTTTGGTCGTTACACCAAGACAGCATCGCCGGGCCTTACTGTCATCGTTCCCTTCTTCGAGCGCGTCGGGCGCAAGGTGAACATGATGGAGCAAGTACTGGACATTCCGGGGCAGGAAATCATCACCCGGGACAATGCGATGGTCGGCGTCGATGCGGTGGTCTTTTTCCAGGTGCTGGACGCCGCCAAGGCCGCCTATGAGGTGAGCGACGTCTATGTCGCGATCATGCAGCTGACGACCACCAATCTGCGTACAGTGATGGGGTCGATGGACCTCGACGAGACACTGTCGAAGCGTGACGAAATCAATGCGCGCTTACTCTCTGTCGTCGATCATGCGACCGGACCGTGGGGCGTCAAAATCACTCGCGTCGAGATCAAGGATATCCGCCCGCCGCAGGACATTTCCAACGCCATGGCCCGTCAGATGAAGGCCGAGCGTGAAAAGCGCGCGCAGATCCTCGAAGCAGAGGGCCTTCGCGCCTCGGAAATCCTGCGCGCCGAAGGCGAGAAGCAGGCGCTGATCCTGCAAGCCGAAGGCCGTCGCGAAGCAGCCTTCCGCGACGCAGAAGCACGCGAGCGTGAAGCCGAAGCCGAAGCCAAGGCAACCCAGATGGTGTCAGAGGCGATCTCGGGTTCAGGGTCCGCCGCAATCAACTATTTTATCGCGCAGAAATATGTCGAGGCGATCTCCGGCTTTGCAACATCGCCCAATGCCAAGACCATATTGTTCCCGGTCGAGGCGACGCAACTGATCGGCACGATTGGCGGTATCGGCGAGCTTGCGAAAGAAGCCCTGTCGGGCGGAACACCGCCAACGCAGGCGCCTGCCCCGCGCCGGCCTGGACCCTTTGAGAGCGCGTAAGCAAAAATGTGCAACGCCGCTGCGATCAAACAATGAAAGGATCGAGATCATGATCCCGGAATTCCTTCAGAACCATTCTACCGGTTGGCTGAGCATTGGTCTGGTGCTGTGCATTGCCGAGATGATAGTGCCGGGCGTGTTCCTGCTTTGGCTGGGCATCGCCGCCCTGCTGACAGGACTTGTGGTCTTCCTCGCGCCCATTCCTTTGGCGGCGCAGCTCGTGGTGTTCGCCGTTTTGGCGGTGGCGAGCGTCTATATCGGGCGGCGCTGGTCAGCGAGCGCGGAAATACCAAGCGCCGATCCGCTGTTGAATGACCGGCTGGCACGGCTGGTAGGCGAACCGGTGGTCGTCGAAGATCCCATTGTCGGCGGGCGCGGGCGGGTGCGCGTGGGTGACAGCGTATGGCCGGCAACCGGTGCCGATGCACCGGCTGGCACGCGCCTAACCGTCACTGGCGCGACCGGAGGGGTGCTCCAGGTCGCGCCTTAGAAACGGTCAGCGACCGAACAACTTGCTGGCTAGACCAGTGATATCATTGAGCGGATTGCCATCCCCATCGCGGTCGATCATCTGACTGACCTGTGCCAGCGCGCCTTCACCACCGATACGGGATAGCAGCTGGTTGAGAACATCGGGCGACAGGCCGGTCGCGGCAGCGGCACTGGCGACGGTATCGCCCGGCTGAGGATGTGCGGTACCGAGCGCGGCCATCGCCTGACGCACCTGATCCTCACTGATACCAAGCTGGCCGGCGATGGCGCCCAGATTCTGGGCCCCGCCGAGCTTACCAAGAATCGAATCGAACAATGACATGGGCTGGTCCTTCCCTCTGGATCAGCGCCCGGATGGGCGGATCGAACCATGTGCTGACGCATGGCGGAGGCAGACGCAACGCGCTTGGACCAAGCAATTGAATTGCCAGAGGCCGACGATTTCAGTCGAGCGGCTTTTCCAGGATCACGAAGGCCAGATCATCACGCACCGGCTCACCAAAGCGCGAATCGCCATAGGGGAAAGGCGCTGTCTCACCGCTGTCGCGATAGCCGCGCCGCCGGTACCAGCCGATCAGTTCGGTTCTGAGCGAAATGAAACTCATCCGAGCGCGCGTGTGGCCGAAGCCCTCACGAACTTGCCTCTCAGCCGCCCCCAACAGCGTGCGGCCAAGGCCGCTGCCCTGCTCAGAAGGGGAAACAGTGACCATGCTGACATAGCCATGTGTGTCGCGGTCCTCGGCTGCGACACAGCCGATTAGTACGCCGTCAACTTCGGCGACCAGCAATGCTGTCCGCTGGTCCGCCAGCATCGCGGCAAGCATGGTCCGGTCGGTGCGCTGCCCACCGAGCAGATCAGCCTCGTGCGTCCAGCCGGAGCGCGCGCTGTCCCCGCGATAGGCCGATTCAACGAGAGCGTGCAGCGCCGGAATGCGGAGACAGCCGCGGCGCGGATCAGCACCTCAGGCTCAGGCCGCGCGCGGTGCCGCCTCGCGGACCCCTGCATCGACATGCTCGGCAAACTGCTCGAAGTTCGCAATGAACTTGGCGACCAGATCCTGCGCCGTGCGGTCATATTCCGCACCGTCGGCCCATGCCCCGCGCGGATCCAGCAGCTTGCTGTCGACGCCCGGCACCGCGACCGGGACTTCGAAACCGAAGTTCGGGTCCTTGCGGAATTCAACGGTGTTGAGGCTTCCGTCGAGCGCGGCATTGAGCAACGCGCGGGTCGCCTTGATCGGCATGCGACTAATCCCCGGCATCGTTGCCTTGCCACCCGACCAGCCGGTGTTGACCAGCCAGCATTTCACGCCGCCCTTGGCGATCCGCTCCTTGAGGAGGTTGCCATAGACGCTGGGGTGACGAGGCATGAAGGGCGCGCCGAAACAGGTGGAGAAGGTCGCTTCCGGTTCAGTCACGCCGATTTCGGTGCCCGCAACGCGCGCCGTGTAACCCGAGAGGAAATGGTACATCGCCTGATCCGGCGTCAACCGCGCAATCGGGGGCAGAACACCATAGGCATCGGCAGTGAGAAAGATGATGTTCTTCGGTACTGGCCCGAGATTTTTTTTCGACGAATTCGGAATAAAATCAATCGGGTAGGAACCGCGGCTGTTTTCAGCCAAGCTCGCATCATCGAGGTCGATAATGCGGGTGTCCGGATCAATCACGACATTTTCGAGCACCGTACCGAACCGCTTGGTGGTGGCGAAGATTTCCGGCTCGGCCTCTTCGGACAGGCGGATCATCTTCGCGTAGCAGCCGCCCTCGAAATTGAAGACTGCTGTATCGGACCAGCCATGCTCGTCATCGCCGATCAACGTACGGCTGGAATCGGCCGAGAGCGTGGTCTTGCCGGTACCCGACAAGCCAAAGAAGACCGCCGTATCACCGCCCGCACCGATATTGGCGGAACAGTGCATCGGCATGATACCGTCTTCGGGCAGCAGATAGTTGAGGAGGCCGAACACCGACTTCTTCATTTCTCCGGCATAAGCGGTGCCGCCGATCAGGATCAGCTTTTCCGCAAAATTGACTGCGATCACTGTCTCGCTGCGGCACCCGTGTCGCGCGGGATCGGCGCGGAAGCTCGGCAAATCGATGATGGTGTAATCGCTAGTGAAACCAGCCAATTCCTCGGCGGTCGGGCGGCAAAGCATCGTGCGAATAAAAAGATTGTGCCAGGCAAATTCGTTGATCACCTGCACACTGACGCGGTGTTCGGGCTGCGAGCCGCCAAACAGATGCTGGACGTAGAGTGTGTCCTTCTGCGCGAGCGCGGCGAAAAAGTCAGCCTTCAGCGCCGCAAAATGCGCAGGCTCCATGCCCTTGTTGGTCTTGCCCCACCAGATGGTCGATTCGGTGGTGGCATCGCGTACAATGAACTTGTCATTGGCACTGCGACCAGTGTGTTTGCCGGTGGCAACGACCAACGGGCCATCCTTTGCCAGCAGGCCTTCCCCATTGCACACGGCATGTTCAACTAACGGAGCTGTCGTCAAATTTTCGAACAAGGTCGCATTCGTTGCCACCTTTTCGCCGCCGATAATCAGCGCCATTGCCATGCACTCCTTCGCAACAAAAACGGACCGCCTCCGCTCGGTCATCTGCTTCGCAAACGCGTGCAGAGTGACCGCCTGTGCGTCCCGTTAGTGAGGCTCTTGGCCCGCGTCAAAAGCCTTTTCGGATGACACCGCAGGACATGCCTCACCATTGCCCATTTGCCCTCACATGCGCTAATCCATCGCACAATGAACAGCCCTGCTCCTCCGATGATCGCGCTGGTTGATGACGATCGCAACATCCTGACTTCAGTGTCGATTGCCCTCCAATCAGAAGGGTTCGGAACGCGCGTCTATACCAATGGCGAAACGGCGCTGAAGGCGCTCACGGATAACCCTCCGGATCTTGCGATCTTCGACATCAAGATGCCGCAGATGGATGGGCTCGAACTACTCCGCCGTCTGCGCGAGAAAAGCCAGCTGCCGGTCATTTTCCTGACTAGCAAGGATGACGAACTCGATGAGGCGCTCGGCCTTGCGATGGGGGCCGACGATTATATTGCTAAGCCATTCTCCCAGCGCCTGCTGATCGCGCGCATCCGTGCCATCCTGCGTCGCAGCGAGATCGTGCGCGCAGGCGCCGAGCCGGCTGGAGAGGGCGAAAGCGCGGTCGCCGAACCGATGGTGCGCGGCGATCTCATCATTGACAGCGCGCGCCACCGGGTGACCTGGAAGGGGCAACCGGTGTCGCTGACCGTTACCGAATTAATGATCCTGGAAGCGCTGGCGACACGACCGGGCGTGGTCAAAAGCCGCAGCGCGCTGATGGATGTGGCCTATCAGGACGATGTGTTCATCGATGACCGCACTATCGACAGCCACATCAAACGCATCCGGCGCAAGTTCCGGACAGTCGAACCAAGTTTTGACGCGATCGATACCCTTTATGGTGCGGGCTATCGTTTCGGCGGTGAATAAGCTTCGCCCCCAACTGCGCCTACCGATCGGTACGTTGCCGCTCGCTTGGCGTATCTTGGCAGTCAATCTGTTTGCCGTGGCGATGATGGCCGCCGCATTCTTCTATCTTGACAGTTTCCGCACACGATTGGTCGACAGTCGGATAGTCCAGCTCGAACAGGATATGGGTTTCCTGCAGACCGCCCTCGCGACAACGCGGCCCGACGGACAGCTGCAGTTGCTCCAGGAATTTGCACGCGCCCATGAAGCGCGCATCCGCGTTTACGGCAGTTCCGGCCCGCCGCTGGTCGATAGCAACACTTTGGGCGAGCCGGCCTATCAACTGCGCGATCCGAATGCCCAGCCTTGGAACCGCAAAGCGGCAAGGGCGATGGACCGCGGCATCGACTGGATTGTCGGAGCGCCGACGCCAAGCCCCTTTGCCGAGCCCGTTCCTGACCGCGCCGAAGCCTGGCCGGAAATACGGGAAGCCCTTTCGCGCGAACGGAAGGTCGCAAACCGTTACCGCATGGCGCCGGATCTGACGCCTGTGTTCAGTGTGGCGCACCCCGCCAGAATTTCTATTGACGGCGCGGAGCGCCCGGTCGTGCTGCACCTGACCACCAACGCCCGGGACATCACCCGGACCGTGCGGGCCGAACGGCAGCGACTGGGCATCGTGCTGGCGATCGTGCTCCTCGCTTCAGTCCTGCTGTCGCTGTTTCTGGCGCGAACTATTGTCCAGCCGCTTCGCCGGCTGGCCGATGCAGCGACCCGGGTCAGGTTGGGCCGCGCTCGCGAGGTGGTGGTTCCACGCCTTCCTGACCGTGGCGACGAAATCGGCCTGCTCGCCCGTGCACTTTCCGACATGACAGGTGCGCTGAGGGGTCGGATCGATGCCGGAGAGCATCTGGCGGCGGATATTGCCCATGAGCTCAAGAACCCGCTCGCATCGCTACGTTCCGCGCTGGAAGGGCTGGAACGGATCGAGGATCCGGCTTTGCGGGCACAGCTGTTCGCTATTGCGCACGATGATGTGCTGCGGCTCGACCGGCTGATCTCCGATATCGCCGAAGCCTCTAGAGTTGACGCAGAGCTCTCACGTGCACGGTTTAGGCCCATCGACATCGGCCAGATGATCACACCCGTGCTAGAAGCACGCCGCGCGCGGGCAAAGCCCGGCGATGCGGCCATCGCCTTTGCCCGCCCGCGTGTCGGCGCTGCGCGGATCATGGGCGAACCTTCGCGTCTGGTGCGCGTGATCGAGAATCTGCTGGACAATGCCCTGTCCTTCTCCCCGCCCGGCGGCGTCGTTCGGATCGGCGCGACGCACGCGGGAGGCGAAGTGATTTTGCGCGTCGAGGACGATGGGCCGGGCGTGCCGGAGGACCAGCGCGAAATGATCTTTCGCCGGTTCCATTCCGTTCGCCCGGACGGCGAGGCGTTCGGCAAGCACAGCGGCCTAGGCCTCGCTATCGCCCGGGCCATCGTGGAGGCGCATGACGGCACCATCCGTGCTGTCGATCGCGAGGATTCAGCGGTCGGTGCCTGTTTCGAGGTGCGGCTGCCAGCCGCAGCGGACGCGGAGTGATGACCAGCATGCGCGTTCAGAGCACCGCAGTGGCAATCGAAGGTCGCGGTGTGATGCTGACCGGCGCACCAGGAACGGGCAAATCCGAACTGGCGCTCCGCCTGATCGCCGACGGCGCGGCACTGATCGGGGACGATGTCGTGGAGATCGCGATAAACGAGGGTCGGCTCACTGGATCATCGGTTGCATGCCAGACAGGTCGGCTGTTCATATCAGGCATAGGCCTGGTGGATGTCGCCGCTGCCGCCGGTCCGATACCGCTATCCATCTGTGTTCGCCTTGATGCCGCCTGCCTTCGTAGCGACCGTTTGGCCAACCTAGACGCATGGGAGGCCTCCCCCGGCCATTGGCTTCCGCGCATTACGCTCGACTGCGGCCCGGCCGCTCCCGAAAAGGTACGACTGGCACTGCGGCTATGGGGACATTAGATGGAGGGAATGCCAACCTCTGCTCATCCTGAAAACGGATTTCGTCAAACAATCCTGCTGGTTACTGGCCTTTCGGGTGCAGGCATGTCGACGGCACTGCGCGCATTGCAGGACATGGGATGGGAAACGGTCGACAATCTGCCTATCCGCCTGCTCGGGCCGCTGCTCGCGACCCCGCCAGTTGATGGCAGCGAGGCAGGCGAACGTCCGCTCGCCATCGGTATCGACAGCCGCACGCGAGGGTTCAGCGCCGACGGCATTGTGCGCGCGATGAAGCGCTTGCGCGAGGCCGGCAAACTCGATGTGATGACGCTGTTCCTTGATTGCGCGGGCACTGAACTTGACCGGCGCTATTCCGAGACGCGCCGTCGGCATCCACTGGCGGAAGACCGGCCTGCCTCTGACGGGATTGCGCGGGAACGCGAGATACTCGATCCGCTGCGGCGCTGGGCTGATCATATTGTTGATACCACAGCCTATTCCAGCAACGATTTGACGCAGGAGATGCGCAGGCGATTTTCGCTGGGGGACCGGTCCGGTCCGACTGTGACCGTGATGAGCTTCGGCTTCGCACGCGGTTTGCCGCGCAATGCCGATCTGGTGTTCGATATGCGGTTTCTCAGAAACCCGCACTGGGTCGATTCATTGCGCGAAGGAACCGGCCTCGATGCGGCGGTCGCGGACTATGTGCGTGGCGATCCGGCCTATGATGAGGCGCTCGAGCGTATTGAGGGGCTGATTGATATGTTGCTGCCGCGCTACCGCGCTGAAGGCAAAAGCTATGTCACGATCGCCATCGGCTGCACCGGTGGCCGTCACCGATCGGTTCATGTCGCCGAACGCATCGCCCAGTTCCTGACCTCTCAAGGTCACAGTCCCAATATCATCCACCGCAACCTTTCAAGCCTGCCGCAAGGGGGTCTTGAGGGGCGGCGCCCTTCGGCCTAAAGCGGCTCCCCTAATGCCCAGCTCTCCTGTTCCGCCCATCGGGCTCGTCCTCGTCACTCACGGCCAATTGGCCGAGGAGTTTGTGACCGCCATGGAGCATGTGGTCGGGCCACAGCGAGCCATCGCCACCGTGTGCATCGGCCCCAATGACGATATGGAGGCGCGACGCGCGGAAATTGCTGCGGCAATCGTGCGCGTTCGCGGCGAACAGGGCGTCATCCTGCTCACCGACCTGTTCGGCGGGACCCCCTCCAACCTCGCCATTTCATTGATGGAACCAGGCAGCGTAGAGGTGATCGCGGGCATCAACCTGCCCATGCTGATCCGTCTCGAATCCGCGCGTCGATCCATGAATGTGCGCGATGCCGTGCGCGCAGCAAAGGAAGCGGGACAGAAGTATATCTCGGTCGCATCCGAACTGCTCGGCACGTCTGCCTGATCGAAACGGGGGCGTGGTATGAGCGAGCGCAGCGAAACGGTGGAGATTACAAACCAGCGCGGCTTGCATGCGCGAGCCAGCGCAAAATTCGTCAACTTCGTCGCCGCTCTGCCGACCGGCGTGAAGGTCGAGGTCGAGAAAGACGGCAACCGCGTGAACGGCCTGTCGATCATGGGTCTGATGATGCTGGGTGCGGCCAAGGGCGATTCGATTACCATCCACACCTCGGGCGAGTGCGCCGAAACCGCGCTGCTCAAGCTCGTCGGCCTCGTCAAAGACAGTTTCGGCGAGGATTGAGCGGGTGGAGCGCAACGCGCGCGGCCACCGGCTGATCGAAAGCCACGCCAACCCGGTGGTCAAGCGCGCGCGAAGCCTGCGCGACAAAAAGCATCGCCGCGCCGAAGGGCTGTTCCTCGCCGAGGGACTTCGGATCCTTACCGAGGCACGGGAAGCGGGCGTATTGCCTGAGCAGATTTTCTACGCCGCAGACCGGCCAGTCCATCCATTGGCCGAAATGCTGTTCGAAGCCATGGAGGCGAGCGGTCGCGAAATCATCGCCACCAGCGCGGACATCCTCTCTCGCCTCTCCGGTAAGGACAATGCGCAGACGCTGGTCGGCCTCTACCGCGACCGGATCGTACCGCTCTCCACCATCGACCGCAGCGCTGCGCCGATCTGGCTCGTGGTGCAGGCGATGCGCGATCCCGGCAATCTGGGCACCGTGCTGCGGACCGGCGATGCGGTCGGCGCGGGCGGGGTCATCCTGATCGACGAGTGTGTCGACCCCTTCTCCGTAGAGGCGGTACGCGCGAGCATGGGCGCGCTGTTCACCCAAGTGATCGCTGCCGCGCCGTGGGATGCATTCATCGGCTGGTTGCGCGAGGGGCCGGGCTGCCTCGTCGCGACCAGCTTGGCGCCGGGCGCAGTCGATTACCGCTCGCCCGACTATCCCGCCCCCACCTTCATCCTCACTGGCAATGAATCGCGCGGGCTGCCGCCGGACTATGAGGCCGCCTGTGACCTGCGGGTGAAGATGCCGATGCTCGGCAAGGCCGACAGTCTCAATGCCGCCGTTGCGACGGCCGTCATGGCCTATCGCGTGCTCGACCGGCAGGGCGGCGCCTGAGCCAAGCCGTTCATTGGCCGCACAGGGCGGATCGACTATGCTCTCCCGCATGATCGATCGCCGCGCCATCATCGTCCTTAGCGCCGCCGCGCTTCTTTCCGGCTGCGCTACCCTGCCGGCCCCTGCGCCCGAGCAAACCGTACCAACAGGCGAGGCTTGGTTTGCGCTCGGCACCGAACCCTTCTGGTCGCTGGAGATCACCCAGAGCCGCATAACCTATCATGACGCCGAGCGGAGGCGCGTGGCCGAAGCAAACCCCGGCGCGCAAACGAGTTTGAACGGCCGGCGTTACGCGGGGCAGCGCATGACCGTCGACATCAGCATGCAGCCGTGCAGCGACGGGATGAGCGACCGGCGCTACGCGGAAACGGTGCGGCTGACCATGGACGGGCGGGCGCTCAACGGTTGCGGCGGTGCGATCGTGCCACCCGCCGGCCTCCATGGCACCAACTGGCGAATTGTTAGCATCGACGGCTCGGCCATCATCGCGGAACGTGGCGGGGAGATGCGCTTCGAGGGCAACCGCATTTCGGCGAGCGCCGGCTGCAACCGGCTGACCGGAAGCTTTACCAGCGATGGCACACGCCTCACCGCCAGCCAGATCGCCGCGACCCGGATGGCCTGCCCGACCGAGATCATGGGTCAGGAAATGCGTCTTTTGCAGATGCTGCGCCAGTCTCTCGCCATCCGCTTCACGCCGGACGGGAGGATGATGCTGACCGGAGACGGGGGCGCGACCATCGTGCTGGAACGGATTATCTAGGGCTTAAGGCTCAACCCGCTTCCACCGCATCCTCTTTGCCGCCAGCAAGCGAAACCAGCTTGGCCTGCTGGCGAATGGCGGTTTCGACAATCGGCGGCGATTCCATAGCCTTCCCCGCCGTATCAACGTCGAGCGCCTCGAAACGGCGGGCGGAAGTCAGCACTTGTGACTCGAGGCTGCCGACAAAAGCATTGTAGGCGCCGACCGCGGTATCGAGATTCTTGCCAACCCGCGCCACATGGCCGCCCATCACAGCAAGACGGGCGTAAAGCTCCTTGCCGAGCGCCGCAATATCGCGTGCCTGCTCGACCACTCGTTCCTGCCGCCACACCGCAGCAACGGTGCGCGCAATTGCAATTAGATTGGTAGGTGTCGCCAGCAACACACGCTTTTCAAAAGCAAAATCCCAAATACCGGGATCAGTCTCAAGCGCCGCGGAAAGGAAATGTTCGCCGGGAATGAAGAGGATCACATAGTCGGGCGCAGTTTCAAATTGGGTCCAGTAGCTCTTGGCCCCGAGTTGGTTGACGTGCGCCTTGAGGCTCGCGGCATGGGCAGCAAGGCCCGTGTTGCGCGTCGCTTCATCCTCGGCATTGAAAGCATCCTGATAGGCGTTGAGCGAAACCTTGGCATCGATCACCAGGCACTGGTTGCCGGGGATGCGAACAATAACGTCGGGGCGCAGCCGGCCGCCATCCTCTTGCGCGACGCTGACCTCGGTCTGGAAATCCGCATACTCGGAGAGGCCGCAGCTTTCGAGCACATTACGGAGCTGCTGTTCGCCCCAGCGGCCACGCGCCTTGGGCGCATTGCGCAAGCTGTTGGAAAGCCGCGCTGCCTCCGCCTTCACGCCTTCGTTTGAAGCGTGGAGCGATTCCATCAAGCCGGCGAGTGAGCCAAATGCCTGTTTTCGCTCATTTTCAACTTTTTCTACTGCTTGTTCATAGCGTTGCAGCCGTTCATTGACAGGCGCCAGCAACTCCGAAAGTCGCGCACCAGCAGCCGCCTCGCTTGCCTTGAACTGTTGTCCGGCGTTTTCAAGGAACTGCGTCTGCGCGCGATCAAGCAGCTTGGCGGCAACTTCCTGAAACTGCGCGGCGAGTGCATCGCGCGCTTCGGTCAGCGCGGCAATCCGTTCTTCATGCGCGCGGGCATCGGCATCTCGCAGCGTGCGCAGCGAGGCGAGCTCAATCGCATGCGCTTCCCGCTCCTGACTCGCCTTTTCGAGATCACCCGCCGCCTGCTTGAACAGGCCGTCGAGCCGGTCACGGTCAACCAGCGCGGCATCGCGCTCCGCCTTGAGGCCCGCCCCGGCACGCCCGCCAAGCAGCCAGCCGATAAGAGCGCCCAGCAAAAGGGCGGCAATCGCAACGATCAGAGAAACGGTTTCCATACCGCGAACATAGCCGGAACGCGGCCGCTGTCAAAGCACTCAGGCGGCGCGACGAATCTTCGTCAGCTTCTTCAGCAGCATCTCCCGCTTCAGACGCGAAAGATGATCGATGAAAAGGATGCCTTCGAGATGGTCATGCTCATGCTGGATGCAGGTCGCCATCAGGCCGGTCATGCGCTCACGGTGGCGGTTGCCGTCCTCATCCTGCCAGTCGACAGTGAGTTCGGCAGGTCGCGTCACGTCGGCAAATTGCTCGGGCACCGACAGGCAGCCTTCGGCATAGACGCTATGTTCCTCGGTAAAGTCCGAAAAGACCGGATTGATAAAGGTGCGCGGATTGCGAAGGACGCGCTTGCCTTCCTCATCCTCGGGGTCCGGTTCCTGCAGGTCGATGACGAGAATACGCTTCGGCACGCCGACCTGGATCGCGGCAAGGCCGATACCCGGCGCGTCATACATGGTCTCATACATGTCAGCGACGAGCTGTTTCAGCGCGCCGTCAAACTCGGTAACCGGCTCGGAAATAACGCGCAGCCGCGGGTCCGGCGTCTCGATGATGGGAAGAATGGCCATGGCGCGGAGGTATGGCGGCGGGTGGCAGGGGTCAAGGGGCGCAAGCTGGGTGGATGCGTTTTACCCCACCGGCCGCCGCGCCCTCAGCGCCTGCGCGAGCGTGCCCTCATCGAGATAGTCGAGTTCTCCGCCCACCGGCAGGCCGTGGGCGAGCATAGTGAGGCGGATGGGGAGCCCCTCCAGCCGGTCGGTGATGTAATGGGCAGTAGTCTGCCCTTCGAGCGTCGCATTCATGGCCAGCACGACCTCATCGATCCCGCCTGCAGCGACACGACGGATCAGCGGTTCGATGGCGATATCCTCCGGCCGGACGCCGTCGAGCGCGGAAAGCCGCCCACCGAGAACATGGTAACGGCCCGGGAACAGCCGCGAGCGATCAAGCGCCCAGAGGTCCGCCACCTCCTCCACCACGCACAGCGCGCGCGCATCGCGGCGCGGATCGGCGCAGATGCCGCACGGATCGCTGGTGTCGACATTGTTGCAGGTGGAGCAGGCGACCAGGCTTTCGCTCACCCGGTCGAGCGCGGCGCGCAGCGGCGCCAGCGCGGTCTCCCGCCGCTTGATGAGGTGGAGCACCGCCCGACGCGCGCTACGCGGACCGAGGCCCGGCAGACGGGCAAGCTGTTGGACAAGGGCATCAATCTCGGCGGAGGCCATGGAATGAGCGATAGGGTGGCTCGACGCGGGGCGCAATGGTGGGGGGCACCCTTTGCCTTTGCCCGCGCACGCGCATAGAGGCGCGGCGATGCGTATCGTCTTCATGGGAACGCCGGACTTTGCTGTGCCGACGCTCGATGCCCTCCTTGCGGCAGGGCATGATGTTGCGTGCGTCTATACCCAACCGCCGCGCCCTGCGAACCGGGGCAAGCGGGAAACGCCATCACCTGTGCATGCGCGTGCTGAGGCTCTGGGGATAGAGGTCAGGCACCCCGCCAAGCTGCGCGATCCTGCCGAGCAGGCGGCGTTCGCTGCGCTTAATGCCGACGTCGCTGTTGTGGCAGCCTATGGCCTGATCCTGCCGCAAGCGGTGCTTGATGCGCCGCGTCATGGCTGCCTTAACGTCCATGCCTCGCTGCTGCCACGCTGGCGGGGGGCGGCGCCGATCCAACGGGCCATCCTTGCCGGCGACCGGGAGACGGGTGTCGGCATAATGCAGATGGAAGCCGGGCTCGATACCGGGCCAGTGCGGTTGGAGGGGCGCACGCCAGTGGACGCCAAGACCGCCGGCGAGCTGACCGCAGAGCTGGCACAGATGGGCGCGGAGCTGATGGTCCGCGTGCTTGGCAAGCTGGAAGCCTACCCGCCGGTGGTTCAGGCCACCGAGGGCGTGACGCATGCGCCAAAGATCCTGAAGGATGAGGCCCGCATCGACTGGAATCTCTCCGCCGTGCAGGCCGAACGGATGGTGCGTGCCTTCGCGCCCTCGCCTGGCGCCTGGTTCGAGGCCAATGGCGAGCGGGTGAAGCTGCTCGCCGCTGATGTTGTGCCGCCCGATGGGGCACAGCCCGCGCGGCCGGGAACCATCATCGATGACCGGCTGGTTATCGCCTGCAATCCGGGTGCGATTCGCGCGCGCACCGTCCAGCGCGCTGGACGCGGCGCTATGAGCGCGGACGAATTGCTGCGCGGCTTTGCGCTGCCCCCAGGGATGCGGCTCAACTGATGCCGCGTTATCGCCTCACCCTCGAATGGGACGGGCGGCCCTATATGGGCTGGCAGCGGCAGGAGCATGGGCCGAGCGTCCAGCAGGCTCTGGAGGAAGCAGCGGCGCGCATCACGGAACATGACGTGACAGCCATCGCGGCCGGACGGACCGACGCCGGGGTTCATGCCCGCGCGATGCCTGTCCATTTCGACAGCGAAAAGGCACTGACCCCATTCCGCATGATGGAAGCGCTCAACGCGCAGCTGCGCCCGCACCCAATCGCGGTGATCGATTGCCGCGAGGCTAACGCCGAGTGGCATGCGCGTTTCTCATGCACCGGGCGCATCTATGATTATCTGATTATCAATCGACGCCCACCTTTGACGCTGGAGGCCGGCATGGCCTGGCGGGTCACGCATGACCTTGATGCAGAAGCGATGCACGAAGCGGCGCAGCGGCTGGTGGGCCAGCATGACTTCACCACCTTCCGGTCCGCCCACTGCCAGAGCGCGAGCCCGGTCAAGACACTCGACCGGCTGGACGTGGCGCGCACCACCGACCGCATCATGATCCGCGCAGAGGCACGGAGTTTCCTCCACCATCAAGTGCGCTCCATGGTCGGGTGCCTGATGATGGTCGGGCGCGGCCAGTGGAGCGCGGACGATCTTTCCTCCGCTCTCGTGGCCGCCGACAGGCAGGCACTCGGGCAGAATGCACCGCCCGACGGGCTCTATTTCGTCGGCGCGCGCTACGAATAATTTAGATAGAAAACAGTTTTTTAAGGCTCTTTTCGAGCATGAAGAACTGCCAGATTTGGCGGCCGTGATCGATCCGGCCGGACTGGTGGGCCGTGACGAGGCGGTCGATGGCCCGCATGTCGAACCAGCCCGTGGCGGCGAGTGTCGGTGATGCGCCGAGCGCCCTCGCCTCTTCCGCCAGCCCTTTGCGGAACCAGGCGGTCAGCGGCGTCACGAAACCCATTTTCGGGCGATAGAGGATATCGCGCGGTAAGGTGCGTTCCATCGCCCGCTTCATCAGCCATTTGCCGGTACCACCACGCACGCGCATGTTGGCCGGCAAGGTGGCCGCGAATTCGACAAGATGATGGTCAAGCAACGGCTCTCGGGCTTCGAGGCTGACCGCCATGCTCATCCGATCGACCTTGGTCAGGATGTCACCCGGCAGCGCGATCATCATGTCGGCATATTGCGCCCGATCGAGCGGCTCGGCGGCGGGCGCGGCGCGCATTGTGCGCCACCAGCGTTCCTCCGCGCTATAGCCGCGAATGCGTGCACGCATGGAATCGCTGTAAAGCTCTGCCCGCATATCCGGCCCGGTCACGCCAATGGCGAGAGCATAGGCTTCTTCGCCAGACCGAGCGAGGCCGGTCAGCGTCGCCTTGGCGCGCAAGGGACGTGGCAACCAGTCCATCTGCGGCAGCGCTCGCCCAAGCGGACCGAGCAGTGTGCGGCGAAGGGCGGACGGGATCCAGCGGCGGACCCGTTCCTCCTGATGCTGAAAGACGAGCCGGCGATATCCGGCGAAAGCCTCATCCGCGCCGTCGCCGGAGAGGGCGACCGTTACTTCCTCGCGCGCCAGCTGGCTAACGCGATAGGTGGGCAGCGCCGAGGCATCGGCAAAGGGCTCATCGAAATGCGCGGCGACAGTATCGGCAATCGCGAAGTCCTCCGACGAGACAATGCGCATGCGATGATCGGTGGCGTAGCGACGCGCGATGACATCGGCATAGCGCGTCTCATCGAGCACGGCCTCGTCAAAGCCGATCGCACAGCTGTTGACCGCATGTGGGCTCGCCTCGGCCATCAGCGCGACGACTGTGCTGCTGTCGACACCGCCCGAGAGGAAGGCACCCAACGGAACATCCGACACCATGCGGCTGCGCACGGCGGCGCGCAGCAGCTGGAAACAATGCTCCTCCGCCTCCCCGACACGTGCGGTGATGCGGCGGGAAAAATCGAGCGTCCACCAGCGCTGCGGCGCAGGCATCGGCTTGCCACGGCGAATGTGAAGATAATGGCCGGCGGGAAGCTTCCTGATCCCCGCGACTATGCAGGCATCGTCCGGTACATAGCCAAAGGCCATAAAGTCCTCGACCGCCGTCGCATCCGCCTCGACTCTAAGGTTGGGGAGCGCAAGCAGGCCCTTCAGTTCGCTCGCAAAGGCGATGCTGCCGTCGGGCAGCTCGGCCAGAAACAAGGGTTTGACGCCCAGTCGGTCACGCACGAGGAACAGGCTGCCATCGGCCGCATCATGAATGGCAAAGGCAAACATGCCATCGAGCCGCGACAGGCAGGCCGCCCCCCATTGAGAAAAGGCGGCAAGGATGACCTCCGTATCGCCGGCGGTCTGGAAGCGATGGCCAAGCGCGGCAAGTTCGGCACGAAGCTCGCGGTAATTATAGACTTCGCCATTATAGGTGATGGTGAAGCGGCCTTCACTGCCATGCATGGGCTGGGGCGAGCCCGCGACATCGATGATCGACAGGCGCAGGTGTCCGAAGACGACGCCAGGCGCGTGCCACAGCCCGTCCCCGTCGGGCCCGCGGTGGCGCATCGGTGCCAGCATGGCCGCCACCCGCTCCTGCGGGAGCGGGCGCGGCTGTTCAGGATGATAGAGGCCGGCAATCCCGCACATATTCTTGGTCTGCATCCCCCCGTTTCAGACCCTGTTACCCGCTCGTGTCGCGCGAAGTCGAGACACAGTTGCGCAATCTATCGCCCGGCAGATGCAGCCAAGAGGGCTTCGGGCCCGCCGGCAGCGGTAACGAAACGTTCGATTGTCGCGCGCGCCTGTGCCCCCTGCGCCGAGACGATCATCGCATAGGTGCGCTCATCCCCGCCGGTGAAGCGCGCGCGCAGCACGGCGAGCTTCACCTGGCCCGGGCTGGCAGTGACACTTTGGCCGACGCGGTAAAGGGTGAGAATGTCACGAAAGTTCCCGTCCTTAGCGATCCGGTCCACGCGCGCAGGGCCGAGCGGGGCGAGGCGTTCGCCCCATGCCCAGTCGCTCTCGGGATCAACCGCGCCTTGGCCGTAGCCGACCGGTTCTGCCCCCTCGCTTTGACGGGCATAGGCGACAAGAACGAGATCGACAGTAGCGCCGTTGGCGTCAGCATAACGGGCGTCGAGGCGGGCATCTTCGCCATCGAAGCGGGCACGCCAATCCGTGGAAGCGGCGGGGGCCTGCATCCAGCCCGCGACGGCTGGGGCTGAGGGCGCACCGAGCGGTGCGGCAGTGGCCGAACCGATCACGCCAGCAGCGACAGGAGCGACGACGGCGAACGCCACCAGCGGCGCAACCAATGCCATCTTGGCACCACTGCGTGGGAGGATGGTGGAGAGGCGGGCAGCATCAACCGGCACCTCTTCAGGATTACGGTCAAACCAAGGGCTGGCGGCCCAGCCGACGATGGCGATGACGAGGCCGAAGAATATCCAGCCATAGATCAGGTGATCTGCGCCGACAGCGAACTCGGTGCCCCATTGCTCCGCCATCCAGATGGTGCCGTAGGCGCGCACGCCGTTTGCGAGCACCGGCACGACCATCGCAAAGACAAGAAATGCGGCACGGCGCTGCCAGCTCTTGAACAGGAGATGGGCCGCAAGCACTGAGAGCGCGGCCATAGCGACGAGAAACTTCACGCCAGAACAGGCCTCCGCTACCGCGAAATAGCCAGCCGGCGTGGTGATGAAAATGCCCTCGATATAGGCGGGGATGCCGGTGAAGCGCAGCAGCGCCATCGACATGTCAGCGGTCAGCATCTGCATCGGCGGAACCAGTTCCTCGCCGAACGGTATCATGAAGAAGGCATAGAAAATCGGGAAAGCGAGGCCCCAGGCAATCTGCGGGCCAAGCAGCGCCGGAACCGTCCCCTGCAACATCAGGATCAGGCCGAGATGACGGGCGAGGCTGACGCTTGCAGCATCACCAATGAACCAGACAAATGCGCCGCCAGCGACCCACAAGAGGCCGGGAAGCCAAGGTCGCGGGGTAAGCTTCGCCAACTCGTCACGCCGCAACCACACCAGCCAGCCGATTATCGGCGGCAGGAAAATGCAATGCGCGAACGTAGAGCTGTTTAGCCAGACCGAGACGAGGTGCACAGCATCCCGCACGAACAGGATCAAGATCAGCGCCCATAAGGCGCCAAGCATCACCAGCGGGTGTTTCCAATGTGACGGGATGGTCATGTGACAAGCCCTTTGAGTGGTGCGAGACGGGCGTCCCAGCCGTAGCATTCAATCATGCGCTCGCGCGCAGCCGCACCCATGGTGGCGGCACGACGGCTGTCCGATCCGAGCGCGACGAGGGCGGCGGCCGTCGGCCCCGCGCCATCTGCGACGATCAGGTGGGTGCCATGCTCAGCATCAATCCCTTCGGCTGCGCCGGGTGAGGCGACCACGGGTCGAGCCATGGCCATGGCCTCGAGCAGCTTGTTCTGAACACCGCGTGCAAGCGCGAGCGGAGCGACGACGGCATCGGCCGCAGCGAGCCAGGGACGAACATCCGGCACCTCGCCCGTCACGATCACGCCGGGTAGATTCGCCAGCGCCCTCACATCGCCCGTCGGCGCGCGTCCAACGATGGCGAACCGCGCCTCCGGTTCGGTTTCGCGCCAGCGCGGCAAGATGGTGCGGGCGAAGTTGCTGACCGCTTCGATGTTCGGGCGGTAATCCATCTGCCCGGTGAAAACGGCGAGCGGTGCGGCAGCATCGTGCGGCGGCGCAGCGGTCCGGTCAAAAGCCCCATCAGGATCGAAGAAGGCGGTGTCGATGCCGTTGCCGATGGCCAATACGCGCTCCGCTCCAAGCCCGCTGCGCGCACGGAACAGCGCGGCCTCGGCCTCCGTTACGAAGGTCGCGGCATCGGCGGCCCGGGCGTGGACTGCTTCCCAACGCGCAAGCAGACGGCCCTCGCGCCGGTTGACGATACCCATTGGCGACAGCGCACCAGCAGCAGCGCCGAACTGTTCGAACTTGGCGGAATCGACGTCGACGAAATCCATTACGATCCGGCCGGCAAAATCCGCACGCGAGGGGAGAAAGGCAGCCATCTGACCGGAAAAGGCGACAATCGCCGAGATGGGACGGTTGGCGAGGATGGTTCGCACGTCGCGCGCCAGTGCGCCATCGCGGAACGCCTCAACCGAGGCGGGGGTACCCCTGAAGAGCGACCGCAGAACGGCCATCGGCCGCGAAGTCTGGCGGATTCGAAAGGCAAGCGACGCATAGTCCCCCGCCATATGATCTCGGGCCACCGCAGCTTCGCTTTCACTGTCAGCAAGCGCGGCAACATGAACCGGTGCAATGGTGCGAAGCGCCTCTGCAATACGCCAGCTGCGGATGCGGTCACCACGGTCTGGTGGCCAGGGCGCACGGTGCGCGAGGAACAGGATCTCGCTCATCCTAGCTGCCTCGCGATTACGGGGCCGACCCGGTTGGCTAGCCACAGCGGCAGTCGCTGCCAGCCATTGACCATCAGCCTATATTTGGCGCTGGTCGGGTTCATGTCCCGCACTGTGCCGTTCGCTGACCAATGGGCGTAAGCGAGCGGTACCCCCTCGAACCCCCAATTCTTCTTGTAGGCGGCGGGGCCACTGCCGGTTTTCGAACGGCCGAAGTCGAAGCGGGCCATTCCACACTCCCGGGCATGGCCCATCAGCGCGAAATACATGCGCTCATTGGCGCGAAGGCTCCTCGCATCCCGCGTGCCGCCTCCCCAATAGGGCATGACGCTGCCGCGCCAGTACAGACTGAGCACGCTCGACTGCGGCGCGCCATCCTGTGTCACTGTCAGTATATCGGCATCATCTCCAAAGGCATCGAGCACAGCATCGAACAGGCGGCGGGGGAAGACCGGCGTACCAAGATTGCGGACGCTTTCGGCATACACGGCGTAATGCGCGTCGCGCGCCCGGCGATCGCGGCCAACCGTAACGCTGAGCGGCGCGGCCAGCCCTTTACGCACTTCCGCGCGATGCTTGCGCGGAATGGCGGCGAGTTCCTCTTCGTCAGTGGCGGCAAGCGGCCGTTCAAAGCCAAGGTGGCTATCCCGCACAATTGCCCATCCGGTCGGCATAGTCCCGCCACGCAGTTCGATCGACGATAGGCCTAGCGAAATGGCAAGATCGCGAGCCGCCGTAGCGAGCGCCTCTGCTGTTGCTTCATCATCGGCGAGGATGCCGCCGCCGACGGCAAAGCCGCTCGATATCAATGCCGATCCGAACAGACGGGAACGAATATGGTGAAGCGGTAGCAGGCCGATGATGGTCCCGGCTGGATTGCGCGCCACCAAGGGGTGCCAGCGATGGCCAGCGGTTGTCTCTATCGCCCTGCCCCAACGCGCACTGTGAAAGGGCGTTGCGCGGGCGTGTGCAGCCACAAAGGCTTCGACATCGCTGTCAGCGCCGGCAAGGCCGACAACAGGTGCGGCGTTCATGCCGCGGCCTTGAGCGCGGGGCGCTCCGCAATGCGCGCGGCAAGCGCATCCATCCTTTCCCATGGAAAATCGCGAAGCAACCGTTCGAGCTTGGCTTCCATCGCGTCAAGTCGGGCGTAATGTCGAAGCTTCGACTTCAAGGGCGCGTTGGTGACACGCGGCTGCGCGGGATCAACTTCCCAGGGGTGAAAATAGGTCAGTGCCGGTTCACCCCGCGCATTGACCTGCCGGATCGCCCACGCGCTGAAAGCATAAGGGAGAAGGCGAAAGAATCCGCCGCCGCCAGCGGCCAAGGTGCGACCGCCGATCTCAGCCGTAGTGACGGGGATTTCCAGCATGGGCGAGTCAGCCACAGGGCGCCAGGCGAAACGCGGGCTTTCCGGCCAGCCATAATGGTCATGTCGGACAGGCGCGACGCTGGAGGTATAAGCATAACCCCCTTCGGCCAGCACTTCGTGCGCCCAAGGGGTGCGGCGGTCGATCGAAAAGCTCGGGGCGCGATAGCCGGTCACGGCAACGCCGCCCGCATCCTCGATGATGGCGCGGGCCTTGGCGAGATCAGCAGCAAATTCGCGGGCGTCCATCAGGAACACCCGCTTATGGTCATAACCGTGACTGGCAATTTCATGCCCTGCGTCGGCGATACGGCGCACCAGTGCGGGCGCCCGTTCGGCGATCCAGCCCAGCAGGAAGAAAGTGCCCTTGACGCCTGCCCGATCGAACAGCGCAATCACCCGATCGGTGTTCGCCTCAAACCGATGCTCGAGCCCGTCCCAGTCGCTGCGCGCGATACTATGTTCGAACGCGCCGACCTGGAACCAGTCCTCTATGTCGACTGAAAGGCCGTTGACGGGTGGATGGGCCATGACGGGCACACTCAGGCGGCGCGACCGTGCAGTTCGCGCACCTCCGCCTCATCCTGTTCGACCCACCGGATCAGCAGACCCAGAATGCGACGGATGGCAGCGTCCTGTTCTTCGCAACGCGCTTCCAGCGCCACAAGCTGAGCACGCAACGCCTCCAACTCGATGTCATCAGCTAACGGCAATGCTGGCTCTGGGGTCGCCGAGGCCTCAGGCTCGGCCGGGATATTGACGACCGGCGGTTCAGCGAAATCCGCCACGGTAAAGCCGGGGGCGGGCATTTCCGGCTGTGCCGAGCGGGCAAAGACCGGCTCCTGTGCGGACGGCTGTTGCGGCTCGGAAACGGGAGGCGGAGGAGCTGCCTGCATCTCGGCAACCACAGGCGCGACAGGCGTAGCAGCGGCGGCGGCAGCGCGCGGCGCCGGTGCCTCCACCAACTCAGCCGGCGAAAGGCCCATGTCGGCCACAACCGCACGCACATCATCGCCGGACAGCTCATGCAGTTCCTCGACCGCTCCATAGAGCAGCAGACGGCTGGCAATGGTGTTGACGCGGCGCGGGATGCCGGCACTTGCCTTCCACAATTCGCCGTAGGCAGCCGGCGCAAAGACCGGATCCTCACGCCAGCCGACAAGGCTGAGGCGGTGGATGAGGTAAGGCTCAACCTCCTCGGGCAGCATCGCTTCAAGGTGATGGGTAGCAATCACACGCTGGCGCAGCTGTTCGAGCTGCGGCGAAGCGAGTGTCTTGCGGAACTCCGGCTGCGCCAGCAGGAATATCTGCAGCAGCGAGGTTTCGCCGAGCTGGAAATTGGACAGCATGCGCAATTCTTCGAGCGCACTGACCGCCAGATTTTGCGCTTCATCGACAATCAGTAGCACGCGGCGGCCAGCCCGGGCTTCCTCATGGAGGAATGTTTCAATGGCAGCGAGCGCGTCTGACTTGGCAGGGCTGGCGATAGCGATGTCAAAGGCATCAGCGACTAGGCGCAGAAGATCAGCGTCAGCGACCTGGGTCGAAACCAGCCGCGCGGCCGTAAGCCGCGAGGGATCAACCGATTCCATGACATGGCCGACCAGCGTGGTCTTGCCCGATCCGACCTCGCCGGTGATGACGATGAAGCCTTCTCCCTGTGCAAGACCATAGCCCAGATAGGACATGGCGGTGCGGTGGGTCGCGCTTTCGAACCAGAAACGCGGGTCCGGCGTCAGCTGGAATGGGCGTGCCGAAAAGCCGTAGAATTGTTCGTACATGCTGGCTCTCTAATCCTGTTAAAGCCTGTGGGCGGCCGCTGAACGTCCTAGAAACTATACCGAAGGCCGAGCAGCGCCGAAGCAAAGCTCTGCGGATCGAAACCTTCCTGATCGATGGCGTTGAAAGCCACCGCCGCTGTACCGGTGAGACGCGGACGGAACTCATGGTTGAGCGCGGCCGAGGCACCTGCGGAAATGGTATCCCCCTGGCCAAGGCCGCTGAAGAACCACGTCGAATAGGCGCTGCCGGTAAAGGCTGTGCGTTCATCTATCGGGCGGGAAGCCGTCAGATAGGCAAACAGCGTTTCATCAACTGCGCCATCGAGCCCGGGGATACCGACAATGCCCTGGGCTTTGTATGTGCGACGGTCATAGCCAAAGCCGACTCCCACGTCCCAAGGCCGCATGCGGGTGGACATGGAGAGGACGGCGCCGCGATTGCGGAAAGCAAAGCCGGTGATGTTGCCGAGTGTCGGCACAAGGCAGGTTCCACCGCCCTGCCCAAAGGCGCAGCCGCCCAAAGTCCCGTCAATCGGGTTTCGGCCGATGACAAGGTCGGTGGGCAGTGCGGCAAGTCCGCTCGACAGCTGGCGACCTGTGGTCGACAGATTGTCATAGACGGCAAGCTGATAGGCCGTGTCGCGGCTGGCCTGGAAGCTCCAGCTACCGGTATATGTCCAGTCGTCATAGCGACGGCCGACGCGTGCTTCGACACCCATGCGGCGCGACGGGCGATAAAGCACACCCGCATCCCAGATGAGGCCTGAGGTATCGAAAGCGATGGCGCGTGGCACGCTGGTATCCGAAACCAGACGGCCAGCGGCATCAAGCACTGGCTGCCCGCCGGCATTGCGCAGCGGTTGCCGGAAGCTGACTTCGATATCCTCGTAACCGACGCCACCGACGAGGGCGAGCCTCGGCGTGACCGGAAGAGTGAGGTCAAGCCGCCCGAACATGCCGTCATAGCGCTGGTCTAGCTGACCCGATTGCTCACGATCCCAGCCGCCCGAGAGGCGCCAGCCAAATGGCATCCGTCCAGGACGCATCCCGATGCTGGCAATGGCGGCATGATTGGTCGATTCATCGAAAGCGCCAACACGCGGGGTGCCCGGTGTCAGCACGGTTGCAGCATCAATCTCTGCCTTGGAGTAGCCAAAGCGATAAGCCGCACCGACATCGACATCCCCTATGCGGCGGCCAAAAGTCGGGCCGGCATAGACCGAATAGATTGTCGCGCTATTGCTGCGGTCGCCGACGCCGAAATCGGCACTGCCGCCACGCGGATCAACACTGGCACGGCTGGCGAGTGCACCGCCCTCCAGCGCAAATCCTTGCGCAACATCGAAACGGCCGCGCACGACACCTGAAAGAATGTCATTGTTCCCCAGCGGGTCATCCCAATCGATGCGCCGTTCATAGCGAACATCAGCAGCAAGACGCGCACGACGCGTCGCAATCTGAGATTCGACGCCAACCGCCACAGTCGAATAGGTCAGTACATCGTTGGTGCCGCCATTGAGCTGGGCGCTCAGAATTTGCCCGACTTCGATATAGGGCGTCACTTCAACGCGTGGACGGTCAGACCTGCGAGCGTCATCGCGCGCCGATGTGACATCGCCGGCTCCGTCCGCCACCGCGGCATCCTCGGGAACCCCGAAGTTGACGACCGGCGGAGGCGCTTCATCGCGCACCATCTGCGCGTGCGCGGGCGAACCCGCCGCAAGCGCCGCGACAACGAGCGCCGATGCGCCCGCGAAGCGGGAGAGAGAGATCCGGGCCATGGTCAGCCTCCTTCACCATAATAGCTGCCGAAGCGGCGCCCTTCGGGAGTGAAGCGCACGCGGTTGAGCAGCAGAGAAATGCCTTCATGCTGGCCGATGAGGCCGATACCATCGCGCAGGGCGGCCTCGCGCGTGACATCCGCACGAACCACCACCAGCACCTGCCCGCAATGATGGGCAATCACACCCGGCGAGGAAGCGGCCAGCAGCGGCATTGAATCGAAAAGAATAATCCGGTCAGGAGCGTCTGCTTGAAGCCGGTCGAGCAATTCGGCCATGCGCGTCGAACCAAGCAATTCGGTGTCACGCACATCCTGCGCACCAGAAGGCAGTACAGCGAGGCGTGGCATGTCTGTCGGGATAAC
>CANHQT010000008.1 GCA_947463325.1 Sphingomonadaceae bacterium
CAATTAACCATATCCGGTGAACCAGCAGCCGGTGTTTGCCCTCGCTGCGGGTGCGCGCTAATGCCTCGCGCCATGAGTATCCGACCCGTCATTTCCTCCACCGGCCTCCACACCCCGACCGAGAGCATCTCGAACGCGGAATTGGTCGAAAGCTTCAACGCCTATGTCGCCGCGCACAATGCCGAGCATGCGGCGGCGATCGCTGCCGGCGAACGCCCGGCGCTCGAACCTTCGAGCGTCGAGTTCATCGAAAAGGCGAGCGGCATCAAGGCGCGCCATGTGGTCGACAAAGCCGGCGTGCTCGATCCGGCTGTGATGCGCCCGCGCAATCTCGAGCGGCCCAATGAGGAACTGGCGATCCTCGCCGAAATCGGCGTTACCGCGAGCCGCGACGCTCTCGCGCGGGCAGGGCGTGACCCCGGCGATGTCGATGCCGTCTTGTGCGCCTGTTCGAACCTGCAACGCCCCTATCCGGCGGTCGCGGTCGAAATCCAGGACGCGCTCGGCATCGAAGGCTTTGGCTTCGACATGAATGTCGCCTGCTCCTCGGCAACCTTCGGCATCCAGACAGCCGCAGACTATATCCGCGCCGGCAATGCGAGGAGCGTGCTTGTCGTCTCCCCGGAAATCACGTCGGGCCACCTCAACTGGCGCGACCGTGATAGCCACTTCATCTTCGGTGACGTCGCCACGGCGGTGCTGGTGGAAGCCGCGGACATGGCCCCCGCATCGCACTGGGACATCCTCGGCACGAAGCTGAAGACCGTCTTTTCCAACAACATCCGCAACAATTTCGGCTTCCTGAACCGCACCGATCCTGAGCATCGCGATGATCCGGACAAGCTGTTCATCCAGGAAGGGCGCAAGGTCTTCAAGGAAGTGGTGCCGATGGTTGCGGCGATGATCCTCGCCGAGATGGAGCGCCTCAATCTGCCGCAGGGTTCGATGCGCCGTATCTGGCTGCATCAGGCCAATACCAACATGAACCGGCTGATTGCCCAGCGCGTGTACGGGCATGAGGCGAGCGAGGATGAAAGCCCGACGGTGCTGGATACCTATGCCAACACCAGCTCGGCCGGATCGGTAATCGCCTTCCACAAGCACAGCGACGATCTTTCGGCCGGGGACAATGGCCTCATCTGCTCGTTCGGCGCCGGCTATTCCGCAGGCTGCGTTTTCGTCCGCAAGGTGGGGTAAAGGGCGCCGGTCAATTCACCCCGGCGCGCTTCAGCTCCGGCCCCAGCCGGCCGGTCAGCCACATCCACCACATTTTGAAATCGCCCGCGAGGCTCCACAGCGGATAGGTGAAGGTCGCCGGGCGGTTCTTTTCCACCGCGAAATGGGCGAACCAGGCAAAACCATAGCCAGCCACCGGCAATAGGGCGAGCAGCAGCCAACTGCCCGTGACCAGCGCATAGAGGGCGATGCCAACGACCAGCGTCGTTCCCGCATAATGCAGGGCACGCGTGAAGGGCTTGGCATGTTCGCGCAGATAATAGGGCCAAAAGTCCCGGAAATTGCTGATCGTGCGTTCGGCCATGCTCTCGTCCTAGCTGATTTTCCTTTACCCGTTTTAGTGCCAGCGGTTGCCATCGCAAGCCACCCGCCCTAGCCGTGGCGGAGAGGGAGAAGGGGATATGCCGACACTCGGTTGGGCAAGCCTTGCGGGCTATTTCGCACTGATGCTCGGCATCGGCTTTTACGCTTGGCGAAAAGCCAAGGCGGACGCCGAAGGCTATATGCTTGGCGGGCGCGATCTTGGGCCCGGGGTGACCGCCTTGAGCGCCGGCGCGAGCGACATGTCCGGCTGGCTGCTGATGGGCCTGCCCGGCGCCATTTTTGCGGATGGGCTCGCGGCCGCCTGGATCGGCATCGGGCTGACGCTTGGCGCCTGGGCCAATTATCACCTCGTCGCCCCGCGCCTGAGGACCTTCACCGAACTCGCGGGGGACGCCATCACGATCCCCGATTTCCTTGAGGAGCGCTTCGCCGACGATTCGCGCCTGCTGCGCGTCATTGCCGCAGTCGTCATCATCCTGTTCTTCACCCTCTATTGCTCGGCAGGGATGGTCGCGGGCGGCAAGTTCGCGGAAGCAGCATTGGACCTCCCCTATCTGCAAGGGGTGGCGCTCGCGACGGTGGTGGTCGTGATCTATGTCCTGTTCGGCGGCTTCCTCGCGGTCAGCCTCACCGATTTCGTGCAGGGCTGCATCATGTTCGCCGGGCTCGTCATCGTGCCGATTGTCGTGGTGCTCGAACTGGGCGGATTCGCCGGAACCTCGGCTGCACTAGCAGCGGCAGAGGAAGGACGCGGGCTCCTCCCCGGCACACTCACCAGCCTGTTCACCGGCACAACTCTGCTCGGCATCATTTCCACAGCGGCATGGGGCCTCGGCTATTTCGGACAGCCGCATATCATCGTGCGTTTCATGGCGATCCGCCGGGTGGAGGATCTGCCGATCGCACGCCGCATCAACATCGGCTGGATGGCGATCAGCCTTGCCGGCGCCATCGCCACCGGCCTGCTCGGCGCAGCCTGGGCAGCCAATGGAGGAGAAGCGCCGGGCGATCCCGAGACCATCTTCATCCTGTTCGCGAAAATCCTGTTCCATCCGCTGATGACCGGATTCCTGCTCGCCGCCATTCTGGCCGCCATCATGTCCACCATTTCCTCCCAGCTGCTGGTCACGGCATCGAGCCTTGCCGAAGATATCTGGCGCGGAGTCATCCGCCGCGACGCAAGCGAGAGCTCCGTGGTGGCCATAGGGCGCGCCGCCGTGCTGCTCGTATCGGCGGTTTCCGCTCTCCTCGCCATGAATCCGGACAGCAGCATCCTGAATCTTGTTTCCAATGCCTGGGCCGGTTTCGGTGCGGCTTTCGGCCCGCTGATCCTGTTTGCGCTTCACTGGCGCGGCACCACCCGCTGGGGCGCATTGGCAGGCATGGTGACCGGCGCTGCCGTTGTCATCGGCTGGATCGCCGCCGGCTGGTCCGCGGCGATGTACGAGATTGTTCCCGGCTTCCTCGCCGCGAGCCTCGCCATCTGGCTGGTCAGCAAGATAACAGCCAAGGTCCCCGAAGACCGGCTGGTCCTATTTGGTCAAGCAGCAGAGGCGGCACGGGCAGGTCGCTGACACGAAGCACCGGCCGGGCGATCGCTCAGCCCGCGCGCACGCCCTGAGCGACCGCCTCGGCGGCTTCACGGCCAACCGCGGTCTTGAATCCCTCGCGCGCTGTCATTGTTTCGAGCCACTCCGTCAGGCGGGGGGTGAGGTGATGCGACAGCCGCGTCATCCGGCTCAACCACAATGCATAGGCGATGCAGATGTCGGCGACAGTGAACCGCCCGCCACACAGATAGTCGCGACTGGCGAGATGATGGTCGATCTTGGCGAGGCGCTTGCCGAACCAATCGCCGTAGGCCTCCCCGGCCGCCTCAAGCCCGCGCTCGCGTTCAAACACACTGAAACGCAGCGCGACCGTCTGGGGGAAGGTCAAGGTGGCATCAGCGTGCGCGATGAAATCGAGGAACATCGGATAATCCGGCTCATCGGGCGTCAGCGCCAGCCCGCCCGGATCGTGCCGCGCCGCCAGCCAATGCGCGATGGCACAGCTTTCGGTCATCAGCTGCCCGTCGAACTCCAACGCAGGCACTGTGCCTAACGGATTGATGGCCAGATACTCCCGCGCCTTCGCCCGCGGAGGAAAGGGCAGCATCGTCATCGGCAAAGCAATGCCCAGCTCGGCGGCCGTCCAGCTCACGCGCAAACCCCGAGAACCCTCACATGTGTAAAGCCGCATTGACACCTCAAGTGTAACGAAATTTCGCGAACTACTGGCACAATGCCGAACTAGCCTCTATAACGGAAGCGTAGTGGGACAAGTTTTCAATCCAGCGCCCTATGCCGTAGCGTCGCGCGTACTCCGCATGATTGCGGATAGCCCGATTGCGTCCGTGATCAGCAACCCGCGGATCGAGGATAATCCGCTGGTCGCCTGCAATAAGGCGTTCTGCGACCTGACCGGCTATGGGCCAGATGCCATTATCGGACGCAACTGCCGCTTTCTTGCAGGCCCGGGAACTGAACCTTGGCTAACCGCCGCCATCAGTGATGGTGTGCGGGAGCATCGCCCGGTGTTGGTCGAAATTCTGAACTACAAGGCGGATGGCACGCCATTCCGCAATGCGGTGCTGGTTGCGCCCATGTATGATGAAAATGGCGACCTCGAATATTTTCTGGGCTCGCAAGTCGAGCTGATGGACGAAGCACCGGGCCCATCGACAACCCGGCGCATCCGCGCAGCGGAAATCGTCAAAACCCTGTCCGAGCGGCAGCGGCAAGTGCTTAAGCTGGCCGCTAATGGTCTGATGAATAAGCAGATTGCGGGCGAGCTCGGACTCTCCGAAAAAACGGTGAAAATGCACCGTGGCATCCTCATGGAACGGCTGGGTGTGCGCAGCTCCGCAACGATGGTTCGGCTCGCAGTAGAGGCCGGGCTTTAGCGTTACAGCCGAAGGTCCGTATGGGCTCTCATGCCTCTGCCACATAGAACAAAGGGGCATCGTGGCAGGCGGCTTTTGTCCGACGGCTTCGTCAAGAAGCCACCCCACCGCGCACTTCCCCCCCCACGGGCAGTCCCGCCTGCCGCGATGCGCCCAAGCTCAACCTCTGCAGTCATGCTGGCGCCACACGGCGGCAGAGCGCCGCCGCACGTCGGCCGAGCCCCGATGGCGCCTGCAAACAGAGTCTGTTGAAAATTTGGCGCCGCGCTGTGCGGCAGCGAAAATGGTGACCCCTACGGGACTCGAACCCGTGTTTTCGCCGTGAAAGGGCGACGTCCTAGACCGCTAGACGAAGGGGCCAACCGAAGACCGGCAAGCGCGGCAGGCGCGCCCATTAGGACGGCCTGACGTGGCGGTCAAGCGGGCTGTGCGGTCAATCGGCAAAGGCCGCATCATCAAGGTGCAACTCGGCCGCAATCCGGCCCTGCCACTCCTCTACACGCACGCGCCCTGCCAGCCACAAGCGCCGTCCGCTGCCGCATCCCAGCAGCGCCTGACCCATCTCCCCGTCAGCCGCGCGAAAAGCGATACCCTTGAAACTGCCGCCATCATCGCCCGACGCAATGAAGCGGACATGCCCGTTGCCGACCACGTCGCAGCGCACCAGCCGTGCCGGACCGCTGGCAACGCGCGGTTGCGACCAGCCGTGACCATAAGGTCCGCCCGCCTCAATCGCTGCGGCAAAGTCCGGGTTGATGCCGCGCGGCGCGAGCAGGGCGTCCAGCGAGAGGCTGCGTGATGCCGATGCGGTTTCCACATCCGATTCGAGCCGGTCACATAACCAGCGCGCCAGCGGCTCCACCCCACCCGGCGCAACGGTCAGCCCTGCCGCCATGGCATGGCCGCCGCCAGCAACCAGCAGCCCCGAATCGCGCGCGGCAATAACCGCACTGCCAAGATCGACGCCGGCGATCGATCGGCCCGAACCTTTGCCGGTGCCGTCCTCGCCCAGCGCAATAACGATGGCCGGTCGCCCCAGCCGTTCCTTGAGCCGGCCGGCAACGATCCCGATCACCCCGGGATGCCACCCTTCGCCCGCCACCACCGCGACCGGCGCATTGCCGGTGGCATCAGCCATCGCGATGGCCTGTTCCGTCACTGCCGCCTCTATGGCGCGCCGCTCCTCGTTAAGGCGGTCCAGTTCCGTAGCGATGCGACGGGCTTCGTCGGCATCTTCGGTCATCAAGAGCCGCACGCCGAGATCAGCCTGCCCGACGCGCCCACCAGCGTTAATACGCGGGCCGAGCGCGAAGCCGAGTTCGTGAGAGCCCGGCGCCTTCTTGAGGCCAGCAACATCGGCAAGCGCTGCGAGGCCGACATTCTGCCGGCGCGCCATGACCTTGAGCCCCTGCGCGACAAAGGCGCGGTTGAGCCCCTGGATTTTGGCCACATCGGCCACCGTGCCGAGCGCGACAATGTCGAGCAGCGAGAGGAGATCAGGTTCGTTGCCCGGCGCAAAGCGGGCCTGCCCGCGCAATCGCCGCACGATGGCCGCGCCGAGCAGGAAGGCCACGCCGACCGCGGCAAGATGGCCATGCGCTCGCGCTTCCGGCGAATCATCGAGCCGGTTGGGGTTCACCAGCGCGAACGCTGGCGGCAGGCTGGTCGAACATTGGTGATGGTCGACGACGATCACGTCGAGCCCGGCATCGCGCGCAGCCCCCAGCGCCTCAAACGCCTGTGCGCCGCAATCGACAGTGATGACGAGATCGATACCCTCGCGCTTCAGGCGAACCAGCGCGTCTGCCGAAGGGCCATAGCCTTCAAGCAGCCGGTCGGGGATATAGGGGCGGGCTTCCACCCCCAGCATCCGCAGCAAGCGGATCAGCAACGCGGCTGATGTGGCCCCGTCGACATCATAGTCGCCATAAACAGCGATCGCCTCGCCCGCATCAATGGCGGCGCAGATACGGGCAACCGCCGTATCCATATCCGCAAAAACCGACGGGTCGGGCAAAAAGGCGCGGAGCGAGGGGCGACGCCAGTCTTCGAGCCGATCAGGCGGCGCGCCGCGGGACAGGAGGATGCGGTCGACCAGTTCGTCGGGTCGCAAAGTTTCGCCATCGCCGCCCGTGCGCCATTGCCAGCGCTGTCCGGACAGGGATCGTTCGATGCCGAGGGCTGCCCGCATTATCTCGCTCATATAGCCCCCATCAATGCGGCCCGCAGGCGATACGCCTCATCCATCGGGGCGGCATGGACAACATGCTGGCCACCACTGCCGCCGGGCACACCGAAATGAAGGTTGGCGGCGGCGAGGCGGCGCAGCACCGGCCCGAGGGTGAGATCCGCGCTCTGGATGTTGCGCGCCGGCAGGATGATGTGGGTAGGGGACAACCATCCCCGCCGGATGTGCAGCTGGCGCCCGTCAAAGCGCCAGCAATGGCCTTTCCAGCCAAGCCAGCCGAGCAATGCTGCAATTGTCGCGACAAGCAACGGCAGGCCCAGCACCAATCCGGCACCGGGCGTGATCCAGTCAGACAGGATGGTGGCATCGGGCATAAGCATCGCAGGGATCAAGGTGATGGCGCCGATCAGGAATATCACGGCAGGAGCCACCATTATGGTGCCCGGATGCCCCCGCTGCCACTGCTCTTCTGTTCCGACGTCCCGCACAAAACCGATTTCAGCGAGTATCGCATCCAATTCATCAAGGCGCGCGAGCGGCGCGACCAGATGATCGCTCTCATTCTTGCCGTCGCTGGCCAGGCTTTGCAGGCGCAGCTCATACCAGCCGAGGAGACGGCGGATGATGCCCGTCGAAATGATCGCCGCCTGCACCCGCGCAATGGGAATCGCGACGTCAGTCTTGGTGGCAAGCCCGCGCCGTCGGCGAAATCCGCGCTCGCTGCGGTCGAGGCGAAATCCGTAATCGCGCATTACCGTGCGCACGATGCCTGTTGCCCCACCCAGCAGGAGCAGCATGACAAAGCCGCCCACTGCGGCCAGCCAGCGATGCGCATCCATCCAGTCGGCAAGCCCCGTCGACCGGGTGATCCCAATCCAGAAATCGGCATCGAACGGATCGAAGGGCAGGACATCATCGAACGTCTGCAACAAGCCGAACAGGACGGCGAACACCGCGAGCGAAAAACTGAACAGACCCGCGAGCAGCAGGCGCGGCATCGTCATCATGAAGACAGGACGATCTTGGGATTCCGCGGCGTTGGGGGCCGGCTCGCCGCTGGCGGTCAGAACCGCAGCAGAATTGACCGCCCTGTGCGCGCGAACATGTGCCCGGAGCGCCTCTGCCTCCGCGAGTGCAATCGAATCGAGCTTCGCCTCATCCTCATCGCCCGCAGCCGAGCCGGTTTCAAAACCGACTTTGGCAAGGCCCAGCGCCCGCGCGATCACCCCTTGTTCGATGGTCACGTCCTGAATGCGATCGAACGGAATGGTGCGATGCTTGCGTGAGATCACGCCACTCGCAATCGAAACGTCATCGCTGTCGACCGTCCAGGAAAACCGGGTCCAGGCAATCCAGCTGAAAATGAGGGTAACAAGCAGGAACAGGCCGAGGGCCGGCACGATCAGCCGTGCCTGTCCAGTCACACCCAGAGCGAGAATCGCGGGCAGGAAGTTCAGCGTGCGCGGGCCCAGCTTAACCACCGCGAGCAGCAGCGTGAGGGGGTGTAATCGGTGCGGCTGCCCTGTGAATGCCGTATCGACGGGCGCAATGACGCCTTCGCTATCGGTCATGCGAAATCGGTCTGGATGCGGGCGCGGATGCTGTCCCTGATCTCGGTCGCCCGGACAGGGTCCAGCCCCGGCAGGGTGACGATGCTGTTGTGGGTGCCGGCGGTGTGGACGACGAGATGGGATACGCCGCACAGCCGCTCAATCGGCCCCTGCCCCACATCGATATGCTGGACACGCACGAACGGCACCACGGTATCGGTATGGAACATATAGCCATGGACCACCCGCAAGGCGTCACCTTCCTCGCTATGGCCCCATGTGAGGAACTGGCGCGCCGGCAGGGTCAGGACAGCCCACAGCGAAAGCAACAGAACGGCGCCGCTCAGCCAGCCCCAGGGAAGCGCATTGCCCCGCAGCACCAGCAGATCGACTGCGGCGGCAATGGCGAGCAGTACGGCCATGGTGATGGCCCACTCGATGCGCAGGACGCGAAGATAGCCCTGCTCGAGCGGCTGCAATTCAGTGTCCGCCTTCTCCGGCGCAACCGGTTCAATGTCCATGCGACCGGTCTAGTCGAGAGGCGGGCGCCTTTCCAGCATGCGTTACGGCACCACCACATTGAACGCTGGATCAGGTGAGCGATGCTCGGCAAGCCATTGCTGGAGGGCCAATATGTCACCCGACAATGTCAGTTGCCCCGCCGCGATCAGCTGGCCCGCCTGCACCCGCCCGCCGAGCAGCCCGGCAAATGCCATGCGCGACGTGCGCACTTCCGCCGTCACCGGACCGTCATTGGGACCAATGCGGGGAATTTCTATCATGCCCCGCCGCTCGACCGTGACCACTTCTCCGGTATCGCTGAACACAAAGCGGAAGAAGCGCGGTTCGGTGACCGGAGCTGCCGGAACAAGCCGGGTGGCCAGCGCATCGAACAGATCCTGTGTGGAAATGGCGCTGACGAAATCGGCCGATTGCGATCGGGGTGCCTGTTCCCCCTCCCTGCCGCGCAGGGTGGCAGCCGCAGCGAGATAATAGTTCCGCCACGCCCCGCTTTCCGCCTGGAAACCAATCTGTTCATAGGCGTCAGCCAGCGCAGCGCGTGCTGCTGCGTTACTGCTGTCGGCAAACACCAGATGGTTGAGCAGTTCGGCCGCCCAGCGATGATTGCCTGCACGGTGCGCGGCAAGGCCCGCCTCGAGCAAACGATCCGGCCCGCCTGCCAGCGCGACATAGCCACGCGCAGCCTCTTCCGGCGGCAGCGGGTCATAATTGGCGGGAACCCCGTCCCACCAGCCGAAGTAACGCTGGTAAACCGCCTTCGCATTGTGGTTGATCGTGCCGTAATAGCCGCGCGCCGAAGGGTCGATGCCAAGGCTCATCGCCTCGAGGATGGCGGGCAGCTCGTGCGGCGTCGCGCCGCCATTGGCCGCACCCAAGGCGCGGTCATGGATGAAACGATAAATGTCGCGCTGTCCCGCAAGATAGGTGCCGACAGTCTCGCGCCCGAAGGTCGGCCAACCGTGGGATGCCAGTGCGACTTCGGCCTCGCCGCCCCAGCGCTGCATCGCGGTATCGATCACCCGCGACCAGACCAGAGCATCGCGGATCTGCGCGCCGCGCAAAGTCAGCAGATTGTGCAGGGTTTTGGTTGCCACCTCGGTGGTGTGAAGCGCCCGCCAGCGCGGCAGGTAGAAAAGGAACTCGGCCGGCGCCTCGGTATTGGCAGCGTCCAGAAAATCGAACTCGACCCCGTCAATCGTTCGCAGCCCGCCTTCAGGGCCGACAGTCTCGGTCGGGGCGATAAATCCGATTGTCCCGCCAGCGATGCGCGGCCCGAGCCCGGTATCGACCTGGCTGTCCGCGCCGGGAGCGAGGAAACTGCCGAACATATACAGAGCGCGGCGATTCATCGCGCCGCCAGCGAGCACATTCTCGCTCACTGCCTCGCGCTCGAAGCCATGTGGCGCGACGATGCGCACCTCGCCACGCGCCACCGCCGCACGGTCAATCACGCCGCCGACGCCGCCGAAATGATCCGCATGGCTGTGGCTGTAAAGAACAGCGGTGACCGGCCGCTCGCCGAGCGTGCGATTGACCAGCGCCAGCGATGCGCGCGCCGCCTCCTCCGTGGTCAGCGGGTCAACGATGATCCAGCCGCGTTCGCCACGGATGATGGTCATCACCGCTATGTCATAGCCGCGTACCTGCCAGATGGCGCCGGGCACCACTTCGAACAGGCCATGGTTCGCGTTGCGCCGCGCCTGCCGCCAAAGCCGGGGATGCACGGACAATGGGGCGGTTTCTTCGCGCAGGAAGGCATAGGGTGTCCAATCCCACAAAATGCGCCCTTCGGCGTTGCGCACCTGCCCGTCCGGCAGCGTCGCCAGCAGACCGCGCCGTGCCGCGGCATCCTCTGCCGCCTCGCGCGCCTCGTCCACCGCAGCAGCGGCCACCGCTTCGGCATGAAGCGCCCGGGTCGAATCGCTGACCGGCTGGGCCGCAGCCGCGCCTGCGGCGAAGATCGCTGCCGTGACAGACAGAATGAAGCGCATGGTTTTGATTCCCCCCCTCGTTTTCTGTTCGATAGCTTGCGCGCACTACGGCCCTGGTTCAAGACCTGCGCATGCGCACCTTGCTGATTGTCTGGCACAGCCGCACCGGAACAGCGGAAACACTGGCTCGGTCCGCTGCCGATGGCGCATTGTCCAGTGATGCATCCCGCGGCGGTGAAATCATGCTGCGCATGACCGACGCGGGAAGCGCCACAGCCGCAGATTTACTCGAAGCGGACGCCTATATTTTTGCCTGTCCCGAAAATCTGGCCAGCATGTCGGGCATGATGAAGGAAATGGTCGACCGGGCCTATTACCCCCTGCTGGGCAAGATCGAAGGGCGGCCATGGGCGCTGATTGTCGCCGCCGGCACCGATGGCGAGGGAGCCGTGCGGCAATGGCAACGCATCGCCACCGGCTGGCGACTGAGGCAAGTGGCAGAGCCGATCATCATACGCACAGGCGCAGACACGGCGGACACGATCCTTGCGGACAAACAGGTTGCGGACGCGGCACTGGCGCAAGCGCGTGATCTGGGCGCGGCCATGGCAGAGGGCTTGGCACTCGGTCTGTTCTGACGGGCGGCCTGTTCTGACGGGCTTGCGCCAAGGCCTTTGCCACAGCACAGTCGTTTGGAGAGAGATAAGGGGGATTCATCATGCGGTTTTTTGCGGCAAGCATCGCCAGCGCCATTACCATCGCTGCTTCGGCTCCGGCCAATGCACAGACTTTGCGCGAACAGATCAGCCGGGAAATGCCCTCGCTGATCGAATTGTATCGCGAAATGCATGCCAACCCGGAACTGTCGGGCATGGAGGTGCAATCCGCCGCACGCATGGCGCGCGAGGCGCGGGCGCTGGGGTTTGACGTGACCGAAGGGGTGGGCGGCCACGGCGTCGTCGCGGTGCTCCGCAACGGGCCCGGCCCGGTCGTGATGGTGCGTGCGGATATGGATGCCCTGCCGGTCACCGAACAGACCGGCCTCCCCTATGCCAGCCAGGTGCGGGTGCGCACAGCAGAGGGTGTCGATACCGGGGTGATGCACGCCTGCGGGCATGACACGCACATGACCGCATGGATCGGCGCGGCACGCCTGCTGATCGCCAACCGCAGCCGCTGGTCGGGAACGCTGGTGATGATCGGCCAACCGTCGGAAGAAACCGTAACCGGTGCCGATGCGATGATGGCAGACGGGCTGTTCACCCGCTTTCCCAAGCCGACGCACGCCATCGCTTTCCATGACGCGGCCGGATTTCCGGAAGGGATGGTCGGCTACACGCCCGGTTTCGCGCTCGCCAATGTTGATACCGTTGACGTCACCGTCCGGGGGGTCGGCGGTCATGGCGCTTATCCGCAAGCCACGCGCGACACCGTCCTGCTCGGCGCGCGCATCGTCGATTCGTTGCAGGCGCTGGTCAGCCGCAACGTCGACCCGCAGGATGCAGCCGTGGTCACCGTCGGCAGTTTCCAGGCCGGCACCAAGCACAATATCATTCCTGACGAAGGCCATCTGCAGCTGACCGTGCGCAGCTATCGCGATGAAACCCGCCGCCTGCTGCTCGATGGAATCCGCCGTGTCGCGCGCGGTGAAGCTATCGCCCACGGCGTGCCGGAAGATCGCATGCCAATCGTCGAGGTGGATGAGGAGCAGGCGGCCGACGCCACCTGGAACACACCCGACTTCACCCTGGCGATGGCAGCCGTCGCGCGCAGGCAATTCGGCGATTCGCGGGTGATGGAGGTGCCGCCATCCATGGGCGCAGAGGATTTCGGCAATTTCTGGCGGGCGGACAATTCTATCCGCACGATGATCTTCTGGGTGGGTGGAACGCCGCTAGCCGAATGGCAGGCGGCACAAGCCAACGGAACGCCCCTGCCCTCGCTGCATTCGCCCTTCTGGGCGCCGGATGCCGAAGCGGTGATCGGGACCGCCTCTGAGGCGCTGGCGGCCATGGCGATGGACATCATGAAGCCAGCCGCCTGACGGCACTTCGCAACATGCTTGCTCCCGCCGCTAGGCACGGCTAAGGCGCGGGCCGTTGCGCAGGCAAGGCTGCCCCGCAGGGGTATAGCTCAGTTGGTAGAGCATCGGTCTCCAAAACCGAGGGTCGTGGGTTCGAGTCCCTCTGCCCCTGCCAGCCTTGCCAGCGCGACCAGCCGTCGCTAGACGGCAAAGCATACGGGACAGGTAAACCGGCGGCCGCATCCGCTCTTCGCAAAGAGGCGAGGGGAGGGGCGGGCGGAGATTTGCCATTTTATGCCCGCGACTTTGTAAACGGGCGGCATGCCGCCCATATGGCCGCGACAGGGAGTGCGCCGGACAATCCGGCAGCAGATTCCTGCAGGCGAGAAGGAAGACGTGATGGCCAAGACCACTCCGGGCGAATTTGTCCGTCAGGTGCGCGCCGAAGCGAACAAGATCGTGTGGCCAACGCCGCGCGAGACGATGGTGACGGCGATCATGGTGCTGATCATGACGACCATCCTTGCTATCTTCTTCCTCGGCGTGGACGGCCTTTTCCGCTTCATCGTCAACTGGCTGCTGTCCTTCGCGGGTTAACCGCAACGGCCGGTCACGACCCAATTCCAGAAAAAGACGGGATACTCATGGCGCGCTGGTACATCATCCACGCCTATTCGGGCTTCGAGAACAAGGTGAAGGAAGCGATCACCGCTGAAGCCGAGCGGCTGGGCCTGTCCCAGCTGGTCGAGGCGATCGAGGTGCCAACCGAAACGGTGACCGAAGTGAAGCGCGGCAAGAAGGTGCAGCTCGAGCGCACCTCGATGGCCGGCTACGTCCTCGCCAAGCTGACCATGACGGATGATGTCTACCACCTCATCCGCAACACCCCGAAGGTCACCGGCTTCCTCGGCGTTGCCGGCAAGCCGCAGGCGATCCGCGAATCCGAAGCACTGCGTATGCTCAACGTCAAGGATGAGGCCGCTGCCCGTCCGAAGCAGGACATTCGCATCGATTACGACATCGGCGATCAGGTCAAGCTGCTCGACGGTCCGTTCGCCAGCTTCACCGGCATCGTCGAAGGGCTCGACTTCGAAAAGAGCCGGGTCAAGGTCGGCGTTTCCATCTTCGGCCGCGCGACCCCGGTCGATATCGAATTCGATAAGGTCCAGGTCGTCAAGTAACGGGCTGGGGCCGGTCTCCGGCTTCAAACTTGCATTGTTGGCCATTTGCCGTTAGCGGCGCCGCTTCGCGGCTGGCCATGCCTGTTCCGCGAATCCCCTGCGGGAGCGCCGGATCGATCCGGAGCGTCTGTACCGCTTAACTTGAGTTCCCGAACCATTCGGGGACGACAGAGAGAAAAGGAGGCCATGTCGTGGCCAAGAAGATTACCGGCTATATCAAGCTGCAGGTGCCTGCGGGCGCCGCCAACCCCTCTCCGCCGATCGGCCCTGCCCTGGGTCAGCGCGGCGTGAACATCATGGAATTCTGCAAGGCTTTCAATGCCGCCACCGGCGACATGGAAAAGAATATGCCGATTCCGACGGTCATCACCGTCTATGCCGACCGCAGCTTCTCCTTCGAGATGAAGACCCCGCCGGCGACCTTCTTCATCAAGAAGGCTATCGGCCTCAAGTCGGGCTCGAAGGAGCCGGGCAAGACCAGCGCAGGCAAAATCAAGCGTTCGCAGCTGGCCGAAATCGCCGAAGCGAAGATGAAGGATCTGAACGCCAACTCGATCGAGCAGGCGACCAAGATCATCGAAGGCAGCGCCCGCTCGATGGGCCTCGAAGTGGTGGAGGGCTGATCCCATGGCAAAGCTGACCAAGAAGGCAAAGGCCCTCGGCGCCCAGTTCGACCGTGACAAGCTCTACGGCGTCGATGAAGCCATCTCCGCGCTCAAGGGCGTCGCATCGAAGAAGATGGATGAAACCATCGAGATCGCGATGAACCTCGGCGTCGATCCGCGCCACGCTGACCAGATGGTTCGCGGCGTTGTTACTCTGCCGGCTGGCACGGGCAAGGACGTCAAGGTCGCCGTGTTCGCCCGCGGCGCCAATGCCGAAGCCGCGCTCGCTGCCGGTGCTGACAAGGTCGGCGCCGAAGACCTGCTTGACGACATGCAGGCCGGCAACCTTGATTATGGCCGCGTCATCGCGACGCCGGACATGATGGGCATCGTCGGCCGCCTCGGCAAGGTTCTCGGCCCCAAGGGCCTGATGCCGAACCCGAAGCTCGGCACCGTCACGCCGAACGTCGCCGAAGCGGTCAAGGCCGCCAAGGGCGGGCAGATCGAATTCCGCGTCGAAAAGGCGGGGATCATCCACGCCGGTCTCGGCAAGGCAAGCTTTGCCGACGCCGACATCCGTCGCAACTTCGACGCCTTTGTCGATGCGATCGTGAAGGCAAAGCCGTCGGGCGCGAAGGGCAAATATGTCCGTAAGATCAGCCTCAGCTCGACCATGGGCCCGGGCCTCAAGGTCGATATGGCCGAAGTGACCGGCGCGGCCTGATCCGCTTCGACAAGACAGAAAAGAAAAGGGCCGGGAGCGATCCCGGCCCTTTCCTTTTTGCGCCTGCGACCGCGTCAGAAGCGGACGTTGGCCGTCACGGTGAGTGAGCGTCCGCGCGGGTCGGCAACGCGGGGTTCCCACGAGCTGCCGGCACCGGTGTTGCTGTCATAGGTGATGGCGAAGGGCGGATCGGTATTGAACACGTTCCGGACGCCCAGCGTCATCGTGTAATTCTCGCTGACACGATAGGCGACCGACGCATTGTAGATGATGTAATCCTCCGTCCGAACAATGTCGTTGGGCGGATTGACGGTCCCGTTCCGGACGCCCGGCAGCTGCTGGTTCTGGTAACCGTTGCGGAACAGCTGGGTGAAGGAGAAGGTGAAATCCTCATTCGACCAGCTGACAGTGGCATTATGCTTCCAGCGCAGTCCGAGATCGCCGGCGAAGGTGAACACGCCGATCTGGCTCGGGCCATAAGGCGCGCTCGGCAGGAACTTCTCGCGCTTGCGCAAGAGGTAGGTGCCATCCATCGCAAAGGTCAGGCTGCCGCCGAACAGGTCCGTGTTCGCACGCACCGCCAGCTCAAGCCCGCGGGTACGGCGCGAACCGATGTTGGCGGTTCTCAGATCGAGCTGGGTAATGATGCCCTGCGCATTGCGAACCAGCCGCTCGGGGAAGAAGGCAGCGTTGGCCAGCAGTTGCTGCGTGGTCAGCGTGCCGATGGTGCCATCAACCGCGATCGACCAGAAATCGAGGCTCGCGCTGAACCGGCGCGAAGGCTCGAACACCACACCCACACTGAACTGCTCGGCCTCTTCCGGCCCCAGATTGACGTTCCCGCCCGAAAGGGTTTCGGGGAAGATCGCTTCGCAGCCCGGGATGCCCGGATTGACCGTGCCCTGCGGGCAGCGGGTGGGATCGACCAGATTGTTACCCGGGTTGGGCGAAACGGTGGTGCCGTTGAAAATCTGGTTGAAGGTCGGCACGCGGAAACCGGTGTTATAGGACCCGCGGAAACGCAGCCATTCGATCGGGGTGAACAATGCCGACACCTTCGGGTTCACAGTAGAACCGAAGCCCGAATATTCGTCGATGCGCGCCGCCACGGTCACGTCGAGGAAGTCGAACACAGGCAGCAGCACTTCGCCATAGGCCGCCCAGACGTCGCGGTTCCTCGGGGTGAGCGCGTTGATATTGTCAAACGGCGCGTTGAAAATGTCCGGCTGGCCGGTGACAGCCGCGGGTGAACCGTTGAAGCTGTATGTTTCGCGGCGATAGTCCATGCCGAGCGCGACCTGGATGGTGCCGCCCGGTAGTTGGAACAACCCGCCAGAAATCGACGCGTCGAACTGCTGCACCTCATACTGGCCACCGAACAGGATCGTGCCTTCGGCCGAGACAGCGCGCAGCCCGTCAAGCGCAGCCTGCGACTGCGCAACCGAGAAGGGATTGAGGATGCCGCTGTTGAGCAGGCCGACAATCCCGGGAGCGGTCGCACCCGGCGCGATCGGCGCGCGCGGATCGATGCCGCCGGATACCGCGCCTGCCACACCCGATGCCGCAGCGGCCGCTGCGCTCGGGAAAATGCCCCGGAAATGATAGCCTGTGCCGAGCACGGAGCTCGATTCGCTCTTCGCATAAGAAGCGCCGGCGCGATAATCCCAGCCATCCCACAGCGGACCATCGACACCGAGCGCGGCGCGGAAGGTCTCCGTGTTGGTTTCAAATTCGCGCGGACCGCAAACGATACAGCGCCAGCGATAGGCGATGGGCCTGCCATAGTTTGGCACAATCGCGGGGAATTGCGCGGCAATGGCATTGAACACAGCATTATAGGTCGCAGCCGTTGTGGCGTTGAGCGGATAGGCCAGCGGCAGCGTCGTGTTGTTCGCCGAATATTGGTTGTTCGAGAAACGCTTGCTGCTGTCCGCCTGAGAGCCGGTAACCTCGGCATAAATCTCATGCTCGCCGAGCCGCACCGTCGCACGCGCATAATAGGTCAGCGTGTTGATCGGCTGCTGGAGAGTCGCGACGCGGCCGGTGTCCCAGGCACAGGCAAAAGCGGCCGAAGGAACAGCCCACAGCTGTTCGTTATAGGCCATGCCGCCATCAACAGAATTGCATCCCGCTCCGCCGGGCAGATCGAGCGGGTTGACGCCGCCCGTTGCCAGCGTCGTTGTGCCCGGGAAGACGAGACCCGGCAGCACAGTCCCGCCAGTCGTGCCGCCGAGCAGCGTGCCGGTCGGCGAGAAGATGCTGTTGGGGTTGATCGGGAAGGCGGTGGCGATCGGCGTGCCGCGGGTGTCGATGGAAAGACCGCGGTCGGGCTGGTTGCCGTTGACGAAGTCACGCTGGTCACCGCGCAGCACATTGGCCCAGCGATAGGCGACCGCGCCCATGATGTTGAACCCGTCCTCGGCAAGGTCGCCATAGCCGGCGATGCCCGACAGACGATAGATTTCCGATCCGCCGGCTTCGGTAATGTCGGTGAACCCTTCGACCCCGATGCCTTCATAATCGGTGCGGGTGATATAGTTGATCACCCCGCCGATCGCGTCCGTGCCATAGATGGCCGATGCACCATCCTTCAGCACTTCGATCCGCTCGATCGCGCTGAACGGGATCTGGTTCACGTCAACAGCCGACCCTTGCAGGCCGTGGGCGGCGACGCGGCGGCCATTGAGCAGGACCAGCGTCGAGGCAGACCCTTGTCCGCGAAGGTTGGCAGCGCTGAGGCCGTTGGTGCCGCGCTGCGCGCCGCTGGTCACGTCCGAGTTGGAGGCGAGATTGTCCGCGCCATTGCCGTTGGTCGAGAGGAAGGAGATGAACTGTTCCGGGCTGGAGATGCCCTCACGCGACAATTCTTCGGTGGTGACGATTTGCAGCGGCAGCGCGCTGTCATTGGGGTCGCGGCGGATGCGGCTGCCCGTCACCAAAATGTCGCGGCTGTCGGCATTGTCCTCGTCAGCGGCAGTCGGCGGCAGCGTCGCAGGGGCATCCTGCGCCAATGCGACGGCAGGGAGACCAGCGCTGGCGATCATCGCCACGCCTGCGAGCAGGCAAACGCGGGTTGAAACAGACAGATGCATCGATAATCCCCCTTTATTCACTTTCCGCCCTTTGGGTCGGTCGCGGCGCAATAAACGACAAATAGCTGAACTTGGAAAGCTGAAAGTGATGTCGCCGAAAAAGCCACCGGCCATTCGCCGGCCACCCGAAACCGGCGCATTTGCTTGACTCCTCCGCAATTTCCTCTAATCGCCGCGCCTGACCGGTGGGTTCGCCTGCCGTCACCGTCCGAGACAGTTGGCGGGGCAGCTTCGGCCACCCCTTAAAATCCGCCAGCCTAGACGGGGACAAAGTCTTTCACGGGTTCGGGTCGTTAAGGCCCACCGTTCGCTGATTCGCTGCGTTTGCGGCATCCGGCACGACCTTTCCCCACGGACAAACCAAGAGCCGCCGGGCGCGGCTGTGGCCCCGTCTTTGCGCGGGATCATGGCGGGGTCCGGCATGAGTGAAAGGAATGGCATGGACCGCAACGAAAAGGCCCAAGTGGTCACCGATTTGCGCGAAACCTTGTCCGGTGCAGGGGCTGTGGTGATTACCCGCAACCTCGGCATGACCGTCGCCCAGTCGACGGCGCTCCGGAACAAGATGCGTGAAGCCGGTGCCGCTTACAAGGTGACCAAGAACCGGCTTGCCAAGATCGCGCTCGACGGCACACCCTACACCGGCATCGGCGACATGCTGACCGGCCCGACTGCACTTGCGACCAGTGACGATGCCGTCACTGCCGCCAAGGTGATCGTGGAATTCGCCAAGACGACCGACAAGATCGAGATCGTCGGTGGCGGCATGGGTGATACCGTTCTGGACGTCGCTGGCGTGAAGGCGCTGGCGGAACTGCCGTCGCTCGACGAGCTGCGTGCGAAGATTGTCGGCCTGGTACAGGCTCCGGCAACCAAGCTCGCGCAGATCGCCGCCGCTCCGGCCGGCCAGCTGGCCCGCGTGTTTGGCGCCTATGCCGCCAAGGACGCTGCCTGAGGCACGCATCTGACAAGTCAATGAACCCGAACGGGGCAGACCGGCACCAATTCCGGCGCCAAGCCCCACGATGAAAAGACATGGAGACTGACAATGGCTGATCTCGCCAAAATCGTAGAAGACCTTTCCGCCCTGACCGTTCTCGAAGCCGCTGAACTGTCGAAGATGCTCGAAGAAAAGTGGGGCGTCTCGGCCGCTGCTGCTGTTGCTGTGGCCGCTGGCCCGGCTGCTGGCGGCGGTGCTGCTGCAGCTGCTGAAGAGCAGACCGAATTCGACGTCATCCTGACCGGCGACGGCGGCAACAAGATCAACGTCATCAAGGAAGTCCGCGCCATCACCGGTCTGGGCCTCGGCGAAGCCAAGGCGCTGGTCGAAAGCGCACCGAAGGCCGTCAAGGAAGGCGCCTCGAAGGCCGAAGCTGAAGATCTCAAGAAGAAGCTTGAAGCTGCCGGCGCGACCGTCGAACTCAAGTAAGCCAAACTTGTCTGGCCTGCCCCGCGCAGGTCAAACCATGGCAAGAAAAGGGTGCCGTTCCTCCAGGGACGGCGCCCTTTTTCTTTATGCGGCTATTGCCCGTGATGGGTGGCGACGGCGCGGCTGACCGCCTGCATCAACTGCATGCGTTGCGGCACGCTGGCCGTGGTATCGGCGAGCATCACCGCGACCGCATAACGCGTGCCGTCAGGCGCAGTGATGATGCCGATGTCATTATATCCCGTGGCCACCGCGCCGAGCACTTGCCCCGTGCCGGTCTTGTGCGCCACGCGCCATCCGGCGGGAACACCGGCCCGCAGGCGCTGCGGGCCGCTCCGAGTGCGCGCCATGGTTTCGAGGGCGAGACGCGTCGATGCCGGAGAGAGCAGCTCGCCTCGCGCCAGCCGCGCCAGAGCGTCAACGATGGCCGATGGCGCAGCGCCATCCTCCGGATCAGCGAGATAGCGGCGTAGCGCCTCCTGCCTCAAGGACAGCGGCAGTTGCTCGCGTGCAGCTTGGAAACTGCGGGCAACCGAATAGCGCTGCTGCCATTCAAGGCCGGCAATGCGGCTTTGAAGCAGCCGCTCGCCCGGGCCGAAACGGATGCGGCCCAATCGGTTGCGCTCGATGAATGACCGCACCGCCTCCGGCCCGCCGGCATGGCGGAGCAGGCTGTCATTGGCGGTATTGTCGCTGCCGGTGATGGCAAGCTCGAGCAGAGAGGCAACGCTTTCCTCAACTGCGCCTTCGCGCTGCACACGCGATGACAAGGGCTGGTGAAACAGAGTCAGATCGTCGGGGGTGATGCGCACCCGGTCTTCGAGCCGCGCTTGTCCGCGATCGATCCGGTCAAGCATCGCCAGCGCCACCCAAAGTTTGGAGACGCTTTGTTGCGGGAAAAACTCGTCGCCGCGCCGCGCGATCGCCCAGTCCCCGTCAATCCGGCGAACGGCAATGCCGGTGCGCCCGGGGAAAGTACGCCACAGGTCGTGGATCGTCGCTTCAAGGCCTGGTGGCGGACGATTGACGCCTGCATCAGGCAGCGCCTGCACCTGCGGCGCAGGCGCGCTAGCTTGCGGAAGCGGCTGCGGGCTCCAGGGCCGGTCGCCCGGCCCGCTGGCCGGCGAAGCGGTGCGCGGTTCAGGCACTGCTCCTGCACAACCGGAAAGCATGAGCCCTGCCGTAACGATTGCGGTTGCCGCTTTTGCGAATCGAACCCGAGAAACTGTGCCCTGCATGAACATACTCATGCTGTTGAAGTGCATACGAAACCTAGCGCATCCGCGATGAACGATTCTTGAAGTGCGACGAAGCGTTGCAACCGGAGCGCTATGGCGGCAGCTTGCGCACCAAAAGGGGGATGAGCATGACCCAATTCGACGAATGGCGGACACGCTCGCCATATTATGACGAGAGCCACGAAGCGCTGGCGATGAGCGTTCGCCGCTTCGTCGAACGGGAAATCGCGCCACATATCGACCAGTGGGAACAGGACGGCGAATTGCCGCGCGATCTCCACCGCAAGGCGGCAGAGGCAGGTGTTATCGGCCTGCGCTATCCCGAAGCCTATGGCGGGCATAGCGAGGGGTTCGACATATTCCATACGCTGGTGCTGACTGAAGAGCTGGCGGCGGTCGGCGCGGGCGGGCTTTCCGCATCGCTGATGACCCACGGCATCGGCCTGCCGCCGGTGCTGGCGCTGGGATCGGAGGAATTGAAGCAACGCATCGCCCCGCCGGTGTTGGCGGGGGAGAAGATCATAGCACTCGGCATCACCGAACCCGGTGGCGGATCGGACGTCGCGGCGCTTGCCACCAGCGCGCGGCGCGACGGCGACCATTATGTCGTCAACGGGTCGAAGATGTTCATCACCTCCGGCATGCGCGCCGACTGGCTGACCTGCGCGGTGCGTACCGGCGGCGAAGGTGCCGGCGGCATATCGCTGCTGCTGATCGAAATGGACGCCCCCGGCGTCACCCGCACCCGGCTCGACAAGATGGGCTGGCGCTGTTCGGACACGGCGGCGATCCATTTCAGCGACGTGCGTGTGCCCGCGGCCCATTTGATCGGGCCGGAAAATGGCGGCTTCATCGGCATCATGCGCAATTTCAACAGCGAACGGCTCGGCATGGCGATGGGCTGCTGCGCCTACGCCCGCGTCGCGCTGGCAGAGGCCGCCGCCTGGGCGCAGGAACGGCGCACCTTCGGAAAGCAGCTCGTCGGCCACCAGTCGATCCGCATCAAGCTCGCCGATATGGCCCGGCAGATTGACGCAACCCAGGCCTGGGTCGACCTGTGCGCCTGGCAGGTGAAGGAAGGCCGCGACCGCCCGGCCGACTTCGCAATGCTCAAGGTGCAGGCAACCCGCATGCTCGAACATGTCGCACGCGAAGCCGCGCAGATATTGGGCGGCGCCAGCTACATCACCGGCAGCAAGGTCGAACGCATCTACCGCGAGGTCCGCGTCAACGCGATCGGCGGCGGATCTGAGGAAATCATGCTCGACCTCGCCGGCCGCCAGCTGTTCGGAGGGACGCGCTAGGGCGCCAGCACCGTGTCCCGCGCTTCAGTGAGCATATCGGGATAGTCGGTGGTGTAATGGAGGCCCCGGCTTTCCTTGCGCGAGAGAGCGGAGCGGACGATCAGCCGCGCGACCTCGAGCAGGTTGCGGAGCTCGATCAGGTCGGGCGTGACGCGGAAATGGCCGTAATAATCGTCCACCTCCTGCGCGAGCAGGTTGACGCGATGCATCGCGCGTTCGAGCCGCTTGGTGGTGCGCACGATGCCGACATAGTCCCACATGAAACGGCGGATCTCGCGCCAATTGTGCTGGACGATCACTTCCTCGTCAGGCTCTGTCACCCGGCTTTCGTCCCAGGCGCGGATCGGCGGCGGGGCGGGGAGATCGTCCCAGCGGGCGATGATGTCACGCGCCGCCGCCTCGCCATAAACGAAACATTCGAGCAGCGAGTTGGACGCGAGGCGATTGGCCCCGTGGAGCCCCGTCATCGTCACCTCGCCAGCGGCATAGAGGCCCGGTAGGTCGGTGCGCCCCGCCCCGTCCACCATCACCCCGCCGCAGGTATAATGCTGGGCCGGCACCACCGGGATCGGCTCGCGCGTGATGTCGATGCCCAGCCCCAGCAGCTTGTCATGGATGTTGGGGAAATGGCCGCGCACAAAATCCGCGTCCATGTGGCTGATGTCGAGGTGCACGAAATCGAGACCGTAGCGCTTGATCTCCGCATCGATCGCGCGGGCGACGACATCGCGCGGCGCCAGCTCCAGCCGCGGGTCGTAATATTGCATGAAATGGCTGCCGGTCTGCGGGTTGACCAGCTTGCCGCCCTCGCCGCGCACCGCCTCGGTGATCAGGAAATTCTTGACCTCGAGATTGTAGAGGCAGGTCGGGTGAAACTGCATGAATTCCATGTTGGACACGCGGCACCCCGCGCGCCAGGCCATGGCAATGCCATCCCCCGTCGCACCGCGCGGCGCGGTCGAAAACAGATAGGTGCGCCCTGCCCCGCCGGTCGCCAGCACGGTCGCCCGCGCGGTCAGCGTCTCCACCCGCTGGGTCGCACGATTGTAGGCATATAGGCCCCACACATTGCCCGCACCCGAATAGGTTTCGCCATGCCGCCCGGTGATGAGGTCGATGCCGACCATATCGGGCTGGAGCGTGATATTGGGGTGCGCCGCCGCTGCCTTTTCCAGCGCGCGCTGCACCGCCGCGCCGGTTGCGTCATCGACATGGACGATACGGCGGTGCGAATGGCCGCCCTCGCGCGTCAGATGCCAGCGTTCGCCGAGCGAGAGATCGCCGCCGTTGAACGGAACACCGAGCGCCGCCAGCCGCTCGATCGCCGCCGGCGCATTTTCGACCACGAACTCGACCACATCGCGCCGGTTGAGCCCGGCACCGGCGACCATCGTGTCCTCGATATGATTGTCGAAATTGTCGCCCGCATCGAGCACCGCGGCGATCCCGCCCTGCGCCCAGGCCGTCGATCCGTCGGACAGATGCCCCTTGGCGAGCACCAGCACCCGGCAATGTTCGGCCAGCGTCAGCGCCGCAGTCAGCCCGGCGGCACCGGACCCGATGACGATAACGTCGTGGTCAGGGTTCACGCCGCCGCCCGGGTGAGCTGGACGAACACATCCTCGAGGTCGGCTTCGCGGGTCGAGACATCGACGATGGCGAGGCCCGCGGCAGCCGCAGCGGCCAGCACATCGCCTGCGTTGGCGCGATCCTTATTGTAGCTGATCGTCACCTCGCGCGGGCCGGTCTGCTCGACCTTCTCGAAACTGCCATGGTCGGGGAGCGCGGAGATATCTGCGCCCAGCGTCAGCACCACCGCCTTTTCCCGCGCCATGCCGACCAGCTCGCGCGTCGGCTTGTCGGCGATCAACTTGCCATGGTTGATGATGGCGATGCGATCGCACAATTGCTCGGCTTCCTCGAGATAATGGGTGGTCAGCACCACCGTCACGCCCTCGCGGTTCAATTGCCGGACATAGGCCCAGAGCTGTTCGCGCAGATCGATGTCGACGCCCGCAGTCGGTTCATCGAGCACGATGATCGGCGGCGAATGGACCAGCGCCTTGGCGACCAGCAGGCGGCGCTTCATGCCGCCGGAGAGCGTGCGGGCATAAGCATCGCGCTTGTCAGACAGGCCGACCGCGGCGAGCAACTCGTCACTACGCCGCTTGCCCTTGGCCACGCCATAGAGGCCGGCGACCAGTTCGAGCGTCTCGAACGGGGTGAAAAAAGGATCGAACACGATCTCCTGCGGGACGATACCGATCGATGCCTTGGCATTGCGCGGATGCTCATCGATGTCGAAGCCCCAGATCGCGGCACGCCCCGATGTCTTGCGCACCATGCCGGACAGGATGTTGATCAGCGTCGATTTGCCCGCGCCATTGGGGCCGAGCAGGCCATAGATTCCGCCGCGCGGCACATCCAACGTCACACCGTCGAGTGCACGCTTGCCGCCGGCATAGACTTTGGTGAGGGCATCAATGGCGATCGCGATATCGGTCATGAAAGGCGGCTTAAAGCATTTTTCCGTCACGAGGAAACACCCCCTGATGCTGTAAATGCAATCTTTACCATGACCCCTAACTTTAGATGGAGATGTGCTGGAGTATGTCCGATCTCGATGGGGACCAGACCATTCATAACCAAGGTGGCGTGCGCGCTTGTCGCGGGGCTGGCGTTTGCCGCCACCGCTCCTGCATCCGCAAACCAGACGCAGGGGCCGACTGGCACCAACCAGGGTGAAGCCAAGACAATCGTGCTTCGCCCGCTTTCCTTCTTCCGCGTCCAGGATCTCAACTTCGGAAACATCATACCGGGCACCACCGCAGGTGTGGTGCGCATCCTGCCAGACGGTACGCGAACCACCACCGGCGGCGTTCGGGTGGTCGGATCGACGCATCAGCCAGCCCGATTCGCCGGCATGGGCAGCTTCAACCAGCAGGTACTGATTTCGGTTTCCGCCAACTCGATCCAGCTGACCGGGCCCGGCGCGCCGATGACCGTTTCGCAATTCGAGATCGGGTCCGCGCCGACAGTCATCCTGTCAACGACGCCGCTTCGTTTCCGGATCAACACAACCAACGGCCAGTTCAATTTCCCGGTAGGCGCACGACTTGCGGTCGGCGCCAATCAGGCGCCCGGCGTCTACACCGGAACATTCGCGATCACACTGAACTATCAGTAGCCCGCCTCTCGCCAGCCCCATGCCGGTTGGCCGCGATGAAATAACGAACGCGGCATTTACCAATCTTCACCAACTGATGGTGACGCTTAGCCATTATACACGGCAGCGTGACCAGACTGACCATCGCCCCCTTGTCTGCCATTGCGCTGCTTGCGGCAACGCTGGCCGCCACGCCTGTTGCCGCCGCGACGGATGACGCGCGCGGGCGCGCAACTGTGCTGCGACAGATCAGCATCGTGCGGACTGGGGATCTCGATTTCGGGACCATTTTGCGCGGAACGACAGCCGGCCGGGTGGTGATCAACGCGAACACGGGCGCACGCACTGTCTCGGGCGGTGTCTCGGTCGCGGGCGGCACGCCGCGCCGCGCGACCTTCACCATCACCGGCACGCCCAACCGCGTCGTCACCATCCGCCTGACGCCACTCACCACTACGCTCACCAACGGCAATGGCGGCACAATGCTGGTCAACACCTTCACGCTCAACGGATCGAACAACCGTAGTCTCGGCTCTACCGGCACGATTGCACTGGGCGTTGGCGCCCGGCTCAATGTCGGCGCCAATCAGGCAGACGGCAACTACACCGGCACTTTCACACTGACCGTCAACTACCAGTAGGGCCTTTCTGGCAATTGCCCGCGGCATAAGCTGCTGCTAACGGCCTCGGCATGATCGCACCGCCCGAAACCACCCGCACCGATAGTCTGCGCGTTTCCTGCATGGGCGCGAGCGATGTGCCCGGTGACGGCCTCGGCCACCCTCGCGTGTGGCTGCAGATTGATCCCGATGTCGGCTTTGTCGATTGCGGCTATTGCGACCGGCGCTTCATTCTCAATGGCGGCCCGGCTGACATTGATCACGATCAGGCCCATTCAGCCAAGCCTTGACCGGATAGCGCAGGGCTCTGGCGCTCGGCGCTTGTCTGCCCCATATCAGGCACATGATCATCTCCGCCGATCCCCGCAGCTTTCTTTATCGCCCTGGCGCACTCGATCCCGACGATGCCCGCCGCCTCACCGCAGAGGCGCTGCGCGATGCCGAGGATGGCGAACTCTATCTGCAATATCGCGTCAGCGAATCTCTGGGGTTCGATGACGGGCATCTGAAAACCGCCGACTATTCGACCGATGCGGGATTCGGCCTGCGCGCGGTATCCGGCGAAATGACCGGGTTTGCCCATTCGGGCGAAATCAGCGCGGATGCGATCCGCCGCTCGATGGCGACTCTGCGGCTGATTGACCCGGCCAAGGGCGCACATGCCGCCCCGCCACAGCGCACCAACCGGCTGCTCTATCCCGATGCCAACCCGATCGAAACAGTGCCCTTCGCCGACAAGGTGGCGCTCTGTCAGGCCATCGATGCCGCCGCACGCGCGCGCGACCCGCGCGTGGTGCAGGTGTCGGCGAGCCTAGTCGGATCATGGAGCGTGGTCGAAATCGTCCGCGCTGACGGCTTTGTCGCAACCGACGTCCGCCCGCTTGTCCGGCTCAACATCTCGATCGTGGTCGAGGAAAATGGACGTCGGGAAAGCGGCAGCTTCGGCATCGGCGGGCGACGCATGTATGATGACCTGTTCGCACCGGAAACCTGGAACCGCGGCATCGACAATGCTCTGGCACAGGCGCTCACCAACCTTGCCTCGGTCGATGCACCGGCAGGCGAAATGACCGTTCTGCTGGGCCCCGGCTGGCCCGGGATCCTCCTCCATGAAGCGGTCGGCCATGGCCTTGAGGGGGATTTCAACCGCAAGGGCACCAGCGCCTTTTCAGGCCGTATCGGCCAGCGCGTCGCTGCCCCCGGCGTCACCGTGATCGATGACGGCAGCCTTGCCAGCCCCGTCTCCGGCGGGCGGCGTGGCTCGCTTGCCATCGACGATGAGGGCACGCCGACGCGCGAAACAGTGCTCATCGAAGACGGCATCCTGCGCGGCTATATGCAGGACCGGATGAACGCGCGGCTGATGGGTGTCGAACCCACCGGCAACGGCCGGCGTGAAAGCTATGCCCATGCGCCGATGCCGCGGATGACCAACACCTTCATGGCCAATGGTCATGACGATCCGGGCGAACTGCTCGCCCGGGTCAAGGACGGCATTTATGCCAAGAGCTTCGGCGGCGGACAGGTTGACATCGTCTCGGGCAAATTCACCTTCTCCTGTACCGAGGCATGGCGCGTGCGCGGCGGCAAGCTCGCCGAGCCAATCAAGGGCGCTACGCTGATCGGTGACGGCCCCAATGTCCTCACCCGCGTCACCGGCATCGGCAACGACTTCGCGCTCGATGAAGGCATTGGCGTGTGCGGCAAGGGCGGTCAGGGCGTCCCCGCAGGTGTCGGCCAGCCGACCCTGCTGGTCGAAGGGATCACGGTCGGCGGCACGGCAGCCTGAGCGGCCAACTATAGGTCGAGGGCGTGACCCGTTCCGGGCAGCGTCCTGCCTTGTCATGTTGGAAAATCTTTGATGAGATGCGCCGATGTCGCCCGATTTTCTGGCCTGTCTGCGGCGCTCCGGCGCTCTCCGGTTCCGGCGCTGCTCCGCTCTCCAAAGTTTACATTTGGGGGTGGGGTATCGGTATAACTTTGTAAACTTGGCGCCACCCTGACTGGCGGCAGGCGCGCATTTCTGACAACAAGCTCCCGTGGCCCTTGTCGAACTCGCCCGCTTTGCCAACTCACATGAGGCCGAACTGGCCAGGGGTCGGCTCGAATCCGCTGGCATTCACGCCTTCTGCTTCGATAGCAGCATGAACATTGGTGAGGGCGTTGGCTTCCTTATTCCCGTGCGGCTGATGGTGCTGGATGAAGACCGGGGGGACGCACTGGCCATATTGGGTGATGCCCTGCCGTGAGGTTGCGCGTCGCCAGCTATAACATCCACAAGGCGGTGGGACTGGACGGACGGCGCGACCCCGAACGCATCCTCACCGTGCTCAAGGAAATCGACGCCGATGTGATCGCGCTGCAAGAGGCCGACCGGCGCTTTGGCCGGCGGGAAACCTGCCTGCCGCTCGACATGATCGATGATCACGGCCTCTACCGCGCGGTCCAGCTCGACACCCGGCCGGACAGTATCGGCTGGCATGGCAATGCCCTGCTTGTGCGCAAGGGGGTGGAGGTGGTCGATGCCAGCGTGGTGCCGCTGCCGGTCATCGAACCGCGCGGCGCCGTCTGCGCGGACGTGATGGTCCATGGGGTGCGCCTGCGCGTGGTCGGGATGCATCTCGATATCTCGGGAATCCGGCGGCGGGGGCAGGTGCGCGCAGTGATCGGCCATGTCGCACAATGCGGCCCGCCTTGCGCCACGGTGTTGATGGGTGACCTCAACCAATGGAGCGTGGCGCGCGGTGCGATGCGCGAATTCGGTCATGCCTGGCAGCTGTTGAGTCCAGGCCGCAGCTTCCCCTCGCGCCGCCCCGTTGCGGGGCTGGACCGCATCATCATCTGCGATCGGCTCCGTGCCGCCGATACGGGTGTGCACCATAGCGCGCTCGCCACGCGGGCGTCCGACCATCTGCCGGTATGGGCCGATCTGGTCGCAGCGACTGCCTGAAAAACAGGCAGATCCTTTCGCGGTCGCACAATGAACGGGCGCATGCGCTGCCTGAATAATGCGCAAAATACCCTCCACCCGCACGAAAGGGCAACTGGCACGGGCTTTGCGTAGCCGAACCTTGCGACGTCACACACAGCAAAGGGGGGCGCATGAGACTGATCATAGCCATCATCAAACCGTTCAAACTCGACGAGGTGCGCGAAGCGCTCACCGGAATCGGTGTGAGCGGCATGACCGTGACCGAGGTGAAGGGTTTCGGGCGCCAGAAGGGGCAGACCGAAATCTACCGCGGCGCTGAATATGCCACCAACATGGTGCCCAAGGTCAAGATCGAGCTGGTCTGCGATGCCGCACTGGCACCGCGCGCGGTGGAAGCGATTCAGCAAGCCGCTGGCACTGGCAATATCGGCGACGGCAAAATCTTCGTGCTCGATGTCGCGGAAGCAACGCGCATCCGCACCGGCGAAACCGGGGAGGCCGCGCTGTGAGCGCGCCTGCCGCAACCTGCCGCATGGGCAGCAAAAGCAAGGGGACTCAAGGAATGATCGCAAAAGGGGCAACACGCGCGGTCGCGCTGGGCACCGCCCTCACCGCGCTAGTGGGCGGCGTGGCTGCCCGCGCGGCCGAAGCCGCAACAGGGGCAGCGGAGGCCGTGGCCGAAGTGGCAGTGGCGGCTACCATAGCCGAAGGGCCGATCAAGGCACCAACAGTCGAACAAATGGCCGGCATGGTCGACAAGGGCGACACCACCTGGATGCTAATCAGTTCGGCGCTGGTTCTGATGATGTCGATTCCCGCCCTCGCCCTCTTCTACGGCGGGCTGGTGCGCACCAAAAACATGCTCAGCGTGCTGATGCAGGTGTTCATGATCGTTTCGGTCGCGGCACTCGTCTGGGTAGGCTGGGGTTACTCGATCGCCTTCACCTCCACCGGCACACCCTTCCCGGCCCTGTTCGGCGGCCTGGACAAGGCATTCCTCGCCAACGTCAACGCCGGCACCTTCGCTGCAACATTCAGCAACAATGTCTACATCCCGGAATATGCTTTCGTGGTGTTCCAGATGACCTTTGCCTGCATCACGCCGGCACTGATCGTGGGCGCCTTCGCAGAGCGGGTGAAGTTCGCTCCGCTGATGATCTTCACGGTGCTGTGGCTGACCTTTGCCTATTTCCCGATCGCGCATCAGGTCTGGTACTGGGCTGGTCCGGACTTCCTGCCTGACGCGCCGACTGACGCCGGTCTGCTGTGGGGTTGGGGAGCACTCGACTTCGCGGGCGGAACCGTGGTCCATATCAACGCTGGCATCGCTGGCCTGATCGGCTGCCTGATTGTCGGCAAGCGCGTCGGTTTCGGCAAGGAAGCGACCCCGCCGCACAGCCTGACCATGACCATGATCGGTGCATCACTGCTCTGGGTGGGCTGGTTCGGCTTCAATGCCGGCTCAAACCTCGAAGCCAATGGTCTCGCAGCGCTGGCCTTTGTTAACACCCTCGTCGCGACGGCTGCAGCAGCGGTTGCTTGGTGCCTCATCGAACAGTTCCACCACGGCAAACCATCGCTGCTCGGCGCAGTGACGGGCGCGGTGGCCGGCCTGGTGGCAATCACCCCAGCCAGCGGATTTGCTGCCCCAATGGCAGCCATACTGCTTGGCTTCGCTGCCTCCGGCTTCTGCTACCTGTTCGTTGCGGTTGTGAAGAACAAGCTGGGCTATGATGACACCCTCGACGTGTTCGGCGTCCACGGCATCGGTGGCATTGTCGGCGCGATCGGCACCGCCATCGTTGCTGATCCCGCGCTCGGCGGTCAGGGCTTCTATGACTATACAGTCTTCCCGGCAGCGCCTGGCACCTATGACATGGCAGGCCAGCTGGTCACACAGATCAAGGCAGTAGGCTGGACCGTGATGTGGACCGGCATCGTCTCGGCCATCCTGTTCTACGGCCTCAAGCTGACCATGGGCCTGCGCCCCAGCGAAGAGGGCGAGCGCGAAGGTCTCGACCTCACCGACCATGGGGAGCGTGCCTACAATTATTGAGTTCGGGAAGAGCGGCGCCGACTGGCCGCCGCTCCATCCTCCCTTCCCTGCGGAAGTCGGAAGGTGCCGCTCTCCCCACCCGAGGTTCCTCCTGCGAACCGACTGGCCGGAGCCCTTTGTGCTCCGGCCTATTTTTGTGCGATCGAGGACGGTGAAACGGCGTGCACGGTTTTTTGGCAGCGTTGCTGCCAAAAAGAGCATTTTTCCTCTTTTCAGACCCAATATTCCGAGTCATACAAGTGTCATCAGTTTCGGGAGGGGAGAGCCCGGAAGGCTGGGCCGGAGCGCGTAATACGCCTCCGGCCCGTTTTTTGTAGCCTTTAGCCGCGCAGAGCAGCTTTCACGAAATCCCCGGCGCGCTCACCAATCATAATGCTTGGTGCGTTGGTATTCCCAGAAACGAGGCGGGGCATCACACTCGCGTCCGCCACCCACAGCCCGTCGACACCCTTTGCCTTGAGCGTCGGATCGACCACCGCAGCAGCGTCGTTACCCATGCGGCAGGTGCCGACCGGATGATAAACGGTGTCGGCGCGGTTGCGGATCAACTGCTCCAGAGCGGCATCATCTGCCGCCGACTGCCGCTTCCGCCCGCCATGGCGGGTCAGCGGGGCCGATTCGCAGATGCGCTCCATTATCCGTACCCCGGCCTTCAGCACCGCCATGTCGCGGTCGTCGGTCAAGAAGGCCGGATCAATCAGCGGTGCGTCCTTAGCTCGCGGCGATGCGAGCCTGACGGTCCCCCGGCTCTCGGGACGCAGGACACAAACATGACAGGAAAAGCCGGCGACGCGCACTTTAGTGCGCCCATGATCTTCAAGCACCGCGGGGACGAAGTGAAACTGGATATCGGGCACCTCAACATCAGGGCTCGATCGTGCAAAGCCGCCGGCCTCCGCCAGCGGAGAAGTGAACCAGCCGGTGCGGGTACGGCGCCACTGCATCAGAGCCTTGAACCCGCGCAACTGACCCTTCAACGACATGGAATGGAACAGGTCGCCACCGGTCTCATAGCCCGCGACATAATCGATATGGTCCTGGAGGTCGCTGCCTACCGCGGGATTGTCGAGCACCACAGGTATACCGAGCGACCGCAAGTGCGCTGCCGGCCCGATGCCAGAAAGCTGCAGTATCTGGGGGCTGCCAAATGCCCCGGCGCTCAGCACCACGCCAGCCCTAGCATGAATGGTGCGCCGTGTGCCGAACAGCCCTTGGCGGAAGGTGACCCCGGTCACCCGCCCCTCCCTAACCTCCAACTTTTCGACCAGCGCATTTTGTTCGACATGCAACTGCCCCAAGGCAACAGCAGGCTCAACATAAGCCCGCGCCGCAGACCAGCGCTCGCCGCCCTTTTGCGTCACCTGATAGAGGCCCACGCCTTCAAACTGCGCACCGTTGAAATCAGGGTTGCGCGGCATTTGCAGCGACGCCGCAGCCTCGACCCAGTCGATGCTGCCTTCATGCGGGCTGGATTGGTCCATGACATTGAGCGGGCCGCCCGACCCATGAAATTCGTCTTCACCACGCTCATTGTGCTCGGCGCGCCGGAAATACGGCAGGACATCGGCATAACTCCAGCCGTCAGCACCCAGCCGCGCCCAATTGTCATAATCCCAGGCAGTGCCGCGAATGTAGACCATCGCGTTGATAGCCGACGACCCGCCAAGGCCACGCCCGCGCGGTTGATACCCGCGCCGGCCGTTGAGGCCGCTTTGCGGCACCGTTTCATAGCGCCAATTGGACTTGGCAGGGATATTGCCCAGCATCGCTGGGGCAAGGACCTGCGTGATATTGTTATGCCCGCCTGCCTCGATCAGGCAGACCTTCAGCGAGGGGTCTTCAGCCAGCCGACCGGCCACTGCGCTCCCTGCCGAACCGCCGCCGACGACAATTATGTCGAACTCGTCCACCCAATCTCTCCCGCTCACTGCTCTCGTCAGTTGTTGGGGCTTACATGAATGTTAGTGGGTAGGGAGGCAAGCCTCTATTCCGCCGCCTCAGGCATCGGTGAGCGCGATTCCCCTCGAGGTTGCTCGCGGTCACGCCAGCGCGCCTTGATACTGTCGCTGGTGTCTCTGCTGCCGTCGTGGCTCCAGCCCGGGGGCATGACGATATAGCCAAGTTTTGCCTGCCAGGGTGCGCGCCGTAGATCGCGGGCAATGCCGACCCATTCATGCGTCGCTGCCCACAGAATGTTGAAGCTACCCAGTTGCCGGACAAGGCCGTAACGGATTGGATCAACGTCATCTTCCGGGGTGAAACTGCCGAACATACGATCCCAGAGCATGAAAACGCCCGCATAATTAGCATCGAGATAGCGGGGATTTGTGGCGTGATGGACACGGTGGTGCGACGGCGTGTTGAACATCCATTCAAACCAGCGCGGCATCCTGTCGATCGCCTCGGTATGGATCCAGAACTGGTAGATTAGATTGAGGCCAGCGCAGAAGGCGATCATCGCCGGATGGAAACCGAGGAAGAATAGCGGCATCGAAAAGATAAAACTGAGACCGATGAAGCCGGTCCAGGTCTGCCTGAGCGCCGTCGACAGATTATAGTGCTGGCTCGAATGATGGATGACATGGCTAGCCCAGAACCAGCGGATGCGGTGTCCTGCACGGTGCGCCCAATAATAGGAAAGGTCATAGGCTACGAAAGCCGTTATCCACGCCCACCACGTCCAGCCGATAGTGACCAAGCGGTATTCATAGGTCCACATTGCCACCGCCCCGGCAGCCCCCGCGGTCATCGCACCAGCGACCGTGTTGCCGAACCCGAGAATCAAGGAAGTCAGTGTATCGCGAGGTTCATAGGCAGCACGGTTACGGCGTTGCACAATCCACATTTCCGCCAAAATCGCTGCCACGAACAGTGGCACCGCGATATCGACCGGTTTCGGCAAATCTGGGATCATATGACTGTCCTCAGCCGGCTCGCGATTACGCTCGCACGCCCACCGAAGTCGAGCTCGACTGAACCGAATGCTCTCTCCCCACTCTGCAACCACAGCCGGTTGCGGTCTAGCCTAGCGGTAAAGCCAGCATCGATCCGCCGCGCGGCAAAGCGGTTGCCATGAGCGCGCACCAACAACATCACGCCCGTCGCATTCCGCACGATCGCACCATAGCCTGCAGCATCGACATCGGCAGCTACCCCGCCGAATCCAAACTCAGCCTCTTCGGCAAGTGCGATAGCGTGCGCCTCGTCGCGGATGCGCTCATACCCCTTACCTAGCCCCATCCGCTTTACCAGCCAGGCAATGGCGAAAATGGCTAGCAGCGAACCGCCAAACTTCACCACCAGCATCACCCAGCCAGGCAGCGTCGCCATCAGCGCGCGCCTTTCGCCAGAGCATCAAGCATCGGACGGATTGGAGACAGATCATAACCCGCAGCGGCTGCCTGAGATGACAGTGTATCGGGATCCGTACCGCCCCGCGCGCGAGTCAGCGCCCACAGAAAACAGGAGCGCGTACCCGATCGGCAATAGGCGAGCACCGGCCCGCCGGCATCGTCCAGCGCGGCTTCCATTGCATCAATCTGGGCGTGGCTGAATCCGGAATGAGTAACCGGGATGGCGACGTAGCCCATGCCCGCCGCCCTTGCTGCGGATTCAATCTCTTCGCCTTGCGAAGCAGAGGGCTCCTCACCATCGGGCCGGTTGTTCACAATCAGTGCGAATCGGTCAGCAGCGGCTGTAACATCGGCGAGCGATAGTTGCGGCGCGACGGCAAAGCCTGCTTCAATCTGTCTTATCATACTATAGCTCCAACCGCGCAACCATCGGGAATGCAACCCCTTTCCTGACAAGGTTCAAAAATTGGGCGCGCGGTCATGGTAAAGCCGCTTGAAAGTGGCGCAAAGCCCAACGATTCAAGAAGCGTGAGCGCTTCCCCCGCCCTTTCTGCTTCGCCCCGTGTCAGCGTGATTCTGCCCGTCTACAATGGCGCAGACTTTCTCGCCGCCGCCATCGAGTCGGTGCTCGTGCAGGATTTCAGGGACTTCGAACTAGTCTGCGTCAACGATGGTTCGCACGACGAGAGCGGTGCAATCATCAACGAATTCGCGATGCGCGATGCACGGGTGCGCGACTGCCCCAATCCGCAGAACATTGGTCTGCCCGCCACCCTCAACCGCGGCACATCATTAGCCCGCGCCTCACTGCACAGCTGGACCAGCCACGACAATCTGATGCGACCGGGCATGCTCGGTCGCCTCGTCGCGGCACTTGATGCCACGCCTGACGCTGCGATCGCCTATGCGGGCTATACGGTGATTGACGGCGAAGGGATGCCAATACGTTATCATCCTCCTCGGCCCATGGAGGACCGGCTGCTTGGTAACCCTGTAGGTGCGGCATTTCTCTACCGCAGCGAAGTTCCAGCCGCGCTCGGGGGCTATGATGAGACCTTGTTTGGTGCTGAAGATTACGACTTTTGGCTACGCGCTGCGCGACGCTTTGGTTTCGTGCGGGTGGATGAGGATCTCTACCTCTATCGCCGCCATCCGGAGAGCCTCACTGACCAGCGGGCAAGCCGCATTCGTGCCATGGTCAACCAGCTGATCGAGCGCGAAATCGCTTTTGAGCCTGATAGCGAACGAAGGGCTGAAGTGCTGCTTCAGCTGGTATTCGGCAATCATGCCCGGTTCGATGCCCAAATGGCATGGCGGGCGGCGGGTCATGATCCGGTCACCGTTTTTCGTGCGGCACCGGCGCTCACCTGGCACGCCGCCCGCTGCCTCAAGAACCGTCTGATCGCAGCCTAATGTTGCCTGATCACGGCCAGAAAGGCATCACCCCAAGCCTCAAGCTTGCGCTGGCCTACACCGGGCAGTTCCGCCAGTGCGGCACGGGTCGAAGGTTTGAACCCCGCCATGTCCCTCAACACGCTGTCGTGAAAGATAACATATGGCGGCACTCCAGCCTCGGCCGCAAGCTCACGGCGGATGGCGCGAAGCGCATCGAACAAAGGATCCCCTATCGGATTCGGGCCGCCGCCGCTTTTGCGCGTACCTTTGCGGCGTCGCTCACGCGCGGGGGGCGCAACGAGCTCGACCCCAGCCTCGCCCTTCAGAATCGCGCGTGCGGCAGGGCCCAACATCAATCCACCATGTTCGGTTTCAGCCAATGCATCACGCGCCAGCAGCGTGCGCGCGAGCGGGCGCAGCAGTGGTGCTTCGTCCGGCCCAACAATCCCATGCACTGACAGTTGATCGTGCCCGCGCTGGGCAATACGTTCATCTGCATTGCCGGTCAGCACATTGACGATATGGCTGACACCAAAGCTCTGGCCCGTTCGATAGACAGCGGAAAGCATCTTCTGTGCCAACACGCTCGCGTTGGTCACCTGCGGCGCGGAAATGCAATTGTCGCAGTTGCCGCAGCGCTCCGGCGGGTCCTCGCCGAAGTGGCGGAGCAGGATGGCACGGCGGCACGCTGGCGCCTCCACCAGCACAGCGAGCGAGGCAAGTCGCGCCCTCTCACCCGCACGGCGGCTTTCAGGCACTTCGCCGAGACGCTGGCGGGCCTTCGCGAAATCAGTCGCCCCCCAATAGCAGTGCGCCTCCGCTGGATCGCCATCGCGCCCCGCCCGGCCCGTTTCCTGATAATAGGCCTCGATCGATTTTGGGAGGCCGGCGTGAACCACAAAACGCACGTCCGGTTTGTCGATGCCCATGCCGAATGCAATTGTTGCGCACATCACCATGTCTTCGGAAGCTACGAAAGCTGCCTGATGCGCAGCCCGCATATCCGGTGAAAGCCCAGCATGATAGACTCGCGTGGGGCGCCCACTGGCAGCAACCGCTGCTGCCAAAGCCTCTGTCGCATCGCGAGTCTGCGCATAGACGATACCTGCACCGCCGATGGCGCTTACCCGCTCTACAATCTGGCGCGTCATCCCGTCACGCGGGTGGATGGCATAGCGGATATTCGGGCGGTCGAACCCGGCGATGATGAGGCCCTCCGCCGGGATACCAAGCAGAGCCAATATGTCGCTGCGCGTGTGCGTATCGGCCGTTGCGGTGAGCGCGAGGCGCGGCGTGCCGGCAAAGGTATCAAGCAGCGGCCCGAGCGCGCGATAGTCGGGGCGAAAATCATGCCCCCATTCGGACAGGCAATGCGCCTCGTCGATAGCGAACAACGCGACCGGGACATGGGCAAGCAAGTCGCGGAACGCGCTGGTCGAGGCACGTTCCGGAGCAACATAGAGGAGGTCGAGTTCTCCGGCGAGCAAGCGCCGAACCGTCTCCGCACGATCGCTGTCGACGCTGGTCAACGTCGCGGCGCGAATGCCCACTGCCTCGGCGCTCCTCAATTGGTCATGCATGAGCGCAATCAACGGCGAAATGACAACAACGGTGCCAGGCAACATCACCGCAGGTAGTTGATAGGTCAGCGACTTGCCTGCGCCCGTCGGCATTACCGCCAGTGTGCGCTGCGCTCCCAGCACCCGCCGCACCACAGCCTCCTGCATCCCACGAAAGGCGGGGAAACCGAACACTCGTTGAAGGGTGTCGAGGGGGTTGGCCTGCGCATGCGCTGTCGTCATGCGGGTCGCTCCACTCCCTCGCCTTCCACCGCCTGCCGAGCCCACATCTCGGCATAGAGACCGCCGGCTGCCAGAAGTTCGTCGTGCCGTCCGATTTCCCGCACCTCGCCCGCCTCTAGCACCAGTATCTGGTCAGCGTGGGCGATGGTGGAGAGGCGGTGGGCTATAGTGATGGTGGTGCGGGTAGCGGCGATGTTGTCGAGCGTCGCAAGGATCGCCTCCTCAGTGCGACTGTCGAGCGCGCTGGTGGCCTCGTCAAGGATTAGGATCGGCGGGTTCTTGAGCAAGGTACGGGCGATCGCGATACGCTGTTTCTCCCCGCCGGAGAGCTTGAGGCCGCGCTCACCGACCTCGCTGGAATAGCTTTGTGGCAGGCTTTCGATAAAGCTGCCGACCGCTGCACCATGGGCCGCCGCTCGGACCTCCTCATCGCTCGCGCCTTCCCGGCCGTATGCGATGTTGTAGCCGATGGTATCGTTGAACAGAACCGTGTCCTGCGGGACGATCCCGATAACGGCGCGAAGGCTTGCCTGCGTCACCTCCCTGATATCCTGTCCGTCAATGGTGATGCGCCCGCCGGTCACGTCAAAGAAACGGAACAAGAGCCGGGCGATGGTCGATTTGCCCGAGCCGGAAGGGCCAACAATGGCGAGCGTACCGCCAGCCGGCACCGTGAAACTGACACCTTTCAGGATGGTACGATCCGGATCATAGGCGAAATGCACGTCATCAAACGTGATCGCCCCCCCGCTGACGACAAGCGAGCTCGCGTTAGGCGCATCGGTTATCTCCGCTGGCATTTCGGTAAGGCGGAACATGGCGTCCATATCCACCAGACCCTGCCGTATAGTGCGATAGACCATGCCAAGCAGGTCGAGCGGTCGGAACAGCTGGCTGAGCAGCGTATTCACCAGTACCAGATCGCCTGTCGAAAACATCCCCCGCGACCAGCCCCACACGGTAAAGGCCATCGCGCCGCCCATCATCAAGTTGGTGATCAGCGACTGTCCGATGTTTAGCCAAGCAAGGCTGTTTTCGGAGCGGATGGCCGCTTCAGCCCAGCTTTTCGCCACATCATCGTAGCGCGAAACCTCACGCTTCTCCGCACCGAAATACTTCACCGTCTCGTAGTTCAACAGGCTATCGACTGATCGGCCGATGGTCAGGGTGTCGAGATCATTCATCTTTGCGCGGAGCGCATTGCGCCAGTCGGTCACTTGCCGAGTGAAGATGAGATAAGCGGCCACCATGACCAGCGTCGCGAGCGCCAGCCAGGGACTGAACTTCAGCCAGAAAATCGCCAGAACTGCAACCAGCTCGATCAGCGTCGGCGCAATGTTGAACAGCAGGAAATAGAGCATCACATCGATGCTCTTGGTTCCCCGTTCGATCACCTTTGTGACTTCACCCGTGCGACGCGACAGATGGAAGCGCAGCGACAGCCGGTGGAGATGAGCGAAGACGGAAACGGCGAGGTGACGCGTCGCATTTTGCCCAACGCGTTCGAATACCGTGTTCCTGAGATTGTCGAACACCACGAACGAAAAGCGCGCGCCGACAAAGGCAACGACAAGGCCGATTACCAGCGCGACGCCCGGTTCCATGCCCGGTTCCATCCGGTTGATCGCCTCGGCAAACAGAAACCCCATCGACAGCTGGATAGCCTTTGACAGGATAACAAGCAGTCCGGCGATCACGATGCGCAGCCGCTGTCCCGCATCCTCGCGCGGCCAAAGATAGGGCAGAAACCGAAAAAGCGTCTCCAGTACCGGAGGATCGGCTTCTTTACTGGCGGGCTGAGCGGGAGGCGACATAGGAACAGCCATAGGCAAAGCAGGTGGAGCCGCAAGGGGCCACAGCCGCTGGACGGCTTCGTTCAGGGCAGGTCGATAACGATCATCCGGCATGGCGACCCTGCAGGATAATGGCCATCACAAGATCGTTCTTGGCTGGACGGGGGCGGCGAAGCATCGCGGGGGTTGCGCGTGCCTGGACCCACTCGGATCAACGTGCCCTTTCTGAGGCGCGCGGCATCGGACAATACCACCACACGCGCTGTGGCAGCCGCCTGCGCCGAAGAGGGCGCACCCTCGCGCGCCACTATGCTGCCAGGCAACGCAGTGAGCAACAGCGCGAGCGCAAGCAACGGCGGGATTCCGAAGCGAGCGAGTATGCGCCGGGCAACCGCCTTGGCGGCCGGATCATCGGCATGCAGCGTTCGCCGCTGGCCAGCATTCAATGGTGCGCCTTGGGGGCGCACGCCATCCGTCCCGTGACGCGCGTCTGTCAACGCGGGTCTCCCGAAGCAATTGGACGGTCCCGATAGGCAGTGACGTGAAAACACGCCGAAGGTTTAGCAATTTGCCCTTGATGGTTTCCAAGCCGTTAACAAAGCTGCCCATTCGTGGGACAATGCCGCCAAGGGAAGCATGGCTTCGGTTCATCAGCGAGCGTTTTTTGCATTGTCCTGCGCATACAAAACGCCGCCCCCCGCATGGCAGGGGACGGCGTATTCTCGCGTCCTTGGGCGCGATAGCGCGAGCGGTCAGCTCTTGCGGGTGCCCGACATCGGCATCGAGCCAAAAGCACCGGCGTTGATCGTGCCGGTCAGCGTATCGCCGTCGATCGTCGCCGTGCAGGTCAGCGTCATCGGCATCGGCACCTTCATGTTCATCTTCCAGGTCAGCGTGTTGCCATCGACCTTACCATCCTCAACATCCAAGCTGCCCATCATCCCGGCATTCTGGCCGGTAAAGGTGTCGCCATTGGTGTGAACGGTAAACACCGACTTCTGGTCGCCCATTGGCGATTTGGTCACGCAATCATAGGAGCCGTCGAGAGCCATGATAAATCCTCCTGCCCGCCGGGCCCTTATTGGCCACCGAGCGATGCAGGTTCGACCGTTTCCACGGGAAGGCCGAGTCCGTCAAGCTGCGGTGCAACGACAGACGCATCACCGACAATGATATAGGTGAATTTGGCTGGGTCGATCTGCGCGCGCAGTGCCGCATCCATGCTCGCCGCAGTCATTGCGCGATAGCGCTCCGGCAGCTGCTCATAGTAATTGTCGGGGCGTTCCAGTTCGACAATCTGTTGAATGCCGCCAAGCACCGCATCCGATGCCTCAAAGCTGCCAGGGAGCTCACGCACCGCGCCGTTGACCGTTCGAGCCAGCTCCTCTGCGGTAACACCGTTGTTACCGAGGAAGGCATTCACGTCCGACTGAATCTCACGCATCGCATCGGCGGTCTTATCCGCCTGCACCGGGGCGATCACGCGGAACAGCACGCGCTCCTCCTGCCCGCCGATCACCGAACGCGAGCCATAGGACCAGCCCTTGGTCTCACGCAGGTTCATATTGATGCGGCTGAGGAAGTTGCCGCCAAGCACATCATTGGCCTGCTGCAGCACAGTCAGATCATCGCGCCCGCGCGCTTCGAGCACCTGGGCAGCCACAATCACCGACTGCGGCGAGTTCGGGCGATTGACCAGGATGATGCGGGGGGTCGGCGCCGGGATGGCTACCGAGAAGTCCTTGGTTCCGCGTTCCACTGATGGGGCCTGCCAGTTGCCGAAGCTCCGCTCCAGCTGGCGAGTCACCTCTGCAAGGGTGGTGTCGCCGACGACGTATAGCGTCGCATTGTCAGGGCGGATCCAGCGCTGGTGGAAAGCAGTCAGATCATCGCGGGTGATTGCGCGGACCGACGAGACCGTTCCGTTGCCAGCAAGCCCGCCATAGGGATGCGCCGGGCCGTAGAGCGCGGGATTAACCGCGCGGCTGGCGAGCGCGTTGGGGTTGTTGAGTTCAGCGGCGATGCCGGTGAGCTGCTGGTTGCGGAGGCGTTCGATTTCGGTCGGAGCGAAAGCGGGGTTGCGCACTATGTCGGCGAATAGATCAAAGGCCTCGGACATGGTGACTGTAGGAGCGTAGAGCGAGACGTTGGTGCGGTCGCTGTCAAATCCTACAGAGACGCCCGCACCGATGCGTTCCTGCGCTTCGGCAAGCGCAGTCGCGTCAAGCGAGGTTGTCCCCTCTGTCATCAGGTTGAGCGTCATCGCCTGCGTGCCCATGCGATCGCGCGGATCGGCGGCGGCCCCGGCATCAAAGCTGATCGTGGCCCGAACAATCGGCACCGCGGTGCGCCGCGCGAAATGGACGCGGATACCGTTGGAGAGAGTCGTACGCTCAATGTCCGGAAAATCGAGACTGCCGAGCGGCTGCAGCGCCGGCGGCTCGATGCGCGGTGTGGCCGCGGGCGCCGCAGCCGGATCAGCAGCCGCAGTGGCACCAGCCTGTGCAGCAGCGAGGCCGACGAGCCCGCCCGAAGCGCCCATCGCGACTTCCGTGGCGGAGGTGGGCGCACGATAATAGTTGGCGCCGATCAGATTCCCCGCCGCCGCAGGTTCAACGAAGGCACCGCCGCGACCGTCACCGGTATCGGTGCGCGCGCCCGGACGATAGGTGAGCGAGAAAACAGGACGCGACAGCCAGCGCGCCGTAATGTCCCGCACCTGCGCCGGCGTGGCGCTGGCGAAGCGGTTGATCTGCTGACGCCAGAAACCGGGATCGCCGGTGTAGAGTTCACTCTGCGCGAGAGCGACGGCCTTGCCGCCAAAGCCGCCAACCGATTCCAGACCGTCAAGCTGACCCGAGAGGCCGGACATGACAGCGCGGCGCACCTCATCCTCCGTGGGGCCATCACGCAGGAAATCGGCGATCACCGCGTCGAGCCGCGCGCCAACCGTGGCGGCATCAACGCCGGGGCGCACATCCGCCGAGACGATGAAAATGCCCATATCCTCAAACGGCTGGGCACTGGCCGAGACGCTGACCGCAAGCTGCTCCCCACGCACCAGGATATTGTCGAGCCGCGAGGAGGAGAGGCCGCCGAGCGCGCTTGCCGCGACTTGCAGCAACGGGGTTTCGGCATTGCCCCAGCCGGGGATGGTCCACATGCGGAACAGGCGGGTTGTGGCGATTTGATCCGTCACCTCGCGCGCGAGCGGCGCTGGCAGGGTGGGGATGTCGACAGTGGGGTGCACAACCTCCGGCCCGCGCGGGATACCGCCGAACCAGCGTTCGACCATCGGCCGGGCGGTCGCGGCGTCAATATCCCCCGCCAACACGATCACGGCATTGTTGGGGCCATAATTGTCGCGGAACCAGTTCTGCACCGTATCGAGGCTGGCGGCATTGAGATCCGCCATCGAACCGATGGTCGAGTGGTAATAGGGGTGGCCGCGCGGCACGAGATTTTCGAAGATATAATAGCGCAGCAGGCCGAAGGGCTGATTATCCCCCTGCCGCTTTTCATTCTGGACAACGCCGCGCTGGTTATCGAGCTTTTCCTGAGTCACCGCGCCGAGCAGGCGGCCCATGCGGTCGGATTCAAGAAAGAGAGTGCGTTCCAGAGCACCGGTCGGAACGGTCTGGAAATAGTTGGTACGGTCAAAATTGGTCGTGCCGTTAAGGTCCGTCGCCCCGATTTCCTGCATCCAGGTGAAATAGTCACCCGGCGCATTTTCACTGCCGTTGAACATGATATGTTCAAACAGATGGGCAAAGCCGGTGCTGCCGGCGGGCTCATGTTTCGACCCCACATCATACCAGACCGACACGGCCACCACCGGCGCCTTGCGATCGGTATGGACGACGACGGTCAGGCCATTGTCGAGCGTGAAGCGTTCATAGGGGATCTGCAGCCGTTCAACGAGCGCGCCAATTTCCGCCGAAGGCGTCACCGCAGCGGCCGAAGCGGCGCTTTGCGCGAAAGCAGGCGCAGCAGGCGTCAGCATGGTGGCACAGGCAAGCGCGGCCAACATCGGCAGGCGCAGGATCGAAGAGCGCATCTATCATTCTCCCTTTCGGTCAGCGCGCCCGTGCAGGAATCGGGTGGTAGCGCGCGACGGAATATGGGCGCGGGTTATGCCACGCGCGAGGCTTGGCGCAACTGAAAAATTGTCATGTTTGCTTTACATAAGCCGCATACCTCACGGCCGGTAAAACCGCGGCCTCGTCGCAAGAAACGCTTGCCGATCAAACAGTACGGGTTTGAGCCGGTGTTCGACGAACATCTGCGCCTGATCGGTGTGGTGGCGCGAGGTGGGGCGGGTGGTGGCGGCGCCGAAGGGCTGGATCGATTCCGAGCGGACATTGCCCGCCCGATCCCAAGCGACGAACATCAAAAAGCTGTCCCCATGGCGGACGGACAGACGCCCATCATCATCCACATCCCACAGGGTGGAGGCGCGCAGCGTATCATTGCCGCCGTCGAGCGGGAGGTCGATACGGGTAGCGCCTTCACCCTGCCGCAGGCGCAGCACGGTGCCGAGCGGGGGATCGAGCGTGCCGAAATGGGTTTCGAGATGGTCCGCCGCTTCAGTGAGGATGGCACGGACATCCGGCCTTTCCCGCGTGCGCAGATAATGGATGCGGTTGGCGGGCCGGAGGATCTTGAGCGCCAGAGCATCCCCCTGCCCCCGGCCATCGAGCGTCCAGTCCCAGCGGGCGAGCAGCGCCTGTGCCTGCCGTAACCGTTCATCCCCGCGCGGATCGAGCCCGGCGACCTGTGCCATGAATGTGGCGGCATAGCCGGCCCGTTCATAGCCGGTGTCAAACTTGATCGCTTTCAGCCGCGCTTCATCAATACGGCCTGACGCTTCAAACAAGGTGATGGCGCGCAAGCTACGGTTGGTTTCATCCAGTTCCACGCCCATGCGCGGATCAAAGGCCGCAGGGTCAAGTTCATCCCCCGGACCGGCGGCGGTGAAGGGCGTGTTGTTGGCATTCATGAGATAGCCTGAAGCCGGATTGACCAGCGCGGGCAGACGATCAAAGGCCAGCGTGCGTTGCCACAGGGCGCGGCTGTCATCCCCCGGCAGGATGCCGCGCCAGTCAAAGCCCGCCGGACGATCGGGGATCATGGCGTTGTAGAAAAGGCCGATATTCCCTTCGCGATCAGCGTAGATGAAATTGGTCGCCGGGACGCCCTGTTCCGACATGGCGGCGCGCCATTCGTCAAAATTGCGAGCCTTTTGAATGCGGTAATATTGCGTCACCATATCCAGCCGGTCGATCCCGGCGTAGCGGATGGCAAAGGCGCCCTCATCATTGATAATCACCGGACCGTGGACCGAGCGGTAGAGGGTGCGCGGCACCGGGATGGTGAACGGGCCCCATTTGACGCGCAGCCACACCCGCCGTTTTTCGAGATCACGCCAACCACCATCGAAGCGGTAACGCGTGCCGCCCTCATCCAGGGTGAGGCGATAGACATCAATCAGATCGGGCCGGTTGACGGTGTTGGTCCAGCCCAGATTCCGATTGTGGCCGAGGAAGGGATAAGGCGATCCGGGGAAGTTGGCGCCGGCGAAGTCCCAGCCTTCATCCGAATGGACGACAAGTTCATACCAGGCGACGCCGCCACGCAAGGGCTGATGCGAATTGGAGACGAGCCAGGTGGTGCCATCGCTGCTACGCGAAGGGGCGACGGCAAAGGCGTTGGAGCCATTCTGCCCTTCGCCATTGCCGAGCAGCGTATTGGCGAAGTAGCGCGAAGGGGATGCAGCGGCGGTGCGCAACGGCTCTGGCTGTGATGCGGTGCGCAGGTTCGCGGGGATCGGCGGGCCACCTTCTATGCCGAGCGGTTTGCCCTCAATCAGATTCCCGAGCACGCCATCGAGCCCGAAGAAGAAGGGCGAGCGGACGACGAAGCCAGCCACCACATCCTCCGGCGTGACCGGGAACAGGCCGGTGAGGCGCACTTCCTCCGGATGGCGCTCCGCATAGCGGTTCAGCCCCGCCGCATAGGCGGTGAACAGGCGCTTCACATCATCGGGCAGGCCCGCATAATGCCGGTCCACCGTGCCACGACCGTCGATCACATGAGCGGCGAAATCGACCCTTGCCCCATCAGCCCCGGTCAACGCACCGAGGCGGCCACGGGTCATCGCCAGCACTTCCTCCAGCGTGGCGAAATCATCCTCAGCATGGGCGTAACCGACGCCAAAGGCGACATCGGCATCGGTGGCCCCGAAGATGTGGGGAACGCCATAGGCATCGCGGGCGATGCGGACATCGGTGGGGGTATAGGCCTGTGCCTCCGGCGGGCGCGCGGTGAGCGGATCCCACACAGCAAGGCCCAGCGCGACGGCGAGCAGGAGGGCGACGAGGCCGAGACCGAGACGTTTGAACCAGCGCATGCAATCTCCCTCCTTCAGCTGCGACGCACCAAGGGCCGGTCGATCAGTACCGCAAGGAGGAGCGCGGGGCCGCCGTGCGCTTCCCAAGCGTGATTGGTGCCGCGCTGGATGACGACCTGCCCCGGTTTCAGCCGCGTTTCCGCGCCTTCGAGGATCAACGAGACCTCCCCCTGAAGTAGGCAGATGATGTCGAGGCTGTGGGTTTCGTGCATGCCCTGGTGGCGGGTCTGGTCGATGATGTGATGGTCCCCGCCGACGGTGGCGAAGGCGGCGCGGGTCGCGGTGTCGAGCACATCCTTGGGCACGCCCGGCGGGGTGGGCTGCATCACGAACCAGCGCACCTGCACATTGCCGGGGCGCGGGCCGAGCACAGCGGTGCCATTACCCAGATCGGCATGGTCCATAGGGTCGAGCGGACCGGAGGCCACATCCTCCCATATCTCGAACAGGCCGCCGACATCGGGATCGCCCGCAGTTGCCGAGGGGCCGCCATCGATGATGATCACCGACTGCCCGTTCGCATCGTCCCCGGTGATGATCCGCCGCATTGCTGCTTTGAAGTCGCTCATGCCCCACTCTCCCTCTCACAGGCTGTGGTGGCATCCTAGCGTGGTGCGGGGGGCGTGTCGAAGCATGTCCAGCAGCCCCCCGTTAGCCCCCCCGGCCAGCCCCCCTTGCCAGCCCTGCCCGGCTCGGTCACCAAGGGCGGCATGATCCGCACCCTCATCACCAGCATCGCCGCCGTATCGGCCCTGACCGCCTGTGCCACGCCGCGCACGGCACCCGCACCGCAGGACCAGTTCTTTGCTGCCCTGTCTGCCCATTGCGGGCGCGCCTATGCCGGGCAGATGGTATCCAGCGACGCTGCGGACGCCGACATGGCGGGGCGGGCGATGGTGATGCATGTGCGGCAATGTAGTGGGACACGCATCGCCATCCCCTTTCACATCCAGCGGGCCGACGGGAGCTGGGACCGGTCCCGCACCTGGTTGATCACCCGCACCGCAACCGGCCTGCGCCTGAAGCATGACCACCGGCACGAGGATGGCAGCATGGACGTGCTGACCAACTATGGCGGCGACACCGCGAGCGCAGGCAGCGCGGGCGCCCAGGATTTCCCGGTCGATGCGGAGAGCATCGGGCTGTTCCGGGCGAATGACCGGGCGGTATCCGTCACCAACATCTGGCGGGTGGAGGTGAGCGGCGCCGGTGAGCCCGCGCCCCGATACACCTATCAGCTGAGCCGCGCCGGCCGGCTGTTCCGCGTCACATTCGACCTTTCCACCCCCGTCGCGCCGCCACCCGCGCCATGGGGGCATGAATAAGCGGGAGATGTTGCGGCCCTTGCCAAGGGCGGGTGGGCGCGACTCTGGATTGCCGCGCGACCTTTGGTCGCTCGCAATGACGGGGGTTCATATTCTCTCTCAGCTCTCTGCGCCTTTGCGCGAGATATTTGCGTTGGGGCAGGTGATGGGCCCCCGCCTGCGCGGGGGAACAAGGTAGGGGGTGGGGGCTATTCCGCCCCCTCCTCCTCCTCCCCCTCCTCCTCCCCCGCCAAACCCGCGGATTCTTCAGAAAGAAGAAGGCAGGCCCTTACCCTATCCCGCGCCTCCATCGCGCTTTGCGGCAGGGCGGCTTCGAAGAAGAATTGCCAGAGATCCTCCGCGCTGACGCCTTCGTCGATCAGCTGCAGGAACCAGTCAAAGCGGGCGACGACGGCGAGCACCTCTGGCAGGGCGCCGACCGGATCGACGCGGTCCAGCAGGGTCAGAGAGAGTTTGACATTCTGCCGCGTGTAGCGGGTTTCCCCGTCACCCCGGATCCAGCGCGCCTCCTCCCCCTGAATGGCGGCGGTGAGCAGATTGTCCGCGACGATGCGCCGCGCGACGATCAACGCGCCTTCCCACCCCAGCGCAAAAGCATAGCCCCGCGCGCTGCGGCGGAGCGCATAGGCGCTGGAGAGGGACATGCCGACACAGCGCGCGGCATCCGCCACCAGGCCATGATCCGCGAGATGGGTGAGAAAGGCCGCCTGCCGCCCCGCGCTCCACCCATCCACCCGCCCCGCATGGCGCAAGAAAGCCGCCGCCGGGAGCATGGCCCGGCCATCCACCCGCTACACTGATTCCCGTGTGGGGGTGTCGTTATGGTCGTGCGTGGGTGAGTCCATGGGTCCATCCCTTTCGATAAGGGAGGGAGGGTAACTTGTTTGGTTAGCTGTAGGACAGGGGGAGTTAGCTCCCAGAAAGATCGTTATAGCTATGCGACTCTCCGACTACGCGTCTTGCTCATCGAGTCCATCCGCGCGAACCGACCGCCAAAATGTTTCGAACTACTTGAAATTGAATGAAACAGTCGTGCAATGTCCCACAAGACATGAACAATTTTCGAGTTAACGTTCTCAAAAAGCTGTGCCGAATCCAATTCCCTCGAAAGGTCCGTCCGAAATAAAAAATCGGCGTTCGAAATTTCGCGATATAAACGAAATCCAACATCTTCCGATTTGCTATATGGAAACCAGACGTTGAACTCGTGTCTATAGTTTATAGAGTTCCGAGTCTTTGCGAGCCAACTCGCTGTGCCCAGCCCATCTAGGACTATGGCATTAACCAGTCCATCAGCTGAATCAAAAAATTCTCGAGAGTCGGCCTGCCCGGTGCGCAACGCTACCGTCGCCGCTTCCATTAACTCAATACAAAAATCCCGCCAAAATCCATCATGTACGCCTAAACCTCGGCTGCTCTTGCGAACGATGAGTTGCAGTACACCATTCTTCTCTAAGGCACGGAAAGCAATGAAACCTGCGTCCAAGTTGAAGCCGGCAACACCGTACAATTCACACAGCTCGCTTAAACGTTCGATGGGCTTAGGGCTAACTTGGGAAACACCGCTGCCGAAAGCGCGCATCAAAGCATGACCCGCAAAAAAAGCAGCATAGTAAGACTCGATTAGTCGCCAAGCTGTAAATCTGAGGTTCTTCCCGTTCTGCCGTGACCGATGGAAACTTTCCATTGCTGACAGCGCAAATCTATCAAAATCTCCGGCCAGATAACTTTGAAACTTATCTACGTCTTGCACAATAAAAGAGAACGTGTTTGAGTTCAATCCAATCGGAACCAAATTTGCATTCAACAAATATGCGTCAAGACCCCCATAAATTGGGGTCGATCGCGCTATATCGCGCAATACGACGCCTCGCAGGCCGGCGACGATGCTCACGTCTTTACAACGTCAACTTACTGACCAATCTCTTTTCTAGATAATCTTGGAGCTTGGACCAACTAGTTCCTGGCTTTTCAAGTTTATTTATCCTCATGTTTTGGAAGATCGGCGAAATTATATGTTGAAAATTCGATGGTGTATATTCACCTCCGAACCTATCGACCATTCTCTGAGCAACGTTTTTAAATATGCCCATGAAAGCTCGAAATACGACTGGCTTATTCAATAAAAACTCGTCTGACTTCTTCTCTATCTCAGATCTAATGGCAACGAAATATGCATTGAGGATATCATATACCTCATCGGGATCGCGCCCGCTAAATAGAACAAGATTTGCTTTCAGGGCTTGATTAAATGTAACCCGTGTCAGCTTATTTTTTGACGCTTCCGCGGGCGACATGTAACCCCGTAGAACGCTTCTCTTTTTATTATCAAATAAATCAAATATTGTACGAAGGGTTTCCTCCGACTCAGATTCGATGTCGGCTAGATGCTTGATGTCCAAAAGCAGCTGCGATGGAACAGGGCGCTGTTTCGTATTTATATCGATAAATAGCCGAGTTTCCTCTTTTCGTGATAGTCCATTGTAAATGACCACAGGGACACGCAATAGTGTTTTCGCTAAGGAGAAGCCATATACCCGATGTTGCCCGTCTAAAATAAGAAATGCGCCGGGCGTATCTGTGAATTCAAGTGTCTTTCCTCGACCAACAATCTTCAAGTTAGCTTCCGGTTGGGCCGAGAGAACAATTGAGTTTGGAATGGTTCCGTTCTCTTGATCGATATAGCGTGCAATTTCTTCGGCGCGTTTGCGATCTAGCTCTCTCTGAAAACCTTTTTTGGGATCTTCTTTCCTTGTAGTTACCTTGCAAGTTCGCGCCAATACGTTGCTAACGATTGTTAGTGTGTAGAATTGGTGCCCGCCTTGAGTGACCAGGGATACGCTAAGACGAAGTCGATCTTCGTTCTCTAAGTCAGCGGTGCCTTGAGCGATTTCTTGGGTCACAGACGAGTCCAAATAGCGTCGATTTGACCGAGATAGTTAGCGAAGACGAGGGGAATGGTAAAGGCACCAAAAAACATTGAATGGTAAGGGAGTCATGCGTTGAGGCAGTTCGTATCCTAAATGTACTATGAAGGTGATCGGATTATGTCATGAAGGGCTGCTTGACCGGCCCCACTCGTAGCGGCTGTGGGCCGAGTTCGGGGTCAGTGCGAATGGGATAATATTATTAAACAAGAACAATATATTACTATGGTTTGGACTGTTGTCTGAACATATCAGACCGCAACCGCACCGGCGCCCCTGCTCGCTGCGATGGCCCCCTTCGGCCGTCGGGGTGACGGCGGGCTCTGCGCTCTCTGCGCCTCTGCGCGCGATTTTGGGTGTGGCAGCTGGGCCCCGGATCAAGTCCGGGGTGACGGGCCAGGGTGACCCCGGGTCAGGCCCGGGGTGACGGGGTGAGGGTTCCCCGGGTCGAGCCCGGGGTGACGGGCCAGGGTGACCCCGGGTCAGGCCCGTGGTGACGGGCCTTCGCCGGGGCAGAGCGTCAGTCGTGTTCGCGGCCGCCGGCGCCCATATAGAGTTCCCGGCCCTTTTCGTCATAGACGCGGCTCATTTCCGCCATGCCTTTTTCCGCTTCCTCCGCAGCGACGAAGGCGTCCGCCGGCTGGTTTTGCAGCTTGGCAAATTCACGCACTTCCTGCGTGATCTTCATCGAGCAGAATTTGGGGCCGCACATGGAACAGAAGTGCGCGGTCTTTGCGCCCTCCGCCGGGAGGGTTTGATCGTGATACTGCTCCGCCGTTTCCGGATCGAGGCTGAGGTTGAACTGATCGCGCCAGCGGAATTCGAAGCGCGCCTTGCTGAGGGCATCATCCCGCACCTTTGCCGCCGGGTGGCCTTTTGCCAGATCCGCGGCGTGGGCAGCAAGTTTATAGGTGACGACGCCGACCTTCACATCATCCCGGTCAGGCAGGCCGAGATGTTCCTTTGGCGTGACGTAACAGAGCATCGCCGTGCCGTACCAGCCGATCATCGCCGCACCGATGCCGCTGGTGATATGGTCATAACCCGGCGCGATATCCGTAGTGAGCGGCCCGAGCGTATAGAAGGGTGCTTCGCCGCACGCCTCCAGCTGTTTGTCCATATTCTCTTTGATCTTGTGCATCGGCACATGGCCGGGCCCTTCGATCATCACCTGCACATCCTGTTCCCAGGCGCGTTTGGTGAGTTCACCCAGCGTGTAGAGCTCCGCAAACTGGGCCTCGTCATTCGCGTCCGCGATGGAGCCGGGGCGCAGGCCATCGCCGAGCGAATAGGCGACGTCATAGGCCTTCATAATCTCGGTAATCTCGTCAAACCGCTCGTAGAGGAAACTCTCCTTGTGGTGGGCGAGGCACCATTTGGCCATGATGCTGCCGCCGCGGGAGACGATGCCGGTGACGCGCTTTGCGGTGAGCGGGATGTAGGGCAGGCGCACCCCAGCGTGGATGGTGAAATAATCGACGCCCTGTTCGGCCTGTTCGATGAGGGTATCGCGGAAAATCTCCCACGTCAGTTCCTCGGCAATGCCGCCGACTTTCTCCAGCGCCTGATAGATGGGGACAGTGCCGATGGGGACGGGCGAGTTGCGCAGGATCCATTCGCGCGTGTCATGGATGTTGCGGCCGGTGGAAAGGTCCATCACCGTATCCGCACCCCAGCGGATCGCCCACACCATCTTGTCAACTTCCTGCGCGACATCGGATGCGACCGCGCTGTTGCCGATGTTGGCGTTGATCTTGACCAGGAAGTTGCGGCCGATCGCCATCGGCTCGCTTTCCGGGTGGTTGATGTTGTTGGGGATGATGGCGCGGCCGCGGGCGACCTCATCCCGCACAAATTCCGGCGTCACATAATCGGGGATGGCAGCGCCGAAGCTTTCACCATCGCGGACATAGTCTGCGAGGCGGGCGCGGCCGAGATTCTCCCGCTCCGCGACATATTCCATCTCCGGCGTGATGATGCCGCGGCGGGCGTAGTGCATCTGGCTGACATTCGCGCCGGGCTTTGCGCGGAGAACCATCTTGCGGACGTTGGGGAAGGGCTTCACCCCGCCCGAACGATCCGGGCCGAGCTGGCCGTTATCCTCGGGGCGAACCTCGCGCTGGGGCACTTCCTCGACATCGCCGCGGGCGCGGATCCAGTCCCGCCGCAGCTCGGGCAGGCCGGCGTCGATATCGATGGTGGCGGCGGGATCGGTGTAGGGCCCGCTGGTGTCATAGACGCGCACCGGCGGCTCGCCCGAGGAAGGCTCCAGCCGGATTTCGCGCATCGCGACGCGGAGGCCGCTCTTCGTTTCGACATGGACTTTCGCGCTGCCACGGATCGGGCCGGTGGTGACGCGCGGAATCTCGGTGCGGGCGGGCCGCTGGCTGCCACCGGCAGCCAGTTCACTTTGAGCAGGAAGGTCGGCCATGTCTTGTCTCCTTGCGCGGAAGGAAACGGGCGGCCTGGGGTGCAAGCGTTCCGCTCCCTACGCCAGTGTCAGCTGGATCAGGTTCAGCGGGTCGATGGCTCCTGCCACCCTCTCAAGCGCGGACCAGCGCTCCCCCGGGGATGGGCGGATGATAGGGGCTCTCGCCCGATCAGTCGAGCAAAATGGCGATGGCGACGGCGATCACCATCAGCGCGAACAGGGTGCGGGCGAGGGGCGCGCGATCCTGTAGCCGGCGGGCGAGCGGCAGGGCGATGAGCGTGCCGGCGCCGCCGCCTGCGACAAGCGCACCGAACAAGGGCCAAGCGAGCTGGCCGGCGGCAGCGTAGGAGAGGCTCGTCGCGCCGCCGAACAGCGCGACCGAGACGAGCGAGGAGGCACCCGCATTGGCGAGCGTCATCCCCGTTGAGGCCATCAGCCCCGGCGCGATCAGAAATCCGCCGCCGATACCGAAGAAGCCGGCGGCGAGCCCTGCGACAAGGCCGACCGGCGCGAGTTTGAGCACCATCGCCGGGGTGAGGCGAACGGCGGGGTCGCCTTCGCTGCGGCGGGGGATGAGCATCGAGACGGCGATGGCGATCATCGCAAAGGCGAACCACATGAGCAGCGCATCACCATCCACCTGCCGGGCGAGCGCCGCCCCGGTGAAGGATCCGGCGAGGCCGGAGAGGCCGAAGGTGATGGCGCAGGGCCATTTGACCCGCCCTGCCCGCGCCTGCCCGGCAAGGCCCGCAAGCGCATTGACCGCGACCGCCGCCGCCGAGGTGCCGATCGCCACATGGGTATCAGCCACGCCGACAATGTAGATCAGCCAAGGCGTCGCCAGCACCGATCCGCCGCCGCCAAACAGGGTCAGCAACAGCCCGATCAGCGCCCCGCCAAGCGCGGCGAGCAGCAGGGCCTCCAGCGCCATGGATCAGGCCGGCCGCGCGCGGTTCCAAGGGGCGAGCATGAGCAGGCGCGCCATGCCGCAAAATCCGGTCACGCCCGCAAAGGTAAGGCCGGCGCCGACGAAGGCGGCAAGGGCGAACCATGCCGGCGCGACGAACCAGCCGAGCAGCATACCGGTGAGGATGAGGATGCCGGCGACAATCTGGACCTGCCGCATGATTTCCAGCGGAGCGCGGGCGTCGGTTTCGACTGGCAAACCGGCCCGCTTCCACCCCTCCAGCCCGCCTTCGAGCACAAAGGCCGGGCCAGAAACGCGCGCCGCCAACCGGTCACACGCACCCTGGGTGCGCATACCCGAACGGCAGGTGAAGATGACGTCTGCATCGGGCGCGACCGAGAGATGCACCTGTTCCCAGACCGAGAGCGGCTGCGAACGGGCGCCGGCGATGTGGCTGCGGGCGAATTCATCCGCCTCCCGAATGTCGACCAGCACGGCACGGCCTGCCGACAGGCGATCACGGACTTCAGCGGGAGAGAGGGGGGAGAGAGTGGCAGTCATGGTCAATTCCTTATGTCGGGCGGGCAGAATAGCTCTGCCAGCGTTTCGATCAGCCGCGCCGCCACCGGGTCTGCCAGCCGGTAATAGATGGTCTGGCCGCTCCGCCGCGTCGTCAGCACGCCTTCTTCCCTGAGCAGCGCGAGATGCTGTGACAGGGCCGACTGCGACAGGCCGACGCGGGGCTGGATTTCCCCCACCGACAATTCGCCATCAGCGAGCTGGCACAGGATCATCAGCCGTCTTTCATTGCCGAGCAGGCGCAACAGCGCCGCCGCACGGGCAGCATTTTCCTGGAACAACGAAAGGTCAAAGCGGGCGAGATCGAACATGGTTCCGATATATCGCTTGATTCTAAATTAGCAAGTGCTAATATTTAGAGCAGAAGGAGACGACTCATGACCCCCTCCCCTGCTCCGGTTGTTCAGGCCTGGTTCGATGCCGCGACCCACACGGTCAGCTATCTGGTGCATGACCCGGCGACGCGCGACGCCGCGATCATTGACCCGGTGCTCGATTTCACGCCCAACAACAGCCGCATCGCCACCACCTCCGCCGACACTATATTGGCATCGGCAGAGGCGCAGGGGCTGACGATCCGCTGGCTGCTCGAAACCCACGTCCATGCCGATCATTTGTCCGCCGCGCATCATTTGCGCGAGCGCACGGGGGCGCCGGTGGTGATCGGACGGCACATCACCGACGTGCAGGGCATTTTCGCGCCCTTGTTCGAGGCCGATGATGTCACGCCCGACGGCAGCCAGTTCGAACAGTTGGTCGAAGAGGGTGACAGTCTCCCGCTCGGCGAAATGGCGATCAAGGTGCTGCACACGCCGGGCCATACGCCGGCCTGTGTCACCTATGTGATCGGCGATGCCGCCTTTGTCGGCGATACGCTTTTCATGCCGGACTATGGCACTGCGCGCGCCGACTTTCCCGGCGGCAGTGCGGAAACGCTCTACCGGTCAACGCGGCGCATCCTATCCCTGCCGGTCGAGACGCGCATCTTTGTCGGCCATGATTACCTGCCCGCCGGGCGCAGCCAGTTCGTCTGGGAAACGAGCGTTGCCGAACAGCGCAAGGGCAATATCCATGTGCATGACGGGGTAAGCGAGGCAGAGTTTGTGGCCATGCGAACCGCGCGCGACGCGACGCTGAGCGCGCCGCAGCTGATCCTGCCATCGCTGCAGGTCAATATCCGCGCCGGGGCCATGCCGCCGCCGTCCCCGGGCGGGCATGTCTACCTCAAGCTTCCAGTCAACGCGATCTGAGGATGGGGCGCGAGGATCAGAAGGTGTAGCTGACCCCGGCGGCGAGGAACCATTGGTCGCGATCACCGCGTACCGAGACGATCGGGCTGCGCGCGGCATCATTGAGCAGGCGGTTGTAGCTGGTGAGGCCGAACAGCCCCCAGCCGCCGTCGAGCCCGTTGCCGGACAGATCATAGGCGAGGACGATGCTGGCCCCCGCGCTTTTCCACCCGCTTTCAGGGGTGAAGGCGGGGAGGCCGCTGGCGAGGGCGCCAGCCGCGGTCACGCCAAATTCCGACCGCATATAATTGCCGCTGGCATGCGTCGCATCGACGCTGAGCGCAGCGAACAGCGCGCGGCTGAGCGGGGTGGAGAAACCGACCGAGGGGGAGATGAGCATGCCATTATGCACATCCCCCAGATCGGTGAGCATATCGATACGGAAGCTGAGGCTATCGAACGGGTTGGTGACGCCGTTGACGCTGACCCCGGCAAAGCCGCCGCCTTCGATTGCGGCATCGCGTTCCCCCAGGCGGCGTACCACCGGATCCTTGATCTGGTTCACGCGATTGAGGTTCACGCGAAAGGCGGGCCCGGCGAGAAAATCGACCTTCGCGCGCGGCGTATCGGGGATGAGATCGAGCGCGAGGCCGGGGCCGCGTGCTTCAAAATCGACGCCGCCGAAACTGCCGCGCAGCAGCGGCGCGGGGTTGAGGAGATAATCGTCCGACCCTTCATAGGACGCGCGATAGCCCGCGCCGAAACCGAGGGTGAGATGATCACCGGCGAACACATTGGCCTGGCCGGGGGGGCCTTGGCTCGCCGAGACAGGCGGTTCGAGCAGCGGCGGGACATCCTGCGCGGCAGCGGGGACAGCGCAGACGAGCGGCGCAAGCGCGAGAAGAGCGAGGCGGGAGAGCATGGGCACGGACGTCTGGTCCTTGGAACTGGCTGGGCCGATAGCCGGAATGCGGGCAACGTGGCGGCAGCGATATGGTTGCGCCGGGCGCAGGCGCATCATCGGCCGAGGCAGGCTGGCCTGCAACCCCGCCTTGGGTCTATGGGGCGGCGATGGCCGAACAAGACACCGCCCCCGCACCTGCACCCGCACCGAGCCGCCCCGAACCGCCGTTGATCGAGCGCGCGCGGCGCACCGGCTGGGTGCTGCTCGCCGTCGCGCTGATCGCCGCAGTGGTGGCGCGCACGGGGCCGGACGGATGGCGCTTTGCCGCATGGGCGGCGGCGACAGCAGCGGCCCTTGCCGGCCTGCTCGCCATCGTCAATGTCGCGGTGGTGCGGGCGCTGTATCGTGATCTCGCCATCCGGCGCGAGGCCGGGGACGAACCCCCCGCAGCCCCTTAAAGCATGTAACGCACCCGCACGGTCTGGCTGACCGGGGCGGTGGCGACTGCGAAGGAGGCCGAGCCGAAGCTGGGCGGGCCCATGCCGATGGCCGGGTTGCGCGAAAAGCCGAAGCCTTCGCGCGGCATGACAAGGGCCATATCCATGCGGCCATTGCCATTTTCATCATGGATCAGCGAAACGGCATAGGTGCCCGCGGGCAGGCCATCAAAGCGTGCGCTGGTCTGGTTGGCAGGGATGGAAAGGGTGCGCGCATTCCTATCCCGCGAGCAATCGGGGAAGGCGCGCGGATTGGCGGTGAGGCAGATGCGCAGCACCCCGCGCGTGTTGCGCACATTTTCTATGGTCAGGGTGACGGCGCCGCCCTCAGGCGGGTTTGCGATCGCGGGCGACCCGCCCAGCAGCATCACCGCTGCCAAAATGCCCAAGGCCACGGTCGGTGCCGCAAAGCCGGTCCCAGAAACGGAAATAGAGGCCATAGTTGCAGCGATACTCCGCATGATGCCGTTCATGATGGCTGGCCGTTATCAGCCATTTTCCCAACGGCCCATGAACGAGCCAGCGCGGGAACACTTCCCACCCCATATGATTCGTTACGCCCATGAATGTCATGATGGCAAGCACCAGCCCAAGCACCGCGACATGGATGGGGATGACGAACACGAGTAGCGGCACGACGAGCGCGCCGGTCAGCGCCTCCCACGGGTGAAAGCTCATCGCCGCCCATGCGGTGGGCGGGCGGCTGTCATGATGGACGGCGTGCATCCGCCGGAACCACCAGGGCCGGTGCATCAGCCGGTGGGTCCAGTAAAACCATGTGTCATGGAGAAAGAGGTAAGCGAGCAGCGAGAGCGGCGCATACCAGAGCGGAAAGGCCGACCAGTCCGAATAGATGCGCGTCCACCCCAGCGACTGCCAGCCCCAGGCGACTAGCCCCGCAGGCACGCCATAGATGGCGGCGCTGGCGAGGCTCCACAGGATTTCCCGCCGCATCTGCGGTTCCAACCCCCGATACAGCCCCGGCCGCACCCGCGCGGTGAGCGCGGCAAACAGCCCCGACACGGCGAGATAGCGCACCCCAACAATCGCGGTCATGGCGAGCGCGGAAAGGATCGCGGGGAGGAGGAGGGGGGAGGTCATTGCGGCCCCTTTAGCGGAACGGTGGAGGGATCGCTACGTCCCCCCTAACCCCCTGTTGCCCGCCTCTGCCTCCGCCGTTAAGCATCGGGCCATCTCGGGACCGGCAATGGTCGGCCCTTGCATCCCCGCTTTGCGATTGCACCTTTGTTTTGGAAGAGGACATTCCCCCGATGCGTTCACGCCATCTGATGCTGCTGGCTGGCACCAGCCTGCTTGCCGCCTATACCCCCGCCACCATAGCGAGCGAACCCATGGCCACTGTCGCTGCCGCCGCGCCGGCCCCTGCATCTGCCTCTGCCGCCGCCTCTGCTGCTGCGCCGGCTGCGACGCCGGCACCGGCCGGCAATATCCTGACCGCCGAATATACCGGACCCTATGGCGGCGTGCCGGCATGGGACCAGATGACGCCGGAACTGTTCCCCGCCGCATTCACCGCCGCGATGGACGAGTGCCGCCGCGACGTGCAGGCGGTGCGTGACAACCCCGCCGAAGCAACGTTCGAGAATGTCCATGTCGCGATGATGCGGACCTGCGGCATGTTTGACCGGCTCTACAGCTATTGGGGTGTGCAGACATCCAACCTGTCCAGCCCGCGGGTGCGCGAGATCGAGGCGGAGTGGGAGCCGCGGCTGTCGGCTTTCTTTGATGAGCTGCGGCTCGATGACAAGCTCTTCCAGCGCTACAAATCGGTCTATGACCGGCGCGCGAGCCTCGGCCTCGATGCGCAGCAGATGCGGATCGTGGAGCGGACCTACGAGGAATATGTGCGCAATGGCGCCAACCTCGACGCGGCGGGCAAGGCCCAGCTGACCGCGATCAACACCGAGCTGGCCGGGCTATTCTCCCAATTTTCCGCCAAGCTGCTCGCCGACGAGCAGACATTCACATTCGTGACCGACGAAGCCGAGCTCGCCGGCCTGCCTGACAGTTTCAAGGCGAGCCTTGCCTCTGCCGCTGCGGCTGCTGGCCGGCCGGGCGAGTGGGCGATCAAGAACACGCGTTCCTCCGCCCAGCCGGTGCTGCAGTTCGCGCACAACCGGGCCCTGCGCGAGCGGGTGTGGCGCGCCTTCGTGAGCCGCGGCGACAATCCCGGCGACAGCAACACGGCAGCAACCGTCGCCCGTATCCTGGAGCTTCGGCAGCAGCGGGCAGCGTTGCTCGGGTTCGAGACGCACGCCCATTTCCGCATGTCCGACACGATGGCGCAGGACCCCGACCGGGCGATGGATCTGATGATGCGGGTGTGGCGCCCCGCGGTCGCCCGCGTGCGCGAGGAAGTGGCCGACATGCAGGCCATCGCCGACGCCGAAGCGCAGGCCAATGGCACCGCGAGCATCACCATCGAGCCGTGGGATTACCGCTATTATGCGGAAAAGGTGCGCAAGGCGCGCTACGACCTGTCCGAAGAGGAAGTGAAGCCGTATCTGGAGCTGAACAACATGGTCAACGCCATGTTCTTCATGGCCGGCCAGCTTTATGACATGGCGTTCCGCGAGAATACGGGGACGATCCCGGTGTTCGAGCCGAATGTCCGCACGTTCGAAGTGACCAACAGCCGCACCGGCGCGCACATCGGCGTATTCTATCTCGACAATTTCGCGCGGGACGGAAAGCGTTCCGGCGCGTGGATGACCACCTATCGCGACCAGCAGCGCATGGCCCCGGCCGCGACCCCGATCGCGTCAAACAACAACAATTTCACCCAAGGCGCCAATGGCGAGCCGACGCTGATCAGCCTCGACGATGCGACGACGCTGTTCCACGAATTCGGTCATGGCATCCACTTCCTGCTCTATGACATCCATTATCCCGAGCTGGGCGGCGTGCCGCGCGACTTCGTGGAATATCCGAGCCAGGTGCATGAAAAGTGGCTGCTGACGCCGGAGATCCTCGACCGGTTCGCGCTGCATTATCGCACCGGTGAACCGATGCCGCAGGAATTGCGCCAGAAGATCCTCGACAGCGACAAGTTCAACCAGGGTTTTGCCACGGTCGAGTTCCTCGCCAGCGGCATTCTGGACATGATGCTGCACAACCGGTCAACGCCGGTGACCGACATCGCCGCGTTCGAGCGCGAGGCGCTGGCGGAACTGGGCATGCCGCGCGAGATTGTGATGCGCCACCGCCTGCCGCAGTTCGGCCATCTGTTCAGTTCCGACGCCTATTCGGCGGGCTATTACAGCTATCTCTGGTCGGAAGTGATGGACGCCGACACCTGGGCCGCATTCACCGAAACCGGCAATGCGTGGGACCGGGCGACGGCCGACCGGTTCCGCACCCTGCTGCTGTCCACCGGCAATGAGACCGACCGGGCCGAAGCATACCGCCAGTTCCGCGGCCGTGACCCGGATGTCGCGGCGCTACTGCGCAGCCGGGGTTTCCCGACGGAATGACGAAAGAGGGGACGGCGATGAAAGCCCTGCGCACGCCCGACGAGGCCTTTGCCGCCGTCCCCGATTTTGATTTTCCGGTCGCCTATGTCGATGATCTGCCCGGCTATGCGGGCCTGCGCATGGCGCGGATCGACGCGGGGCCGGCAGATGCGCCGCGCACCTTCCTGTGCCTCCACGGCGAGCCGAGCTGGTCATTCCTCTATCGCCGGATGATCCCGCATTTCCTGAACGCAGGCGCGCGGGTGGTGGCGCCCGACCTGTTCGGGTTCGGCCGGTCGGACAAGCCGGTGGAGCAAAGCGACTATAGTTTCAGCTTTCACCGCAACGCGTTGCTCGCGCTGGTCGAGCGGCTCGACCTTAGCAACATCACACTGGTGGTGCAGGACTGGGGCGGCCTGATCGGCCTGACGCTGCCGGTCGATCCCGCATTTCGCAAGCGGCTGTCCCGCCTGATCGTCATGAACACCACGCTCGCCACCGGGCAGACGCCGGGGCCGGGCTTTGATGCCTGGAAAGCCTATGCCCTGCGGACGCCCGACCTGCCGGTCGGCGCGCTGATCGCACGCGGCACCCCGCATCTGACACCGGCCGAGATCGCCGCCTATGACGCGCCCTATCCGTCAGCCGAGTACAAGGCGGGCGCGCAGATATTCCCGGCGCTGGTGCCGGTGACGCCGGACATGGAAGGCGCGGACATCAGCCGCGCGGCCGCAAACTTCTGGTCAAACGAGTGGGACGGCCCCAGTTTCATGGCGGTGGGCATGGCCGACCCTGTGCTCGGCCCGCCGGTGATGGCGGCGCTGAGGCGCGTGATCCGCGGCTGCCCGCCCCCGATGGAAATCGAAGGCGGCGGGCATTTCGTGCAGGAATGGGGCGATGTGATCGCGCCAGCCGCGCTGCGCCATTTCGGGGATATTTGAACGCGGCGGAGCCAATCTTGACTCCCCCCTGAAACGATATAATTATGATATCGTATTTAAGGGGAGGAGCAGATGACCGAATCCACGCAGGCGCTTAACCGCAGCCGCGAAGTGCGCGCCGCGACCGCGAGCGGTTATGCCATGTTGTTCGTCGGGCTGTTGCTGGTGCTGCTGGCCATCTGGGCCGCCGTCACCAACATCACCGGCGATGAAGCCGGCTGGAGATGGGGCCTGTTCGGCGCCAGCGCCTTTCTCGGCACGCTGATCCTCTCCGGTTTCTACATGATCAACCCCAATGAGGCGGCGGCGATCCAGCTGTTCGGCAGCTACAAGGGCACCGACCGCACCGAGGGGCTGCGCTGGGTGCTGCCCTGGCTGACGCGTACCAAGATCGCGGTGCGCGCGAACAACGTCATTTCCCAGCAGATCAAGGTCAACGACCTGCGCGGCAACCCGATCGAGATCGCCTGCCAGGTGGTATGGCGCGTGACGGACACGGCGCAGGCATTGTTCGATGTCGAGGATTACAAGGAATTTGTGATGGCGCAGATCGAAGCAGCGGTGCGATCGATCGGGTCACGCTATCCCTATGACGACATCGAGCACAAGGAAGTGACGCTGCGCGGCAACCATGACGAGGTTGGTGTCGAGCTGCGTGCGGCGCTGATCGAGCGGCTGGCAGTGGCGGGCATCACGGTCGACGAATGCGGCCTCACCCACCTCGCCTACGCGCCGGAAATCGCGGGTGCCATGCTGCGCCGCCAACAGGCCGAGGCGGTGATAGCCGCGCGCAAGAAGCTGGTCGAAGGCGCGGTGACGATGGTCGAGATGGCGCTGACCCAGCTGTCCGAAAAGAAGGTGGTGGAGCTGGATGACGAGCGACGCGCGGCGATGGTTTCCAACCTGATGGTGGTGCTGTGCGGCGAGCGTGACACCCAGCCGGTGGTCAACGCGGGCACGCTGTACCAGTAAGCCATCATGCCCGCGCCGCCCCGCAAGCCCTTTCCGCTCCGGCTCGACCCCGCGCTCCACGCGGCGGTCGAGCGGGCGGCGGCGGCGGACCTGAGGAGCGTCAATGCCGAGATCGAGATGCTGCTGCGCGAGGCGCTGGCACGACGGAGCGTAAAGGTGCCGGTGAGCGAGACGCCGAAGCGCGGGCGGCCGCCGGCCGACATGAAGGAAGGGACTGACAATGGGTAAGGCGCAAAAGCCTTTCATCGCCTACCGGTCTGGCCGGTGGAACCTCAAGATTGTACCGCGCAACGCGGCTGGCTGGCGGGCGCTGATCATCTGGACCGTAATGGTGCTGCCGCCAACCGTACTGCTGGGTACCTATCTTACGACCAAACCTGCAATGCCCGAGACCATCGCGGCGCACATAGCCTATATCCTTTTCCTCGGAGGCTGGTCAGTCGCGATGATCCGGTGGATGCTGGCGCGATCCGAGCGCGTCGACCTCGACGAACTGCTGGCAATCAAGCACGAGCAGGATCGATCCAAGCAGCGGCGCGGCGGGCGGCCGCCGGCGTCAGGCGGGGAATCCTGACAAGAGGCTGCCCAAGTTGGCGCCGAGCGCATCGACCGCATAGCCGCCCTCCATCAGGATGAGCGTGGGCAGGCCGAGGGCGGCGATATCCTGTGCCAGAAGGCGATAGTCCGCCGTTTCGAGCGCGAAGTGCGAAATCGGATCGCCGACGAAAGTGTCGGCCCCGAAGCTGAGCAGGATGATGTCCGCGCCCCATGCCGATATCGCCGCCAGCGCCCGGGCCAGGGCCGGGCGATAGGTGGCGAGCGTGGTTCCTTGCGGCAGCGGCAGGTTGATGGTCGCGCCAGCCCCTTCGCCCTCACCCTCCTCATCCGCATGGCCCCAGTAGAAGGGATAATCGCGCACCGGATCGGCATGGATGGAGACGAACAGCGGGTTGGCGCTGCCGTAGAAGATATCCTGCGTGCCGTTGCCATGATGATAGTCGATATCGAGGATCGCGACCCGGCGTCCCGCATCGACCGCCGCTTGCGCCGCGATGGCGGCATTGTTGAGGTAGCAATAGCCGCCGAAATAATCGCGCCCGGCATGGTGGCCGGGCGGGCGGCAGAGCGCGAGGGTGGTGCGCGCGTCCCCCGCCAGCAAGGGCGCGAGCGCGCTCAGTGCGACTTGCGCATTGGCATAGGCTGCATCCCAGGTGCCGGCCGCGATCGGGGTTGCCATATCATAGGCGTGGGCACCAATCCGCGCATCAATCCGTTCGAGCGCGAGCGGCCTGCGCCCGACAATCGGAAAGACATAGGGGAAGACATCACCCGGCCAGCCCGCCGCCTGCCAGTCGGCATGGGCGTTGCGCAGGAAATCGACATAGGCCGCATCATGCACGGCGAGGATCGGGGCGAGGCCATGATCATCCGGCGCCTCTGTATCCGGCACAGCGCAGAGCAGCGCATCAACGCGTGACTGGGTGTCTGCAGTGGGCACGAAAGCGCCGTTGTGAAGCTCCACGGCGGGCGCGTGAGCGCGCTGTGCGGGATCGAACCATGTCCTGATCATGGAGCAGAGATAACCATTTGGCGCACCGCCATAAAGCGCTTTGCCGCATTGATGCGAATGGATGCCGCAGGGCTGTTGCCCGCGATTCGCAACACCGCTAGAGCCTGATATCAACCATGACAGCACCACAGCCCGTCCGCATCGCTCCTTCCATTCTTTCCGCCGATTTCGCGCGGCTTGGCGAGGAGGTTCGCGCCATCGATGCCGCGGGCGCCGACTGGATCCACATCGACGTGATGGACGGCCATTTCGTGCCCAACATCACCATTGGCCCTGCGGTGGTGAAGGCGTTGCGCCCGCACAGCGCCAAGCCGTTTGACGTCCATCTGATGATCGCGCCGGTCGACCCCTATCTGGAGGCCTTTGCCGAAGCAGGTGCGGACATCATCTCCTTTCACCCCGAAGCCGGGCCGCACGCGCACCGCACCGTCCAGTCGATCAAGGCGCTGGGCAAGAAGGCGGGCATTGTGCTGAACCCCGCGACCCCGGCCAAGATGATCGATTACCTGATCGAGGAAGTCGACCTGGTCCTCATCATGAGCGTCAATCCGGGGTTCGGCGGGCAGAGCTTCATCGACAGCCAGCTGCGCAAGATTTCGGCCGTGCGGACGATGATCGACAAGAGCGGGCGCGACATCAGGCTGGAGGTCGACGGCGGCATCGATGCACGCACCGCACCGATGGCCATTGCGGCAGGCGCGGATGTGCTGGTCGCCGGATCCGCGAGCTTCAAAGGCGGGCCTGACCATTATGCCGCCAATATCGCGGGGCTGCGCCGGGCATGAACGCAGGACCCCATCTTGTGCCGCCCGCGCGCGGCCTGGACGGACAGGAGCCGGCGCCGCCGCGCATGGGGATGCGCGACATCGAGCCGGTTTCCGAAGAAGCGCCTGACACCATCGAAACCGGCAAGCGGCTGATCCGCCTGTCCGATGATCGCGGGGCGAGCCTGACCGATCGCATTGCGGCGCGATTCTATCGCCTGACCTGGCGCACCCCGCTCCATGCGCTGCGCCTGAAAGGGCGTTTCCCGCTGAAGCTGCTGGGCGTTCCCGAAGACCCGATCCCCGGCGATCCGGCCGCGGGCAAGGCCCTGCGCGCCGGGCATTTCCTGTTCCGCGGGCTCAAGCAGCCGACAGCGCGGCTCGATTTCGGCAACATGCCGGTGCCACCCGCCTTCGCCGATTACATCCACAGCTTTGCCTGGCTGCGCGATCTGGCCGCAGCGGGTACGCGGCAAGATGTCGCGCCGATTGCCGAGGCCCTGCAGCGCCGCTGGCTCGACGCGCATGACGAGTTGATCAGCGAGCCGGCATGGCGGCCCGACAATGCCGGATGGCGCATCCTGTTCTGGCTGGCCTATGCGCCCGCGCTGCTCGGCAGCGATGATATCGTCCACCGGTCACGCACGCTGAACGCCGTGGCGCGCACGGCCCGCCACCTCGACCGGACAGCCGATAGCGCGCGCGCCGGCGTGCCGCAGCTGGTTGCCTGGGCGGGTGTCGTCGCGGCCGGCCTGGCGCTGCCGGGCGGAGAGCCGCGCCGCGCCTTTGGCGAAGCCGGGCTGCGCAACGCCCTGCTGACCTGTTTCTATGCCGATGGCGGAACGATCAGCCGCGCACCCGCCATGCAGGCGGATGCCATCGCCATCCTGTCCATGCTGTCCCGCGTCTATGCGCTGCGCCGGATCGAAACGCCGGCGTGGATCAACGAGACATTGGCAGTCGCTGTCCCCGCACTCACCGGCCTGATGCATGGCGACGGCGGCCTGGGTAGCTGGCAGGGCAGCGGCGCAACCTCACCCGAAAAAGTGCAGGCCGTTATCGCCGCGAGCGGGGTGCGCTCGCGCCCGCTGCGCCAGGCCCGCGACTGGGGCTATCAGCGTCTGACCGCAGGCCGGGCGCTGCTGCAAGTCGATGCCGCTCCGCCACCGATCGCGCGCGCGACCGATGCCGGGTGCGCATCCACCCTCGCCATCGAATTTTCGGACGGGCCACATCGCATCATCGTCAATTGCGGTGGCGCGGCGCTGGCGGGCGCGCTGATCCCCGGAGAGCTGGCCCGCGGCCTCAGAACCACCGCCGCCCATTCGACGCTGACACTGGATGACCAGAACAGCACCGCGATCCTGCCCGATGGCACGCTCGGCAAGGGCGTGACCGAAGTCGAGGTCGAGCGGCGCGAGATCGAGGGCGGCAGCCGCATCGAAGTGAGCCATGACGGCTATGTGAAGCGGCATGGTTTTCTGCACCGCCGCCTGCTGATCCTCGCCAGTTCCGGGCATGAATTGCGCGGCGAGGACATGCTGTTGCCCAAGGGGCGCAAGCGCCGCACCGATGGCCTGCCCTTTGCCATCCGTTTCCACCTCGGCCCCGACGTGGAGCCGAGCATGACCGCCGACGGTCAGGCCGTGCTGCTGCGGCTCAGCGGCGGCGCGCTGTGGCAATTGCGCTGCGCGGGCGCGAGCGTGCGCATCGACGACAGCCTGTGGGTCGATGGCGAAGGACGCCCGACCCCGGCGTATCAGATCGAGCTGTCCGGCACGGTTCCGGCCGGTGGCGCCAGCGTCGGCTGGCTGCTGCGGATGATCGGCTGAAATTCTCGCAACGCTGGCTTGTGACAAGCACCGCCATTGCCTAACGGGCAGCCCATCACGCTCCCCGGGGAAAGCCTGCCATGACCGATCGTATCTCCATCCGCCGCGCGCTTCTGTCCGTTTCCGACAAGAATGGCATTGTCGAGCTGGCCACCGCGCTCGCCGGCCATGGGGTCGAGCTGGTGTCGACCGGCGGCACGGCAAAGGCGCTGCGCGATGCGGGGCTGGCGGTGAAGGACGTGTCCGAGCTGACCGGGTTCCCCGAGATGATGGACGGGCGGGTGAAGACGCTGCACCCGATGGTGCATGGCGGCATATTGGCAGTGCGCGGGGATGCCGGGCACCGCGCCGCGATGGACGCCCACGGCATCGGGCCGATCGATCTGGTGGTCGTCAACCTCTACCCCTTTGCCGCAACAGTCGCGAAGGGCGCGGACCGCGACGAGATTATCGAGAATATCGACATTGGCGGCCCGGCGATGGTGCGCTCAGCTGCCAAGAACCATGACGATGTCGCTATCCTCACCGACCCGGCCGACTATGCGACAGTCGCCGCCGAGGGCGCGACCGATATGGCATTCCGCCGCCGCCTCGCCGCCAAGGCATTCGCGCACACCGCCACCTATGACAGCATGATCGCCAGCTGGTTCGGATTTTCCGACCAGGGCCAGATGTTCCCCGACACGCTGCCCTTCATCGCCGAGGCGCCGACCGTGCTGCGCTATGGCGAGAACCCGCATCAGGCCGCAGCATTCTATCGCCCGGCCGGCCCACATGGCACGGGCATCGGACAGGCCGAACAGGTGCAGGGCAAGGAATTGTCCTTCAACAATCTGAACGATGCCGATGCCGCGCTGGAGCTGGTTGCCGAATTCCGCGACGGCGGGCCAGCGTGCGTTATCGTCAAACATGCCAATCCGTGCGGCGTGGCAACCGGCGCGACGCTGGGCGAGGCCTATCGCAAGGCATTCGAGTGTGACCATGTTTCGGCGTTCGGCGGGATCATCGCGCTCAACGGCCCGATCGACGGCGCAACGGCCGAAGCGATCGCCGAGATTTTCACCGAAGTGGTGGTCGCGCCCGATGCCGATGCCGATGCGCGTGCGGTGTTCGCGAAAAAGAAGAATTTGCGCCTGCTGCTGACCGGCACTTTGCCTGACCCCGCGCGCGGCGGCCTTGTCGCCCGGTCGATGCTCGGCGGCTGGCTGGTGCAGACGCGCGACAATGGCCGCGTGACCGCCGGCGACCTTAAAGTGGTGACGCAGCGCCAGCCGACGGCGCAGGAAATGGAGGATGCGCTGTTCGCCTGGACCGTCGCCAAGCATGTGAAGTCCAACGCCATCGTCTATGCCAAGGGCGGCGCGACCGCCGGGGTCGGCGCGGGCCAGATGAACCGCCGCGACAGCGCACGCATCGCCGCCATGAAGGCCGCCGAAGCCGCAGAGCATTTCGGCTGGGCAAGCCCGCTGACGGTCGGCAGCGCAGTCGCCTCCGACGCATTCTTTCCCTTTGCCGACGGCCTGCTCGCGGCAGCCGAGGCGGGCGCGACCTGTGTGATCCAGCCCGGCGGATCGATGCGCGACGATGAGGTGATCGCGGCGGCCGACGAACATGGCCTCGCCATGATCTTCACCGGCATGCGCCATTTCCGGCACTGAGGTCCATTTTTGGTGCGATTGCTACCGCCCCGTTAACCATTCCTTAGAAGCCTTCCTTCATCTCCCATGGCTGAGCGCAATGCCAAGGGAGACCAGACGAGATGCCCCATTCCCCGACCAGCGTGGACGTCGCGATCATTGGCGCGGGTCCGGCCGGCCTGACGGCTGCCTATCTGCTGACCAAGCAGGGCTATAAGGTCACCGTCATCGAAAAGGACGAGCGCTATGTCGGCGGCATCAGCCGCACGGTGGAGCATGAGGGATTCCGTTTCGACATCGGCGGCCACCGTTTCTTTTCCAAGTCGAAGGAAGTGGTCGACCTGTGGAACGAGATTTTGCCGGATGATTTCATCCAGCGGCCGCGCATGAGCCGCATCTATTATGAGGGCAAATTCTATTCCTATCCGCTGCGCGCGTTCGAGGCGCTGTTCAACCTCGGCATCTGGCGGTCGAGCCTGTGCATGGCGAGCTACGCCTGGGCGAAGATGTTCCCCAACCGGGAGGTGAAGAGTTTCGAGGATTGGACCGCAAACCAGTTCGGCTGGAAGCTCTATTCGATCTTTTTCAAGACCTATACCGAGAAGGTGTGGGGCATGCCGTGCGACGAGATGAGCGCGGACTGGGCGGCGCAGCGCATCAAGGGGCTGAGCCTCGGCGCGGCGGTCATGGATGGCCTCAAGCGCAGTCTGGGCCTCAACAAAAAGCCCAATGACGGCATGGAAACCAAGACCCTGCTCGAAACATTCCGCTATCCGCGGCAGGGGCCGGGCATGATGTGGGAAGCAGCGCGCGACTTCGTGGTCGCCGGCGGCAACCATGTGCTGATGGGCCACAGTTTCAAGCAGCTGACCCAGGACCAGACGACCGGCCGGTGGAAGCTCGCCGCGACCAAGGCCGACGGCAAGACCGTCACCATCAATGCCGCCCATGTGATCAGTTCCGCGCCGATGCGCGAGCTGGCTGCGCGCATCCATCCGCTGCCGGCGACTTTTGCCCAGGCCAGCGACCTCAAATATCGGGACTTCCTGACCGTCGCGCTGATGATCCGGTCCGAGGATCTGTTCCCGGACAATTGGATCTACATCCACGACAGCAAGGTGAAGGTCGGCCGCGTGCAGAATTTCCGCAGCTGGTCCCCCGAAATGGTGCCTGACCCGAGCCTTGCCTGCGTCGGCCTCGAATATTTCTGCTTCGAAGGTGACGGCCTGTGGTCTTCGAGCGACGAGGATCTGATTACGCTCGCCACGTCCGAGCTCGCCACGCTGGGCCTGACCCGCGCCGAGGATGTGGTCGGCGGCGCGGTGGTCCGTCAGGAGAAGGCCTATCCGGTCTATGACGAGAGCTATGCCGCCAATGTCGAGGCGATGCGCGCGGAACTGGAAGCACGCTATCCGACGCTGCACATGGTCGGCCGCAACGGCATGCACCGGTACAACAATCAGGACCATGCGATGATGACCGCGATGCTGACGGTGAAGAATATCGTCGCCGGCGAGCGGGTGTATGACATCTGGCAGGTCAACGAAGACGCCGAATATCACGAGAGCGGCAGCGAAGGCGAACGGGCCGCGCTGGCATCCGTCCGCGATGTTCCGGCACGTATCGCCAAGGCGGCCTGAGGATCATGGCGGGGGGCCTTGCGACACGCCGGCGCTGGGGCGCGATGGGGGCGATGGCCGCCCGCGCACGGCGCATGGACTGGCGCTGGATGCGCTATGTGATGGCGAGCGTCGCCGCGCTCGCCACCGACGTCGGCCTGTTCCTCGCGCTGCTGGCTAGCGGGATGACCGCCATCGGCGCATCGGCCACCGGCTATTGCACCGGCATCATCGTCCACTGGCTGATTTCGAGCCGCATCGTCTTTGCCGACGGCGCGGCGGAAAAGGGCAGCGGCGAACGCACTCGGCAAAAGGCGCTGTTTGTCGGCTCCGCGCTGGTCGGCCTCATCATCACCATGGCCATTGTCGGCGGGGGTGACGCGATCAGCATCGACCCGCGCCTTGCCAAGCTGGTGGCGATCATCGTCGCATTCCAGACGACCTATATGCTGCGCCGCCATATCGTCTTTCGCGCCTGATCCTGTCACTCTGCGACCATGATCGCCGCCTTCTTTGCCCGCCTCACCCCGCTGCGTGCGGCCATCATCCTGTGGCTGCTGGTTGCAGCCGTCATGCTGGTGAGCGGATGGGGCAACATCACCCGCATCGATACCGTCGATCCTGACGATGCGCTGCGCCTGGTGCAGGTGCGCGACCTCATCGCCGGCCAGGCCTGGTGGGATGTCAGCCAATATCGCATCAATCCGGCGGGCGGTGGCGGACTGATGCACTGGTCACGCCTGGTCGACGCGCCGATTGCCGCGGGCATTTTGCTGCTGACGCCGATCACCGGACAGGTGCTGGCCGAAATGATTGTTGCCGCGACCATTCCGCTGATCCTGCTCGGCCTCGCCTTTGCGCTGTTCGCAAGGGTGGCAGCGAGCCTCGGCACACGGCTGTTCGCGATGGTCGCGACGGCGTTGCTCGCGACCGATTATCTGGTCCTCTACCAGTTCGCGCCGCTGCGCATCGACCATCATGGCTGGCAGATATTGCTGAGTCTGGCGCTGCTGGCGCTGGTGCTGCGCGCACCCCGCGCGAGTGACGGCGCGCTGGCGGGCGTGGTGGGCGCGGCCTTGCTGGCCATTTCACTCGAAGGGCTGCCGGCCATCGCGCTGTTCGCCGCAATCATGGCGGCGGAATGGATCTGGACCGGAACCGTCGCGGCGCAGCGCAGACTGACCGCCTATCTCGCGACGCTGGCAGCCGCCGCGATGGCGCTGCAATTTCTGACGCGCGGGCCGGATGCATTGGTGCAGACATGGTGCGATGCGCTGTCGCTCCCTTATCTGGCCGCGCTGACGACTGCCGCCTTGCTGGTGGGCGCATTTGCCCCGCTGATCGACCGGCGCTGGCCGGCAATGGTGGCGCGGATCGCCCTGCTCGGGGTGGCGGGGGCGGCATCGCTGGCCGCACTGCTGGGCACGGAGCCCGCCTGTGCCGCCGGGCCGTTCGCCGCGCTCGACCCGGCTGTGGTCACCTATTGGTATGAGAATGTCCGTGAAGGCCTGCCGGTCTGGTCGGAGCTCGACCAAGTCACCGCCTTTGCGGTCGCGCCGCTGATCACCGGCCTGATTGGCACATGGCTGGGCTGGCGCGGAGCGGCGGGCGAGCCCGCCATGCAACGGCGCTGGCTGATCCTTGGCGCGGCGGTGGTGGGCGCGTCACTGCTGGGGCTGCTGGTGCTGCGCACGGCATTGGTTGCGCATCTCTATGCCCTGCCCGGCTGCGCGATGCTCGGCATGATAATGTGGAGGCGCGCACGGACGATTGGTTCAACTATCCCGCGCATTTTCGCCTCCATCGCCAGCGCCATTGCGCTGCCCCCGGCGAGCGCGGCGCTGATGGCCGCACTGATCCTTGCCATTGTTCCGGCCGAAACCGGGCAAGCAGGGGGCAATGCCGCTGCCGATGATGCGCCGCCCTGTGTCGATGCCCCAAGCGTCGCCGCGCTCAACCGGCTGCCGCCGATGGTCGTGCTGGCGCCGCTCGATATCGGGCCGCACCTCTTGCAGCGCACGCATCATGCGGTCATCGCGACCGGCCACCATCGCAACAATGATGTGATGGCAGCGACCATCGCCGCTTTCATTGGCCCGCCAGCCGAGGCGGAGCGATTGGCGCGCGCCAATGGCGCACAGATGCTGATCGTCTGCCCGGCAGCTCAGGAGTTCGCCAATTTCCGTGACGCGCCGGGCGAAGGGCTGGTCGACCTGATCGCCACCGGCCGGACACCCGGCTGGATGGAAGAGGTGGCAATGCCCGAAGGCGCGAGCCTCAAGGCCTGGCGGATTCGCCAGCCCTGAGCGCTCGCAGATCTGGGTCCCCGGCTGCGCGGGGACAGACCAACAGGGCTTAGCCGCTGCGCTTCACAGCACCGCGATGCGCGCCGACCGGACCTTTGCGGCGACGGTAGTTGCGCTTGGCGCCATCTTCACGCCGGGCACCGCCGGGACGGCCCTGCGGGCGGCGCTGATCGGGTTCGGGCTTGGCCGCCGCAGGCTTGGGCAGCGAGCGGACGGACTCGACGAAATTCTCCGGCAGCGGCGCGACTTCGAGCTTCACGCGGGTGAGCTTTTCAATATCCTTGAGATAGGCCCGCTCATCCGGCGCGCAGAAGCTCATCGCCATGCCCTCTGCCCCGGCGCGCGCGGTGCGGCCGATGCGGTGGACATATTGTTCGGGGACATTGGGCAGCTCGTAATTGAACACATGGCTGACCCCCGAAACGTCGATGCCGCGCGCGGCAATGTCGGTCGCGATGAGGATGCGCACACGCCCGTCACGGAACGCCTGTAGCGCGGTGGTGCGCTGCGCCTGGCTCTTGTTGCCATGGATGGCGACAGCGGGGATGCCGCAAGCCGAAAGCTGACGCACGACGCGGTCGGCGCCATGTTTGGTGCGGGTGAAAACCAGCGCCCGGTCAATCTTCGAGCCTTTAAGCGCGAGAGCGAGCAGGGCCGGCTTTTCGCGCTGATCAACGAAGGTGACGGCCTGATGCACGCGTTCCGCCGTGGTCGCGGCAGGCGCGACCGAAACGCGCACCGGATCGGTCAGGAATTGCGCGCCGAGATCGGCAATCGCCTTGGGCATGGTGGCGGAGAAGAACAGGGTCTGGCGCTGTGCCGGGAGCAGCGCATGGACGCGCTTGATCGGCACGATGAAGCCCAAATCCATCATCTGGTCGGCTTCGTCGAGCACGAACACTTCGACACCCTTTAGATGAAGGGCGCGCTGTTCGATGAGGTCAAGGAGGCGGCCGGGGGTGGCGACAAGCACGTCGACACCGCCCACCAGATCGCGGATCTGGCGGTTGATCGGCACGCCGCCGAACGCCGTGGCGACCGAGAGGCGCATGAAGCGGCCATAGTCACGGAAGCTGTCGGCAATCTGCGCGGCAAGCTCACGCGTCGGCGAAAGCACCAGCACACGCGCCGAGCGCTTGGGCGGCGGGCCGGCGTTGCGCGCGAGATAATCGAGGGTCGGCAGCGCGAAGGCTGCGGTCTTGCCGGTGCCGGTCTGGGCGATGCCGCACAGGTCGCGCCCATCAAGCACGGGCGGGATCGCCTGCAGCTGGATCGGCGTAGGCTGTTCATAGCCCTTTGCGCCGAGCGCCTTGCGCAGCGGTTCGGACAAGCCGAGCGATTGGAATGTAGTCATGGTTGGTACGTCTTTCATGGCCGACGGCCCGAGGGCGCGCGCAAGCAAGCGCGCGCACCACGGGCGTGGCGGCGGGGTCTGAAACCGACCCGCGTGATAGGGACAATCTCTGTGGAGCGGGGGCGTGTGTCCGGCTGGCCGCGCCCCTTTTTCCCTGGGCGGGCAATCACGCTGCCGGATCGGCACCGGGCAAAAGGCCCGCGAGCCGCCCTCGCTGGGAGCGCCTATGGGCGCAAAAGCGCGAAATAGCAAGCGCGGGGCTTTTAGCCCGTCTTGAGATCGCCCTGGAGACGCAGGCTCGCACGCCAGAAGAAGAAGGCGGGGACGAGCCCGAGCCATGCCGCGCCGAACAGCACCCAACGCACGCTTTCAGTACCTGCAAAGGGCATCAGCTGGTCAGACAGCAGACCGAACACCAGCGGGCCGAGGCCCAAGCCGATCAAATTCTGGCCGAACAGCATGACCGATGCGGCAACGGCGCGCGCTTCCTTGCGCACCAGCCCCTGCACGCAGGCGTAGGTCGGGCCATAATAAGCGGCATTGAGGATGGTCGGCACAAGGATGAGCAGACCCGCCACCCACCAGATTGGCGCGCCATAGCCAAGGAACTGGATCGGCGCGGCCACGGCCATGCCGATGGCCGGCAGGGTGAGAATGTGGCGTTTGTTGACCTGTCCGAAACGGTCGGCCGCCCAGCCGCCGAGCCAGGTACCAAACACGCCGGAAAGGCCGAGCGCGACCGCGCCGATAATGCCCACCTCCGTGGTCGACATGCCGTGGCTGCGGATGAACAGCGAAATCGTCCACAGCCCCTTGCCGTAGGACAGGAAGGCCGCGACCGACGCGGCAATCAGCAGCAGCACATAGGCGCGCGACGCGAAAATCTCGCGCATGGCTTCCTTGGCGGGAATCGGCGGCGGGCCGGCCGGTGCGGCCTCCCCCTTGACCAGCCCGATCCGCCTTGGCTCGCGCATGATGAAGGGCAGCAGACAGGCGAGCAGAACGCCGGGCAGGCCGACCAGCATCAGCGCGGCACGCCAGCCCCAAATGTCATTGACGATCCCGCCGATAACAAGGCCGAGCAGCGTGCCGATCGGCACACCCATGCCGTAGAAGGCGATCGCCGAGGCGCGCTTTTCCGGCGCGACTGAATCGCTGATCAGCGAGTGTGCCGCCGGGGTGCAGCCCGCCTCACCGATGCCGACGCCGATGCGCGCGAGCAGCATTTGCGTGAAATTCTGGGCGAGGCCGCACAGCGCGGTCATCGCCGACCAGACGGCCAGCGAGATGGAGATGAGCGTGACGCGGTTGGTGCTCGCCTTATCCGCATAACGGGCGATGGGAATGCCGAGCACGGCATAGAAGACGGCAAAGGCAGGGCCGGCCATCAACCCCAATTGGGTATCGCTGAGCCCCAGTTCGGCCTTGATCGGCTCGGCGAGGATGTTGACGATCTGCCGGTCGAGGAAATTGAGAATATAGACGACCAGCAACGTCCACATCAGCACCCGCGTGCTGCTTGCCGTTGCCGGTATGCCGCCGGTCCCTTGCGCCGATACCGCCACTTCTCTCTCCCCCTCGGTCTTTGCCCGATGTTTATGCCGCCCATAGGACCAGAAGGCGGAGCGCTTGTCAAAAGGTCGGTATGGCTCTGGCGATGGAAAAACGGAGCCGCTATGCGCTTAGCTCCGCTCCCCCGATTGGCGCGTGATGCGCCCAACAAGGCCCAACCTGATGACGACCAGCGAGACGACCGCATTGCTGCCGCGCGCCAATGCGCACCTCTCGCCTTCCTGGCGGCAGCGCCTTGAAGTCATCGCCTTTGGTGCAATCCAGTGGCCGTGGCTGCTCCGCGGTCTCCATGGCGGACGCAAAGCGGACAAGCGCGCCTTGCTCGACCGGATCGGCCTGCCGCATGACGCGCTTCCCAATCTCGGCAGCTGGAAGGCAGATACACAGTTCCTTGGCCATATTGTTGATACCATCGAGGCACTGCGGCCGCGCGAAGTGGTCGAACTGGGTTGCGGGGCGAGCAGTCTGGTCGTGGCCGCCGCGCTCGCCAAAAACGGGGGCGGCAGGCTGACCAGTTACGAGCAGCATGGTGACTTTGCCACCGAGACGGGGCGCTGGGTGCGCAGTCACGGGCTTGAGATCGATGCGCGGCACGCGCCGCTGGGCGACGCGCCGGGGGGCTGGCCGGGGCAATGGTACCAGCTGCAGGCCGTGCCGCCGGTCATCGACCTGCTGGTGATCGACGGGCCGCCCTGGGCGGTGCATCCGCTGGTACGAGGAGCGGCGGAAATCCTGTTCGACCGGCTGGCTCCCGGCGGCATGATCCTGCTCGACGATGCCGCGCGGCCGGGCGAGCGGATTGTCGGGCGGCGGTGGCGGGAGCGCTGGCCGGACATCGACTTCATCCTCGACAGCCGCGGCGCGAAGGGAACGCTGATCGGCCGCCGCAGAGCTAAACAGGCTTGACCCCAGCCAATGGTACGCCAGCATGGGCGGCATGATCACCGCCCGCACAGTGCAGCGCACCCTCACCCTCGCCATGCTTCCGATCGCCGCGCTGATGATGCCGGCAGCGGGCCTTGCGGAAAGCGCCCAACCGCCAGTCGTTGAGGGTGACATTGCCGCCATGCAGAACCGCATGGCTGCCGGCACGCTGACCAGCGAGGCGCTGGTGCGCAGCTATCTGGAGCGGATCGCCGCGATTGACGATGCCGGGCCGGTGCTGAACGCCGTGATCGCGACCTTCCCCGACGCCATCGAACAGGCACGCGCGCTCGACGCCGAGCGGGCGGCAGGCCGTGTGCGCGGGCCGCTGCATGGCATCCCGGTGCTGATCAAGGACAATATCGAGGCGGTAGGGCCACTGCCGACAACGGCGGGATCATTGGCGCTCGCCGACAATGTGACCGGTCGGGATGCGCCGCTGGTGGTGCGGCTGCGGGCAGCGGGCGCGGTGATACTGGGCAAGACCAACCTTTCCGAATGGGCCAACATCCGATCCCCGGAGTCGACCAGCGGCTGGAGCGCGGTGGGCGGCCTCACCCGCAATCCGCATGACCTGTCGCGCAGTGCCTGCGGCTCATCCTCAGGCAGCGGCGCGGCGATGGCGGCAGGCCTTGCCGCCGCGACGATCGGGACGGAGACTGACGGATCGATTGTCTGCCCGTCGGGCAGCAATGGCGTGGTCGGGTTCAAGCCCACGGTCGGCCTCGTCAGCCGGACGCACATCGTGCCGATCAGCGTCAGCCAGGATACGGCGGGGCCGATGGTGGCCAGCGTGCGCGATGCAGCGATCATGCTCGATGCAATGGCCGGGACCGATCCGGCGGACCCGGCGACGCGTGAGGCCGATGCCCGGCGCGTACCATCCTATGCCGCAACGCTATCCGCCGATGGGCTGCGGGGGTTGCGGATCGGGGTAATGCGCGACCGGCTGGGGAGCAGGGCGGAGATCCGCGCGCTATTCGATGCGGCGCTGGACGTGCTGCGGGCGCAGGGGGCGGTGATCGTCGACATTGCCGAGACGCGCAGCGGATTCGAGCGGCTGGGCGAGATGGAAGGCGAGATATTGTTCACCGAACTGAAGGCGGAGATGGCGCGTTACCTCTCCGGACGACCGGGCGATGCGGGGCCGCAGACACTCGCCGACCTCATCGCCTTCAACCGCGCCACGCCGGCCGAGATGCGCTGGTTCGGGCAGGAGCTGTTCGAGCTCGCCGAAACAAAGCCGGCCGATGATGATCCGGAATTTGTCACAACGCGGACCGCCGCGCGCCAGTTGGCCGGGCCTGACGGCATTGACCGGCTACGGCGCGACCATGGCGTCGACCTGTTGCTCGGTATCAGCAACGGGCCGGCCTGGAGCATCGACCTGATCAACGGGGATAACTTCGCCGGGCCGAGCGCAAGCCAATTGCCGGCGGTCGCGGGCTATCCGCACCTCACCGTGCCGATGGGCATGGTCGAAGGGCTGCCGATCGGCCTTTCATTCATCGGCACAGGCTGGGACGATGCGCGCGTGCTGGCAGCGGGCCATGCTTATGAAGCGGCGCGGGGCCCGTTTCCGCGTCCCGCCTATCGCCCTTCCGTCTCGCCCTGAGCCGACCGTAAGCGACAGCGCGGCGATCAAGCCGCCGCATCCCCGTCCGTCGGGTCAATTTCGGTCGCGCGGCAGTGGAGCCAGTCATCGCCCGGCACAGCACGGGCGCCAGCGATGCTCCCTTCCCAGCGCCACAGCTGGGCGGCCATGCCGGCAGGATCGGGCAGCGTGACAATGACGCGGGCATAGCCTTCGCCTTCATAGGCATCGAGCTCTGCCGCGAGCGCGGTATCGAGCGGCTGGAGGAGATCACCCGCGACAAGGCCGTCGCCTTCGACCAGCCCGGGATAGCCGCCGAGATCGAGGATGCGCCCGGCAATGCGGCACGGCCCCAGATGATGGGTGCGGCGGTCCAGCCCGAAGGCGTGCCAGGCGCGTCCACCGGGACGCAGCGTTCCGTAAACTGCGATAGGGAGCAGTTCGCCCCCGCTCACCCGGCCGCCTGACCCGGCGTGTTGACCCCCATCGACTGGAGGTAGCGTTTCACATTACGGGCGGCCTGGCGCAGGCGCTGTTCATTTTCGACCATGGCGATGCGCACATAGCCCTCACCCTCCTCACCATAGCCGACGCCTGCGGCCACCGCGACGCCGGCATTGGAGAGGAGCTGCTTTGAAAATTCGAGGCTGCCCAAGTGGGCGAGCGCAGGGGGGAGCGGCGCCCATGCGAACATCGACGCGCTCGGGCTGGGGATATCCCACCCGGCCTTGCCGAAGCTTTCGACCAGAACGTCGCGGCGCTTGCGATAGAGTTCGCGATTCTGTTCGACGATATCCTGCGGGCCATTGAGCGCGGCGACAGCGGCCGCCTGAATGGGGGTGAAGGCGCCGTAATCGAGATAGGATTTCACGCGGGTCAGCGCGCCGATCAGCGTCTTGTTGCCGACCGCAAAGCCGATGCGCCAGCCCGCCATGGAATAGGTTTTCGACATGGAGGTGAATTCGACCGCCACATCCTTGGCACCCGGCACCTGCAGGATCGAAGGCGTGGGCTTTCCGTCAAAATAAAGCTCGCTGTAGGCGAGGTCGGACAGCACCCAAATCTTATGTTCGCGCGCGAAGGCAACCAGTCGCTCATAGAAAGCGAGATCGACCACCTCCGCTGTCGGATTGGACGGGTAGTTGACGATCAGCACACTGGGTTTCGGAACCGTGAAGCGCACCGCACGCTCGAGGCTTTCGAAATAATGCTCGTCGGGCGTGGAGGGCACGCTGCGGATGGTCGCCCCGGCGATGATGAAGCCGAAGGTGTGAATGGGATAGCTGGGGTTGGGGGCGAGCACGACATCGCCCGGCGCAGTGATCGCCTGAGCGAGATTGGCGAGCCCTTCCTTCGAGCCCAGCGTCACCACCACTTCGCTTTCAGGGCAGAGATCGACCCCGAAACGGCGGCCGTAATAGGCGGCCTGGGCACGGCGCAGCCCCGGAATCCCCTTTGATGCCGAATAGCCATGCGCCTTGGGATCGCGCGCGACCTCTGCCAGTTTTTCAATGACATGCGGCGGCGGCGGCAAATCCGGATTGCCCATGCCAAGATCGATGATGTCCTCTCCCGCCTGCCGCGCGGCGGCCCGCATCGCGTTCACTTCCGCGATGACATAGGGGGGCAGGCGCTTGATGCGATAGAATTCCTCGGACATCGTTCGTTCCAGTTGGGGCGCGACCCTGATTGGCCGCGCCTTGCGGGCTATACGCCGCTTCGCCGCATTGGCCAATGCGGCTTGGCAGGCAGGTGAACTGCTGTTTCAGCGGGGGGCTTCATCGCCCTCCTCATCGTCCCAGTCGTCATCCCAATCATCGCCATCCTCGCCATCGGCGGCAGGCTTGGCACGCCGGTCACCCTCGCCCTCTTCCTCAAAGAAGTCGCGCAGATCGATGACCTGGTGGACGGCCCGCTTGAGTTCCGCAGACAGGGTGGACGGGAGCGCCGCGGCCTCGACGCGGATACCGCGGCGGCGCAGCTTGCCGGCGAGATAGGCAAAATCGCCGTCGCCAGTGACGAGCACGACGATGTCCGGCTTTGCCTCTATCGCGAATTCGAGCGCGTCCATGGCCATCAGCATGTCGATATTGGCGGTAAAGCGGGGCGGATCAAAACCGAACAGCTGCTTGCCGCGCCAGGTGATGACCATGATGCCGTTGTTTTCGAGCGCCATGCGCAGCCGGTGCCGGCTGTCATAGGCGCGCTGCCAATTGTCCGGCATTTCTTCTGGCCGGCGTTCGGGCGGCAGGCCGAGATAGACGACCATCTCGACAATCTGTCGCCGCCCGCCATCGCGCAGCCAACGGCGCAAACCGATAAGGTCGGGCCGGAAACCGGCCGCCAGAGCGCCCTTTTGGAAATTGGCTTCGTCAACAAACACAAGCGTACGCATGATCAAAAATCCTTCGTCAAAAAACCGATACCCGGCCCCCATAGCGCGGCCCGCAGCAAAGGCGGAGCGTGAATTTGAGCCTTGTCAGTTGCAAAGCGATACGGATGCGGCACAGTAAGCGTCAAACACAGATGCGGGAGAGGCATTGCAGATGACGGCGACCCTATCGACGGAGCTTTCCAACACCATTGTCGATCCCTTTGCCTATCAGGACGGGGACAGGATCGACGCGGCCTTTACCGAAATCCGCCGAACCGCGCCGTTCGCGCGCGCCAAGCCCGACGAATATGACCATATCTGGGTGGCGAGCCGCCATGCCGATGTGATGGAGATTGAAAAGCGCGCCGGCCTGTTCGCCAACAGCCCGCGATCCTCCACGGTTTCGCCGGCAGCCACGCAGGATATTGTGCGTTTCCTGACCGGCGGGGAATCCAACCTGATCCGCAGTCTGGTCGCGGTCGATGGTGCAGAGCACAAGGCGCTGCGCGGCATTCTGTTCCCCGCGGTCACGCCGATGGCGATCAAACGGATCGAGGAGAATGTCCGCCGCATCGCGCGCACCTATGTCGAGCGGATGCTGGCCATGGCGCCCGAATGCGATTTCGCCGAGGATGTCGCCTTCTGGTACCCGTTGCGCGTCATCATGTCCGTGCTCGGCGTGCCGGAGGAGGATGAACCCTATCTCCTCAAGCTGACGCAGGAGCTGTTCGGCGCGGCCGACCCGGAAATGAACCGCGACAAGAAAGAGGCAAGCCCCGCCGAAGCGTTGCAGATGCTGGTCCAAACCAACGCCGATCTGGAAGCCTATTTCGCCAAGGCCACCGAACGGTTCCGCGCCAATCCGGATGATGCGGCGCTCAACAGCCTGATCGCCAATGCAACCATCGACGGCGAATATCTGACCCACCGGCAGCTGATGGGTTATTACATCATCGCCGCGACCGCCGGGCATGACACGACATCGAACACCGTCGCGGGCGGCATGTGGGTGCTCGCCGAGCGACCTGACCTGTTCGCGCGGTTGAAGGCCGAACCCGAAAGCATCGCCGCCTTTACCGAGGAAACGGTCCGCTGGGTGACGCCGGTCAAGCATTTCATGCGCACCGCGACCGCCGACACCGAATTCGCCGGCCAGCAGGTGAAGGAAGGCGATTACATCATGCTGCCCTATCAGTCGGCCAACCGCGACGAAGCGGTGTTCGACGATCCCTTTGCCTTCAGCCTTGACCGCAAGCCCAATCGGCACGTCGCCTTTGGGTATGGCCCGCATGTCTGCCTGGGCCAGCATCTGGCGCGGCTGGAAATGCGCATCCTGTGGGAAGAATTGCTGCCGCGCCTGTCCAGCATCGAGCTTGCTGGCACACCGGAGCGCACGCGGTCCAATTTCGTGTGCGGGCCCAAGCATGTGCCCGTGCGCTTCGGGCTGGCGTGAGGGAGGAAGCAGCGGTGAGCGGCGAACCGTATCGCATCTGGCAGTGCGTCAACTGCGGCTATATTTATGACGAGGAAACCGGCGACCCCGCCGAGGGGCTGGCGCCGGGCACGCGCTGGGCCGACGTGCCGGAAGACTGGTATTGCCCGCAGTGCGGCACCGGCAAAGCGGATTTCGAGATGGCGGAGATGTGACACGGCTTGACCGGCGGCCGCTCACGCGTATTATATTACCAATACACTTGGGAGAGTGACGATGCGCCGACTGTTGCCGATGATTGCCGTTTCCACGCTGGCGATGGCCGCCCCGCTTGCCGCACAGCAAGCCGCAGCCTCCGCACCTGCGGCCGAGGCCAGCGAAACCGCGGTGCCGCAGTATAGCGCGGCACAGTTTTTCGAAACGACGGCCTACGGCATCGGCGGCGGCGGCGGCGGCCATGCTTTTTCCCCCGACGGCCGCCACATCCTGATTTCAAGCAACCGCAGCGGGACATTCAACGTCTATGCGCTTCCCGCGGGTGGAGGCGATCCGGTGGCGCTGACGACGAGCAGCGGCGACGCGCGCTATGCCATTTCCTATTTCCCGCGTGACGGCCGCGTGCTGTTCGAAGGCGACAGCGGCGGCAATGAGCTCAGCCACATCTATGTCCGCGCCGAAGATGGCAGCGTGCGTGACCTGACGCCGGGTGACCGGTTGAAAGCGGCTTTTGCCGGCTGGAGCGCGGACGGCAGCCGGTTCTTCATCGCCACCAATGAGCGTGATCCGGCGGCGTTCGACGTCTATTCCTATGATGCCGCCAGCTATGAACGGCGCATGATATTCCGCAATACAGGCGGATTCCTGCCCGAAAGCGTGTCACCGGACGGGCAGCATATTGCCTTGTCGAAGGCGCTGAGTTCGGCGGACACCGACCTTTATCTGGCGACAGCGGACAGCGAAGAGGCACCGCGCCTGATTGCGGGCAGCGAGGGCAGCAATGTCAACCACGGCACCTATGGCTTTACACCCGACGGTCGCGCCCTCGTTTATGCCACCAATGCGCATGGCGAGTTCGCCCAGGCCTGGACCTATGCCTTGGCCGACGGGGCGCGCGCGCCGCTGGTCAGTGCCGATTGGGATGTGAGCTTTGTCGGCCATTCGCGATCCGGCCGTTACCGTGTGCAGGCGCTGAATGCCGACGGATCGACCGCGCTCAGCATCATCGACACACGCACCGGGCAACCGGTTGCGCTGAACGGCGTGCCGGCAGGCGATCTGGGTAGCGTGCAGTTCAATGCCGATGAAAGCCGCATCGCCTTTACCGTCGTCAGCGACACCAGTCCGCGCGACATTTTTGTCGCCGATCTGGGTGGCGGGGCAGCGCAGCGGCTGACCAGCGCGCTCAACCCGGCCATCAACGAGGATCATCTGGTTGAAGCGACCGTGGAACGGTTCGCATCCTATGATGGCCTCACCATCCCCGGCATCATGTACCGTCCGCATGGGGCGAGTTCAGCCAATCCGGTTCCGGCGGTCGTGCTGGTGCATGGCGGGCCGGGCGGGCAGAGCCGGCGCGGTTACAGCAGCATGGTCCAGCATCTCGTGAACCATGGCTATGCCGTCTATGCGATCAACAATCGCGGCTCATCTGGATACGGCAAGACATTCTTTCACATGGATGACCGCCGCCACGGCGACGTCGACCTGAAGGATGTGGTCGCGGCGCGCGACTGGTTGGCCGGGCAAGACTGGATTTCGGACCGGGTTGCGGTGATGGGCGGCAGCTATGGCGGGTACATCACCGCTGCGGCGCTGGCATTTCACCCGGAGGTGTTCGATGCCGGGATAAATATCTTCGGCGTGACCAACTGGACCCGTACGCTGCAATCCATCCCCGCCTGGTGGGGCGCGCAGCGCACCGCACTGTTCGACGAAATGGGCGATCCGGCGACGGATGCCGAGCGGCACCGGGCGATTTCCCCGCTGTTCCATGCATCGAACATCCGCCGCCCGATGCTGGTGGTGCAGGGTGCCAATGACCCCCGCGTTCTGCAGGTAGAAAGTGACGAGATCGTCGCCGCGGTGCGCGCCAACAATGTGCCGGTCGACTATCTGCTGTTCCCCGACGAAGGCCATGGGTTCCAGCGGCGCGAGAATAACATCTCCGCCTCCGAAGCCTATGTGCGCTTCCTCAACCAGCATTTGCGGCGGTAATCGATAAACAGGCGTTGCGGCGCGCGGATCCCGACGAAAGCCGGGGTGCCGCGAACATCCGCACATTTGCAAGGCTGGCTGGGATTTCCGGTGGTTGCGGGGGCAGGATTTGAACCCGCTCGCCTTCAGCTTATGAGCCTGACGAGGCAGCACACTGAAGGCCGTCCGGTGGACGGCCGAAGCGTGTTGGGGTTATAAGGGAAGATATTGGTTGCGGGGGCAGGATTTGAACCTGCGACCTTCAGGTTATGAGCCTGACGAGCTACCGGGCTGCTCCACCCCGCGCCAATATTCGCTGCCATCGGCAGCAGAAACGCCAAAGGGGCGAGACCTAACGATCGCGCCCCTTGGCATGTGAATGGTATCATCAAATCCGAAACGCGTGCGCACCGGCTGCAATGCCTGGCGACGACCTACTCTTCCAACGCTTAAGCGGTAGTACCATCGGCGCTGTCAGGTTTCACGGCCGAGTTCGAGATGGGATCGGGTGGGTCACTGACGCTATGGTCACCAAGCAATGGAGCCGGTGCGCGGGTGCAGGCGATGAGGCCCGCAGCGCGGTTCGGATGATGTGCAATCGATGCTGATTTGGCTGAAGAATTTGCCGCATCTGCGACCGCCCATGTTGCAGGGCTGCCGTTGATGGCGGGACTCTCAATGCGCGAAAGAGCAATTAGGACCGGTTAGCTCCACGCGTTACCGCGCTTCCACATCCGGCCTATCAACGTGATGGTCTATCACGGCTCGATGAAGACTTATCTTGAGGGAGGCTTCCCGCTTAGATGCTTTCAGCGGTTATCCCGTCCGTACATAGCTACCCTGCTGCGCGGCTGGCGCCACGACAGGTACACCAGAGGTACGTTCAACCCGGTCCTCTCGTACTAGGGTCAACTCCTCTCAATCTTCGACGCCCACGGCAGA
>CANHQT010000009.1 GCA_947463325.1 Sphingomonadaceae bacterium
AAACGGACTCGCGTCACGCGGCTCGATCACCAGGGGCACATCGGCCCGGGCCACTGCCGTCCAATCCGATGGCATCACGGTAGGTGGCGGGATGACGATCTCTTCGGGGGAAACCATCGCGACAGTCATCAGCCTCTTGAACCTCTCGATCCCAATAATGATATGTTGTATCATAATGGAGTCGTTGCTGCTCCGTCAACTGCAACGCCTGTCGCATCTTCCGGAGGAAAAAGGCCATGCCACCCACGCGCGCCGCGCTGCCTGACGCTGTGGCCGGCTCGCTGTCGCTGGCATGCCTGATCCACTGCCTTGCCCTGCCAGTCGCGGTCGCCACCGTGCCGGCAATGGCGCAATGGTTTGTCATGCCCGAAAGCCTGCACATGATCCTGTTCGCCCTCGCCCTGCCGGTCAGCAGCCTTGCGCTATGGCGCGGTCAGAGCCGGCACGAGCGTGCCTATCCCGCCTCGGTCGGGGCAGCGGGCCTCGCGCTCATGGCAGCCGGCCTGATCATCCATGATTGGGAAACCCCGCTCACAGTGGCGGGGGCGCTGCTTCTTGCCTGGGCGCATCTCGCCAACTGGTTGGCGCGAAAGGCAGACTGTCCGGGCTGAATGGCCCGGACGCGTCAGCTACCCTTTTTCTTGCGGTGGCTTTCAAGGTCGAGGACGGCATTGTTGCCATCTTCGGGGAGCAGGCCGAGGCGGCGGGCAACCTCCTGATAGGCCTCTACCTCGCCGCCAAGGTCACGGCGGAACCGGTCCTTGTCCAGCTTTTCGTTTGTCGCCATGTCCCACAGGCGGCAACCGTCCGGGCTGATCTCGTCCGCCAGGATGATGCGGCTCCAGTCACCGTCCCACAGCCGGCCGAACTCCATCTTGAAGTCGACCAGACGGATGCCGACGCCTGCAAACATGCCGCACAGGAAATCATTCACGCGGATCGCCAGATCCTGCATGTCATTGAGCTCGTCCTGCGAACACCAGTTAAAGCAGGCGATATGCTCCTCGCTGATCAGCGGATCACCGAGCGCATCATCCTTGTAATAATATTCGATCAGCGTGCGCGGCAGCGGCGTGCCTTCCTCGATGCCGAGGCGCTGAGAGATGCTGCCCGCGGCAACATTGCGCACCACCACTTCGATCGGCACGATTTCCACCTGCCGCACCAATTGCTCGCGCATGTTGAGGCGGCGGATGAAGTGGGTCGGCACACCGATGTGGCCGAGCAGCGTGAAGACATGCTCGGAAATGCGGTTGTTGAGCACGCCCTTGCCGTTAATCGTGCCGCGCTTCTGCGCGTTGAACGCGGTCGCATCATCCTTGAAATACTGGATCAGCGTGCCGGGCTCCGGGCCCTCGTAAAGGATCTTGGCTTTGCCTTCGTAGATCTGGCGGCGACGTGCCATCGCAACACTAACCCCTGCTGGCCGCGCGGAATCGCCGCGGCGCGAAAATGATGTGCCCCGGCAACGGCAGCGACTGGAGTCGCAGAACCGGTCCGGGGCTGCCATGGCAATTAGCGGAAACGGTGCCGAGGCGCAATTGCGGGGACAATGGGGCACTAGATTCGACTGGCCTCATGACAAGCGTCATGCTGAACTTGTTTCCGCATCCCTCGTCCGACATTAAGGCAGAAGGCGTCGTGACCGACTAGGACCGGTCGATGGACCCTGAAACATATTCAGGGTGACGACCCAAAAATGATGGGGAGAGGAATAATGGCCGAACCGCAGACCCGCACCGCCCGCGAAGGCGCAGCGATGATCGTGACGATTGATCGCCCGACAGCGATGAACGCCTTTACCGCGCAGATGAAGGACGAGCTGATCGCCGCGCTTGACGAAGCGGATGCCGACGATGCGGTGCGCGCGGTCATTTTCACCGGCGCAGGCGAACGCGCTTATTGCGCCGGCGCTGACCTTTCTGCCGGTGCAGCCACCTTCGACTATGACAAGCGCGGGCGCGGCGACGCGCGCGATGCCCTATCCTCCCCGGTTGCAGAGGATGGTAGCATCGACTGGACGCACCCGCTGGTGCGGGATTCGGGTGGCGAGCTCACCATGCGCATCTTCGCCGCGAAAAAACCGGTGATCGGCGCGATCAACGGCGCGGCGGTCGGCATCGGCGCGACCATGACGCTACCGATGGACATGCGCCTTGCCAGCACCAACGCCCGCTTCGGCTTTGTGTTTGCACGCCGCGGCATCGTCCCCGAAGCCGCGTCGAGCTGGTTCCTGCCACGCCTTGTTGGCCTGCCGACAGCGCTCGATTGGTGCATGTCGGGCCGAGTGTTCGATGCAGGCGAAGCGCACGCCGCCGGCCTTGTCCAGGCCGTTCACGAGCCGGGCGCGCTCCTCGATGCGGCGCTCGCTCTCGCCGCCAAGCTGACCGCTGAAAGCTCGCCCGTCTCGGTCGCGGTCACGCGCCATATGATGTGGCGCATGGCCGGCGCCGCCCATCCCGTTGAGGCGCACCGCTGGGACAGCCGCATGATCTTCACCCGCGGCCGCATGGCCGATGCGCGCGAAGGTGTGGTGAGCTTCCTTGAAAAACGCCCCGCCGCATTCACGGACAGCGTGGCAAAGGAATATCCGGCCTTCGCACCCTGGGATGTCGATCCGGGCTACGAATAATCCTCAAAACGCCTTACTCTGCCCCGTCGCACACCCGGATGTCGCCCGGTGCGGGACGGGTGCGGGCGCGGACGAAACGGGCGAAATAGCCGCCGGCATTGGGCTTCTCGACAAATTCGAGCGGGCGGAATCCGACCGCCTGGAATTCGCAGATCAGAAGGGGCAGCGGCGTGCCATGCTGTTCGATCGGGCGATTGCCATCGACCACGATCACCTGCCCTTCGCCGCGCAGCGCCGGCCACAGCCGCCACAGAAAGGCGTAAGGCTCCTCAATCTCGTGGTACATGTGGACCAGGAAGACCCGGTCGAAACTGTTGGCGGGGAGACCGGGATCGTCCGGCGCGCCGAGCTTCACGGCAACATTGTCCAGCCTTTCGCGCGCCACGCGCACACCCAGCCGTTCAATCACCTGCGGCATCACATCCTGCGCCAGAACCCGCCCGCTTTCGCCGACCCGTTCGCTCAGGCGGACCGTATAATAGCCGTCTCCTGCGCCGATATCCGCCACGGTCATGCCGGGTGCGATGCCGGCGCGGTCCATAACCTCTTCGGCTTCGCCCAGCCGGTCACGCGTATCCTCGTCTGACCAGCGGGTGGAAACAGTCGGTGCCACCGGGCGGTTGGCGCGCGGAAACTCGACAGATGTCTGCGGCCGGTCGCTGCCCGGTGCCAGCATGTCGCACCCGGCGAGGCCGAGGGCGGCAAGCAGCGCCAGTGCGGCGGGCGGGCGCATCAATCCACGTCCTCCACCTCGACCTTTTCGCCGGTGACGCGCTGGGCCAGCGCGGCAGCCATGAACGGGTCGAGCGCGCCGTCGAGCACATCCGAAGGCGTCGGGCTGGTCACGCCGGTGCGCAGGTCCTTCACCATCTGATAGGGTTGCAGCACATAGGACCGGATCTGGTGGCCCCAGCCGATCTCGGTCTTGGCGGCATATTCGCCGAGCGCAGCTTCCTCGCGCTTGCGCAATTCCGCTTCGTAAAGCCGCGCTTTCAACATGCTCATCGCTTCGGCGCGGTTCTTGTGCTGGCTGCGTTGCGTCTGGCAGGCAACGATAACCCCGCTCGGCACGTGGGTGATACGCACCGCGCTGTCTGTCGTGTTGACGTGCTGGCCGCCCGCGCCTGATGCGCGATAGGTATCGATCTTGAGGTCGCTCTCGTTGATCTCGATGTCGATATTGTCGTCGACCACCGGATAGACCCAGACGCTGGAGAAACTGGTGTGCCGCCGTGCCGAGCTGTCGTACGGGCTGATGCGCACCAGGCGGTGCACGCCGCTCTCGGTCTTGGCATAGCCATAGGCGTTCTCGCCTTTCATCAGCAGCGTCGCGGATTTGATGCCCGCCTGCTCGCCCGCGCTGTGCTCGACCAGTTCGACCTTGAAACCACGGCGTTCGGCCCAGCGCTGATACATGCGCAACAGCATTTCGGCCCAATCCTGGCTCTCGGTGCCGCCGGCCCCTGCGTGAATTTCGAGATAGGTGTCGTTGCTGTCGGCCTCTCCGGCGAGCAGCGCCTTGACCTTGTCGGCATCGGCACGCTCGGCCAGTGCAGCGAGGCTCGCGACGCCTTCATCGGCGAGCGCCTCATCGCCTTCCATGTCGGCAAGCTCGATCAGCTCGACCGTGCCTTCCATCTCGCTTTCGATCGCGCGCGTCGCCGAAATCGCCTCATCGAGGCGGCGGCGCTCGCGCATCACATCCTGCGCGGCCTTGGGGTCATTCCACAGGGCGGGGTCTTCGACGCGGGCATTGAGTTCGTCGAGCCGCACCAGCGCCCGGTCCCAGTCGAGGAAGCGGCGGAGCAGCGCGGTGGCCGCCTTGATACGATCGACATGGGATTGCGCTTCGGCGCGCATGGGACAACTCCGGATATTATGTCTGTCTGCGATTCAATGTTGGGCGAGATAGGCGGCGCTGCCGCGCCTGTCGAGCGGGGCTGCCAAGGCAACACCCGCCCCGTCAGTAGATGCCGCCGCCACCCTGCCGTTCAACGAAATCGCCTTGCGCTTGGCTCTGCGAGCGGCGGGCGGCAGCATTGCCATTGGTCGCCTGCGTCGTTGCTGTGGACCGCTCCTCCGGCACTTCGTCGCTGCGGACACTGCGGCGCGGCTCAGTCTCGGCCTTGAAGGCTTCCCAAATCACCGGCGACATAGGATCATTGCCCGGCCATGCGCCATAAACGCGGCGGCCCGATCGGCGCTCGATGCGGACCATGCGAATGCCTTCGGGCGCAATGAACGGCAGCGGCGCCGTGCCGCGCATGGCCACGCGCGCGAAATCCTTGAACACAGGAGCCGCCAGCGTGCCGCCGAAGGCCGCGCCGCCCAGCGGACGTGGCTGGTCATAGCCCAGATAGACCCCCGCCACCCATTGCGGCGTGCCGCCGATGAACCAGACGTCGGTCGGGCCTGTTGTGGTGCCGGTCTTGCCGAAAATCGGGCGATTGAGATCACGCAACATGGTTGCCGTGCCGCGCTGGATCACGCCTTCGAGCATATGCACCACCTGATAGGCGGTCAGCGGATCCATCAGCTGCCGTCCACCTTGGCGGAAACGCGGCATCGGCCGACCGTCCCAATCATCCATGTTGCAGTCATCGCACGGCCGCCAGCGTTCCGGGAAAATCACCCGGCCGTTGCGATCCTGCACATAATCGATCAGGCGCGGGGTCAGCTCGCGCCCATGATTGACCAGCATGGCATAGGCGTTGGTCAGCTTTGCCACTGTCGTTTCGCCGGCGCCGAGCGCGTTGGCGAGATAGGCGGGATATTCCCCGATCCCCATCTGGCGATATGTGGCGACGACATTCTGCATGCCCGCCTGGCTCGCGGCGCGCACTGTCATCAGGTTACGCGACTGTTCGAGGCCCCAGCGCAGCGTCTGCGGCCCAGCCGCACCGCCGGTTGAATTGCGGAAGCATTTCTGCCCTCCGTCGGCGGTCTGGTCATCGACGCAAAAGGCGCCGTCGACCAGCACCGTGGCCGGCGTCATCCCGCTGTCGAGCGCGGCGGCATAAACAAATGGCTTGATCGTCGATCCCGGCTGGCGCTGCGCCTGCATCGCACGATTGAATGGCGAAAGATTGGAATCAAACCCGCCTTGCATCGCATAGACACGGCCCGACGTCGGGCTCTGCGCAATGAAGCCGCCGGAAATGCCGGGCGTGGTGCGCAGCGCATATCCGTTGCCGCCTGTCGATTTGACGAGGATGATGTCACCCGGCTTCATCGCGGCAAAAGCGGTACCACCGCCCCGCGCCGCCATGGATGCTGCGCCCGAAGGAAGCACGCCTTCGTCACCATTGGGGAATCCGATACGCGCGCGCCCGTCCGCCTTGGCCAGCACCACCGCCACGCGCCAATCGTCATAATCGATGGTGATGAAGGTAGATCGCAGCCGGCTCGCCCACTGGTCGTCCACCGGAATGGTGCCGAGCGGCCCGGTCCAGCCACGACCGCCATGAAAGCGCAGCATCGCCCGGCGCATCGCCGCTTGCGCCGCTTCTTGCATGTCACCGTCAAAGGCGGTCCGCACCCACAGGCCTCCGCCATAGACGCTGTGCGGACCATCCTCCGCCTCGTCACCGAAACGGTCAATCAGCTGGCGGCGCACTTCTTCCATATAATAGCCGCCGACGTCGCGGAATTGGGCGCCCCGACGCGGTGCAAGGCCGAGCGGCATGGCATTGGCCGCGGCACGCTGCGCCGGCGTGATCCAGCCAGCCCGCTCCATCTCGCGCAGCACATAGCCGCGCCGGTTGATCGCAGCGCGTTCCTGCCCGCGCCGGCCATAGCGTTCGGGCGCCTTCGGCAATGTCGCGAGAAACGCCATTTCATGCAGCGCGAGATCGCCCACATCCTTGTCAAAATAGGCACGCGCCGCTGCCTGCACGCCGAAAGACTGGCGGCCGAGCGGGATCTCGTTGAGATAGAGTTCGAGGATCTGCTCCTTGGTCAGCACATCCTCGATGCGCGTCGCCAACAGCATCTCGCGCAGCTTGCGCGTGATCGAATATTCGTCGCCGAGCAGGATGTTCTTCGCCACCTGCTGCGTGATGGTGGAACCGCCACGCGCGCGCTCACCGGAACCAAGTTTGGAGACATAATCGGCCACCGCCCCGAAAAAGCCGGGAACATCCACCCCGCCATGCTCGAAGAAGGTCCGGTCCTCCGCCGCCAGGAAAGCCCGGATCAGCAGCGGGGGGAATTCATCATAGGCCAGTTGCACCCGCCGTTCGCGGGCAAAACTGTGCGTCGGCATGCCCGAAACATCACGCACGATGCTGGGCAGCGGCGGCTCATATTCGAGAAGACTGTCAGCGTCGGGGAGCCCGCGGGCGAGGAACAGCCACAGCGCGAACAGGGTGAGCAGGCCCGCTCCGACAACATAGGTCAAGCGGCGGAACCAGCGCTTCGGCCATTGGCTTTCAAACCAGGCGCTTACCTTCGCCCATATCAGCGACAAGCGCTCACGGCCGGGAAAGGCTACCGCGCCGCGCTCATCACGACGCAGCCTCAAACGCTGGATGCCACCACGCGGGTTAGAGGCGGAAGGAGTATCGGGATCGGCCATCGCGGCCGTCCTCTAGCACGAATTCGGCGCGCTGCCAGCGGGGCTATCGTTCCCCGCCCATGCTTATCGCGCTGTGCGCGAAGCGGCCCCGGATTCGCCGTCGGCAGTCTCGCGACCGGCATCGCGCCGATTCTCGCGCCGCGCAAAGTGGGTCAGCACGGCATTGCGCATGCCCCGTGCGATGGCCTGCTGGCCAGCGCGGCTGGCGATACGCTCGGCATCACGCGCATTGCTGATGAAACCCGTTTCCAGAAGGATCGAAGGCATGTCGGGTGCCTTGAGCACAGCGAAACCTGCAAAGCGGTGGGATGTTGTACGGAACGGGATGTCGTCTGCCGCTGTACGCTGCAATGTCCGCGCAAAATCAGCGGAAAGGTTCATCGTTTCACGCTGGGTCAGATCAATCAGGATGGAGCGCACTTCATTCGGCTGCCCCCCAAGGTCGACGCCGTTGAGGATATTGGCACGATTCTCACGCGCAGCGAGCCTCTGGGCCTCACGGTCCGACGCCACTTCGGAGAGGGTGAAGATCGACGCACCGGTAGCCTCGGGGTTTTCCGCTGCATCGGCGTGGATCGAAACGAACAGGTCGGCACCGAGCCGGCGGGCGATCCCATAGCGTTCTTCCAGCACCAGAAATTCATCGCGGTCGCGCGTCAGAGCCACCCGGACCCGGCCTGTCGCGACCAGATCGTCGCGGATCGCGCGGGCGATGGCGAGCGTAATATCTTCTTCATGATGCCGCCCGTCAGGGGAAATCGCACCAGGATCATGCCCGCCATGGCCGGCATCAATCACCACCAGCGGCAGCCGTGGATCGGCGGCGCCATGGATAACCGGCAGGGGAAGGCCGCGCCGCGCCGGGCCGATCGGCACCGAAACCTGATAACGGCGGCCTTCGCGCAGCGCCATGGCGAGCGTCGGCGCGCCGGCGACCATCGCGGCGAAGCTCCGCCGACCGGATTGCACAAAGCGCTGCCACTGTTGCGCAGAGGCGCTGGCAAAAGTTACCGTCACACCCCGCCCATCGGCAGAATGGCGCACGCCAGTCACCGTCATGGGCTGGGCAAGGTCGAGCACAAAGCGCGCGGCATCACCGGCCAGTCGGCCCTGACGCATGCGCTGAACATTGGCGTCGCTGATCGGCGCGGCCGAACCCGGTTCGGCGCCGGCGACATCAATGGCGATCCGCTGAGGGCCATCGAGCGCTGAAACCTGCGCTTCACCAACGGTTTCGCGGAACCGCAGCTGCAGTTCACCATCCTGAAGTCGGGCGCTCTCGAGCGGCCCGGCTTGAGCAGGCGCGACCCAAAAGCATGCGAAAAGGGCGATCAAAAGATCGAACATTCGCCCCTTATGCCGTGGCTTATTGCGACTGGTCCAGCCGTTCATGCACCCGCTCCACCCGCGGCGCACAATGCTCCGCGACGGTGGAACAGTTAACCTGTTGGTATAAAGTCCGTTTCAAGGAAGGCGGTTAACGGCCTGTCAGCCTTGTTTGGATACCGTGACTGAGCACCATCTCTTCGTAGGTGCGTTAACAAATGGCGTGTTGCCCCCATCCTTGGCGGGTGCTAGCACCTTTGCATCGAAGCAAGAGCTTGCCCGTCAGGCAGAGCCGCTGCCTTTCGATAACAGACAGCCGGGAGGGGGCGATGGCGGCAATGCCGCGGTTCACCGGACCGGCTATGACCAGGTTGAATGCCGCATGACGATGACGCTTACCTTCTGCGAACGCCCGATGACGGCGCACGCGGCAGGCGTTTTCGCGCGTCGCCCCGGCATTGACGATTTTCCATCCACCGGATCGCGCGGCGCGCCATGCATTTCATGGCAGCGCGCGGCCCTTCAATATCGCGCGGCGACAGGGGTGACGCCCCGCCGCCGCGCCCGGAGTAAAATAAATGACAACGCGCATGTTGATCGACGCGCGGCACCGGGAGGAAACCCGGGTCGCGGTCATCACGGGAAACCGTATCGAGGAGTTTGATTTCGAGTCCGCCGAGCACAAGCAGCTCAAAGGCAATATCTATCTGGCGAAAGTAACCCGCGTCGAACCGTCTCTCCAGGCGGCGTTCGTGGAATATGGCGGCAACCGCCACGGCTTCCTCGCCTTTTCCGAAATCCACCCCGATTATTACCAGATCCCCAAGGAAGATCGCGAAGCCCTGCTGCGTGAGGAGGCTGAAGCCGCCGCCGCAGAGGCCGCCATGCGCGCCGAAGAGGATATGGACACCCTCGAAGGTGACATTGACGATATGGAACCCCCCGCCGCGCTCGGCGAGGATGGCGATGACGGTTACGCCGATAACGACGACGACCATGGCGGCGAAGATGCCGATGAGGGCGCTGACGCCTCGGGTGACGCTGAAACGGGCAATGGCAATCGCGGCCGCCGCGACCGCGGCCGCAAGCGCGGCCGTGGCCGTTCGCGTGATCGCTCGGACCGCGACGAAGCCGCTGATTTCCGGCGCTCGCTGCACCGCCGCTACAAGATTCAGGACGTTATCCGGCGGCGCCAGGTGCTGCTGGTCCAGGTCGTCAAGGAAGAGCGTGGCACCAAGGGCGCAGCGCTGACCACCTATCTCAGCCTGGCCGGCCGCTATTGCGTGCTGATGCCCAATTCGAGCCATGGTGGCGGCATCAGCCGCAAGATTTCCAATGGTGCCGACCGCAAGCGGCTGAAGAGCGTTATCGATGAACTGGGCCTGCCGCCCAGCATGGGCTGCATTGTCCGCACGGCAGGGCTGGAACGCACCAAGACCGAGATCAAGCGCGACTTCGACTACCTCGCCCGCCTGTGGGACGAGATCCGCGAAAAGACGCTGGGCAGCGAAGCGCCCGCCCTGATCCATTCGGACAGCGACCTCATCAAGCGAGCGATCCGCGACATCTACAACAGCGGTATCGACGAAGTCGCGGTCGAGGGCGACGAAGGCTATCGAGCGGCCAAGGATTTCATGAAGCTGCTGATGCCGAGCCATGCGCGGCGCGTGAAGCAATATGCTGATCCGGTGTCACTGTTCCAGCGCTACGGGGTCGAAGATCAGCTCGCGGCAATGTACCAGCCGCTGGTTCCGCTGAAGTCCGGCGGCTATCTGGTGATCAACCCGACCGAGGCGCTGGTCTCGATCGACATCAACTCCGGCCGCTCGACGCGCGAACATAATATCGAGCAGACGGCGGTGAGCACGAACCTCGAAGCCGCCTATGAGATCGCCCGCCAGCTGCGCCTGCGCGATATGGCTGGTCTGGTCGTCATCGACTTCATCGACATGGAATCGGGCAGCAATGTCCGCAAGGTCGAACGGGCGATGAAGGACGCGCTCAAGAATGACCGGGCACGGATCCAGGTCGGCCGCATCTCGGGCTTCGGCCTCATGGAGATGAGCCGCCAGCGTCTGCGCACCGGGGTATTGGAAGCGTCGACCAAGGTCTGCCCGCATTGCGAGGGCACGGGCCTTGTCCGCACCGCATCCTCGGCCGGCCTTAGCGCCCTGCGCTTGCTCGAAGAAGAAGCCGCCCGTGGCAAGGGTTCGCGCCTTGTGCTGCGCGCCAGCCAGGAAGCGGCCTTCTATGTGCTCAACAACAAGCGCGCCGAACTGTCGCAGATCGAGCAACGCTATGGCGTCACCATCGAAGTGTTGTCCGACGGCGAAACCGAAGGCGCGCGCATGGCCGTCGAAGCCAGCGGGCCGCCGCCAGCCAACCTGCCGCGCTTCCTTCCCATCATTGACGAAGATGAGGACGAAGACGCCGCCATCATCGAGGATGGTGACGAGGAAGAAGAGCGGGAAGCCGACGCACGCGAAGATCGTGGCGAGCGTGGCGAACGCGGTCGGCGTCGCCGGGGTCGCCGTCGGCGCGGTCGCCGCGACGGCGAGCGACGCGACGGTGAAGCCGGCGAAACGGACACCGAACGCGCCGAATCCGACGCAGACACAGCCGGTCAGGACGATGACGGTGACGGCGAAGATCGCTCGACTGCCGACACTGCAGGCGACAGCGAGGGTGGCGAAGGCCAGCGTCGCCGTCGGCGCGGCCGCCGTGGTGGTCGCAACCGCTCACGCGGCGATGCTCCGCGCCATGCCGATGACGCAGCAGCCGAGAGTGATGCCGCACCGGAAGCAATAGTGGCCGTCGCCGAAGCGTCAGCTGCTGAGCCGGTCGCTGAGGATGCTCCTGCCAAGCCGAAGCGGACATCGCGCCGCAAGGCCGCTGCCGATCCCGAGCCGGTCGCAGAACAAGCGCCCGCCGCAGAACCGGAAGCTGAAGCCGAAAAGCCGAAGCGGCGCCGGGCGACAAAGGCGAAGGCCGATGATAGCCCTGCTGCCGAGGCCCCTGTCGAAGAGGCCGCCGTTGAAACGGCGCAGTCCGAGACAGCAGCCAAACCGAAGCGCGCTCCGCGCCGCAAGGCCGCTGCCGCTGCAACGGACGCCGAACCGACCAAAAGCTCCGCCAAGGCCTCGGCCGAGGATTTGGCCACCGCCGGTGATGGTGATGATGCCGGAACCGGCGAGCGCCGGCGCGGCTGGTGGCAGCGCACCTTCGGCGCGTGAGATGACATGGGCCGCGCGCCGCAAACCCTTCGCGGGTGGCGCGCGGCTTCATCTTCCGTTCAAGTCCGGACGGAGATAGGCTGGCACCAATGACCGCATCAGCCATCCGCATTCCATCCCTGCTGCACCGGCTGATCGGTGGGCTGGTGATCCTTGCGGTTTTATCGTCGCTGCTCGCAACGCCGGCCCGCGCCCAATCGATCCTGCGGGATGCGGAAACAGAAGCATTGCTTCAGGAAATGTCCGCACCGCTCGTGCGCGCATCGGGTCTGCGCCCTGCCGACGTGCGCTTTGTGCTGGTCGGCAGCCGCAGCATCAACGCCTTCGTCGCTGGCGGCCAAATTGTTTATATCCACGCTGGCCTCATCGAAAATGCCGACAATGCCAATCAGGTCCAGGGGGTGATCGCGCATGAGCTCGGCCATGTCGCCGGCGGGCATGTGGTCAACACCACGGGTCAGGAACGCGCGACCAACATCGCGCTTCTCTCGCTGCTGCTCGGTGCGGCGGCAATGGCTGCCGGCGCGGGAGAGGCTGGAATGGGCATATTGTCCGCCGGCCAGCAGGCCGCGCTCGGCAGCTATCTGGCCTACAGCCGCGTCCAGGAATCGACCGCCGATGCCGCCGCTGCCCGTTATCTGTCGGCAGCCGGCATCTCTGGCAGGGGTTTTGTCGACTTCTTCTTGAAGCTTCAGAACCTCGAATTCCGCTATGCCATCCCGCAGGATGACGAACAGCAATATGGCCGCACCCATCCGCTCTCGGGCGACCGGGTCCGTTTCTTACGTGACGCGCTGTCCGCAGACCCTGCCTGGGATCGCCCGAATGACCCCGCGCTTGAGGCCCGCTTCGAGCGGGTGAAGGCCAAGCTCGTCGGCTTTCTGCAGGAACCGGCACAAACACTGCGCCAGTTCCCGGCGAGCGATACATCGGTCGGCGCGCGCTACGCCCGCGCCTACGCCTGGCACAAGGATGCGCACCCGGAACGCGCGCTTGCGGAGGTGGAAGCGCTGCTCGCAACCGCGCCGGACGACCCCTATTTCCTTGAGTTAAAGGGCCAGATCCTGCTCGAATCCGGGCGCCCGCGCGAAGCGCTGCCCCCGCTCCGTCAGGCGGTACAGGCCACCGGTGCCGAACCGCTGATCGCCGCCTTGTTCGGCCATGCACTCATCGCGACCGAGGATCCGGCCAATTATGCCGAGGCCGAAAGCGTGCTGCGCGCTGCCGTCAATCGCGACAATGTGAACCCCTTCGCCTGGTATCAGCTCGGCGTCGTCTATGCCCACAATGGCGATGAGGCGCGCGCATCGCTGGCGACTGCGGAGCGTTATGTGCTGACAGGCCAAGCGGGACTGGCGCTCGCCAGCGCAGAAAATGCCATGGGCGGCCTATCCCAAGGCACGCCGGACTGGCTGCGCGCTCAGGATATCGCGTTGGTCGCGCGTGCACGCTTGGAGGAGGAGCGCAGGCGCGGTAGAGGGAACAGCCGAGGCTGACCATCGCTTGCCAAGCGCGGCAAAAAGACGGCGCCCAGCTGCACCAACGGGGAACGCATGACTGACAAGCGTGGCACCGGCGATCCCGCCGGCGGATCTGATCTTCCCGATCGTGGGGACCATTATCAGCCATGGCTTCGCAACCAGGCTGCCCCTGGTGAGCCCGCGCGCCCGGAGCCTTTGGCGACCCGTCCAGTGGCGGGTGCCCAAGCCCCGGAGCCGCCGGCTGACACCGCCCACGCGCGGGACATGTCGGCAGATGATCTGCTGGCCCGGCCCATTGCCCGACCCGCCGAAAGCGAGCGCACCGCGCCCGCCGTCACGGCTCAACTTGCAGAGGGCGCGAGAGCGACCCTCGACTGGATCGGACGGGTCAACCGGCAGATCGACCTTCCCCGACGGATAGAGGCGCTGGAATTGCCGCGCCGCAGCCGCGCCCTTGGCGCATGGCTAGGCCGGATGAGCCGGAAGACCGCTGATAAAGTGGCGCACACCACACGGTCCGGCATTGATGCCGCCGCCCCGCGCCTCGAACAGGCGTCGCGCGCGGCACAGGATGCATTGGCCAAAGGCGCCAGCCGCACAAAAGCAGGCATCGACAGCGGGGCGAGCAAGATCGGCAAGGCCACGCGCACCTTGATCGCATCCGCCCCCCTGCCGTCTCGCGACACCAAGGCCGAAGCACCCGAATCCCAGCTCGACCGGTTGCTGGCCGAAAGTGAACCGGCCACGCAGCCGCAAAGCCCGACACGGACGGAGGGGCTACCTCTGTTTGCTCCGGCACCGGCAGCCGAAGCGCCGCCCGCTGCCGCCACAGACAGCGATGTGCCACCAATTCCGGCCCCGGCTGCCGCCGCAGCGCAACCCATGGACACTCCAGCCCCTGCGCAACCGGCTCCGACCCCGCCACCTGCTGCCATGCCACAGCCGGCTGCGGCCGGTGACGAGCCAGCAGCTCCGGCCCCACCCAATGCCGGTTATCGCGCCTCCCCGCCCGCTGCTTCGGACGGCGGCAGGCCATGGCATCGTCATCCGGGCACGCTTGCCTTGGGCGGCGCGCTGCTGCTCGCATCTGGTTTTGCCGCCGGCCTTTACTGGACCGGTCCGGGCGTTGACCGGGCGACGACAGAGCGGGTGATCCGCGATTATCTTCTCAACAATCCCGAAATCCTGCCGCAGGCCATGGAGCGGCTGGAACGCACCCGGATCGCCGAAACTGTCGAGCGTAATCGCGAGCGTATTGAGCGCCCCTTCTCCGGCGCATGGGCAGGCGCGGCAGACGGGAATGTGACCATGACCGTCTTCACCGACTATGCCTGCACCTTCTGCCGCGCGAGCCTCGCCGACGTCGATCGGCTGCTGCGTGAGGATCGCAACCTCAAGGTCGTATTCCGCGAACTGCCGATAATCTCGCCCGACAGCGAGCCGGCGGCACGGTTGGCGCTCGCCGCGGCGAGGCGCGGGCGCTATATGCCGATGCACCGCGCCCTGTTCGAAACCGGCACGCCAGACGCCAATGCGCGCCGTGATGCCGCGGTCAATCTCGATGTCGCCAATGACAGCGCAGCGCTCGGCGATGCGGCCATCACGCGGGAGCTTGAAAGCAATATCGCGCTGGCCCGCGATCTCGGCGTCAATGGAACGCCGAGCTGGGTGATCGGTGACCGGATGCTGACCGGCGCGGTTGGGTATGACCAGTTGCGTGCAGCGATCAGCGCGGCGCGCTCAGCACAATAGGCCCCGACTACTTCCGGCCCTGAGCCACCACGAACAATTCCGGGCTGCCTTTGCGGCTTGATGGCGGCTTGACGTGTTTGACCGTCGCAAACGCCTGCTTCAGCCGGACAAGCAGATCACGGTCAGTGCCGCCCTGGAATACCTTGGCGACGAAACTGCCTCCGGGTGCCAGCACCTCGATCGCGAATTCCGCTGCCGCCTCCGCCAGCGCGAGCGTTCGCAAATGGTCAGTCTGGGGATGGCCGACAGTGTTGGCCGCCATGTCGGACATGACGAGATCGGGTGCGCGGCCGCCCAATGCCTCCATCAGCAATGCCGGTGCCTCATCCGCCATGAAATCCATCTGCAGGATGGTAACGCCCTCGATCGGATCGACCGGCAACAGGTCGATGCCGGCGATGGCAGCAGCCGGCACCTTGCGCCGCACCACTTGCGCCCAGCCGCCGGGTGCGATGCCAAGATCCACCACCGCCCGCACACCCTTTAGGATGCCGGTCTTCTCGTCGATCTCGATCAGCTTATAGGCGGCGCGGCTGCGATAGCCCTCGGCCTTTGCGCGCTTCACATAGGGATCGTTGAGCTGCCGCGCGAGCCAGCGCGTCGATTGCGCGCTTCGGTTGCGCGCCGTCTTGACGCGGACATGCCCGCCGCCGCGTCCGCTCGTCATTGCAGCCTCTCCATCGGCGCTGCGCCGCGCCCGTGCATGAGCAGGCGCAGAACCCCTTCACGGATACCCCGGTCAGCGACATCGAGGCGTTCGGCAGGCCATGCTACCGCAATTTCTTCCAGCACCGCGCATCCCGCCACCACCAGATCGGCACGCTCGCGCCCGATACAGGGGATCAATTCACGCTCGGCAACCGAACGGTCGGCGAGGTCATGGCATATGGCAAGCATGTCCGATGTATCGACAGTCAGCCCGTCGACCTGTGAACGGTCATAGCTGGAAAGCCCCAGATAAAGGCTGGCCAGTGTCGTCACTGTTCCGCTGGTGCCGAGCAGGCGCGGGCCGTGACCGTCAAAACCCCCCAGCCGCTTGGCAATCCGTTCACTGAAGGCGCGGATGTCGCCGCGCACGGTGGCTCGCATCGCTTCATAGGCCGCCGCGCGCGCGACTGCGTCGGCACTGTCATGACGGCAATGTTCGGTCAGGCTGACGACCCCCCAGGGGACGCTCGCCCAGTCGAGTATTTCGGGCTCGCCATCGCGGTCGTCGATCAGGACCAATTCGGTCGAACCGCCACCGATATCGAAAATCAGAGCCGGGCCTGGTCCCGGCGAAAGCAGCTGATGACAGCCGAGCACGGCCAGCCGTGCCTCTTCGCGCGGGCTGATGATATCGAGCGCGATGCCCGTCGCCTCACGCACACGCGCAATGAATTCGGGCCCGTTGCTGGCGCGCCTGCACGCCTCTGTCGCAACGGCGCGAGACAGGGCGACACGGCGCCGGCGCAACTTGTCCGCACAAATGCCGAGCGCGTCGATCGCCCGTTGCATCGCAATGTCACTGATGCGGCCGCTGGCCATCAGGCCCTCGCCAAGCCGGACTATACGCGAATAGGCGTCAATGATGACAAAGCCATCGCCATCGGGGCGGGCGATCAACAGGCGACAATTGTTGGTGCCAAGGTCAAGCGCGCCATAGGCAGGTCGCAGCTGGTGATAAGGGGCGCGGGCGGGCACCATGCCTGCGCCACCTGACCCCGCCCCACTTCGGGGATAGACTGGATCGGGCCTGTCCCCGTCCGCCATCATCAATTCTCGCCGTCTTATATTCTCCGCCACGCCGTACGCATGCCGGTACTTGCCGGTGATGCTAGCAGGGGATTGGCGAAGCGCAAGGCGGACCCCGCAGGATGGCCGAAAAGTGAGGGACCGGCCGCGCATGAAACGCGACCGGTCCCCAGGTCAGGCGAACGTCGAGAGGGGCATGGTACGCCCGCCTGCTCAAGCCTTAACGGCGGCAGCGGTCATCACTGCGGTCGATGGCGCGGCCTGCCAGAGCGCCAACGGCCCCGCCGATGATGGCACCAGCTGTCCGGTCACCCCGGCGTCCGGCGATCTCGCGACCAGCCAATCCACCGGCAATCGCGCCAATGATGGTGCCGCCCGAGCCATTGTCGCAGCGGTTGCGGTAATAGCGGTCGTCGTAGCGGTTGTCGTAGCGGCGGTCATCGTAGCGCCGGTCATAACGGCGGTCCTGGCGACGGTCATATCGGCGGTCGTAGCGCCGGTCCGCGCGCCGGTCGTACCGGCGATCATAGCGGCTGTCCTGATGCTCATAATAGCCGTCGCCATAATCATAATATTGGGCGGCAGCCGGAACGGCGCCAAAACTGGTGAGCGCAGCAGCCGCAGTGGCGAGGGCCAGCATGGTCTTGTTCATGAGTCGTCTCCTTCGTCTCAGGGCCGTTGCTCCCGATGACGATGGTCTAGGTGATTCGGGCTGATCGCATCCTGAATGAGATTGTTGCCTGCCGTTCAGCTTGCGGCGCTCCATCCGCCTGCCTATCGCCACAGGGCCATGCGCCGCCTTTGCCTATCTCTGTTGCTTGCTGCGCTGCTGCTACCGCAGACCTGGGCGGGCAGGATCGTCCCGCCGCAAGACACGCGCCCGATCATCATCGCGACCCCGGTTGCGCTGGATGGCACGGACCATGTCATCGGTCCGCTGCGCGTTGCAGAAGCATGGGCCATCTCCTCCCCCAATGGGCGGCTCGGTGGCCTGTCCGGCCTCGCGCTTACGGGCGATCGACGCTTTCTGATTACCGGGGACCGGGGCAGCCTGACCGGCTTTACGCTGGATCGGGATGGTAGCAGCCGAAATACATTCATCCGCCCGCTGCTGCCGCGCTGGCAGGGCATCGACAGCGAATCGATCGCGGTTGCAGGCGACACGGTGTGGATCGCCACCGAACAGCGGCACGATATTCTGCGCCTGTCAGCCGCTCGCGGCGAAGTTGAAGATCGCGTCCGACCGATCGCCATGCGTCGCTGGCCCGGCAATGGCGGAGCAGAGGCGATGCTGCGCCTCCCCGATGGCCGGTTCCTGATCCTCGCGGAGCGCGCGCGCGGCAAGGCCGGCGGCACGGCAGCACTGCTGTTTGCAGGCGATCCATTGGTCTGTCCGAACGCCGCCACCGCCTTCGATTATGACGCGCAGGGCATGGGCAATGTGACCGATTCTGCCCAGTTGCCCGACGGGCGCATCCTTCTGCTCCATCGCAAGATCGGCCCGTTGCGCGGCTGGCGTACAACCCTCGCGATCGCTGACCCGGCCACCATAAGGCCGAATGCGATGTGGCGGAGTGAACCGCTCGCGCGCATCGCCAACCACCCTCTTGCGGAAAATTACGAAGGCGTGGCTGTCAGCGGCAGTGGGCCGGAAACGCGTATCTGGCTGCTGTCCGATGACAATTTCAACGGGCTGCAACGCACCCTGTTGCTGGGGCTCGATTGGCCACAGGCGCCGGCCCGGACAAGCGAAAGGCCCCGCGCACTCGACGTGCCGGGGCCTTCACAGTGCCGCTAACGGCTTGATTAGGCGGCGGTTGCGGCCTGCTTCTTGGCGATGTCGCGCTTCAGGCGACGGGCCTTGAGCGACAGCAGCTCGTCCTTGGTCTTCAGCAGCCAGTTGTCGAGACCGCCATTATGCTCGACCGAACGCAGACCGTGGGTCGACACGCGCAGCTTGTAGCTCTGACCCATGGTATCGGAGATCAGAGTCACATTGTGCAGGTTCGGCAGGAACGTGCGCTTGGTCTTGTTGTTGGCGTGGGACACATTGTGGCCCGTCTGGCGGCCCTTGCCGGTAAGTTCGCAAACGCGCGACATGATCTTGGAACCCTTGGTCTTGCTGATACGGGAAAGGCTGCGCGCCTAGCGGTGCAGGAGAGATTCGTCAAGCGGCGCGGGGCACGCTAGGGGCTGGCGGAATGTCCGGCTTTCCATCCTCCCCCTTCATGGCACGCGCACTGGAGCTTGCAAGGGCCGCCGCCGCGGCCGGCGAGGTGCCGGTCGGCGCGGTGGTGGTGCGGGACGGGCAGATCATCGGCGAAGGGGCCAATGCGCCGCGCACCCAGCATGATCCGACAGCGCATGCAGAAATCGCGGCGATTCGCGCAGCTTCCGTTGCCATCAACAGCGAACGGCTGACCGGATGCGACCTGTGGGTGACGCTGGAACCCTGCGCGATGTGCGCCGGCGCGATTGCCCATGCCCGCATCGCCCGCCTCTACTGGGCGGCCGATGATCCCAAGGGAGGGGCGGTGGCGCATGGGCCGGCATTGTTCGGCCAGCCAACCATCCACCATGCGCCCGAATGCTATGGCGGCATCATGGCCGGCGAATCCGCCGAACTGTTGCGCGCATTCTTTGCCAGCCGCAGGGGCTGATTCCGCTCAGACGTATTTCAGCGCTTCCCAGCTGATCCAGACAATCACCGCCAGCCACAGCGCGATGATCGCCAGCGCACCGATGACGCTGCTCGGCTGGTGCGACCATTCCTCCGCCTCGGCGCGATACCGGTCGATCAGATCATCGGGCATCAGCCGCAGCGCGATGGCAATGCCCAAAGGAACGATGACAATATCGTCGAGCATCCCCAGCACCGGTATGAAATCGGGAATGAGGTCGATGGGGCTGAAAGCATAGGCAGCCACTGCCGCTGCAAGCAGTTTCGCACCGAGCGGCGTTTCTGGCGAACGGGCGGCAATCCACATCGCCAGCGCATCACGCCGCATACGGTGTGCCCAGTCCCTGATCCTGCCGAACATTGTCATGCGCCAAGGCTAAGCTGTCGCCCGCCGGTCACGCAAGGCTCAGTGAACGAAGCGCGCCACCACATCGCGATAGCTGCGGCTCACTTTCACGTCCGCGCCCGATTCGAGGACTAGGAAACATTCGCCATTGGTATGCGGCTTCACCTGGCGCACGAGGCCGAGATTGACGATCCATGAGCGGTGGACGCGCTGGAACACGCGCGGGTCCAGCCGCTTTTCGAGATCCTTCATCGTTTCCCTGAGGATCAGCGAATTGTCCGCCGTATAGATGCACATATAGTCGCCGGCCGCCTCGATCCGCTCGATCGTATCGACATCAACACGGAAAATCTGGCCGCGGTCCTTGATGTTGATGAGCTTCTCGAAACGGCTGGAACTGACCAGTTCGCTGTCGTCGCCGGAGACCTGCTCGGCCGCCTCAGGGGCCACCTCGGCCAACACTTCCTTCAGCCGCTCAGCCTCCTCGCCAGCCTTTTTCTCGGACAGACGACGGCGCACACGATCAAGCGCATCGGCCAAACGCTGGGGATCGACCGGCTTCAGCAGATAATCCATCGCCTGCGCTTCGAACGCCTTGATCGCATGATCGGCATAGGCGGTGACAAACACGAACAGCGGCGGCTCGACATCCATCAGGCCCTGCACGACCGAAAATCCGTCAAACCCCGGCATCTGGATGTCGAGAAAGACAAGATCGGGCTTGTGGGTCTTGATCTTGCGGATGGCTTCGCGCCCGTTTTGCGCGGTGTCGATGATCTCGACGTCGGCAAAGGGTTCGAGCCGCAGGGTCAGGCCCTGGATGGCGAGGCTTTCATCGTCGACGAGGATGGTGCGGATGGTCATGCCGTCAGGCTGGCTTTCTGTTCGGCCTCGGACGACGGGGCAATCGCCCGCGGCGCCACAAAGGGCATTTCGATCGTCACGGTAAAGCCACCACCCGATGCATGGCGTGCATCGAAACTGGCCGCCTCACCATAAGCTTGTGTCAGCCGGTCGCGAATGTTGGCGAGGCCGACACCTGTTGAACTGGTGGGAACGGACATGTCCGGATTCAACCCGCCGCCCGAATCGGACACGACGATACGGACATTTTGGCCGACCAGATGCGCGGTGAGGATGATGTCGGCGCCTTCTTCGGACGGGGTCACCGCATATTTGATCGCATTTTCGATCAGCGGCTGGAGCAGCAGCGAGGGCAGCCGCGCCTGCGCAACGCGCGGATCGACATCGAACCGCACACGCAGCCGGTCCTCAAAGCGCATCTTCTCGATCTCGAGATAGAGTTTGAGCGTTTCCACCTCCTGCTCGAGCGTCACCTCAGCAGTCGGTTCATTGACCAGTGTGTAGCGCAGGAACGCGGACAGCTTGGAAAGCATCGCATTGGCGGGCTCGGTTTGCTTCAGCAGCACCAGCGTCGATATGCTGTTGAGCGTATTGAACAGGAAATGCGGATTGATCTGGTAACGCAGCATGGCGAGCGTGCTGGCCGTCGCCTGCCCTTCCAGCCGCTCCAGCTGGTCCGCCTGCTGCTCCACGCGCAGGAAATAATTGATCGCGAAATAGAGCGAAGACCAGGCGCCGAGCGTCACCGCATCAAGATAGAATGGCACCAGAAACAGGGTCGTGAACGGCAGATCCTCCGCCCCGGGTTGGATCGCCACCATCGACGCATCGATGAAGCTGTAAACGATCGTTGCCAGAAGCACCGCGCCCACCACCAACGGCCACATCACCAAAGGACGTCTGTGGAGCAGCGTGCGGAACACGACTGCCAGCAGCAGGGTCAGCGAAAATCCGGTGATGCCGGAAATCAGCAACGGCGCCAGCAGCGTGATCGGCTGGCCGTTGGCGAGGCCAGAGATCGCACGCAGCACGAACCAGGCCGTCCACCCGGCCAGCTGAAGCGTCCAGAAGGCGCGGATCTTGTCCTCGAAAAAGGGCTGCGGCTTGCGCGGTCTCGGCGGTTCTGCCGTCGCAGAAGTCGGCGATGAGGAGAAAAAACGCATGCAAATACCGCCGGTTCAGCCCGCCAGCGCCACGGCCGGCTCGCCCGACTGGCCATCGCGCAGCGGGCGCACTTCATGCGCGTGCATCCAGCACAGATCATGGATGCCCAGCGGCCGCCCGTCATGCGCCTGCAGGACGATGGCACGGACCGGCTGAAGATCGCGTTCGTCCACCAGCACCGGCGTGGAGGGAATACCCGAGCCCCAGCGTTCGCCCCATTGGCGCAGCGCGACCATCGTCGGCAACAGATCGATGCCCTTGGCCGTCAGCCGATAATGGACCTTGCGCCGATCGCATTCCATCACACGGCGTTCCATGATGCCGTGGCCGACCAGCCGTTGCAGCCGGTTAGACAGGATGTTGCGGGCGATACCGAGCTCGGTCTGGAATTCCTCGAAATGGTGGATGCCGTTGAACGCGGCACGCAAGATCATGAAAGACCAGCGTTCGCCCATCGCTTCCAGTGCGGCAGGCAGGCCACATTCCATTCCTTCGGCCAGCGGCTCACGCAGCATTTTGTTTCCCATCCCCACAGTCTGCCTTCCTTTACGGCGCATCCCAAGCATTTTCTATCACAAGAGTTGCAGAGCGAAACCTATTAGGATAAGTAGCATTTCGCAACCTAATGGCTGCACCCTTGGCGACTGTCAGCAAACAAGACTGCCAGCGACCTACCCTACAAAAAGGCTCTCCCCATGACCAACCTCTCCAACCCCGCGCGCTTGTCTGCGGGCCAGCGCATCGGCTCCTTCGCGGCCGCAGCCATATTTGGCCTGCTGCTAGTAACCGGTGCCTCCACCGCTCAGGCGCAAACCCGCACCGGCGCTTATTACACCGCGACGCTCAGCGAAGCGCCAGCGGCGACACGCACGGTTTCAGGCGGCCTCGTCTGGAACTGCGCCGGCACGGCCTGCACCGCCCCGCGTGGCACCAGCCGCCCGGCCATAGTGTGCGCCCGTCTGGTCCGTGAACTGGGCCCGATCACCGCCTTTTCAGCCGGTGGCAGCGCCCTCGCAGCCGCCGATATCGAGCGCTGCAACGCCAACGCACGCTGACCCGATCTTGCGCGGAAACGCCGCGCCGTCTGCCCTTCAGCGGACGGCGCGATGCTTCGCATATGCACAAAGCGGTTGCATGACCGCAGTTTTGCGCCACATCTAGAGGCATGTTGAGGCAATTCCAGTTGGTTGAGAAGGTGCGGGACTATGACCCGCAAGCGGATGAGGACGCGCTGAACCGCGCCTATGTCTTCACCGTGCAAAAGCATGGCAGCCAAAAACGCGCCAGCGGCGACCCCTATTTCAGCCATCCGATCGAAGTCGCCGGCATCCTGACCGACCTCAAGCTCGACGAACAGACCATCATCACCGCGATGCTCCACGACACGCTGGAGGATACGCTCACCACCCATGCGGAGATTGAGCGACTGTTCGGGCCAGAGGTCGCGCGCCTCGTCGATGGTGTCACCAAGCTGAGCCAGATCGAGCAGAAAGAAATCGCCGCTGAAACCGAGCGCGAGCGGGCGGCGGAGAATTTGCGCAAATTCCTGCTCGCCATGTCGGATGACATCCGCGTGCTGCTCGTCAAACTCGCTGACCGGCTGCACAATATGCGCACGCTGCATCATATCCCGAAGCCGGAAAAGCGCCGCCGCATCGCCCGCGAAACGATGGATATTTACGCCCCGCTCGCAGAGCGGATCGGCATGTATGAATTCATGCGCGAAATGCAGCTGCTGGCCTTCCGCGAGCTTGAACCGGATGCCTATGCCACCATCACCGGCCAGCTCGACAAGCTGACGCGCGGCGGCATCGACCGTGTGCAGATGATCAGTGAGGAAATCGCCGCGCTGCTCAAGGCGGAGGGCATCGAAGCCGATGTGACCGGGCGGGCCAAACATCCCTATTCGGTGTGGCGCAAGATGCAGGAACGCCACGTCAGCTTCGAACAGGTCACCGACATCATGGCGTTCCGCGTCATCACCGAGAGTGCGGACGACTGCTATCGTGCGCTCGGCATCATCCATCGCAAATGGAAATTGGTGCCCGGCCGGTTCAAGGATTTCGTCTCGACGCCCAAGCGCAATGGGTATCAGTCGCTCCACACCACCGTGATGCGCGGCGAAAATATGCGCGTCGAAATCCAGATCCGCAGCCGCGACATGCACCGTCAGGGCGAATTCGGCCTCGCCGCGCACTGGGCCTACAAACAGGGAACCTTGCCCGACGGACAGGCCGGCTGGATCCGCGACCTCGTCGAGATTCTCGATCAGGCGCAGGATGCCGACGAGCTGCTCGAACACACCCGCATGGCGATGTATCAGGATCGGATCTTCGCCTTCACGCCCAAGGGCGCGCTGCATCAGCTGCCCAAGGGCGCAACCCCGGTCGACTTCGCCTATGCCGTGCACACGCGCCTGGGTGACCGCACCGTGGGGGCAAAGGTCAATGGCCGGCTCGTGCCGCTGCGCACCCAACTCGCCAATGGCGATACGGTCGAAGTCCTGACCTCTGAAAAGCAGAGCCCGGAACCGGCCTGGATGGGGTTCGTCGCGACCGGCAAGGCACGCGCGGCGATCCGCCGGCATGTCCGCCACAAGGAACGCGACGAGACTGTCGCCTTGGGCAAGACCTTGTTTGAGGAAATCGTCCGCCGCCTTCCGGTCAAGATCGGGGACAAGGCAATCAAGGCCGCGGTGGAACGCCTCAAACTCGCCGACGTTGCCGATCTCCATTATGCGGTCGGGCGACAACGCCTGCGCGACAGCGAGGTGATGGAAGCGCTCGTTCCCGGTGTGGTCGCGGACATGAAGCGTGCCGGCGTCCGCATCGACCCGGCCCGCCCGATCAGTATCGAAGGGCTCACGCCCGGCGTCGCTTACCAGTTGGCCGAATGCTGCCACCCGGTGCCGGGCGACCGCATCGTCGGCCTTGCCCGGCCCGACAAGGGCATAGAAATCCATGCCATTGACTGCGATTCCCTCGCCAGCGGCGAGGATGCAGACTGGATTGACGTGCGCTGGCAGCGCGACAGTGAAGGCGGCACCGCCCGGCTGACGGTCACTGTCCGCAACGAACCGGGCACGCTTTCGGAAATGACCGGCATCATCGCCCGTGCCGGTGCCAATATCGTCAACCTCAGGCTGTCATCCCGCGAAGGCGGCTTTCATGCCTTCGACCTGTCGCTAGAGGTAAAGGATGTGCAGCATCTGATGAGCATATTGTCATCGCTGCGCGCCTCGGATGCCGTGGTCAGCGCTGACCGGAGTTAACGGGGGGCAGGCGGCCCGACGCAGACGACCGTTCCTGCACCGCCATTGGTGACCGAACAGCGCGGCCTGCCCGCCACCGCAACATTGGCTTCGCCCATGGCGGAAATGCTCGCCCGCCCGCTGGCGGCAAAGCTGCTGCTGCCCGTGCCACCGGCGCGGACATCCAGATCGCGCACCGCAAGCTGGCCTGCATCCACCGCTGCCGATCCGGCGATGATCGCCTGCAAACTCTGCGCCCGTCCGCTCAACCGGATACTGCCGCTGCCGCTGGCGCGGGTCGCAACAGCGCGCCCGGCCGGAATTTCGGCCTCGATCCGGCCCGGTCCGTCAAGGCGGACAATGACCTGGGGGCCACGCAATCCGCGGGCGGTTATCTGCCCTGAACCGCGCAGCACGACAGAGGAAACATTCTGGCCGGTCAGGGTCAGGCGCGCTGGCCCATCCTCGGCCCGGCGAGGGCCATACCGTCCCTCGATCGCCTGCCGGATGATGAGCGTGCGCCCTTCCATTTCCAGCGTCAGCGTCTCGATCGCCTCGCGTGATCCTTCGGCGCGGGCCGTAATGCGATGGCCAGGCACCAGATCGACGATAGTGTCGCCACGAACCTCGATCGCATCAAAGCTGGTGATGCCAAAGCTGCGCGTCTCCGCAGATGCCGGAACGACCAACCCGCCCAGCATGGCGAGGGCGATGGCGAGGGAGGCTGTGGGCGTGGTCATGCCCGCGCTTGTGCGCGCATGCCCCGCCCCTGTCCAGTTACGCTCAGCTGCAGCGGACGTCGCCAGATCCCATCTCGTTGGTGGTGCAACGCGCCCCGCCCGTAATCTCGACGTCACCGGAACCGATGATTTCGATGTTGGCCGTCTGCGTGACCTTCAGACGCACATTACCCGAACCGGCGATGGAAACCTCCCCGGTCTCCGCCGTGAGCTCGGGTGCAGCGACATCGCCGCTGCCAGCGATGGAAACTTCTGCCGAGCGTGCCGTCCCGGTGCCGGAAAAATCCCCCGCGCCAGCAATGGCGAGTTCCAATTTGGTGACCGCTATATTGGTGATCGCGGCATTGCCGCTGCCGGCGATGGCCACTTCGGCGGCTTCGCCGGTCAATGTGTCGGCCGTAACATCCCCGCTTCCCGCGATGGCAATGTCCGACAAGGCCGGCATGGTGACCGTGATCGTTGCCTCACCGTCAACAGAGCTGCCACGCTGGCGACGCACTTCCAGCTTGCCGTCGCGGACCTGCAGCACCAGCACATCCAGCACCGCCTGCGGCCCGCTGGCCGTCACCGAAAAGCTATCGCCGCGCGTGACGACGACATTGTCGGCACCAGCCAGCTCAATGCCGGTGAAGCCGGAGAGCTGGTAACGCTGTGTCGGCGTTTCCGCACCGGCCACGGGCGTGCCGGGGGCGCCGGGGTTCTCGCGCTCCGCCTCTTCACCATCGGGCAGCCAGCAGGCGGACAGGGTCAGCGCCGCAAAGGGCACCAGCATCAGCGACTTTAACATTCGCGCAACTCCCAAGCTGTATTGCCGATATAATACGCTAGAAGAGGCAGCGGTCAAGCCCGCAGGGCGCACAATGAAAAAGGGCCGCATTGCTGCGGCCCTTTGTCTGTTTCGTTGCGCCTCGCAGCGATCAGGCGTTCACCGGCGGGTGAAACTGCGGTGCATATTTGTTGAGGATTTCGAGGATCTTGGCCTGTGCGGCCTTCTCGTCAATTTCCTCCATAGCGGCAATCTCGCGCGCCAGGCGGCTCGATGCAGCTTCGAAAATCTGCCGCTCGGAATAGCTCTGCTCGGGCTGGTCGTCCGGGCGGAACAGGTCACGGGTGACCTCCGCAATCGACACGAGATCACCGGAGTTGATCTTCGCCTCATATTCCTGCGCGCGGCGCGACCACATGGTGCGCTTCACCTTGGGCTTGGTCTTGAGGATGTCGAGCGCTTCCTTGAGCGTCTTGTCGGAGGACAGCTTGCGCATCCCCACGCTCTCGACCTTGTTGACCGGAACGCGCAGCGTCATCTTTTCCTTCTCGAACCGCAACACATAGAGTTCGAGCGACATGCCGGCGATCTCCTGGTTGAGGAGTTCGATTACCCGGCCGACACCATGCTTGGGATAGACGACATAATCACCAACGTCGAAGGCGTGCGCCTTAGCAGTCATTGTCATTCCTTTCCGTGCTGCCCGCCGAGTGCAGCAGGAGGACGAGCGACCTTGCATCGCGATCAGGGGCCGGAGCGGTCGGGCCGTCGGGATGATGCGCTGGCAGCTAAGCCGGCGGCCGACGGTGGCTCCGATGGGCGATGCGGGTGGTTGCAGTCCTGCTGTTTGTTCCGAACGGGCTCAGCCGATTCGCTTTTCTGAAGCGATTCCGCACTGTTGATCCGCGCTTTAGCACAAATGTCACATTTGCGCTAGTGCGGTGCACCATGACCAGCGGGGCAGCCCGCAGTGCCCTCCGGGCGGGGCGCCGCCACCCAACCGCATATCGGCCAGATTCGCCGAAGGCGGCCAAACCCAAGGGCTTGGCCTTACCAACTGCGCAACAACATATTGATTTTGGCTAATCTTTCAGCGCGGACGCAGCCGAGCCGGGCGCTGGCGTCAGTCGCCCTCGCCAGGTTCGGCCGAGAAGAATTTCTCGAACTTGCCTTCCACGCCCTTAAATTCATCGGCGTCAGCCGGGCTGTCCTTCTTGGACGTGATGTTCGGCCATTGGGCAGAATAGGTGTTGTTGAGTTCCAGCCACTTTTCGAGGCCGCTCTCGGTATCGGGCAGAATCGCCTCGGCCGGGCACTCAGGCTCACACACGCCGCAGTCGATGCACTCGCTGGGGTTGATCACCAGCATATTCTCGCCCTCGTAGAAACAGTCGACGGGGCACACCTCGACGCAGTCCATATATTTGCATTTGATGCAGGCGTCGGTGACGACATAAGTCATAAGTGCAGGCTCCCGTTTGGCACTGTCCCCCTGCTATGCGCAGCGGGGCGCGCCCGTCAAGCTGGCCCGTGTACCGATTGTATTTGCTGCCCTTCCTCGACATCACCCATGTCGATGTAACAGGCCGATGCTTCGGCAGGCGGACCCCGCCTGACAGGCAGGCTGACAATCCTGAGAACGCGGATCCGCGGTGGCCCCGGCAGGACGATCAGACTGCCTTCGCGGATGCTTGTGCTCGCCCGGTCAACCCTGCGCCCGTCGACACGGATATGCCCGGCTGCGATCATCGCCTGCGCAATGCCGCGCGTGCGGGCAAGCCGCAGATACCACAAAGCCTTGTCGAGCCGCATTGCGGCATCGCCGGCTGCGCTCATTCGCGCTCCCCGCTGCCGAACAGGCCAGCGAGCACGCCGAACGGATTATTGGGCTCGGACCGTTCACGCGGCCGATTGGGCTCAGGCGCTTTGCCGCCTCCGGATGTGAAGCCGCGAGCCGCCGCGCCTTTGAGCGCCTGGCCCGCACCGCGCGCATGATCCTTGCGCCGGCTTGGCTGCCCGCCCGCGTCCCCCGCTCGCCGCGGACGAGCCACATGGCCCGCGCCTTCGCCCGAACGCTGGCGCGGCGCTGGTCGCTGGTCGGCCCGCCGCCCGCGCCACGACCAGAGCAGCGAAGGCTCCTCCTCGACGGTGATGTCGCGCGGTGGCTGGACGGTGCGAAAACCAAGCAAGCGGTAAAGATAGAGACGCGATTCGAGCGGGAGCCCGATGGATCGCGCCAGCTCGGGGTCGATGGCGAAATGGTGCGCGCGATGGGGTTGGCCCTCTGCGGCCTTGGCCTCCGCCGGCACGCCATCGCCTGCGGCAGCTGCAGGATCGGGGGTGACTGGCACCTCCTCAGGCACCTGCTCCACCGCCTGCGCGATCGCCTCTTGCGCAGCCTCTGCCTGCTTCGGTTTGCGGCGCTTGGCCTCAAAACCGTTGCGCGCATTATGCGCATGCTGGGCAACACGCTCGACCAGATCGATCCGCAGCCAATAGTCGCCGATTTCGCGATAGCAGGCCGCAACCGGCACCATCGCGCTAGATTTCGGAAACAGGCCTTGCCCCGGTGTCGGTGGCTCATGCCCGGCACCGCCCCGCCAGGCTGCGTCCAGTGCCGCCAGCCAGCGCATCGGTGCGGGCTTCAGCAAGGCGGGGTTGAAGATATCGAGCGACCCTATCCGCACGCCGAGCGCCCGCAATTCGCCCCGCGCTGCCGGGTCCATCTGTGCCAGAGAGGATGCCACGTCATCGCGCGCCACGGCGCCGCCCGCATCGGCAATGTGCGCTAGCACGGCGCGCACCGGCGCCGGTGCCTCGGGGTCCCGCGCCCGTGCCGCAATCGTCACAAGCGGACGCAGATGATGGGCGATACCGCTGTCGCACCACAATTCGATCCGAGCGCGCGCGGCGGCAACAATATGGGCATCAAGCGCGGCCAGCGCGGGATCGAGCCTGATCTTGGGCGACAGCCGTGTGCGGCCCCGCTCGATCGTGGCGACAGGCTGGCCATGCCACAACAGCGTGGGCGGCTGCTCGCCATTGAGCATCAAGGACAAAGCTTCTTCGGGCGACGCCGCAAGAGCACCAGCACGCCGCGCCAGTTCCACCGCGAGATGCTTTTCCGCCGCCGCCAGCAGCATCCGGCGGTCGGCTGCCCGCGCGGCAGGATCGACATGAAAGGTAAAGCCCTCCAGCCGGCCGATCGCCTCTCCATCGACCCGCACAACGCCGTCGACATCGACCGCAACCGGCAGCATCCCGGCATCCTGCCCAATGGCGCGCAGCAGCACCGATGTCCGCCGGTCGACGAACCGCGCGGTCAGCGCATTGTGCAGCGCATCGGACAGGCGCGTTTCCACGCCGCGCGCCACTTCGGCCATGCCAGCCGGATCAGCCAGCCAGTCCGGCCGGTGCGCGATATAGCACCAGGTGCGGACCTTCGCGATCCGTTCGGCCAGCACTTCGACCGCCCCTTCGGTGACGTCGAGCGCCTTCAATTGCCCGGCAAACCAGTCCGCATCGATATGGCCTTTGCCCTGGCCAAGGTCCCGCCACAGCCGCGCCACCATCCGGCCATGCGCCTCGGGCCCGGCTTTCAGAAAATCGGGCAGCGAACAGGCCGACCACAGGCGACGGACGTGCGCCGCATCCGTCACCAGCTCCATCGCTTCGGCATCGCCGGCCATGCGCTTCAGCACGGCAAGGTCGGTTGCCTCGGGTGCGGGGCGCAACGCCGCATGGGGCGCCGGCAGTTCCAGGCTATCGATCAGGCCCACGACATCATTGAATGCGGGGTCCGGATTGCGCCAGTGGAGCCAGTCGATCGGCTGGAACCGGTGCTCTTCCAGCGCCGTAATTTCCTCTTCGGCAAAGGCCGCTTCCGCGCCAACCGAACCGAATGTCCCGTCACGCTGGTACCGGCCGGCCCGCCCGGCGATCTGGGCCATTTCAGCGATGGTCAGGCGCCGCTGCCGCTGCCCGTCAAACTTGTTGAGGCTCGCAAAAGCGACATGGGCGATATCGAGGTTGAGGCCCATACCGATCGCGTCGGTCGCGACCAGATAATCGACCTCTCCGGCCTGGAACATGGCCACCTGCGCATTGCGGGTGCGCGGGGACAAAGCGCCCATCACCACGGCAGCACCGCCGGAAAAACGCCGCAACGCTTCGGCAATGGCGTAAACTTCCTCCACGGAGAAAGCGACAATGGCGCTCCGTGGCGGCAACCGCGAAAGCTTGCGCGGGCCATCATAGCTGAGGGTCGAGAACCGCGGCCGGGCGACGATCTCGGCTTCCGGCAGCAACGACCGCACGACCGGAGCCAAGGCGCCCGATCCTAGGATCATCGTCTCTTCGCGGCCCCGCGCATGGAGGAGGCGAGAGGTGAAGATATGCCCGCGTTCGCGGTCCTGCCCGATCTGCGCCTCGTCGATCGCGACAAAGGCAACATCGCCTGCCTGCGCCCCCTGGCTCGGCTGGCCTGAACCGCCGGCATTGGGCCGTGTCATCGGCATGGCCTCTGCCGTGCACAGAATATAGCGGGCGGTTTCCGGCCAGATACGCTCCTCGCCAGTGACGAGCGCGACAGCCGCTTCGCCTTTGGCTGCGACCACCCGGTCATAGATTTCGCGCGCAATCAGACGCAGCGGAAAGCCCATGATACCGCTGCTGTGGCCCAGCATCCGCTCGACCGCCAAATGGGTCTTCCCGGTATTGGTGGGTCCAAGGACTGCCGTAAGCGGCGAACGGGCGAAACGCGACATGCCTCATCCCTCGCGTTTCGCATCGCGTGGGGCAAGCAAAAAGCTTCGGCAAAATGGAACAGTTCACCGCGTATTTGCGCAGGACTGCCGCACCATCAGTTCACTCCACCATGGACTTAAATTGACATTAACCATGGCGCATTACACAGGGCCGACGCGCAGGCGCTGATAACGGCAGCTGCAACCAGATGTCGCACGATGCCGTTTTGCGGGGGATCGCAAGAAGTTGTTCGTCACGCCTCACCAAGCGGAACCTGGTTTGCCGAATCCTGCGGGCGGGGCCGCGCTGTCCATGGGGCAAGCCGTCCCGCATGAGGATGACCGTCCCGGCTGGCGTGAGCGTATTGCAGAAATCGACTGGGCGCCGGACCTCGGGCAGGACATCGGATCGCGCACCTGGTGGCGCGGTTTCACCACCCTCATTCTTCTGTGCGGCACCGCGATTGCCGCATGGCCGGGCCTCAAGCCGGTTGATGCCATGGCCGCCCCGCTCGACCCTCGCGATGTCGAAGAAAGCCGGGCCCTCATCATCACACCGCTTGCCTGGGGTGCCGACACCGGCCGCCGCATGGCGCCGACCGATGTGGTCCAGCCGCTCGCCGTCGCACCGGAACGCCCGCGCATAGAGCTCACAGCCACGCTCGGACAGGGTGACAGCTTTATCCGCGTGCTCGAACGCTCGGGCGTCAGCGCCTCGGAGGCACGCCGGGTTGCGGATATGGTTGCCGCCGCTATCCCGCCGTCGGACATTGCCTCTGGAACAAAGCTCGACATCGTCCTCGGCCGCCGCGCGGTCCGCACCGATCCTCGGCCGCTCGAAACGCTCGCCTTCCGCGCTGCACTCGACTTGCGCCTTGAATTTCTGCGGGAAAATGGCGCGCTGCGGATGGAACGCATCGCCATTGCTGTCGATGATACGCCGCTTCGCATCCGTGGCCGGGTTGGCAACAGCCTCTACCGGTCGGCACGCGCCGCAGGGGCGCCGCCCAGCGCCATCCAATCCTATCTGCGCGTGATCGCCGGCCAGCTTTCGGTCAGCCGTGATATTCGTGCCGACGACCAATTCGACATCATTGTCGCCCACCGCCGCGCTGAAACCGGCGAAACCGAGGTCGGTGAGCTCATCTATGCCGGGCTGGTTCGCAATGGGGAGCCGCGCCTCAGAATGCTGCCCTGGACCATCGATGGCGAACGCCAATGGTATGAAGCCTCGGGCGTCGGGCAACAGCGCACTGGCCTCGCATGGCCGGTGGCGGGCCGGATAACATCCAACTTCGGTATGCGCCGGCATCCCATTCTCGGCTATCGCCGGATGCACGCCGGCATGGATTTTGGCGCACCCCACGGCGCGCCCATCTATGCAGTGACTGACGGCGTGGTCAGCTTTGCCGGCTATAATGGCGGCTATGGCCGGTTCGTGAAACTCAACCATGCCGAAGGGCTGGCATCGGGCTATGCGCATATGAGCCGCATTGCCGTGCGCAACGGCCAGCGTGTCCGGCGCGGCCAGGTGATCGGCTATGTCGGGTCAACCGGCCTGTCGACCGGCCCGCACCTCCATTATGAGCTTCATCGCAACGGCCGGGCTATTGATCCGCGGACAGTGCGTTTCACCACCCGCGCCGCTCTGTCGGGCCGTGAGCTTGCCGCTTTCCGCGCCCGGCTTGCGGAAATGGCGGCTGTACCGGTCGGCGCTGCGCTGCGCGCGCCGGTCCGCAATGCGGAAACGGCGCCGCCACCGCTGCCGCCCGGCCAGCCCGGCGCACCCGCCTCAGCCCCGGCGGCCCGCGTTGCGCGCTAAATCATTGCCGGCTCGAAAGGCTTGCCGCTGTTTCCGCTTTGCGCGATAGCCCTTTGCCTATGAGCGCCTATCCTGACACCCGCCTGCGCCGCACGCGCGCCACCGGCTGGAGCCGCGCGCTCCACCGCGAACGCACAGTGACGCCCGCTGATCTCATCTGGCCCTTGTTTGTCGGATCCGGTGACGCGGAAGAACCCATCGCCACCCTGCCCGGCGTGTCACGCTGGCCCGTGGCCGTCATTGTCGAACGCGCGCGCGAAGCCGTGGCTCTCGGCATCCCTGCCGTCGCCCTGTTTCCCAATACCCCGCCGGAACTGCGCAGCGCCGACGGGGCAGAGGCGCTCAATAGCGCCAACCTCGCTTGCCGAGCTATCGCCGCGGTCAAGGATGCGCTGGGCGACAGCATCGGCGTGATCGCCGATGTCGCGCTCGATCCCTATACCAGCCACGGACAGGACGGGCTTGTGGATGCCACGGGCTATGTCCTCAACGATGCGACAGTGGATGTCCTCGCCCGCCAAGCGCTGGTGCTGGCAAATGCCGGCGCGGATATTCTCGCGCCGTCAGACATGATGGACGGGCGCATCGGCGCCATCCGGACCGCGCTCGAAAGCGAAGGCCATGTCAATGTTCAGCTGATGAGCTACGCCGCCAAATATGCGAGCGCCTTCTACGGGCCATTCCGCGATGCGGTGGGCTCACGCGGCCTGCTCAAGGGCGACAAGCGCAGCTACCAGATGGACCCCGCCAATGCCGAAGAGGCGCTGCGCGAGGTCGAACAGGATCTGGCAGAAGGGGCGGACAGCGTCATCGTCAAGCCGGGCCTCGCCTATCTCGACATCGTCACCCGCGTCCGGGAAACCTTTGGCGTGCCGGTGTTCGCTTATCAGGTGTCAGGCGAATATGCGATGATCGAAGCCGCGGCCGCCGCCGGAATGGGGGATCGCGATGCGCTGGTGCTCGAAACGCTGACCAGCTTCAAGCGCGCCGGATGCACGGGGGTATGGACCTATCATGCCGCCCACGCCGCACGCCTCCTCAATGGCTGAAACCATCGCCGAAACGGCGCGTCTACGGCTTCGGACTTGGGATGAGGCGGATATTGCGCCCTTCATGGCCGGGCTCGATACGCCCGCGGTGCTGCGCTGGCTTGGCCCGGGCGGAGAGGCCGTTCACCGCCGCCTGTACGAACGCAGCGTCGCCTGTCAGGCGGAGCATGGCTATTGCTTCTGGATCGTCGAACGCTTGGCCGACGCCGCGACACTTGGCTTTTGCGGCCTTTATGTCACCAACCGGCCGGATACGCCGGTGCATGGCCTGACCGAGATCGGCTGGCGCCTGCGTGAAGACGCATGGGGACAGGGCTATGCACGCGAAGCAGCGGAGGCCAGCCTCGGCCTTGCCTTCCACCGTTTTGGCCTGCCGTCGGTCACCGCGCTGACCGTGCGTGGCAATGTCGCGTCTTGGGGGCTGATGCAGCGCCTCGGCATGACCCGCGCGCCCGAACTCGACCATAGCCTGCCCGGCATTCCGCCGGAATTTTCGGACCATATCGTTTATCACATCGCTAGGGGGGACTGGACCCAGTGACCGCAACAACCGCGAATTCCACGCCGATTTACGGCAATGTCCCGCCACGCTGGCTGTTCACGGTCACGATCCTTGTCGGGTCGTTCCTGTTGTTCATGGTCCAGCCGATGGTCGCGCGCATGACGCTGCCCAAGCTGGGCGGTGCGCCGGCGGTGTGGAACAGCGCGATGCTGGTCTATCAGGCGCTGCTGCTTGGCGGCTATGCCTGGGCCCATTGGCTGGGGCGATTTCCGGTGCAGCGCCAGCTGTGGCTGCACGGCACGCTGCTCCTGTTTGCGGCCTTCTTCCTGCCGGTCGGCCTTGCCGCGCTGACGCCGCCGTCGGACGATAACGTCTTCTTGTTCGTGCCGATGTTGCTGCTCGCCTCCGTCGGGCCGATCCTGTTTGCGGTGTCAGCACAGGCACCGTTGATCCAGCGCTGGTTTGCCACCGGTGCGCCGGGTGCAAACCCCTATGCCCTTTATGCGGCCTCCAACCTCGGCAGCTTCGGCGGCCTGATCGCTTATCCGCTGATCGTCGAACCGACGCTCGAACTCTCTTCGCAGAGCTGGGGCTGGACAGGCCTTTATGTGCTGCTGGTGGCGCTCACCATCACCTGCGGCTGGCTGGTCAGCCGCGCTGCCCCGGCCGTGGCCAGCGCCGGGGATGCGGCTGCCGCAGCAACCGCTCCGCGCCCCGCCTGGAGCCGCATAGCCATGTGGATTGCACTCAGTGCCGTCCCCTCGGGCCTGATGCTCTCGACAACGACGCACCTGACCACTGACATTATGGCGATGCCGCTGATGTGGGCGATCCCGCTCGGCCTTTATCTGCTCAGCTTCACTATCGCCTTCGCGGATAACCGCAGCCTCGCCGGCACCATCACGCTGATGGCGCCCGCGATGCTGCTCATATCCGGCGGCATTTCCCTGATGTCGCAGGGCGGAGGCGGCGTCGCCATCGCGGCGAGCAGCCTCGTCATGCTGTTCACAGTCGCCATTGCGCTGCACTCGCGCCTCTATCATCTGCGGCCCGAACCGTCGCAGCTCACCCTCTTCTATCTGATGATGTCCGTGGGTGGCGCGCTCGGCGGTCTGTTCTGCGCGCTGATCGCTCCGCTGCTGTTCGACTGGGTCTATGAACATCCGCTGCTGGTCATCGCCGCAGCACTGCTGCTGCCGTTGCCGCCGCTGATCCCTTGGGCCGACTGGCTGAAACTCTCGCCAGACGGGCGGCGCATCGTCAATTTCCTGCTCACCGCCCTTGCGGTAGCGATTGGCGGATGGCTCACCCAGAATTGGACGGGCTATTTTGAACAGGGTGAATTGATCGCCATCGGTGCCCTGTTCGCGATCGGCATCCTCTCCATTGGCTGGCGGCCGACCTTCGTCGCTGTGCTGATAGCGCTGATGATCGGCATGGGCGGTCGCACCACGATCGAAACCTCGTTGAGCGGGGATCGCACGCGCAGTTATTTTGGCATCTACACCATCCGCGAGCGGCCGGATCTGGGCACTCGCACATTGGCCCACGGCACCACCTTGCATGGCACGCAGATCACCGCGGCCGAACAATCACGCACGGCGACCAGCTATTACGGGCCAAATTCCGGCGTCGGCCTCGCCTTCGAACGCGCCAGTGAACTCTATGGCCCTGATGCCTCTCTCGGCGTCGTCGGGCTCGGAACCGGCACCCTCGCTTGCTATCGTCGCCCGGGACAGCAGTGGATGTTCTTCGAAATCGATCCCGCCATGGTCGATATCGCGCAGGACAACAGCCGCTTCACCTTCCTCTCGCAATGCGCGCCGGATGCCCCGATCCTGGTCGGTGATGCCCGGCTGAAGTTGCAGGATGTCCCCCGCGAAAGCTTCGATCTGCTCGCCATTGACGCCTTCTCGTCGGATGCGATCCCGCTCCACCTGCTGACGCGAGAGGCCTTCGATGTCTATGACAGCGCGGTGCAGCCGGACGGTATCGTGCTGGTCCACATCTCGAACCGCTTCATCGACTTGGAACCGGTCTTGCTGGCTCTGACCGAACGGGCCGGATGGCATGCGCGGCTGCGCCATGACGAACCGGATTCGGCGGATCAGGCACTGTCGCGCACGGGCTCCATCTGGGTCGCGATGGCGCGCAGCGAAGCCCCGCTAGAGCGGCTCGCCATCGCCACGGAAAATGTGCCGAACGGGCGCGGTCTGTGGCGGCCGCTGGATAGCAACCGCGAACCCAAGCTGTGGACGGACAGCTATGCTTCCTTCCTGCCGCTCCTCATGATCCCGGGTTTTGGAGACTGATCATGCACCTACCTGACGTCACTCTGGTCACCATTGACGGCAAATCGCCCCAGATCGCGGACAGCGCCTTTGTGGCGCCCGGATGCCGCATCATCGGTGATGTGACGATCGGCGAAGGCGCCAGTATCTGGTATAATTGCGTGATCCGGGCCGATGTCGACCGGGTGGTGATCGGCGCGCGCAGCAACATCCAGGACGGCAGCGTCATTCACTGCGATGCCGGCGTGCCGACGATCATCGGAGAAGATGTGCTGATCGGCCATATGGCGATGCTCCACGGCTGCACGCTCCATGATCGCGCTTTTGTCGGCCTTGGCGCCATCGTCATGAACCATTGCGTGATCGAAGGGGATGCGATGCTCGCCGCCGGCGCGATGCTGACCGAACGCAAGCACATGCTGGCTGGAGAGCTATGGGGCGGCCGCCCCGCCGTGAAGATGCGCGACCTGCCTGAAAAGGCGATCATGGGCATGCGCATGGGCACGGCGCATTATGTCGAAAATGCCAAGCGCCACCGCGCCGCACTGGGCTGAGGAGGAACGCGTATGAAAGCGACCATCTGGCACAATCCGGCCTGCGGCACATCGCGCAAGACGCTGGCGATCCTTGAGGAGACGCCGGGGATCGATCTCACTATCATCCGCTATCTCGATCAACCTTATGCCCGCGCCCAGCTCGCCGCCTTGATCAAGGATGCAGGGCTCACTCCGCGCGAAGCGCTGCGTCTGCGCGGCACTGATGCGCTAGAACGCGGCCTCCCCGATGCGGACGCCAATGCCATCATCGATGCGATGGTCGCCAATCCCGCCTATGTCGAACGGCCCTTCGTTCGCACGGATAAGGGCGCGCGCCTGTGTCGGCCGCAGGATAAGGTGCGCGATATTCTCTAAAGCGCCCGCAGCTTCAGCGGGCACCCGTCCCTTCCGCCACACTGCCCGCCTGCACCGCTATGCGCGTTGCCCCGGCAGGGACGGCATCGAACAGAGCCATTTCCGTTCCCGTCATCCAGACCTGACCGCCGCCTGTTGCCAGCCGGTCGAACAAGGCCGCGCGACGTGCCGGGTCGAGATGCGCGGCCACTTCGTCCAGCAACAGGATCGGGCGAGTGCCGCGCGCAGCGGCGATCAATTCACCATGGCCGATGATGATGGAAAGCAGGAGCGCCTTCTGCTCGCCAGTTGAACACAGCGCCGCCGCCTGGCCTTGATCGGCATGGATGACGGAGAGATCGGTCCGGTGCGGTCCGGTCAGCGTGCGCCCGGCACGCCGGTCCAAAGCCCGCCCGGCACGCAGCGCGTCAGCAAGCGCCGCCGTCTCCCACTTCAGCGCCTGGGCACCATCGCCATCGGCCAGCATGATTGCGGGTCGCGGGAAACCGTCTGCCGGTGCGGAACTCTCCAAAACAGCCGCCAGCGCCGCCGTCAGCCGGTGGCGCGCGGCATCAACCGCTGCACCATGCTGCGCCATCTGCTCCTCCAGCGCGGCGAGCCATGCCGGATCGGCGGGCCTGTCATCGGCGAGCAGCCGGTTACGCGCGCGCATCGCCGCTTCGTAGCGGCTGGCATGGTGGCCATGTGATGGCTCCAGCGCCAGCGTCATCCGGTCGAGAAACCGTCGGCGACCGCTGGCACTCTCGACGAACAGTCGGTCCATCGCGGGCGTCAGCCACAGCAGCGACAGCCATTCGCCGAGGGCCGCTGCGCTGGCATCCGCGCCATTGATCCTCACTTTGCGCCGTGCCGATCCCGCTTCGATCGCGGTGCCGAGCGCGACTGGCGCAGACGCCTCTGCACCCGGACCTTTCAAATCGGCGCTCACCACACCGCGCGCCGCGCCCTGCCGCACCATGGAATCAAGCGCAGCCCCACGAAGCCCGCGGCCCGGGGCAAGCAGTGACACCGCCTCAAGGATATTGGTCTTGCCCGACCCATTCGGCCCGGCGAGCACGACGAGACCTGGCCCGGCATCAATCCGCGTCGCCGGATGATTGCGGAAATCAGTCAGGGAAAGCTGCGCCAGCGCCATGGTTCATCCCTAGGCGGGCAAGCGGCCCCGCGCCACACCTGCGTTATTGGCGAAATACGCGCCACTGGTCAGGAAAAATTCCCAACCCTCGGCATTTCTTTGGCGCATTAAGCGCAGTAGCGATGGCGGATTGGCGGAAATCTGCGGTTTCTTCAAACTGGCACGGCTCCTGCAAAACAACTGGCATCCCCGGAAATGGTCCAGACACATGACAGGAGCTTACCAATGACCCGCTTCGACACCCGTTCGCTTGGCAGCTATGTTGCCGCCGTCGCCATCGCCGTCTGGTCGACAACCATGCTGTTCGCAGCCACTGCCGTCCCCTCGGTCGCCGCTGTCAGCGCTCTGGCTGCCTGATCATGGCAAACCGCAACCTTATGAAAGGCAATAGTGTGGCCAACAAGTTCATGCTCGATCGCACCAATGGCAAGTTTCTCGGCGTCTGCGCCGGTCTCGCCAACAGCTTCGGTATCGATGCCCTGTTCATCCGCATCGCTTTCGTGGCGAGCGTGCTGCTCGGCTTCGGCCTGCCGCTGATCATCTATTTCGCCATCGCCTTGCTCGCCGACTGATGCTGGCATTCACCGGCCTCAGCGGCCTTCCCCCGCCCGGCGATGGCGGAACGCGGACCGGTCGGCACCTGCCACCGGCCATACGGAAAAAGCCCCACCGGGGATGAACCCGGCGGGGCTTTTTCATGTCTGCGGCCCGACACCGTCTAGCGGCGGGCCACCCGTCCGCTGATCTCAGCTGTCTGCGGCATCCTCATCCGTGCCATGGCCCGAAGGCACGACATCGGCGAGCGGATCGGCGTGGATGGCGGCTTCCGGGCCCTGCGCCAGTTCGGCTGCATGCTCTTCTGCCGCACTGGCCGGAGCCACCAGATGCGCTTCGTTCGCGGCACGCATCGAAGCGCGCAGCGCCGCATCACGGCTGGAGGCGGTGACGCGGACGCGGTTCATCGCCGCGCCGGTACCGGCGGGGATGAGGCGGCCAACGATCACATTCTCCTTGAGGCCCATCAGCGTGTCGACCTTGCCCTGCACCGATGCTTCGGTGAGCACGCGGGTCGTTTCCTGGAACGACGCGGCAGAGATGAAGCTGCGCGTCTGCAGGCTGGCCTTGGTGATGCCGAGCAGGACGGGCTTGCCTTCCGCCTTTGACTGGTTCGGAGCCAGCTTGGCGTTGAGCTCGTCCATCTCTTCGCGGTCAACCTGCTCGCCCGGCAGCAGCGTGGTGTCACCACCCGCCGTGATCTCGACCTTCTGCAGCATCTGGCGAACGATCACCTCGATGTGCTTGTCGTTGATCTTCACGCCCTGCAAGCGATAGACTTCCTGGATCTCGCTGACGAGATAGGCCGCCAGCGCCTCGATGCCGAGCACCTCGAGGATGTCGTGCGGATCGGGGCTGCCGGAGATGATCGTGTCGCCCTTCTTGACGAAGTCGCCTTCCTGGACCTCGATCACCTTCGACTTGGGCACCAGATATTCGACTGCATCACCTTCCTCGGGAACAATGGCGAACTTACGCTTCGCCTTGTAATCCTTAAGGAATTCGACCTTGCCGCTGATCTTGGCGATCACCGCATTGTCCTTCGGCTTACGCGCTTCGAACAGTTCGGCAACGCGCGGCAGACCGCCCGTGATGTCACGGGTCTTCGCAGCTTCGCGGCTGACACGGGCAAGCACGTCACCGGCTGCCACCTTCTGGCCATCCTCGACCGAGATGGTCGTGCCAGGGGCGAGCAGATAGCGAGCGGCTTCACCCGAAGCTTCATCGAGCAGCGTCAGACGCGGCTGGAGGTCTTCCTTCTTGCCGCGGCTGGTGGCGCGATATTCGGTCACCACGCGCTGCGCGATGCCGGTTGCTTCGTCGACCACTTCGGTCAGCGTCTTGCCGTCGAGCAGGTCCTGATAACGCACAACGCCCGGCTGTTCGGTGATCACCGGCATGGTGAACGGATCCCATTCGGCAATCCGCTCGCCCAGAGCCACCGTCGCGCCATCGGCGACGAGGATGTTCGAACCATAAGGCAGCTTGTGCACCGCGCGCTCGCGACCCTCATTGTCGATCAGCGCCAGCTCGCCACCGCGGGCGAGGCTGAGGCGACGACCGCGTGAGTCGGTGATGGTCGGCATGTCGCGATACTGGACCGTGCCGTCAGTCACCGATTCAAGGTGCGACTGTTCGTTGAGCTGCGCCGCACCACCGATGTGGAAGGTACGCATGGTCAGCTGCGTGCCCGGCTCGCCGATCGACTGGGCGGCAATGACGCCCACCGCTTCGCCGATGTTCACCGGCGTACCGCGAGCAAGGTCGCGGCCATAGCAGGTGCCGCACACGCCGGTCTTGGCTTCGCAGACCAGCGGCGAACGGATGTTCGCGGACTGGATGCCCAGCGCTTCGATCGTCGTGATGTGCGCTTCGTCGAGCAGCGTGCCGGCCGCAACCACGACATCGCCCGACTTGGCGTCGACAATGTCTTCGGCCAGCGTGCGGCCGAGGATGCGCTCGCCAAGCGAGGCGATGGTCGAGCCACCCTGCACGATCGAACGCATTTCGAGGAAGCGTTCCGTGCCGCAATCATCCTCGACGATGGTGCAATCCTGGCTGACGTCGACCAGACGGCGGGTCAGGTAACCCGAGTTCGCCGTCTTGAGCGCGGTATCAGCCAGACCCTTACGGGCACCGTGGGTCGAGTTGAAATACTCGAGAACCGTCAGGCCTTCCTTGAAGTTCGAGATGATCGGCGTTTCGATGATCTCGCCCGACGGCTTGGCCATCAGGCCGCGCATCCCGGCGAGCTGCTTCATCTGGGTCTGCGAACCACGGGCACCGGAATTAGCCATCATGAAGATGGAATTGACCGGCTTCAGGCGGCCGTCGTCGCCGCGCGGCGTGGCCTTGATCTCGTCCATCATCGCGTTGGCGACCTTGTCGCCACAGCTCGACCAGGCGTCGATCACCTTGTTGTACTTTTCCTGCTGCGTGATCAGGCCGTCCTGATACTGCTGCTCGAAGTCCTTGACCGTCCGCTTGGCGTCTTCGACCAGCGCCACCTTCGATGCCGGGATGATCATGTCATCCTTGCCGAAGGAAATGCCCGCCTTGAACGCGTTGCGGAAACCGAGCGCCATGATGGCGTCGGCGAACAGCACCGTCTCTTTCTGGCCGGTGTGGCGATACACCTGGTCGATGACGTCGCCGATTTCCTTCTTGGTGAGAAGGCGGTTGACGACATCGAACGGCACGGTGTGCGACTTGGGCAGGCATTCGCCGATCAGCATACGGCCCGGCGTGGTTTCGAACCGCTTGAGATACTGGTTGCCGGCCTCATCGGTCTGCGGAACGCGGGCGATGATCTTGGTGTGCAGCGTCACCGCACCGATGTTCAGCGCATGGTGCACTTCCGCCATGTCGGCGAGCAGCATGCCTTCACCCGGCTCACCCTCACGCTCGAGGCTGAGGTAATAGAGACCAAGCACCATGTCCTGCGAAGGCACGATGATCGGCTTGCCGTTGGCGGGCGACAGGATGTTGTTGGTCGACATCATCAGGACGCGCGCTTCCAGCTGGGCCTCGAGGCTCAGCGGAACGTGCACGGCCATCTGGTCACCGTCGAAGTCGGCGTTGAACGCCGAGCAGACCAGCGGGTGAAGCTGGATCGCCTTGCCTTCGATCAGCACCGGCTCGAACGCCTGGATGCCGAGGCGGTGGAGCGTCGGCGCGCGGTTCAGCAACACGGGATGCTCGCGGATCACCTCGTCGAGGATGTCCCACACCTCGCGGCGTTCCTTTTCGACCCACTTCTTCGCCTGCTTGAGGGTCATCGACAGACCCTTGGCGTCGAGGCGCGCGTAGATGAACGGCTTGAACAGCTCGAGCGCCATCTTCTTCGGCAGGCCGCACTGGTGCAGCTTGAGTTCGGGACCGGTCACGATCACCGAACGGCCCGAATAGTCGACGCGCTTGCCGAGCAGGTTCTGACGGAACCGGCCCTGCTTGCCCTTCAGCATGTCGGACAGCGACTTCAGCGGACGCTTGTTGGCACCGGTGATGACGCGGCCGCGGCGGCCATTGTCGAACAGCGCGTCAACGGCTTCCTGGAGCATGCGCTTTTCGTTGCGGACGATGATGTCCGGCGCACGCAATTCCATCAGCCGCTTCAGACGATTGTTGCGGTTGATCACACGGCGGTAGAGGTCGTTGAGGTCCGACGTCGCAAAACGGCCACCATCGAGCGGAACCAGCGGGCGCAGTTCCGGCGGGATGACCGGCACGACCGTCAGGATCATCCATTCGGGGCGGTTGCCTGAATCGATGAAGCTTTCGACGACCTTCAGTCGCTTGATGATCTTCTTGGGCTTCAGCTCCGACTTGGTCGTCGCCAGCTCTTCGAGCAGCGCTTCGCGCTCGCCTTCGAGATCGAGATTTTCGAGGAGCACGCGGATCGCCTCGGCACCGATGCCGGCGGAGAAAGCGTCCTCGCCATATTCATCCTGCGCGTCGAGCAGTTCGTCCTCGGTCAGCAGCTGGAACTTTTCCAGCGGCGTGAGGCCCGGTTCGAGCACGATATACTGCTCGAAATAGAGCACGCGCTCGAGCTGCTTGAGCTGCATGTCGAGCAACAGGCCGATGCGGCTCGGCAGCGACTTCAGGAACCAGATGTGCGCGACCGGTGCTGCCAGTTCGATATGGCCCATGCGCTCGCGGCGGACCTTGGTAACGGTCACTTCCACGCCGCACTTTTCGCACACGATGCCCTTGTACTTCATGCGCTTGTACTTGCCGCACAGGCACTCATAATCCTTGATCGGACCAAAGATGCGCGCGCAGAACAGGCCGTCACGCTCGGGCTTGAACGTGCGGTAGTTGATCGTTTCCGGCTTCTTGATCTCGCCGAAGGACCAGCTGCGGATGCGGTCCGGGCTGGCGATGCCGATCTTGATCTGGTCGAACGTCTCGGGCTTGGCGACCGGGTTCATGAAGTTGGTGATCTGGTTCATGTCTTGTCCTCGAAACTGAGGGAAATTCGTTCAGCGGCAACAGCGGCCGGCACCCGATGGGCGCCGGCCCGACTGTCGCTTATTCGGCGGCTTCCGGCAGCGCTTCGCCACCGTCCTCGTCGCCGAGCTCCTCGATGCTCTTCAGCTCGACGTTGAGGCCGAGCGAGCGCATTTCCTTGACGAGCACGTTGAACGATTCCGGAATGCCGGCCTCGAACGTGTCGTCACCCTTGACGATCGCCTCATAGACCTTGGTGCGACCGACCACGTCGTCGGACTTCACCGTCAGCATTTCCTGCAGCGTGTAAGCGGCGCCATAGGCCTGGAGCGCCCAGACCTCCATTTCGCCGAAGCGCTGGCCACCGAACTGCGCCTTACCGCCCAGCGGCTGCTGGGTGACGAGGCTGTACGGACCGATCGAACGGGCGTGGATCTTGTCGTCGACCAAGTGGTGGAGCTTCAACATATAAATGTAGCCCACGGTCACCTTGCGGTCGAAACAATCGCCGGTGCGGCCGTCGAAAAGATCGACCTGACCCGAAGTGTCGAGCCCGGCAAGGCTCAGCATCTCGGACACGTCGGCTTCACGGGCACCGTCGAACACCGGCGTCGCCATCGGCACGCCGCCGCGCAGATTCTCGGCCAGCTCGACGACCTGGTCGGCCGAACGCGCGTCGATCTCGGCGACATAATTGTCGCCATAGACACGCTTCAGCGTCTCCACGACCGCAGCCGGCGGAGTGCCGCCAGTCACGCCCGGGTTGGCATCGCGCCAGCTGTCCAGAGCTTCGCCGATCTGTTTGCCGAGGCCGCGTGCGGCCCAGCCCAGATGCGTTTCGAAGATCTGGCCGACGTTCATGCGGCTCGGCACGCCCAACGGGTTGAGCACGATGTCGACCGGCGTCCCGTCGGCGAGGAACGGCATGTCCTCTTCCGGCAGGATGCGGCTGATGACGCCCTTGTTACCGTGACGGCCGGCCATCTTGTCGCCCGGCTGCAGCTTGCGCTTCACCGCGACGAACACCTTGACCATCTTGAGTACGCCCGGAGCCAGCTCGTCGCCGCGCTGCAGCTTCTCGACCCGGTCTTCGAACTTGTCGTTGATGACCTTGACGGCCTCGTCATACTGGGCGCGCACCGCTTCGAGGTCCGACTGGACCTTGTCGTCGGCAACCGCGAACTTCCACCAGTCGGCCTTATCGGACTCGTCCAGCAGGGCCGGCGTGATCTCGCTGCCCTTCTTGACGCCCTTCGGCGCGGAGGTCGCGACCTGGCCCGACAGCATTTCGGCCAGTCGTGCATAGGTGGCGCGATTGAGGATGCCGCGCTCGTCGTCGGCGTCCTTCTTCAGCCGCTCGATTTCCTCACGCTCGATCGCCATCGCGCGCTCGTCCTTGTCGATGCCGTGGCGGTTGAACACGCGCACCTCGACGATCGTACCGGCAACGCCCGGCGGCAGACGCAGCGATGTATCGCGCACGTCGCTCGCCTTTTCGCCGAAGATGGCGCGCAGCAGCTTTTCTTCCGGGGTCATCGGCGATTCACCCTTGGGGGTGATCTTGCCGACCAGAATGTCGCCCGGCTCCACTTCGGCACCGATGTAAACGATGCCCGCCTCGTCGAGGTTGCGCAGCGCTTCCTCGCCGACGTTCGGGATGTCGCGGGTGATGTCCTCCGGCCCGAGCTTGGTGTCGCGGGCCATGACTTCGAATTCCTCGATGTGGATCGAGGTGAACACGTCGTCCTTGACGATGCGTTCGCTGATCAGGATCGAGTCTTCGTAGTTGTAGCCATTCCAGGGCATGAAGGCGACGAGCGCGTTGCGGCCCAGTGCCAGTTCGCCCAGCTCGGTCGAAGGACCGTCGGCGATAATGTCGCCGCCATTCACCATGTCGCCCACCTTCACCAGCGGACGCTGGTTGATGCAGGTGTTCTGGTTGGAACGCTGGAACTTCATCAGGCGATAGATGTCGACGCCCGACTTGCCGGCTTCGACCTCACCGGTCGCGCGCACCACGATACGGGTCGCGTCAACCTGGTCGACGATGCCTGCGCGGCGAGCGGCGATGGCCGCGCCGGAATCGCGTGCCACAGTCGCTTCCATGCCGGTGCCGACAAACGGCGCCTCGGCACGGACCAGCGGCACGGCCTGACGCTGCATGTTCGAACCCATCAGCGCGCGGTTGGCGTCATCGTTCTCCAGGAACGGGATCAGCGAAGCCGCGACCGAGACGAGCTGCTTGGGCGAAACGTCCATCAGCGTCACGGTGTCGCGCGGTGCCATCACGAATTCGCCGGCTTCACGCGCAGACACCAGTTCCTCGACAAAGCTGCCGTCGGCATTGGTCTCGGCCGAAGCCTGTGCAACCGTGTGCTTCTGCTCTTCCATCGCCGAGAGATAGACCACCTCGTCGGTGACCTTGCCGTCGATGACCTTGCGATACGGCGTCTCGATGAAGCCATACTTGTTGACGCGGGCAAAGGTCGACAGCGAGTTGATCAGGCCGATGTTCGGGCCTTCCGGCGTTTCAATCGGGCAGATGCGGCCATAGTGCGTCGGGTGAACGTCGCGCACTTCGAAGCCTGCACGCTCGCGGGTCAGACCACCCGGCCCGAGCGCCGAAACGCGGCGCTTGTGGGTGACTTCCGAAAGCGGATTGGTCTGGTCCATGAACTGCGAGAGCTGCGAGGAGCCGAAGAATTCACGCACCGCAGCGACAGCAGGCTTCGCGTTGATGAGGTCGTTCGGCATCACGGTCGAGACATCGACCGAGCTCATGCGCTCCTTCACCGCGCGTTCCATGCGCAGCAGGCCGACGCGATACTGGTTCTCGAGCAATTCGCCGACCGAACGGACACGGCGGTTGCCGAGGTTGTCGATGTCGTCGATCTCGCCCTTGCCGTCCTTCAGATTCACCAGCTCCTTGACGACGGCGAGGATGTCCTCGCGGCGCAGGGTGGTGAGATCGTCCGGCGCATCGAGGCCGAGGCGCATGTTGAGCTTGACGCGGCCCACGGCCGACAGGTCATAGCGGTCGCCGTCAAAGAACAGGCCTTCGAACAGCGCTTCGGCGGTTTCGCGGGTCGGCGGTTCGCCGGGGCGCATGACGCGATAGATATCGCTCAGTGCCTGGTCGCGGTCCTCGGCCTTGTCGACCTTCAGCGTGTTGCGCATCCACGGACCGGTGGTGACATGGTCGATGTCGAGCAGGTCGATGCGGTCGATGCCCGCCTTGTCGAGCTTCTCGAGATTTTCGGCGCTCACTTCGTCACCGGCTTCGATGTAAATCTCGCCGGTCGCCTCGTTGACGAGGTCATAGGCCGAATAGCGGCCGAAGATTTCCTCGGTCGGGATCATCAGCGTGGTGAGGCCGTCCTTCGCCGCCTTGTTGGCAAGGCGCGGGCTGATCTTCTGACCAGCAGCGAACACGACTTCGCCGGTCGCGGCGTCGACCACGTCGAACGACGGCTTCACGCCGCGCCATGCTTCGGCGACGAACGGGATCTTCCAGCCGTCACCCGCACGCTCGAACGTCGCGGTCGAATAGAAATGGTTGAGGATTTCCTCACCGTTCAGACCCAGCCCGTACAGCAGGCTGGTGACGGGAAGCTTGCGCTTGCGGTCGATGCGGACGTTGACGATGTCCTTGGCGTCGAACTCGAAATCGAGCCACGAGCCGCGATAGGGGATGACGCGCGCTGCGAACAGGAACTTGCCCGACGCATGGGTCTTGCCGCGGTCGTGGTCAAACAGGACGCCCGGGCTACGGTGCATCTGGCTGACGATAACGCGCTCGGTGCCGTTGATGATGAAGGTGCCGTTGTCGGTCATGAGCGGCATGTCGCCCATGTAGACGTCCTGCTCCTTGATATCCAAAACGGAACGGGTCTCGGTTTCGCTGTCGACCTCGAAGACGATCAGGCGCAGCGTCACCTTCATCGGGGCGGCATAGGTCAGGCCCCGCTGGCGGCATTCCTCGGTGTCATACTTCGGATCTTCGAGCTCATAATGCACGAAGTCGAGCTCGGCGGTGCCGGCGAAGTCGCGGATCGGGAAAACGCTGCGCAGCGTCTTTTCAAGGCCCGAAACATAGCCCGTTGACGGGTCCGACCGCAGGAACTGTTCGTAGCTTTCCCGCTGCACCTCGATGAGGTTGGGCATGTGGATCGCTTCGTGGATGTTGCCGAACAGCTTGCGGATGCGCTTGCTCGCCGTTGCGGTGAGTGCGCTTGCGGTGTTCGCCGGAGCCTTGGTTGCCATGGGTCGGGATCGCCTTCGATTCGAAAAACCGGATAAAGATGACGCAAAAAAGCGACACGCAAAGCGCCCGCACCCTTCCCCTATGCTGGAAAGGCCCGGACGTTGGCGGTCGCTGAAGTCCTTGGCTCCTGCCCCATGCGATGGCCCGCTGCGCGACGGCGAGCCTGTCCCGGACAAGATTGGACGAGGCCGCTGTAGGAGATTCGCCCTCCACTGTCAAAGGGGGCAGGGCAGCCAATCCGCTCCGGCAGCCACTGCACAACCCACGTCACCCCGGGCTTGATCCGGGATCCAGCTTGTCTGCTCTGGCCGGTAGAGCGGGCGCCCGGGTCAAGCCCGGGGTGACGGATGCAATCCATCCGCCAACATCCCCACCAGTCGCTCCGCCGCCTCGCCCGCACGACGTGCCGCTGCGGCAAGGTTGATGGCAAAATCGTCTGCGCTGGCGCCATCTGCCCCGTCGGTCGTCGCACGGATCGCGGCCCAGGGGGCGCTTATCAGCGCACATGCCTGTGCCATCGCCGCTGTCTCCATATCGACCAGCTCGGCGGCCAGACCCTCATGGAGGGATCGTGCCTGATCAGGGCAGGCGACGAACATGTCGCCGCTGGCAATGCGCGCGTGGGGCAAGCCGACGCCCGGATCGGGCATGGCGCGAAATGGCTCGACCGTCGCCGGCCCCATCGGCCAGCTGCCCGCGGTATAGGGCAGGAACCCATCGGGATTCGCGGCGCCATAATCATGCTGCACCGCGCTTTCGAGCCAGAAGCAATCGCCCGGCGCACGACCGATCTTGCCCGCTGTTCCGATGCTGACGAATAGCCGTGGCGAAAACCGCTCCGCCAGCGCCATCGTCGCGGCGGCGGCATGGACCTTGCCGATACCGTGCGTCGCGACAATGCAGGTGATGGCGCCCGCACGGATTGTCCGCAGCGGCATCCAGCCACGCGCATCATGCGCGCCCTCATCGGGAAAGAAAGCGTCGGCCTCTTGCGGAAGCGCGGCGAGCACGGCGACAACATGGTCAGTCATCGCCGTTCCCATACGGCCCGCCTCTCGCGGATCAACCCTTGGCAGCCGTGGCGGCCCGCTTATCCGGTTCCCTGATGAGGCCTCACAGCACCCGCGCGGCGAACGTATCGCATTGTGCCGGATCGCCCGTTTCCAGCCCGCGCCGCAGCCAGCGCATGCGCTGTTCGCTGGTGCCGTGGGTAAAGCTTTCGGGGACAGGGCGCTGCCCGGCGTTGCGCATCAGCGTATCGTCACCAATCGCTTGCGCGGCGCGCATCGCTTCCTCGAAGTCGCCGGGTTCGATCACGCTTTGCCCGTCATTGGTGCGCGCGCGGGCCGCCCATACGCCGGCGTAGCAATCCGCCTGCAATTCCATGCGGACCTGCAACGCATTGCCCTCCGCCTCGCTGGCGCGGGCCTGTGCCTGACGCACCTGATTGGATGTGCCGGTGATGGTCTGGATGTGGTGCCCCACCTCATGCGCGACGACATAGGCCTGCGCCGCGTCGCCGCCCGCACCAAGCTGGGTTTCCAGCTCCCGGAAAAAGGTCGTGTCGAGATAGATGCCATTGTCCGCCGGGCAATAAAATGGCCCCATCGCCGCCTGCGCGGTGCCGCATCCCGACTGGTTCTGCTGGTCAAAGAAATTGAGCGTCGGGCGCTGATATTGCGCGCCTTGCGCGCGGAACAATTCGCCCCACACTTCATGCGTATCGCCGAACACGTTGCAGGCCCAACGCTCGGCCGGCGTATCGCAGGCGACATTGGCAGAGGCACCCGGCACCGCCTGACTGCCACTGCCGCCCGTCGGCGCGCTTACCGATAGCATTCCGGAATTGAGCAGAAAGAAGCCCACGACCGCGATGATGAGGAGCGTGCCGCATCCCATCCGCCGGCCGAGCAGCATGGGGAGAAGGCCGATCAACAGGCCGCCCATGCCCCCGCCACCGCCACCATCAAAACCGCCCATCCCGCCGCCACCGCGGCCAAGATCACGGATATCATCACCGGCGTTATAATCGTCGAGCCGCATCGCTGTCCCTCACCTGCGGCCAGGCTGCCCTGGTCCGTGCATCCCCCAAGGCACGGCATACCGCAGCATCAGGCGAAAGAGAACCATCGGCCGCGCGATATTGGCGATTGACGGGAGGAGCCCCTGCGCGGCAACGCAAGGGCCAGAGACTCCCGCCCGAAAGGACTGCACATCATGGCATCGCTCACCGGCCGCACCGCCCTCATCACCGGATCGACCAGCGGCATCGGCCTCGGCTTTGCCCATGCCCTCGCCGCCCAGGGCGCGGCGGTGATGATCAACGGTTTCGGCGATGCCGCCGCGATCGCCGCGGAGGTGGAGGCGCTCAAGACGAAAAGCAGCGCAGGCGCGGCTTATTGCCCCGCTGACATGACCCGGCCGGAGGATATCCGCGCGATGGTCGCCGACTGCACGGCACAGTTCGGCGCGCCGGATATCCTCATCAACAATGCCGGCATCCAGCATGTCGCCCCGGTCGATGAGTTTCCGGAGGACAAATGGGATGCCATCCTCGCGATCATCCTCTCATCGGCCTTTCACGCGACCAAGGCGGCACTGCCGGGGATGAAGGCAAAGGGCTGGGGCCGCGTCATCAACACGGGCTCGATGCACAGCCTCGTCGCCAGCCCCTACAAGTCGGCCTATAATGCCGCGAAACACGGCATCGCCGGCTTCACCAAGACCGTCGCGCTCGAAGTCGCGACGCAAGGGATCACCGTCAACTGTATCTGCCCCGGCTATGTCTGGACGCCGCTCGTCGAAAACCAGATCCCGGACACGATGAAGGCGCGCGGCCTCACCTATGATCAGGTCGTCAATGACGTGCTGCTCGACAAACAGCCGCAAAAACAGTTCGTGCAGGTGGAACAGCTCGCCAGCCTGATGATGTATCTGGTCAGCGACGGCGCCGCCGCCATCACCGGCGCGACCCTCTCCATGGACGGCGGCTGGACCGCGCAGTAATCCGTCAGACCGGGCTCCGGCGCAAAGCCTAAACCGCGCCCCACCACCACACGCCGTCCTGCGTCTCGCGCTTGACCCGCCCGGTCACCTCGAGCTGGCGCAGGTGCGCGAGCGTCTCTCCGGTGGCGAGGCCGATATGGTCGGGGCCGATGGTGCGGCGGAACAGCAGCGGGAAACAGTCGGTCGCGCGCCGCGGTTCTTCCGCCAGCGCGGTGGCCAGCGCGTCGAGCCGGTCATGATGTTCGTCGCGCAGCGCCTTCAGCCGCACGTGGAGGCCGCGGAACGGCTCGCCATGCGCGGGGCAGACGATGAGGTCGTCGGGCAGGGTGAGCAGCTTGTCGATCGACGCCAGCCATTCGCCCAGCGGATCGCCATCAGGCTCGCTGCTGCTCATGGAGACATTGGAACTGATGCGCGGCAGCACCTGATCGCCGGAGATGAGCACGCCATCGGCTTCGTTGAGCAGGCACGCATGTTCCGGGCTGTGGCCCGAACCCACCACCACGCGCCAGTCATGCCCGCCGATGTCCAGCCGCTGCCCGTCGATGAGGCGGCGGTATCCATAGGGCAGGCGGAACACCATCCGGCCGAACCGGCTCCACCCCTGCGCGCGGGCGCGCTCGATCGCCTCCTCATCCCAGCCCGCGCCGCGCTGCATCGCGCTGACTTCAGCGGGCGGCTCCTCGCGCACGTCGGCGATCATGAAGCGCGCGGTCAGCCATTCGCCGCGCGTCATGTAAAGCGGCGCTTCGAACCGCTTCACCAGCCATCCGGCCAGGCCGATATGGTCGGGGTGGAGGTGGGTACAGATCACGCGGGTAATCGCGGTGTCCGCCAGATCGCCTTCGAACAGCGCCTTCCACGCATCGCTGCACGGGGTCAGCATCAGGCCGGTGTCGACCGCCGCGACCCCGCCCTCATCATCGAGCAGCCAGCTGTTGATATGCCCCAGGCTGCCGGGCATCGGAATGCGCACCCAGCGGACCGATGGCGTGATACGGATCGCCTCGCCCGCCCCCGGCGCACGCTCGCCCCACGGATAGGTGAGGCCGGCGGCGCTGGTCGGAACCAGCCCTTCGTCAGCGGTCAGCGATGCATCGGGCGACAGTGTCTGGTGGCCAAGCGACGCATCCGCCCGGCTCGCCGCGTCGCCGCCCATGCCCCCTCAGGCCTCGGCGCTGTCTTGCGCGGCGGCCTCTGCGGCTGCAGCCTGCTCGGCGGCGCGGACATTCGCCTCGCGCTCGGCCTTCAGCTCTTCGATCAGCGCCTCACGGTCGCCTTCCAGACGCGAATCGACCGGTGCGGCAATGCCTGCCTTCTTCGCGGCCTTGGCGACCAGCGCATCAAGTTCGCGCTGCGAACACAGGCCCAGCGTCACCGGGTCTTTCGGAACGATGTTGGCGATGTTCCAATGGCTGCGGTCGCGGATCGCCTCGATGGTGGTGCGCGTGGTGCCAATCAGCTTGCCGATCGCCGCGTCCGAGACTTCGGGATGGTTCTTGATCAGCCAGGCGATGCCGTCGGGCTTGTCCTGCCGCTTGGATACCGGCGTGTAGCGCGGGCCCTTGGTGCGGCGCACCGGCTCCGGGCCTTTCAGCATCTGCAAGCGGTAGGCCGGGTCGGCCTGCCCCTTTTCGATCTCGTCCATGGTGAGCTCGTGCGCGCGCACCGGATCACGGCCGGTCAGCTTGGTCCCGGCGGTGTCATCCGCGATCGCCTGCACTTCCAGAATGTGGAGGCCACAGAAATCGGCGATCTGCTGGAAAGTCAGCGCGGTATTGTCGACCAGCCAGGCGGCGGTCGCATGCGGCATCAGCGGCTGGGCCATGCCCTGTCTCCCGAATAAATAGGGCCGCCCCATCGGGAGCGGCCGGACAATGACCCAACGCCCTAGCGCGTGGCGGACTTCGGGGCAAGAGAGGGGTGGAACACCCCCCTCAAACGATCAGCACAATCTTCCCCACATGCGCCCCCGCCTCCATGCGGCGGTGCGCCTCCGCAGCCTCAGCCAGCGGATAGGCCTTGTCGAGCACGGGCCTGAGGCGCCCGTCTGTAACATGCGGCCATACGGTGCGGTTCAGCTCGTCCGCGACCAGCCCCTTGAAGGATGTCGATCGCGGGCGCAGCGTCGATCCGGTCAGCGTCAACCGCTTGCGCATCACCAGCATCACATTGACCTCCGCCACCATTCCGCGCTGGAAGGCGATGGAAACATGGCGGCCATCATCGGCGAGGCAGGCGAGGTTCCGCGGCACATAATCGCCGCCGACCATGTCGAGCACCGCCGCGACTCCTTGCCCGTCAGTGATCCGCGCCACCTCCGCCACGAAATCGCTTTGGCTGTAATCGATGGCATGTGCCGCCCCCAGCGCCAGCGCCGCCTTGCATTTCTCCGCGCTGCCGCAGGTGACGATGACAGTGAGGCCGAACAGCTGGCCCAGCGCGATTGCCATGGTGCCGATGCCGCTCGTCCCCCCGTGGACCAGGACAGTATCGCCCTCGGTCGCATAGGCGCGCTCGAACAAATTGGTCCACACGGTGAACAGCGTTTCCGGCATCGCCGCCGCTTCAGCCATGGAAAGCCCCGGCGGCACGGGCAGACAGGTGGCAACAGGCGCGGTCGCATATTCGGCATAGCCGCCGCCCGCGACCAGCGCGCACATTTTTTGGCCTAAGAGTTCGCGGCCCACGCCCTCGCCAACCGCGACCACTTCGCCCGCGATCTCGAGGCCGGGGATAGGCGAAGCGCCCGGCGGCGGCGGGTAATGGCCCATGCGCTGGAGCACGTCCGGGCGGTTCACACCGGCCGCAGCGACGCGGATCAGCACCTCTCCCGGCGCAGGCTGCGGCACGGGGATGCGCACCGGCACCAACGCCTCCGGCCCGCCGGGGGTGGAGCAGTCGATAGCCGTCATCTCGGCGGGAATCATGCTCATGGTGTCACTGGTCCCCTGGTTGCCCTTGCGCAGCTTATTGACAGGCCCGCCGCCTCGCGGTCAACATCTCCCCCATGGACGCAGACGAGCTTTTCCCGAACCGTCCCGCTGATCCGCTGGCGTTGCTGGCGAAGCAGGATATCGAGCCGCTATCGGTTGAGGAGCTCGACGCCCGCGTTGCCGCGCTCGAGGCAGAAATCGTCCGAACGAAGGCGAGGCGTGAATTCGCCGTTAACCATAAGGCAAGCGCCGAGGCGTTATTCAAACGCTGAAGGCGATATGCCCCTTGCCAATCGGCCCAATGCTGCCGACATTGCATGCGGGACAAGGGAGAAGAACGACAGACGACGCCGCACCGGATGGTCCGGGCAATGCGGCGGGGCGACACGACCGGCTTGGCCCTCCGGAATGGAGTGACTGGCATGCCGTCCTTTGCGGAAAGCCTTGAGAAAACCCTGCACAACGCCCTGCGCCATGCCGGCGAGCGCGACCATGAATATGCGGCGCTGGAGCATCTGCTGCTCGCGCTGATTGACGATCAGCATGCCGCCGAAGTGATGACCGCGTGCGGCGTCAACCTCGGCGAACTCAAGTCCACCGTCACCCACTATCTCGATACAGAGCTCGACAGCCTGAAGACCGGAGAGCCCGGCGATCCCACGCCGACCAGCGGTTTCCAACGCGTGATCCAGCGCGCCATCCTCCACGTCCAGTCCTCGGGCAAGGATGAGGTGACTGGCGCCAACGTGCTCGTCGCGCTGTTTTCCGAGCGCGAAAGCTATGCCGTCTATTTCCTGCAGCAGCAGGACATGAGCCGCCTCGACGCCGTCTCCTACCTCAGCCACGGCGTGGGTAAGGGCGGCAAGCCGTCCGGCACCGCCATCGAGCCGCGGACGGATGATGCGAAGGGCGAAGCCAAGGCGGAAAAGGCCCCGAAAAAGGAATCGGCGCTCGCGCAATATACGGTCAACCTCAACGAGAAAGCCTCGGAAGGCCGCGTCGATCCACTGATCGGGCGCAGTGCAGAGGTTGACCGCACGATCCAGATCCTCTGCCGCCGCAGCAAGAACAACCCGCTCTATGTGGGCGATCCCGGCGTCGGCAAAACCGCGATTGCAGAGGGGCTGGCGCGCAAGATCATCGAAGGCGACGTGCCGGAGGTGCTGCTCCCCGCGGTCATCTACTCGCTCGACATGGGCGCCCTGCTCGCCGGCACGCGCTACCGCGGCGATTTCGAAGAACGGCTGAAACAGGTCGTCTCCGAACTGGAGGCGCTGCCGCACGCCATTCTCTTTATCGATGAAATCCACACCGTGATCGGTGCCGGTGCGACCTCGGGTGGCGCTATGGATGCCTCGAACCTGCTGAAACCGGCACTGTCGGGCGGGCAGATCCGCTGCATCGGTTCGACCACCTACAAGGAATTCCGCAACCATTTCGAAAAGGACCGCGCCCTGCTGCGCCGGTTCCAGAAAATCGACGTCACCGAACCGACCATAGAGGATACGGTCAAGATCCTCACCGGCCTGCGCTCGGCGTTCGAAAGCCACCACAGCGTCAAATACACGCCCGATGCCATCAAGGCCGCGGTCGAACTCAGCGCACGCTACATCAATGACCGCAAGCTCCCCGACAAGGCGATCGACGTGATCGACGAAGTCGGCGCGATGCAGATGCTGGTGCCGCCCTCAAAGCGGCGCAAGACGATCACCACCAAGGAGATCGAAGCAGTCATTGCCACCATGGCACGCATCCCGCCCAAGACGGTGTCGAGCGATGACAAGCGCGTCCTTGAAACGCTGGAAACCGATCTGAAGCGCGTTGTCTTCGGGCAGGACAAGGCGATCGAAGTGCTGTCGTCGGCGATCAAGCTCAGCCGTGCAGGGCTTCGCGACCCCGAAAAGCCGATCGGCAACTATCTCTTCTCCGGCCCCACCGGTGTCGGCAAGACAGAGGTGGCCAAACAGCTGGCGCATATCATGGGCATCCCCATGCAGCGTTTCGACATGTCGGAATATATGGAACGCCACTCGGTCAGCCGCCTGATCGGCGCGCCTCCGGGCTATGTCGGCTATGATCAGGGCGGCCTGCTTACCGACGCGATCGACCAGAGCCCGCATTGCGTGCTCCTGCTCGACGAGATTGAGAAAGCGCACCCGGACCTGTTCAACATCCTGCTGCAGGTGATGGACAATGGCCGGCTCACCGACCACCACGGCAAAACCGTCGATTTCCGCAACGTGATCCTGATCATGACCACCAATGCCGGTGCGTCGGACATGGCGCGCGAAGGCATCGGCTTCGGCAATCAGAGCCGCGAGGATGCACAGGAAGATGCGGTGAAGAAACTCTTCACCCCGGAATTCCGCAACCGCCTCGATGCCATTGTGCCGTTCAGCTACCTGCCGCCCGAAGTGGTCAGCCGCGTCGTCGACAAATTCATCCTGCAGCTCGAACTGCAGCTGGCGGACCGCAACGTCCACATCCAGCTTGATGAGGCCGCGCGCGACTGGCTGACATCAAAGGGCTATGACAAGCTCTATGGCGCAAGGCCGATGGGCCGCCTGATCCAGGAAAAGATCAAGCAGCCGCTCGCCGAGGAACTGCTCTTCGGCAAGCTCGTCCACGGCGGCGAGGTCAAGGTGAAGCTGAAGGAGGGCGAAGACGGCCCCGCCCTCACCTTCGAAATCACCCCCGCCCCGCCCAAGGCCCCCAAGGGCGGCAAGGCGAAAAAGGCCGAGACAGGCGCGGAGTAGTCCGCACGCTGCAACTACCGAAAAAACGAGGCCCCGGTGAAAGCCGGGGCCTTTTCCATGCGGGCGGTTCTGCCCGCATCCGGCGCTTTGGCGCTCTTCGCTCGTGGAACGGCCCGGCCCTGCTAAGTTTACAAAAGCGGGTGGGTTATCGGTATAACTTTGTAAACTTGACGCACCACACAGGGGGGCTGGCCGGCCGCTCGGCGTTCAGCCCCGCTTGGGTGGCAAGGGAAAGAATCCACTGGTCCGCGCCACATAGTCGGCATAGCCCGGCCGGGTCTTGTTGAGCCCCTTTTCAAGGATCGGCGCACCTGACCAGCGCATCAGCATCCAAGTGATGAGGATAGGCGAAGCGATGGTCCATGCGCCAACGCCTGTCTCTGCGCTGACCAGCCAGATGCCCCACCAGGCGGTGGCATCGCCGAAATAATTGGGGTGCCGCGTGTAACGCCACAGCCCCTTGTCCATCACCTGCCCCTTGCTCGCGGGATCTTTGCGGAACGCCTCAAGCTGCGCGTCACCGATGGTTTCAAAGGCAATGCCGGTCAGCGCGACGGCGACGCCGATCCAGCCCAGCACGCCGAGCGGATCACTGTCGCCATCGCCCAATATGCCGACCTGAGCCGGCAGGCTGACGAACCACAGCAAAGGCCCCTGCAGCAGGAAGACGATCAGCAAGGATGCAACCGCAAAGCTCCACCCGTTGCGTTCCATCGCGCCGCCCAGGATGCGCTCGTAGCGCGGATCGCGGCCCAGCCGCCGCCACCTCAGGATGAGGTGCGTGCCCAGTCGCATCCCCCACAGAGCGGTGAGGATCAGGAGAACCCAGCCATGTGGCGTAATGCCGCCCTCACCCGCACCGGGCCACACCTGCCAGGCGCTGAAGGCAGCCAGGCCGACCATGCCATAGGCCCATACCGCATCAATAAAGCTGACATCGCGGATCGCGACCGCGACCTGCCACAGGATCAGCAGCGCCACCATCAGCACCGCAAGGTTGAGGAGAAGGGGAAGCAGGATCGTCATCATGCAGCATCCAGATGATTAAGGGCCCCTGGCATTGCTGCCGGATCGGGGCCGATGATGTCGGCCAGGCTCTTGGTCGCGAGCTCAGGGTTTCGTGGGGTGCAGTCCCGATAGATTTCCCACACCTTGGCCATGTCGGCGGCATAATCCCCCGTCGGCCAGATGGTGATGGTCAGCCCTCCGGTCTTGCGGCCATAATCCATCAGGCCGACGACCAGGGGCACCTTCGCCGCCATCGCGATCTGATAGAAACCGGTCTTCCACTTGCCGGATTTGCTGCGCGTGCCTTCAGGCGCGATCGTCAGCATGAATTCGTCGCGCGTCTCAAATTCGCGGACCATCGCCTCGACCATATTGTGCCGCGCTGAACGGTCAACAGATATGCCGCCCATTTCACGCATGAACCGACCCATCGGCCAGCGGAACAGCGAATTCTTGGCCATGAAATGCGCATCGACGCCCAGATCCTGGGTCAGACCCAGAAAATAGAGAAAGTCCCAGTTGGAGGTATGCGGCGCGGCGATGATGACGAACTTGCGTGGCTCGGGCACGATGCCCACTGCACGCCAGCCGTAGCGCCGGTACATCAGCATCAGCACCGCCTTCGCCAGCCGCGACAGCAGCCCCACTTTACCCGCACGACCATCACCGACCTTGGCAGGCCCGTCCATTCCTCTACCCTCCCGCTCCACCGACAAACCTCTTTCTCGGGTCAGTCCGGCGACGCGCACCATCCTATGCGTTTATTGCAAGGATGCCAGCAAAACTCGCTACAGTATCAAGATGGTAGGGCCCCGGGGAGGCCTCAACGAAAAAGGGGGAGGCACTGCCTCCCCCTTTCGGAAACGGGTTACGGAACGCGATCAGAAGCTGACGCTGACCCGTCCGTAGAGATAGCGGCCATTGAAACCGAACGGCGTGAAGCTGCTGTACGGAATGAAATAGCCGTTCTGGCCATAGTTCTGGCCGTTGACGATGCCGGCTCGCACGGTGTCCGGATACTGGTCGAACAGATTGTTGGCACCGATCGCCACTTCGATCGCATCGAGTGCCTTCGCGCGCAGCTCGAGGTCGAACAGCCACTCTGCGCCCAGCACCTGGTCACGCGGCGCATCAACGCCCGGTGCCAGCACCTCACCATAGCGGTTGCCGCGGAAGCTGGCAGAGAAGATGCCAGCTTCCCAATCGATCCCGAAGTTGATCTTGTCCTGCGGCTGGCCGTCGGTCAGGCGCAGCGATTCCTGCCGCCCGAACAGGGTCAGCCCGGGGAGCGTCGGCAGGACCGCACGGTCAGTGATCTTGGTATTGGTGACATTGTAGCCCGCATTAAGGCGGATATTGCCAAGACCCAGATCCGGCACGCGCCAGCTCGCCACAATGTCCAGACCTTCGGTCTTGGTGTCGATGCCGTTGATGAAGAAGCGTGCCGAGGTGATGTTATTGAAACCGGCACCCTGCAGCAGCGCAACGACAGCCGTACCCTGCAGATTTTCCGTCACCACAACGCGGTTGTCGATGTCGATATTGTAATAGTCGGCGGTCAACGTCACCCCGTCGATCAGCGACAAGGTGATGCCGCCGGCGAAGTTGAGCGACTCTTCCGGCTCGAGCGGCCGCGAACCCAGCGCGCGGGCGACAGCGCTTTCGACCGGGAATGTTCCGATCTCGAGCAGGACACCGTTCACGTTGTTCGTGCTGGTCGTCGCATAATTCTGCTGGTGCAGCGACGGGGCACGGAAGCCAGTCGAGATCGACCCGCGAAGCCCGACGCCTTCGATCGGCTCGAACCGCGCCGCCAGCTTGCCGTTCCAGGTGCTGCCGAAGTCCGAGAAATGCTCGTAACGGCCGGCCGCCTGCAGCGTGAAGCCTTCGGTGAGGTCAGTCTCAAGCTCGAGATAGGCTGCCCAGCTGTCACGGCTCGTATCCACCTCGTTGGCGGGGCGGAAACCCGGGAACACCTGCGCGCCGGCCGGTGCGCCGAACGTCGGGGCGGCAAAGGGGCCTCCCTGCCAGCTCTGCACATCGCCTGCCAGGATACGGTAGTTCTCGTTGCGATATTCGCCGCCGAAGGCGACCGACAGGCCGTCACCGATGCCGACATCGAACTCCCGCTGGAGGTCGAGGTTGATGGTGGTCTGGCCGAAACGCAGACCGCCCGAATCGAACCTGCGGGCGCTGTTGGCGCCGCCGAAGCTCACGTTGAAGCTGTTCTGGACGCCGAACTGGAAGCTGTTGTGGCCGTAAACGGCGCTGAGGTCGTACTTCCAGTCGGAAACCTCACCGCGCACACCACCGGCAACAGCGACGTCCTCGATCGTCGAAACGATCAGCGGAAGGAAGCCGTTGGGATAGAAAGGCACGAAGCTGGTGGTCGATGCCGAGAAATCCCGGTTACGCGCGTCGTTAGCACGGCGATAGAAACCGGCGCTTTCGGCATCGCGAACATTGTAGCTGGCAAAGGTGTAGAGTTCCGCCGATGGCGAAATCTCGTAACCGGCGTTCAGGAACAATGTGTAATCCACCGTCGCGGCATCGCCAAAGCGGTGGTTGAAACGATCGAAGGTCAGCTCGCGCGGATCAACATTGCCCGCGATGCGCGGATATTGAAGGCGCGGGTCTGGGCCCGACCGGTTGGTCGCACCGCGATCCTGGAACTGCGCGGTCAGGTTGACATAGCCACCCGGTCCGATCGGCAGGCCATAGTTCATCGCCATGGTCAGCGTGCCGCCGTCGCTGCGGGTCTGGTTGCCCGTGCTGTTGAGCAGGAACACATCGCCCGCACCCGCTGCGGTGTTGAGCAGCGGCTGGCCATTCGCGCCGGTTTGCACGCCCGTGAAGTTCGGCACACCATCCATCGTGGTTTCATAACGGCCGTAGGTCACCTGCGCGCGACCGCCTTCGCTGCGGCGCAGCTGGACGTTGATAACGCCGGCGATAGCATCCGAACCATATTGCGAGGCGGCACCGTCGCGCAGCACCTCGATCCGCTCGATGGCGAGCGGCGGAATGGTGTTGAGGTCGACCGCTGCCGAGCCGCGACCCACGGAACCGTTGATGTTGAGCAGCGCCGAGGTGTGGCGACGCTTGCCGTTGACCAGCACCAGCGTCTGGTCGGGCGAAAGGCCGCGCAGGGTGGCCGGGCGCAGCGCGTCCGTGCCGTCGGTGATCGACGGTTGCGGGAAGTTGAACGAGGGAACGAGCTGGTTCAGCAGGCGATTGGTTTCGGTGAAGCCGCTGTCGGCCAGCGCGTCACCGCCGATGACGTCGATCGGCACCGGGGAGTCCTCGACAGAGCGGTCGGCACGGCGGCTGCCGATGACGACCAGGTCGATGCTGTCCTCTTCCTCGGCGGCGGGGCCGCTGTCCTGGGCAAAGGCGGGGGTGCCGATCGCAATGGCGAGTGCCGGCAGCGCAATGGCCGCAGCAAAGCGGCTGGATGTGCGGATCATGTCAAAGCATCTCCTGAAACGGTCACCGTCACGAAAGGGGAGTGAAGAGGACGGTGGGAAGGCGCTTCTTATGGCCGGTGCGGGGATGATTCCACGGGACGAAGGTCTATGCGGCACATTTTGTCGCGCGCTGTAGCATTCCCGCAACATCATGCCAGCGAAGCAGAATGGCCCCGGCCCCCTTGGCAATTTGGAAACGACGCTGCTATCGCCGCCGTCACCCATGGCCAGCATAGACGACAAACCGCCGACACCGATCCTCGACACGCCGTTCGACAGCGCGCTGGCCGACCGCTATCTCGTATACGCCCTGTCGACGATTACCGCACGGTCGCTGCCCGATTTACGCGATGGCCTTAAACCGGTGCACCGGCGTCTCCTTTGGGCGATGCGCCAACTGCGGCTCGATCCTGCACAGGCCCATAAAAAGTCGGCGCGCGTCGTCGGCGACGTCATCGGTAAATTCCATCCGCACGGCGATACGGCCGTCTATGACGCGATGGTTCGCCTCGCTCAGGATTTTGCACTTCGCTACCCGCTGGTCGACGGTCAGGGCAATTTTGGGAATATCGACGGCGATAACGCCGCCGCTTATCGTTACACTGAAGCCCGCCTGACCCGCGTCGCCATCGACCTCATGGCAGGTCTCGACGAAGGCACCGTCGATTTCCGTCCCACCTATAATGGTGAGGAACAGGAACCAGAGGTGATGCCGGGCCTATTTCCGAACCTGCTCGCCAATGGCGCACAGGGCATCGCGGTCGGCATGGCGACCAGCATTCCACCGCACAATGCTGCCGAGATCATCGACGCCGCGACCCTCCTGATCGACAAGCCGGAAGCCCCGCTCGAAGCTTTGCTGGAACATGTGCAGGGGCCCGACCTGCCGACCGGTGGCCTGATCGTTGACAGCGCCGAGACGATCCGCTCGGCTTATGAAAGCGGGCGCGGCTCCTTCCGAGTGCGCGCGCGGTTCACCGACACGCCGGAAAAGGGCGATGGGCCGGGCGCATGGCAGCTGGTCGTCACGCAAATCCCCTATGGTGTCGCCAAATCCAAACTGATCGAACAGATCGCGCAGCTCATCGCAGACAAAAAACTGCCGATCCTCGAAGATGTGCGCGATGAATCGGCGGAGGATGTGCGCATCGTCCTCGTGCCGCGCAGCCGCAACATCGATCCTGAAGTCCTCAAGGAAAGCCTTTACCGGCTGACCGATCTCGAAACGCGCCTGTCCCTTAACATGAACGTGCTTGATGCCACGCGCACCCCGCGCGTCATGGGTCTCAAGGACGTCCTCCAAGGCTGGCTCACGCACCAGTTCGATGTGCTCGTGCGCCGCACCCAGCACCGGCTTGATCGCATCGCTGAACGGCTGGAACTGGTTGACGGCTACATTATCGCTTTCCTCAACCTGGATCGCATCATCGCCATCATCCGCACTGAGGATGAACCGCGCCCGGTAATGATGGCAGAATTCGGCCTCACCGAGCGCCAGGCCGAAGCCATCCTCAACATGCGCCTGCGGTCTTTGCGCAGGCTTGAGGAAATGGAGCTGCGCCGCGAGAAGGAGGCACTCGAAAAGGAACGCGCAGACCTTCAGGCGCTGCTCGATAGTCCGGCTCGGCAACGCACGCGCATGAAGCGCGACCTCGCTAAGCTGCGTGAAGCCTATGCGCCCGAAACCGCCATCGGCGCGCGCCGCACCACCGTCGCAGAGGCCGCACCGGCACGCGAAATCTCGATTGAAGCCTTCATCGAGCGGGAGCCGGTTACGGTCATCCTTTCCCAACGCGGCTGGATCCGGGCAATGAAGGGGCACGTCGATCTTGCGCGGACGGATGATCTCAAGTTCAAGGAAGGCGATGCTTTTGCGCTCGCGCTTCACGCACAGACAACAGACCGCGTGATCCTGGCTGCGGCCAACGGTCGTTTCTATACGCTCGCAGCGGACAAGCTGCCTGGCGGGCGTGGCTTCGGCGAACCCGTCCGATTGATGGCCGACATTGATGGCGAAGGGGATATTGTCGCAATGCTGGTCTCGGCGCCGACAGCCAAGTTGCTGGTCGCGCAATCGAGCGGGCATGGCTTTGTCGTGGCCGCATCCGAGTTGGTGGCGGAAACCCGCAAGGGCAAGCAAATCGTCAACTTGCGCAGCAACAGCAGCCTGTCTGCCGTCCGCCCAATCGCGCCGGATGATGATGCCGTCGCCGTGGTCGGCGACAATCGAAAGCTGGTCGTCTTCCCGCTCGCCGATCTGCCAGAAATGGGCCGCGGCCAGGGCGTTATGCTGCAACGCTATCGCGACGGCGGCCTCGCCGACGCGCGGACATTGAAGATGAGTGACGGCCTATCTTGGCCAATGGGCGGCGACACCGGGCGGACACGCACTGAAAGCGACCTCACCCCCTGGCGCACGGCCCGTGGCGCGGCAGGACGCATGGCACCCGGCGGCTTCCCCAGAGACAACCGGTTTTTCCCAATAGGCTGAACTGTCCCCGGGACAGGGCGTGCGCGGCAGCGACGGCCGTTGGTCCTCTCAGTCCCGCTGCCCTGCGTCCAGCCACCGCCGCAGATCGACAGCGGTCGGGAAGCCTTCGCTGATCCACTGGTCCTCCAATCGTCTCAGCAATCGCGCGACCTCCGGCCCGGCCGTTACCCCCAACGCCACCAAGTCCCCGCCCGAGAAGGGCAGGCGCGGAACATCCCATCCGTCTAGATCGGCCAGCCGCTCGGGCTCGCCTGCCAGCAGCAGCCGATCCGTCGCACCTTCGATGCCGATACGATAGGCAAGCGCACGTGCATCCCTGCCAGCATCATCCGATAACGCCACATGGAGCCGTTTACGCAGGCGATTGGACAATTTGAGCCGCGCTGCCGCCTTGTCTGCCGCCAGCGCATCGCCCGCCACCAATGCGGCAAGCCGCCGACCGGCATCGCCAGTAACATCTGCCGCACCCTCGGCACGCACCAACGCCTCCAGCCGATCGACCCCGCCATTGACTGCTTCGGGCAATATTTCGGCGAGCACGCCAGCCTTATGCATCAGCCGCACGACCGATGCGGGATCGGGCAGCGCGAGGATACGCATCAATTCATCGGCCACCCGCTCGCGGGAGAGGCCGCGCAGCTTCGCTGCCCGCCCGGCGACCGTCTCAAAAGTGGCCTCATCCGGTGCGGCAATGCCAAACCGGCCCAGAAAACGGAACCAGCGCAGGATACGCAAATGGTCCTCGTCGATCCGCGCAGCGGCATCACCGATGAACAGCACGCGCCGCGCGTCGAGGTCGGCAAGACCGCCGACCGGATCGAAAATCTCCCCCGACTGGGGATCGGCATAGAGCGCGTTGATGGTGAAATCCCGCCGCGCCGCATCCTCGGCCCAGTCGTCCGTGAAGGCGATGGTCGCGCGGCGCCCATCGGTAGCGACATCGCGCCTGAGCGTGGTGACCTCGAAACCGCGCCCGCCCGCAATCGCTGTGACTGTGCCATGGGCTATCCCGGTCGGCGCCGATTTGAGGCCAGCCGCGGCCAACCGTGCGACCACATCCGCAGGCACCAGCCGCGTCGCCAGATCGACATCGGAGACCGGCTGACCGAGCAAACTGTCGCGCACCGCCCCGCCGACCGCCCGCGTCATTGCGCTGCCGCCAAGCGCGTCAAGGATCGCAAGCAGGGCCGTATCCTCTCGCCAGGCGCCGGGCGGGAGCATGATCATGCCGGTGCACTCAGGTTGAGCGCACGTGGGTTCTCGTCCAGCCCGAGCAAAACCCCGATGTTGCGGATCATCGCCGCTGTCGCCCCCCAAATTCGCTCACCGTCAAACGCGATTTCCCAATAATGGCGCGTCCCGCCATCCCAGTCGACCATCTGGCGCTGATGCATCGCGGGATCGAACAGATGGTCGCAGCGCACCTCGAACAGATGCGCCACCTCGTCCGGGTGTGGCAGCAAAGGCAGATCGGGCGGGATGACCGCGATGACCGGAGTCACCACATAGCCGGTGACCGTGCGATAGGGCGGCGCGAGACCGATGATCCGCGCTGCATCAACCGGCAACGCCACCTCCTCCGCCGCTTCGCGCAGAGCCGTGGCTATCAGGTCAGCGTCATCGGGGTCGACACGCCCGCCGGGAAAGGCAACCTGACCCGAATGGCTGCGCAGATGCGCCTGCCGCCGCGTCAGCAGCACAGTGGGGTGCGGCCGCTCGACAAAGGGCACGAGCACTGCCGCCGGCACTTCACGCTTGCCCTGCAGCGTGCGCCACTGCGCATCGCCGTCATGCGGGACACTCGCCGCACCGCCTGCCGCGAGCCGTTGTGCCAGCGCGTCGGCCAGCATCAGCCTGTCTCGCCGAGCGGCCAGGCCATGCCGCCGCTCCACAGCCGCCCGTCGCCATCGGCATGGGACGCGCAATCATAATAGACGCTGCGCGCCAATCGCGCCTCGAGCGGCCGCTCTGCCGGCCCCCGCACATGAAGGTAGGGCAGCAACCCCGCCGGGCCTTCGCGCAGGCGCAACGGATGCTCCGCGCCCAGCATCACCACATCGCCGCTGTTGAGGCGAAAGGCGACCTTCGCGTCATCCCGCTCTTCCTCGAACCGGGCTTCGACCACCACGAACGGCGCGTCCTCGACCATGATGGTCAGTTTCTCCGCCGGCGTCACCAATACATGGCTGCCGTCTGCCTCGCGTCGCAGGATTCGGCTGAACAGGCGCACCATCGCCGGCCGGGTGATCTCCCCGCCCTCATGGAACCAGCGCCCATCGGCGGAAATGCGGATATCGATCCGCCCCTCACGCGCTGGATGCCAGCGTTCGACCGGCGGCGGCGCATCGCTCTCCATCCACTGGGCGAGCGCATCCATCGGCAAGTCGGCAAAGTCGGGAAGCGGGGCCATCGGCATGGCGGCGATGTGGCGCATCCACAGCGTCACCGCAAGCGGCGCGCTCCCCCACCGCCTCAGCTGCGGGCCGGGTCAGGCGTGATCGCCCCCGCGCCATCGGGCACCGCATGCCCGTTTGCGCCGCGCGCCAGCAAGCGCCGCTGCTCGACCGGGCCGGGCACCACCCACTCCCCCGTCGCATCAGCGGCAAAGCCCCAGAAACGGCCATAATATTCGGGATCGCCGATCATCATCAGCGCGCCATCCGCATAAAGCGCGGCCGCATCCATCATCGCGTCCATCAGCGCGCGTCCGGTGCCGCTGCGCTGCAAGGCGGGCTCGACCGCGACCGGGCCGACCATCACCAGCGGCACACGCTCGCCACTGGTGCGCTCCAGCGCCACCGGCCAGCATTGCAGCGTGCCGATCAGCCGCGCATCATCCCATGCCGAAAAGCTCAAAGCCGGCAACGCCGCGCATCCCTGCCGCATGCGATAAGCGGTGCGGCCGTGCCGGTCGGTGCCGAAAGCAGCATCGAGCAAAGCCTCCACCCTCTCGGGCATAGCGGTGGACAGGGGTTTGATCTCGACCAGCGGGGAATGCTCCATTAAGGGGAGCGGCCTTTAGGGGCCACCGCCCCGCCATGCAAGAAAGCGCGTCCCCTCCCGTGACTTATCCCGACAGCCTGATCCTCGAAGTCCACGATCTCGAAGTCGACGTGCTGACCGGCGTCTATTCCGAGGAAACCCACCTGCCCCAGCCGCTGCGCATCAGCGTGATTGCGGACATGGCGGTGGAGGATCGCTATACGCCCGATACCCCGCTGTCGGCGTCCAAATCCTATATGGATCTCAAATTCGCCGCGACTGATGGCATCCCGAAGGATGTGCATTTCACGCTGATCGAGGCGGTGGCGGATCATATCGCGGAAACCGTGTTCATGCAGGATGACCGGGTCAGCGCCATCACCATTCGCATCGTCAAGCTCGCCATCGCAGAGGCGAATGAGAGCATCGGCATCACCTTGCGCCGCAATCGCCCCGCCCCCGGGGCCCGCGCGCTATGACCGCGCCCGCCGTGAACCACCGCCCCCTCGCGCTGGTGACCGGCGGCCTCCACCGCATCGGCGCGAGCATCGCCGCCACCCTCGCCCGCGCCGGCTATGACCTCGCCCTGCACCAGCGCACTGCGTCAGACCCTGACCCCCTTCTTGCCGCAGCGCTGGCCGAAAGTGGCGCGGCCCATCGCCTGTTCCGTCACGATCTGGCGCAAGCCGGCGCCGCCGCGAGCCTGTTTGCCGAAGTCAGCGCCGCCTTCGGCCGCCCGCCGCTGCTGATCGTCAACAACGCATCCCGCTTTGCCGAAAGCGAGCTCGCCAGCCTTGACGAAGCGGAGCTCGCCCGCACCATGGCCGTCAACCTGACCGTGCCGGTGATGCTGACACAGGCGCTGCTTGCCAGCACGCCCGCATCCCCTGCCCCCGGGGCCTGCGTCATCAACATCCTCGACCAGCGGGTGGTGAACCCGGTGCCGGACCAGTTCGGCTATACACTCACCAAGCAGGCGCTGTGGCAGGCGACCCGCACCATGGCCATCGCCGCCGCGCCGCGGGTGCGGGTGAATGCCGTCGCCCCCGGCCTCACCCTGCCGACGGACGATTACGCCCCCGGCCAGATGGAACGCCTGAACGCCGCCATGCCCCTCGCCCAACTCCCCACGCCCCAGGCCATAGCGGACGCCGTCCTCTATCTGGCCAACGCCGCCCATGTGACAGGCCAGACAATCTTCGTGGACGGCGGCGCGAACCTGCGCAGCTACGAGCGGGATTTTGTGCGGATGTGAGGGGGGGGGGAACCCTTTTCAGAAATCTTTCTAGCTATGTTCTTATAAGTTCTGCGCAAATCGGATGACACAATCATATTTTCCGATTTAATTCAATAGTCTTTAATTGATCTATGTTTCCTGAATCAATTGCGTGATAAATTTCGTTCAGATTTTGCACGGCCTCACAGAAATAATGATATTCACCTTTAAAATATAATGGAATACTCCAACCCGACAAGTTCATTAATACTGCCGCTTCACCGGTTCGTGCACGACCGTTCCAATCAGTTTTCATAACCGGGAATCCGCTATGGCTTTTTTCAAGGAAAATGTCTCCCACGTTTAGTGCGCTATTTATTCTTTCCATGAATAGTTCAAATGGTGTCCACACCTCCCCGCCGCCGCCTGCAATGGGATTGAACCGAAAATCTGGACTGCCGTCTAATTTATGACGCGGCCAAACAGCGAATTTGGGAGCCACTCGATGCACCGAGACCCTTGAAATATGGGGAACCGGATCATCACGTATCTTTAAGGGGTTTCTGTCATCAACAATAACCATTTCACCAAAAATCGTTTCTTTGAAATTTTCTTCATTAATTTCGATGTCGAATATCCTCATGTCTACCTTCTTTGTTAAAACTCAAAATACGAAACATATTACTCTACTGTTCAATTAAATGATTTTTCGCGGAGAAAGAGATCAAAACCAACGAAACAAGAGTCTCGCAGCTCCCTCGCCAACCCCATCGCACCCCCTACCATACTGAGCTAAACTGGCAGCTCGCTATTTCTTGCCTATGGCCGCTCCGGCCTTTGCCAGAAACACCGCGCCAGCAATGCGCGCCGAATCTTGCACTGGCGCAAGATCCGGATGAAGGGCTCCATGGGCGCTGTCACAGCGGGTCCGGTAAAGATCGAGAACCTTGCTAAAGATGCGATCACGCTCCGAGGAAGAGGTTGCGAGGAGCTCCGAAATGCGCGCTGCAAGTGCACGCTTAATACCCACCGTGTTTGGATCGAGAAGCAGAGCCTCTAAAGAAGTCCAAAGTGCAACGAGAAAGGCTGCACCAGATCCTACCCACCAAGCGGTGTCGAAAAAGGAAAAGGCGTGTCTGAACCGTTCGTCCTTCATTGCCACAATCAAGTCTGAAAGCAGCGAAATCCATTCGCTCATAAATCTAGTTACCTCGATTTCTGAGGTGATCGTATATAAGCGAGCCTGCTCCATACTAATCAGCGTTGGCTCAGCCCCCCGGCGATCGCTCAAGGCGACGAAGGAAAAATCTGACAGCACAGCCAGCCGGATCGGCGCGCACAACAATAAGCGAAGTGCTGCGGTCGCAAGCCATGCCGAGGCAACCCGGCTTTCGTAAAAGGGCTGCGTTACAGCAGGATAATGGAGCTGACAGCGGACCTCAATGCTGCGATGGCCGCCACGGCAGGCAAACCAAGGAGCAGGATGAGCTTCGCCAATGCGCGGCGGGGGTTTCACCGCCAAGATAGGATGGGCGAATACTGTGCCATAGCACGGCTCTACGAAAAACCCAGGTAAGAGCTCATGACGCTCAGCAACGGTGACCCCTTCCAGACATCCCCAAAAGGCCATCTGCTCGAAGGTTGAAGCGCCGGTTGAGTCGGACCATGGCATGGCTGGCGGTTCGCGATCCATTTGTGGCATACTGCCTTGTGATCCACCAACAATCCACTGGTTGCAATAAGACGTGCTTTGATGTTGCCGTTCTCGCCTTTTTTGTGACTCTAAGATATTGGTGAATAAAGAAAAAAATTTATGCAAAATAATCAATACATCGAATTCAAAAAGGTAGGTCTGATTCTCTAATCTTCAGACCTAGGGGCAACCATCTGCAATCCACAAATTTTTCACCTCCTTAACGACCGTCAGTGAATATCAGCCCCGTCAATGTTCCGATGCTTCGCTTCCTCTGAGAAGCAAGCACCCCCCCCTACTTCTTCAACCCAATCTCCCGCAGCCGTTCCTGCAGATACTCGTCGGCCGTGATCGGCTGCGGATAGCGGTTCGGCTGGTCCGCGCTGACGCACTCGGGCAGCGTTTCGATCAGATAGTCGGAGCGGAAGTGGAGGAAGAAGGGCATGGAATAGCGCGCATGGGCGGCGCGGCCGGCGTCCGGGTTGCGCACACGGTGGGTGGTTGACGGCAGGCGGTGGTTGGTCAGCCGTTGCAGCATATCCCCCACATTCACCGCCATCGCGCCCGGCGGCGGGGATACGGGGAGCCAGCTGCCGTCGCGGTCCAATATCTCCAGCCCCGCTTCCTCCGCGCCGAGGAGGAGCGTGATGGTGTTGATATCCTCATGCGCCTCCGCGCGGATGCCGCTCGGGCTGCCCTGAACGGGGGGGTAGTGGAGCAGGCGCATCACGCTGTTCCCGTCCCGCACCGTATCGTCGAACCAGTCGGGGGAAAGGCCGAGGTAGCGGGCGATGGCGGAGAGGAGCTGCCCGCCGACACGGTCAAACTCCGCGAACATCGCATCGAATGTCGCGCGGAATTCCGGCACTTCCGCCGGCCAGACATTGTTCGGCTGTTGGTGGCTGAGCGGGTGCCCCGCCGGCAGATCGCGCCCGACGTGCCAGAATTCCTTGAGATCGACGTGGGTCGCGCCCTTGGCAATCTCCGTCCCGAACGGGGTGTATCCGCGCGCGCCGCCCTGTCCGGGCTGGATATAGGCGCGCTTTGCCTCCTCCGGCAGCGCGAAAAAGGCGCGCGTCATCGCCCAGGCGCGGTCGATCAGCGCGGGGTCGATGCCATGATCGGTGATCATGGCGAAACCGAAGCGTTCGAACGACCCGCCAAAGTCTCTCGCAAAGGCGGCATCATCATGCGCGGTCATCGAAATGATGGGGACACTTGCGGACATCGGCAACTTCCTGAAATGGGGGGCACGAAAGGCGGCAACCCTTGTGACGCGCCGGAGGCGATAACGCACCCGCTGGCGCTGGCAAGGGCTGTTCGACAAGAGGAATGGATGAACGGCACGGGGCGGACATTGACGGCAATCAAGAGCGGCACGATCGCGCTCGCGCTGTTGCTCGCCGCCTGTTCGTCGGAGGATGGCGCGGGGGACACCGCCGAAGCCGGCCAGCGCCGCGCTGCGGTGGAGCCCGCCAGCGCCGCAGATGCCATCACCCGCCTGCCGGAATTCTCGATAATGCGGCAGGCCGTCACGCTCACCGGGCGCGGCCAACTGATCGGGCGCGGTGCCACCATTACCCTGCTTGCCCCGCGTGACACTGCCTTTGCGCAGCTCGGTTCAGAGGGGAAGGCTGCGCTGCTCGCGGAACCTGCGCGTGGCCGCCTCGCGCGCATTGTCGATCTTCACATCATCCCTCGCGCCTTGCGTGCGGAGGAATTGCGCCAGCTGATCCGCGATGGCGGCGGCAGCACGGTGATCGCCAGCCGCGCCGGGCCGCTCACCTTCACCAGCGATAACGCAACGATGGTCGTGACCGCGCCGGACGGCAGCCGCGCGACGATCGGCATGACTGAAATCTCGGCCTCGGGCAGCACCGTCTATGTGCTCGACCGCGTGCTTGGCACTTCTTCCGGAGAATGATGATGGCCTATTGGCTGATGAAATCGGAGCCTGACGTTTACAGCTACGATGATCTGGTGCGCGAAGGCGAAGGCACGTGGGATGGTGTGCGCAACCATCTCGCCGCACAACACCTCAAGGCGATGCAGGTGGGGGATCAGGCGCTCTTCTATCACAGCAATATCGGGAAGGAGGCTGTGGCCGTGATGACCATCAGCGGGGCCGCCATTCCCGATCCCACTGAACCGGAGGGGACACGCTGGGTGGCGGTCAAGGTAAAGCCGCTACGCAAACTCTCTCGGTCGATTCCGCTCGCGGTGATTAAGGGCGAACCCCGCCTCGCCGAGATGGCGATGATCCGCCAGTCGCGCCTGTCCGTTTCCCCCGTGCGAGACAGCGAATGGGCAGTGCTGATGGAGCTGGCGAGCGAAAATGGCGGCTGATCGGCGCCAAGACGGAGCTATTGAATCCAAAACGGATTAATCTATGCTCCTATCCGTTGGCTGACTTGCGACGGCCAGTCCGTCTTGGTGGAACATTAATCCCCATTTCGGGGCAAAACTGAACCCGCCTTGCTTTGGTAAGCACGGCTCGGCGTGCCAACCATGGCCCCAGGATTGATCCAAAGGACCATATAGGATTAATCTGGAGGACCTTATGACCGGCCTGTACCGCACCGATCCGTTCGCTGAAAACCCGAAACCAACCGCCGCCTTGGCGAAAGCCGAAGGCCTGCGCCTTGCCTGTTTCTCCGCCGACGGCGTTTTGCCCGCAGCCGTTGAGCGCATGGCCACCATGCTCGGGCTTCATTGTCAGAGCCGCGTCATCTCCGATCTGACGCCGGACCTGCCATTGACCGCGGATCTGAACTGGATCGTCGTGCGCGGGAACAGCGATGTCGAGAGGCTGGCCTCCATCGCTCAATATGTCAGCAATGAAGCGCTGCACCTCATCATTGATTGTTCGGAAGACTGTCTGGATCAGGCATGGGGCCTGCTCGGGAATGATGCCGGTGTCTCGCTGCTATGCCGCCCGAGTGATGCCGATATCGGCGCCGCGCTGGCGAGTGGCATGCGCTCCGCACAATTGGACACCCTGCACGATACGGTCGATGATGCGCATCTCCGGCAGATTGATGAACTGCGCTCGGAAGTCGACAGGATCAGCCGGATGTTGGCCCGCCTCAGCTATGAGGGCCGCACGACGGACGGTTCGCGAGAGCCGGCGAGCCCCTTCATAGAAGATCATGTCCACGCCGCTTCGCGCTCCTTTCACGCCGGCCCGGGCAGCGACTATGCTGGCCCCACGGTCACCGCGCGCGAGGTTCGGCAGGTCATCCGCCAACGCCGGCTGCGCGACGAACTTTTCGATCCGGAGCTTTTTGCCGATCCGGCATGGGACATGCTGCTCGATCTTTATGCCGCGAAACTTGACCGCAGCAGAGTGTCGGTATCGAGCTTGTGTATCGCCGCTGCGGTTCCCGCGACGACCGCTCTGCGCTGGATCAAGACACTGACTGAAAGCGGACTGTTCGAACGTCACGCTGACGTTCATGACGCGCGCCGCATCTTCGTCCAGCTCTCCGAAGGCGCCACTCAGGCCATGCATCGCTATTTCGCGCGCGTTGCCGATCTTTCGCATCTCGCCTGAAGGCTTGCCAAGCCGGCCTTTGCTCTGGCAATAGCGCGCCACAAACCAGCGTGGGGGCGATTAGCTCAGTTGGTAGAGCGCCTCGTTTACACCGAGGATGTCGGCAGTTCGAGCCTGTCATCGCCCACCATCGCCGCGCGCAGGCCGTCCGGGGGACGGCCGAGCACGGCGATCCCGAAGCGGAGCGGAGGGCCGCGCAAGGCGATCCCGAAGCGAAGGGCCGCGCAGCCCCGCCCGCTCAATCCGCTGCCTGCGTCTTTGCCCGCGCCCGCCACACTGCCCAGAGCGTATATAAGCCCATCGCCGCCCAGACCACATTGAGCCCGGCCGATGGCATCGCGCCATTATAGCCCGAATTGAGCACGAACCCGGCCGCGCCGATCACATTCATCCACTGATAGACATAGCCGCGCGGCTCCAGTCGCCCCAGCGACAACAGGATGTAGCTCGCAAGGATCAGCGCAGCCGCAGCCCAGCCGATGATTTCGATGAGAAGTTTGGGATCGGTCATGGGCGCAGCACTGCCCGACTGCGCCCCAAAAGGAAACGCCCGCCACGCATGAGGCGCGGCAGGCGTTTCGTTAATCAATAGGCCGTGATCAGGCGGCCAGCTTCCTCAGCACATAATGGAGGATGCCACCGTTCATGAAATACTCGACCTCATTCGCTGTATCGATCCGGCAAAGGGTATCGAAAGTGAAGGTCGAACCGTCCGGGCGAGTGACTTCCACGGTGACGGTCTGGCGCGGGGTCAGCGATGCAACACCGGTAATGGTGAAGCTGTCATCGCCAGTGAGGCCAAGCGTCTCGCGGGTCTGGCCGTCGACGAACTGCAACGGCAGCACGCCCATGCCGACGAGGTTCGAGCGGTGGATACGTTCGAAGCTCTCCACGATCACCGCGCGCACGCCGAGCAGGTTGGTGCCCTTGGCCGCCCAGTCGCGCGACGAACCTGTGCCATATTCCTTGCCGGCAACGACGACCAGCGGCGTGCCGTCCGCCTTGTGGCGCATGGCGGCGTCATAGATCGGCATGACTTCGCCCTTGTAACGGCTCATGCCGCCCTCGATGCCGGGCACCATTTCGTTCTTGATGCGAATGTTGGCGAAGGTGCCGCGCATCATGACTTCATGATGGCCGCGGCGCGCGCCATAGCTGTTGAAGTCGGCCTTGCTGACCTGACGCTCCATCAACCACTTACCGGCAGGGCTGTCGGCCTTGATCGATCCGGCCGGCGAAATGTGGTCGGTGGTGATGGAATCGCCCAGGATAGCGAGCGGCTTGGCACCGACGATGTCGGACACCGGCGCCGGCGTCATCGTCATCCCCTCGAAATAGGGAGGGTTGGCGACATAGGTGGAGCCAGTGCGCCACTGATAGGTCTCGCTGCCTTCGACCTGGATCGCGCGCCAATGCTCGTCGCCCTCATAAACGCTGGCATAGCGCGTTTCGAACATGGCGCGGTCAATATTGGCGTTCATGACCGAGGCGATCTCGGCGTTGGTCGGCCAGATATCCTTGAGGAACACGTCGCTGCCGTCCGTTGCCTGACCGATCGGTGTGGTGGTGAAATCCTCCGTCACCGTGCCCTTCAGCGCATAGGCAACCACCAGCGGCGGTGATGCGAGGAAGTTGGCGCGAACGTCGGGGCTGACACGGCCTTCGAAGTTGCGATTGCCGGACAACACCGAGGCGGCGACAATGTCATTGCCGTTGATCGCCTTGGAAATCGGTTCAGCGAGCGGGCCCGAATTGCCGATGCACGTGGTGCAGCCATAGCCGACAAGGTTGAAGCCGACCGCGTCGAGATGTTCCTGCAGCCCCGCCTTGGTGAGATAGTCGGTGACCACCTGCGATCCCGGCGCAAGGCTGGTCTTGACCCAGGGCTTGGGCTTGAGGCCGCGTTCGTTGGCCTTCTTGGCGACGAGGCCGGCCGCGACAAGCACCGATGGGTTGGAGGTGTTGGTGCAGCTGGTAATGGCGGCAATCACCACGTCACCGTCGCCGATGTCATGATCTTTGCCCTCGACCGCGACGCGCTGCGGCGATGCCTTTTTGTAGACATTGGCAAGGTCGCCGTTGAACACATTATCGACCTCGGTGAGCACCACCTTGTCCTGCGGACGCTTCGGCCCGGCGAGGCTGGGCACGACGCTGCCCATGTCGAGCTCAAGCGTATCGGTAAACACCGGATCGGCCATACCGGCATGGAGCCACAGGCCCTGCGCCTTGGCATAAGCCTCGGTCAGCGCGAGCTGGTCTTCGCTGCGACCGGTGAGGCGCATATAATCGATGGTCTTTTCATCGATGCCGAAGAAGCCGCAGGTTGCGCCATATTCGGGTGCCATGTTGGCGAGTGTTGCACGGTCAGCGAGCGTCAGCGTCTGCAGGCCCGGGCCATAATATTCGACGAAACGGCCGACCACCCCCTTGGCGCGCAACATCTGCGTCGCGGTGAGCACCAGGTCGGTGGCAGTCACGCCTTCCTTGAGCTGGCCCGTCAGCTTGAAACCGACCACTTCGGGGATCAGCATTGAAACCGGCTGGCCGAGCATCGCGGCTTCGGCCTCAATCCCGCCGACGCCCCAACCCAGCACGCCTAGGCCGTTGATCATCGTCGTATGGCTGTCCGTGCCGACGCAGGTGTCAGGGTAGGCCACCGTCGCGCCTCCGCTGTCCTCGCTGGTCCACACCGCCTGCGCGATATGTTCGAGGTTCACCTGATGGCAGATGCCGGTGCCGGGAGGGACCGCCTTGAAGTTGCTCAGCGACTTGGAACCCCATTTGAGGAAGTCGTAGCGCTCGCCGTTGCGGTAATATTCGATCTCGACATTCTGTTCGAACGCCTTGGGGTGACCGAATTCGTCGACCATCACGCTATGGTCGATAACGAGATGCACAGGCACCAGCGGATTGATCTTGCTGGTGTCGCCACCAAGCTTGGCGATGGCATCACGCATCGCGGCAAGATCAACAACGCAGGGCACACCGGTGAAGTCCTGGAGCAGCACGCGCGCCGGGCGATACTGGATCTCGCGCTCCGACACCGGGTTGTTCTGCCAGTCGACCAGCGCCTGAATGTCGTCAGTGGAGACAGTGAAACCGCCATCCTCGAAGCGCAGAAGATTTTCGAGCAGCACCTTCATCGAAAAAGGGAGGCGCGAAACGTCACCCAGTTTCGTTGCCGCTTTGGCCAGCGAATAATAGGCATAGCTCTTGGAGCCGACGGTCAGCGTATCGCGTACGCCGAGTGTGTCCTGTCCGGTGGTGGTCATTATGCTCTGCCCCCTTTTCGATGCTGGGCCGTCAACAGCGTGTCCGGGGGAAGCGCAGGACGACCATATGCCCGTCGCGCGTCAGCCAGCCGCTAACGGTGGTGAAACTGGCGGCGCCTTAGCGCAGAGGCAGCAGCGCGAAAAGAGGCGGGATACCCTTTTCGCGCCGTTCATGTGTATGCGGCTCCGGTGATCCAGATCGCGCTCAGCGCCAATATTGTCAGCGCCAGCGAAATCAGCAGCATCCACCGCAGAATGCCTGGTGTTACCCCGGCCCGCGCCTCAGTCGTGGTTTCCCGAATTTCGTCGCCCTGCTTGTCCATCTCTGCCTCCAACTCCGACTGCCTGTGGCAACGTTGCTGGACCGCAAAGGTTCACCGCAATCGCAGTCGTCAGGCGTCGATGGACGTTCCCACCGCCGCATGCACCAGCCCGCCGTCGACCGCGAGCGTTTCCCCGATCACATAGTCGCCAGCCCGGCTGCACAGATAGATGGCGGCAGCCGCCATATCCTCGGGCGTACCGATGCGCCTGGCCGGGATGCCCTTGGCAACTTCGTTACCATGGTCGCGCGCTGCGCGGTTCATCTCGCTTTCGAACGCACCCGGAGCGATGGCGGTGACAATGATATTGTCCCGCACCAGCCGCGCCGCCATCCGCTTGGTCAGATAAAGGATGGAGGATTTGGACGCGTGATAGCTCCAGGTTTCCCAGGGGTTCAGACGCAAACCATCGATCGAACCGACATTGACCACCTTGGCCGGCCGGTCCGGCGTGCCGGCGGCCTTGAGCAGCGGATAAAGGGCCTGCGTCAGGAAAAAGGGGCCTTTGACGTTGACGTCCATCACCTTGTCCCAGCCGCTCTCGGGGAACTCCTCGAACGGGGCACCCCATGCGGCGCCGGCATTGTTGATGAGGATGTCGAGCTTCGACTCACGCTCGGCGACGGCGGCAGCAATCGCCTTGCAGCCCTCGACCGTTGAAACATCGCCCGGAATGCCGATCACCTTGTCACCGAAGTGATCGACCGCCGCAGCCACCTGCGGGCCCTTACGCGCGCTGATGTAGACGCGCTCACAGCCCGCCGCGAGAAAACCTTCGACAAACATAGCACCAATCCCGCGCGACCCGCCGGTGATGAGCGCAACCTTGCCTTGAAGGCCGAAGAGCGAATTCAGGTTCATGACTTAATCCCCAATCCCGTGTCGGCGTCGCTCAATATCCGTTCATCCGCGCGACGCGGTCCGTGTGATAATTCACGTCACCCATGAACTCGGCCAGCGCGCGGTCGCGCTTCATGTAGAGGCCGATGTCATATTCGTCCGTCATGCCGATGCCGCCATGCATTTGCACGCCTTCACGGACTGCCAGATTTGTTGTCTGGCCGACCTTGGCCTTGGCGACAGAGACCATCAGCTCGGCACCGTCATTGCCCTCATCAAGCAGCTGCTGCGCCTTCATCACGCACGAACGGGCAATCTCCATTTCCGAATAGAGATGCGCGGCGCGATGCTGCAACGACTGGAATTCGCCGATCAGACGGCCGAACTGCTTGCGCTGCTTAAGGTAGGTCATGGTCATGTCCATCGCGCCCTGACCAACGCCCAGCAGTTCTGCCGAAGCACCGGTGCGTGCAGCGGCGAGCAACGGCTTCAGCGCGGACCAGCCGGCATCGACCTCACCCACCACCGCATCAGCCGTTACCTCAACACCGTCGAGCGTCAGCTTGGAGGCGATCGAACTGTCCACGAGACGGCGCGGATCAGCTGAAAGCCCGGCCGCGTCTCTGGGAACCGCAAACAAGGTGATTCCCGATTCTTCGCCCGCTGCGCCGGCCGTGCGCGCCGCGACAAGCAGCATATCGGCGACATGGCCGTTGAGCACGAAAGTCTTGGTTCCCGACAGACGGAATCCGTTGCCAGACCGCTCGGCCTTGAGCGCGACACGTTCCGGCCGGTGGCGCTGGCTTTCATCAATAGCGAGCGCGATCACCGCATCGCCTGCAGCAATGCGCGGCAGCCATTCATCAGCAACTGCCCCGCCAGCGGCCTTGAGCGCCGATGCTGCAGCCACTGCCGTGGTCAGGAACGGTGAGGGCGTGAGGTTGCGGCCGATTTCCTCGAGCACGATGCCCGCTTCGACATGGCCGAGGCCAAGGCCACCCTTGTCCTCAGGCACCAGAATGCCGGTGAAACCCATTTCGGCGAACTGTTTCCACAGGTCGCGCGAGAAACCGGTCGGATCATTGCTGTCGCGCAGCGAGCGGAGATGCGCGACCGGCCCGGCTTCGGCGATAAAGGGCGATGCGCTGTCCTTGAGCATCGCCTGATCGTCAGTGTGGTACATCGGCATGGATCAGGCTCCCGGCAGGTCGAGGATGCGTTTGGCGACGACGTTGAGCATCACCTCGCTGGTGCCGCCCTCGATCGAATTGGCCTTGGTGCGCAACCATGCGCGGGCCGAGGCACCCTGACGGGATTCCTCGCTCTCCCATTCCAGCCCATCCGAGCCGGAGCCAGACATCACCAGTTCAAAGCGGCGCTTGTTGAGCTCCGTCCCGGCATATTTCATCATGTTGGAAGAGGCCGGATGCGCCCGGCCGGTCTTCCACATGTCCATGAAGCGTTCGCCCATCGCGCGGAAAGCAAACACATCGACATCGAACTTGGCCATTTCCGCGCGCAGGATCGGATCATCGAGCTCGCCTGCGGCGTTGAGACCAAGCGACTTGGCATAAAGCGCGCCGGCCGAAACCATGTCCGCACCTGCGCCATTGGCGGAAATCATCTCGCGCTCATGGCCGAGCAGATATTTGGCGACATCCCAGCCGCGGTTGATTTCGCCCACATACTGGTCTTTCGGCACCTTCACATTGTCGAAGAAGGTTTCGCAGAACGGGCTGTTACCGCTGATCAGCAGGATCGGCTTGGTCGTAACGCCAGCGCTCTCCATATCGAACAGCATGAAGGTGATGCCCTGATACTTGTTCGACTTGTCGGTACGGACGAGACAGAAGATCCAGTCGGCCTTGTCGGCATAGCTCGTCCAGATCTTCTGGCCGTTGACCACCCAATGGTCACCCTTGTCTTCGCCGAAGGTCTGCAGGGACACGAGGTCGCTGCCCGAACCCGGTTCCGAATAGCCCTGGCACCAGCGGATTTCGCCCCGCGCGATCTGGTTCAGATAGTGACGCTTCTGTTCCTCGGTACCGAAGTGGAGCAGCGCCGGGCCAAGCATCCAGATGCCGAAGGATGAGAGCGGCGAACGCGCGTTGATGCGCGCCATTTCTTCGCGCAGCACTTTCGTTTCGGCAGCGGAAAGACCAGCGCCGCCATATTCTTTGGGCCAGTCGGGAACGGTGTACCCCTTGGCGACGCAGGCTTCGAACCACGCCTTTTGGGCGGGGGACTTGAACTCCGCCTTACGGCCGCCCCAATAGGTATCGTCCTCACTCTTCAGTGGCTCGCGCATCTCGGCGGGGCAATTCGCCTCCAGCCATGCGCGCGTTTCGCGGCGGAAGCTCTCCAGATTGTCGCTCATGCGGCCATGCTCCTATCGAGGTGTCGGCAATTGACGTTTACGTAAAGCGATTCGGCGCCGACGCGCAAGCGCCGAATAGAGCGCAGCGGATGCCGTAGCGGCAGCCCGGCAAGCTTGACGCGCGTGGCATTTCGAAAGCACAGTATGCCCAAAATAAGGGTCGCCAATCGGGCAGTCCACACAGGCCGAGTCGCATGACGGACCGGCAGCAGGAGAGAGTGATGCGCTTTGCTGGAAAAACGGCGGTCGTCACCGGCGCCGCCTCGGGTATCGGCCGCGCCACCGCACTCAGGCTGGCGCGCGAAGGCGCAAAGGTCGTGGCCGCGGATATCGATGTTGCCGGTGGCAATGATCTGGCCGCAACGTCGAACGGCACAATCCTGTTCAAGCGCACAGATGTCTGCGCGACCGCCGAAATCGCGGCGCTGATGGATTTCGCCGCCAGCCAGAACGGCGGGATCGACGTTGTGTTCAACAATGCGGGTGCTGGCGGTGCCAAGGAAGGCATCGACGAAATTGATGCCGACGGCTGGGACCGGACAATGGACCTTCTGTTGCGATCGGTTGCGATGGGCATCCGCTATGCCGTGCCGCACATGATCGGGCGCAAGGGCGCAGCCATCGTCAACACCGCCAGCATCGCGGGGCTCGAGGCGGGCTATTCGCCCACCGCCTATGCCGTCGCGAAGGCGGCGGTAATCCAGCTGACCCGCGTCGGAGCGGCTGACCTTGCCAAGCATGGCATCCGCATGAACGCGGTGTGCCCCGGCTTCATCAAGACCAATATCTTCTCAAGCGCGCTCGACGTGCCGGAGGAAAAGCGGGCTATTGCCAATGCGGTGATCGCTCAAATTGCCCAGCAGGCGCAGCCAATTCCCGGCGGCGGCGACCCAGAGGATATTGCGGCGATGGTCTGCTTCCTCGCCAGTGAGGAAGCACGCTTCATCACTGGCCAGCACATGGTGGTCGATGGTGGCATTACCATCGGCCCCCGCCACAGCTGGGATCCGGACGCACCGCGTATGTTCGATGCGCTGCAGGCACTGGTCGACGGGGCAAGCGTTTGACCGATGCCGCCCAGGCGAAGGTGCCCTTCGGCACAAAGCTCGCCTTCGGGGCTGGCGCGATTGCCTATGGCGTCAAGGATAACGGCTTTGCCGTCTTCCTGCTGATCTTTTACAATCAGGTGATCGGCCTGTCTGCTGACCTTGTCGGCCTGGCGGTGATGGTCGCGCTCATCATCGATGCCTTCATTGATCCCGTGATCGGCCATCTGAGCGACCGGACGAACAGCCGGTGGGGCAGGCGCCACCCCTGGCTCTATGCATCGGTCATTCCTGTGGCCGCGTCATGGTTCCTGCTTTGGCATCCGCCGGAGTGGTCGGATACCGGGCTGCTTTTCTACCTGATCGGATCAGCCATCCTCGTGCGATCCTTCATCGCGATGAACGAAGTGCCGTCGATCGCGATGCTGCCGGAACTGACCCGCGACTATCATGAGCGTACCGATGTCATCCGTTACCGTTTCCTGTTCGGATGGATGGGCGGCTTGCTGCTGCTCTGGCTCGCCTATGCGGTGTTCCTCACGCCGACGCCCGAACAGCCTGCCGGCTTGCTGCGCGAGGAAGGCTATCATGCCTATGCGCTGACCGGCGCGATCATGATGACGGTCTCGGTTCTCGTCGCCGCCCTCGGCACGCACAAACAGCTGGCGAAAAGGCCCGAACGGCTTCCGCCTCGCCAGCCTTTGATGGCGGAAATCCGGGCCATATTCGGCACGCTCAACAACCGTGCATTCCTCGTGCTGATGGGTGCGGGCATTTTTGCCTATGCCAATCAGGGCCTCAATTTCGCCACCAGCACCTACATGCAGACCTATGTCTGGGAATTTCCGGCATGGGCGTTCATGGTGTGGCCGGTGACGCTGCTCGTCGGCGTCATCTTCGCTTTCCTTGTCGCCCCGCCGGTTTCGCGCTGGCTGGGCAAGAAGCGGGCGGCAGCGGTGATGGCCGCGATTGCGGTGACGCTGGGGCTGCTGCCTTATGTCCTGCGCCTGATGGGTCTGTTCCCTGCCAATGGCGAGCCGGAAACCATCCCCATCTTTCTGGCGCTGATCACTGCGGCAACCGGTTTTGGCATCTGCCCGATGATCTTGGTCGGATCCATGCTCGCCGATGTGATCGAGGACAGCGAGATGAAGACCGGCCTTCGCGAGGAAGGCCTGTTCTTCGCAGGCAATTTGTTCATGCAGAAATGCGTCACCGGAATCGGGACCTTTGCCGCCGGCAGCCTCATCACCATGGTCGGTTTTCCGCAGAATGCGGTGCCAGGCCAGGTCGACGCCGAGGTCATTGACCGGCTGATGCTGGTCTTCACAATATTGACCGCGCTGTTCATCAGCGGCGCGGTGCTGACCTTCGTTCGCTTTCCGCTGGGGGAGGATGATCATCGCGAACGAGTGCGCCAACTTGCTGAGTCAGCAGCATCGCGTGCGCGTTCGGGGTAGCTTTGCGAAGCCCAAGCTGACACAGGCATGGGCAGGATTCTTGGAATAGAAATAGGGAGTGGGCAGTCATGGAATTCGATCTCAGCGACCGTCAGAAATATTGGCAGGGCCGCGTCCGCAACTTCATCGAAACACATGTC
>CANHQT010000010.1 GCA_947463325.1 Sphingomonadaceae bacterium
CGCGCCCTTTATGCTGCGGGTGGAGGGGAAAGCCGCGACCATCGGCGATGCGCTGGCTGATCTGCCCGCCGTCCTGCGCGATGATGCCGCGATGCTGGCGGAGCGATTTGCCACGCTGATGGGCGTCGACAACGTTCGCGTGCGGGTGGAGGTGATATCGGGCGATGCCTGCCGCAAGTTCCACGCTGACTATACCGACCTCAGGCTGATCACGAGCTGGGCAGGTCCGGGGACCGACTGGCTGCCCCCCGGCACGAACGAGAGCGAATTTGAGCGTATTCCGACGGGCTGGGTTGGCCTGTTCAAGGGCCATTTGTTTGCAGAAGGCCATCTGCCCTGCATCCACCGTTCCCCGCCAATCGCGGGCACGGGGGAAAGCCGCCTGTTGCTGGTGATCGACACGCCAGCGCGCCCGGTCGCGGAGCAGGCTTGACCCCTTGAGGCCCGGTGGCGACAAGGCGGGAATGAAGGCCTTTTCGCTCGCGCTTCTCGCCGCTCCTCTGCTTGCTTTCTCAGCGCCCGCCGAGGCGCAGAGTGTCTGTATCCCCGCGGCAGGGCACAGCGCGCAGGAAAGCGCGTGCAACCCGCAGACAGACGCCGCGCGCGCATGGGGTTTTGCCGACAGCGATCTGCCCGTCGACGCCGACGTGCGTTTCGGCGTGCTGCCCAATGGCATGAAATATGCCCTGCATCTCAACACCACCCCGCGCGGCGGAATTGTGATGCGACTGCGCTTCGATGTGGGGAGCCTCGCCGAGAATGAGGATGAGCGCGGCCTCGCCCACTTCGTCGAGCATATGGCGTTCAACGGGTCCACCAATGTGCCGGAAGGGGCGATGATCCCGCTGCTCGAACGGCTGGGTCTGGCCTTTGGGGCGGATACCAATGCTTCGACCGGTTTCGATGCCACCACCTACATGCTCGACCTGCCCAACAATACGCCGGAGCTGATCGACACCGGCCTGATGCTGATGCGCGAGACGGCGGGTAATCTCACCATTGCGCCCGAGGCGGTCGAGCGCGAGCGTGGGGTGATCGAGGCCGAGCGGCGTGCGCGCGAGAGTTTCGCGCTGCGCAATTTCGAGGACCAGATCGACTTTCTGTTTGGCGAAAGCCGCCTCCCGTCGCGCATGCCGATCGGCACCAGCGAGGTGATCCGCACCGCGCCGGCGGAACGGCTGCGCGCCTTTTACGAGCGCTGGTACCGGCCCGAGCGGGCGACGCTGGTGATCGTCGGGGACATGAACCTCGACATGATGGAAGCTGAAATCGCCCGCCGCTTCGGTGACTGGCGGGGGGTAGGCGAGGGTGTGCCGGTGCCGACGGCGGGGACGATGACGCTCGACCGGGCGGCAGCTGCCGACGTTTTCGTCCATCCGGCTATCCCCGAGCAGGTGACGATCAGCTGGTTCAAGCCATGGCAGCTGGAGCGCGATACGCGCGCGCTGCGCCATCGCCGCATGCTCGAGTCCATTGCCGAGGGAGCGTTCGAACGCCGCCTGTCGCGGCTGGCGCTGGCGGCCGATGCGCCCTTCACCGCGGCGGGCCTCAGCGAGGGCAATAATTTCGATCTGGCAACCGGTCTCATCCTTTCCGCCTCGGCACGCGAGGGTGAATGGGCGCGTGCGCTGACCGCCATCGAGAATGAATATCGCCGCGCGATCGAGCATGGCTTTACCGAAGCCGAGATTGCCGAGCAGGTCGCCAATGCCCGCACCGCGATCCGCAACGAGGTGGCAGGCGTCGCCACGCGGCGCAGCGGCGGGCTGGCAGCGCGCCTGCTTGGCGCAGCGGATGGTCGCAATGTGGTGACATCGCCGGCCACACGCGCCGCGCTGTTTGAGGCGTTCGCCCCCTCGATTACACCTGAGGCCGTGACGGATGCCTTTCGTGCGATGCGGGACGGGCTCGGCCAGCCGCTGGTCCGGGTGACAGCCAAGACCCCGGTAGAAGGCGGAGAGGCAGCGGTGCTTGCCGCGTTCGCCAATGCCCGCGCTGTTGCCGTCCTCCCGCCCGAAGCCCGCGCTGCGGCTGCCTTTGCCTATACAGATTTCGGGGCTCCGGGCGCTGTCGTCAGCGATGACCGGATCGAGGATCTCGGCATCCGCCGCATCCGTTTTGCCAATAATGTGATGCTGAACATCAAGCGTACCGAGTTTGAGGATGACCGTATCCGCATCCTGGTGCGCGTTGATGGCGGGGCCTTGCTCGCTACACGTGAGGATCCGACCCGCGTCGCGCTGGGTTCGATCCTGCCGCTCGGCGGGCTGGAAGCGCATAGTGCGGACGAGCTGCGTTCAATCCTCGCCGGTCGATCGGTCGGGGGCGGATTTGGCATTGCCACGGACAGCTTCAACCTCTCGGCGGTGACGACGCCCACGGACCTTGTGCTCCAGACGCAATTGCTCGCGGCCTATCTGACGCGTCCCGGCTTCCGTCCCGAAGCGATCGACCTGCTGCGTCGGGTGCTGCCCCAGCAATATGCGCAGAGCGATGCGACGCCAGGAGCCGTGATCGGTCGCGATGCGGCATTCATCCTTGCCGACAACGATCCGCGCGTTGCGCAGCCGCCGCTGGAGCGGATGCTGGCGCTCGAATGGGATGGCTTCCGGCAGGCGGCGGGCAACAGCCTTTCACGCGGAGCGATCGAGATCGGCGTGGTCGGTGCGGTGGACGAAGATGCCGCCATCGCCGCCTTTGCCGCGACCTTTGGCGCGCTGCCGGAGCGCCATGCGGCGTTCGATCCGCGCGAAGCGGCGCGTGACCGTCGCTTTGCCAATGACCGTGCCCCACGCATCCTCACCCATCGCGGCGCTGCCGATCAGGCGGTGGTGCAGGCCTATTGGCCGGCGCGTGATGACAGTGATCTGGGCGAGACAATCCGCCTCGACCTGCTGGCCGAAGTGATGGGCATCATGCTGACGGACGAGCTGCGTGAACGGCTGGGGCAGACTTATAGCCCCTCGGCCGGATCGAGCCTGTCAGCCGACTTCCCCGGCTATGGCTATCTGTGGACATCGACCAGCGTCGCCCCGGCTGACATCCCGGCGGTGGAGGCGGCGATTGATGGGATCGCCGCGCGGCTGCGCGAAGGGGCGCTGGATGAAGACCTCATCGCACGGGCGCGCACACCCTTTGCCGAACGGTTGCGCCAGTCACGGCGGGAAAACAGTTACTGGCTGGGCTATACCGCGATTGCGCAGAGCGATGAGGCGCGGCTCGATCGCAGCCGTCGCGCCATTGCCGAATTGCAGGCGGTGACAGCAGGCGAATTGACCGAACTGGCCCGCCGTTACCTGACAGCAGAAGGTATGCTGCGTATCCGCGCGGTGCCCGAAGGATGGGCGCCATGAGGCGTGTCGCGACTGCCCTGATCCTTGCGAGCTTGCCGGCCTGCTCGGCCGTGGCCGAGCCCGCGCGCCCGGCACCGCAGCTGGCCGCCTATTTCGATTGTCTGCGCGAGCGTGGCGAGGCTGTGGTCTCTGCCCATCGGGCCGGTCCGGCGGCGGGCCTGCCGGAAAATGCGTTGGAAACGATGCGCGCCACGCTGGATGCAGACCCGCATGCCATTGTCGAGCTCGATATCCGGCGCAGCGCGGATGGTGTGCTGTTCCTGCTCCATGATGAGCGGCTGGAACGCACGACGACGGGCCGCGGGACTGCGGGCGAGCTGCGCTGGCGTGCGCTTTCACGATTGCGGCTGAAGGATGATGGCGGCGCGGTAACGCGGGCGCGCATCCCGAGCCTGTCCGACGCGCTGGAGCTGGCGCGGGAACGCGGCGCTATCGCCACGCTCGACGTGAAGCGGGGGGTGCCGTTTGCCGAGGTGGTCGCCGCCGTGCGCGCGGCGCGGGCAGAGCGACATGCGACCATCATCACTTATAATGTGGAGGATGCCGCAGAGGTCGCCCGGCTGGCACCAGAGCTCATGATATCCATCGACGCCCCTTCGCGCGAGGCGCTCGACCGCCATCGGGCGGCTGGCATAGCGGTGGAACAGATGCTCGCCTTTACCGGTACGCGCGAGCCCCGCCTGCGCTGGATCAGCGCGCTGGAAGAAGAGGGTATCGAGCCGATTGTCGGCACGCTGGGTCGTCCGGGTAACCGTATCGACGACCGCTGGCTGGCCGATGGTGATGCCTCCGAATTTGTGGAGCTTGCCCGTCAAGGCGCGGTGATCATCGCCACTGATGCGCCGCGCGCCGTGGCGGCGGTGCTGCCCGACCCGACCTGCCGGATCAGTCCTTGACCCGATAGCCGCAGATGATTCCGAAGATGAAGCTGGCAAAAATCGCCAGTTGCACTTGGCCATCGGGATCATACCAGCCGAAGGTATCATGGCCCCAGCCCCAGAGGCCGATGAACATGGCGAGGGATAGCATTCCCATCACATTCGTCCTCAATCGGTGCGGCGCGACCCGCTGGTTGTTCGAGCGCGGATCATCTGTGACAGATTATGGTGAAGATATTCCTGACAGCATCGCTTGCCCCGCACGGCGCAAGGCGGCATAGGCGCGGCCATTCCAACCCGCGCGCGCAAGGATGAGGCAGGATGAAGGTCGAGGTATTCGTGACGTTGAAGCCCGGCGTGCTCGATCCGCAAGGCCGCGCTATCCAGCATGCCCTCGGCGGGCTCGGTTTCGCCGGCGTCAATGATGTGCGCGCCGGGCGCTATATCCAGCTCGATCTTGCCGATGGCACGAGCGAGGCCGATGTGCGCGCGATGTGCGAGCAACTGCTCGCCAACACGGTCATCGAGAATTTCCGCATCACCGGCGTCTGATCGCCCAATCCTTTTCAGGAGGCATCGCCATGCCCGCAGCTGTCATCGTCTTTCCCGGTTCCAATTGCGACCGTGACATGGCCCGCGCGATCGAGCTGGTGACCGGCCGTGCGCCGGCGATGGTCTGGCATGGTGACACCAGCCTGCCCGACGGGACCGATTTTGTCGCGCTGCCCGGCGGCTTTTCCTACGGCGATTATTTGCGGTCCGGCGCGATGGCCGCGCGCAGCCCGGTGATGGGAGCGGTCAAGGCCGCCGCGCAACGCGGCGTTCCGGTGCTCGGCGTGTGCAACGGATTTCAGGTGCTGACGGAGGCGGGCCTGCTGCCCGGCGCGCTGATGCGCAATGCTGGCCTGAACTTCGTGTGCCGCGATGTCGCGCTCGATGTCGAAAACAGCCAGACCATCTTTACCGCGGGCTATGCCGCAGGCCAGCGCATCACCATCCCGGTCGCCCATCATGACGGCAATTATTTTGCCGATGCCGATACGCTTGACCGGATCGAAGGCGAAGGGCGCGTAGCCTTTCGCTATGCCGAGGTGGTCAACGGGTCAGCCCGCGGGATCGCCGGACTGGTCAGCGCCGGCGGCAATGTGCTGGGCATGATGCCTCACCCCGAGCGAGCGGTAGAGGATGCACACAGCAACCGTCAGGGCCTGGCGCTGTTCGAAAGCGTGCTCGGCGTTATCGCCTGAGGCGGCGGGGCCTGACACCGGCCAGCAGCCGTTTCAGCGGCTGGATTGCCACGCTGATCATATCTTGGCGCGGAACGGCGTGAAATTGGTGTCGCTGTCGTAGAGATCGATGCCCTCGCGGCGTTTCAAGGTGCCGACCACCACATAGGTCGCGGGTGTCAGCGCGGCTTCCCATATGACCTTGAGCGCCCAGTTGGTCAGCATCACCGTGACGAGCAGTTCGTTCGACCAGATGCCGTAAAAGGCGAGCGGGTAGAAGATCATGCTGTCCACGCCCTGGCCGACAAAGGTTGAGCCGATGGTGCGCATCCACAAGAAGCGCCCCTGCGTCATCAGCTTCATCCGGGCGAGCACATAGGAGTTGACGAATTCCCCGGCCCAGAAGGCGATGATCGAGGCGAGCACCAGCCGCCAAGTGTTGCCGAAAACCGATTCATAGGTCGCCTGACAGATGGCGCCCGGCGGCGCGGCGGTGTTGCTGCTGAGCAGCATCGCCCCGGATGCCGCGCATTCCCAACCGGCGCTGAACGGCATGGCGACCACCGCAAGGCTCATCACCGCGAGGAAGATGAGGGCTGCAAAGCCCGTCCAGATCACGCGGCGGGCGCGGGCATAGCCATAGACTTCGGTCAGCACGTCCCCGATCACATAGCTGACCGGAAAGAAGAGGATGCCTGCGCCGAACACGAAGCCGTTCACGTCGGCAAGCTTGGACGCGCCAATGACATTGGACAGGAGGAGGACGGCGACAAACGCCGCCATCACTAGGTCATAATAGCGCAGCGGCCGCCCTTCGATGGCGGATGCGGAGACGGCGACGGGCTGTGCGTGCGGGGATTGAACCATGGCCACCAGCTTTATCGATGTTTCCGCGCGCTGCAATCCGCGCTAGGGGCTATGCGCCGCGCGCCCGTAGCTCAGCTGGATAGAGCACGTGACTTCTAATCTCGAGGCCGCAGGTTCGACTCCTGCCGGGCGCGCCATTTTTCGTTCAGGATGAGAGGCCGACTGCCGCGCCTGCCAGCAGCGTGAAGGGCAGAGCCAGCGCGAGCATTGTGCCGAAGGGGATTTGCGCCTCTGCGGTGCCCTTGCCCCGGGCTATCGCCAATAGCGCCAGCACAAGACCCGCGAGTGCGGCGAGCAGCAGCATCAGTGGCAGCAGTGCCCAACCGGTCCATGCAGCAATGGCCCCGACGAAAGGCGGGTCGCCCCCGCCCATGCCTTCGCGGCCGCGGATAGCGCGGAACAATCGCGCGATGATCCACAGGCCGCCCCAGCCTGCAGCCGCACCGATCAGCCGATCCGTGAAGCTGGCGTCCATACCGGCTGCTGCCATGGCCCATCCGCCGATGGCCAGACCGCAGCCGAGGATCACCCAGCTCAGCCGGTGCGGCAGCCAATGATGGCGGGCATCAAGCAGCCCGGCGGTGAGCGCCAGCCAGCCCAGCAGCGCCAGCGCCGCGCCATTCCAGTCAGGGGATAAGGCCATCGCACCGGCACCGATCACCGCAGACGCGGCTTCGGTCAGCGGATGGAGCGGATCGATCCGCCCGCCGCAGCGGCGGCATTTGCCCGCCTGTGCCGCCCAGCTGAGCAGCGGAATCAGTTCGTGCACACGCAGCGATGACCCACAATGGTCACAGCGCGATCCACCCCGCAGGATGGTGATGCCTCTGGGCCAACGCAGCACGAGCGTGGCAAGAAAACTGCCGGCGATGAGGCCGGTAGACGCCCCCAGCCCGATGGCCCATTCAAGCGGCAGGCCGTTCAGAGCCGGCCCCGCATCGTCCGGGTGAAGCCCTCTGCGGTGGGGCCGAAGCCTGCGGCGGAGAGTGCCGCGCCGAGCATCGGATCAGTCGCGCGGATGTGGAGGCGTGCGACATAATTGCCCTCAGCATCCACGGTCATCACCAGCCGTTCCATGCCCGATTGTCCCGCCAGCGTCATCGCAAGCTGCCGCCCGTCGCATGACAGAGGCCCGGTAAGGCCGTTGGCAAGGCCCAGCCCGGCAAGGTTGAGCGCGGGAACCAGCGTGACCTGTCCTGCAGCCTCGCGGCAGGCACCGTCAGCGAATACCACTGTCGCATCGGCAAGGTCGACCCGCTCGATCATCAAGCTGTCGATCATGCCGCCCATGATGCTGCCGGTCATGCTGCGGATCGCGGTGCGCCTGATACCGCTTTCAACGATGCCGGTGAGGCCCCGGTCCGCCGCCGTGGCCGGCCGGTCGATGGCGATGCTCGCTCGACCGAGGAATAGCGGCAGAGGGCGCAAGGCCACATCAAAGGAGCCGAGATCGAGCGCGCCCGCTCGCACCTGTTCGAGCCGGCCGTCCCAGATGGTGCCACCGGCCGCGCGCGCGGCAATGCGTTCGTCATCCGGCCCGGCGATGGCGAGTGCGAAGCGGAGCGGCAGGAACAGGATCGCGGCTGCGATACCCGCAAGGATCAGCCAGAAACGCCCCTGCCGGGTCACGGGCGCCTCGCCAGCGTGGCGGTGAGCGCAACCGTGCCGTCGGCATTGGGCCGCATCACCAGTTCGCGCGCGACGATGCCCTGTCCTTCGAGCGTATCGATCCAGGCAAGTGCCGCGCCCGCGCGGGCATTGGCGATGGCGACGGCGGCAGCATCCTGACCCTGAGGTTCGTTGCGCGAGAGAGTGAAGCCGCGCTCGGCCGCTGACTGGCCGATGACAAGATCGAGTGTCGCGGCCGGGGCCGATGCGGCCGGAGCTGGCTGATCCCCGATGCGGCGCAGCAGCGCGACGCGCGCCATCACCGCACCGTGCCGGTCAACCGCCTCGGCATGGGCTGCCCCGGCATCAGCGAGTGCGCTGCGCAGCGGCGTGAGGATAAGGAACCAGCCTACCACCAGCGCGGCGAGGGCACCGGCGATGCCCACCAGCCAGCGCTCGCGCAGCGACAGCGCATCCCACCAGCTCTGCAGCCGTGCGATCATGGGGCGCTCCTGATGGTGATGTCGGCGAGCGTGCGGCCGTCGGGTGCGGAGCGGGGCTGGGCGGTGATGCTATAGCCCGCCGCCTGGATCGCGATCAGCACAGGATTAATGTCTTCGGCGCGCGGTGCCCCCAATGTCGCCGAAAGCGTGCCATCGCCATTCCAGGAGAGGCTGTCGATGGCGACATTGGGCTGCGATTCCATCGCCGTGATCAGGCCGGCGATGACGACTGCCGGCCGCGCGGTGCCGGCACCGCGCTGTGCCAGTTCGGCATCAAGCGCGGCAACCGCCTGATCAAGCGGCGGGGCAGGGCGCAGGACTGATGCAGCGGCTGCCTCCGCTTCGCTGTCGAGGCTGGCGATGTCGGCATGGGTATGGATGAGGCGCGCGACAGCGATAGCGATGCTGACCGCGATGATCAGCGCGATGATGGTTGCCGCACGGCGCAGCAGCGCGCGGTCGATCAGCGGGGCGGGCCGCCGGGCGAAGGGGCCGGTGAGCAGCTCTACTGGCGCCGCGACGGCAGCGGCGATCAGTGCGGATTCAACCTCTGCCTTGCCGGCTTCGCGCAAGGGGGCGTCGCCGATGATGTGCGGGGTCAGCAGCGGATCATCGGCGAAGCTGCTGTCACGCCCGCGCACGACACGCTCGGGACCGAGTGTGCTGACCACCCAGGCGTTGGCGGGGTCGCCGGGAGCTGCATCGACCAGTGCGACCGCTCCAGCCGGAACAAGGCTATCGAATGCGAGCTCATGTGTGGCCGCCTCTGCCAGCCATTGCTGCATCGCCGCCAAAGCGACGGCGGCGACCGGTGCACATCCCTCGCCGTCACGGGGGCCGATGGCGACATGCAGCGTTTCTGGCGGGGCGATGCTTGTCTCGGCAGCGAGGAGGCGTGCGCCGACCTCTGCCTGCCGTTCGCTCAGCCCCGCAAAGCTGCTCTGATGCAGAATACAGGCGGATGCGGGCGCGATGCCGATGACGCGTGTTTCCCCATCTGGGGCGTCGGCTTGCGCCCAGATTGTCGGCCAGCCTTCGCCGTGCGCGACGATGCCACCATCGCGCAGACGCCACCAATGCGGGGCATCGCCAGCACGCGCGGCAAGCGCGATGATCAGGGCGTTGGCGGCGTTCACCCAGGCTTATCCTTCACTGCCCCAGCTGCGGCGCACGACGCGGGCGCGCTGACCCTGTTCACCGGCATCAATCAGCGCGCTTGAACCCAAGGTTACATCCCCCAATCGCACATTCGTCTCCAACCGGAACCAGCGTGTCGTGAGCCGAACCTGGCTGGCGGCATCACCCGGCGGTGCGATACCGCCCAAAGCAGGATCCGCCCAAAAGCGATTGACGCTGCCATAGCCGCCGCTTGGCCGCGCTGCCAGTGCAGTCCTGGCTTGCGCCGGCGAAATCCGGTTGCCGGTCAGCATTTGCAGCAGCACCGCTTGCTCTGGCAGCAATGTGTTGACGTTGATGGGGGACAGATCGTCGGCCGGCAGCGCGCAGGTCCAGCGGCTGAGGCGTTGCGCAAGGGCGGGGGTCATGCCCGCGATCTGCGCCAGTTCACCTGCGCTTGCCATCGGCCGGTCTGCAGTGCGGCGGGCGGGGCTGGCGGCGGCATAGGCGGAATCTTCCGCGCCATTGGGCATGGCCGACTGGTCAGCATCGATCCAGTCCACTGCGCCTGCCACGATGCGGTCGGCGGTGGCGCGGTCGGTGCCGAGCCCTTGGAGCAGGGCAGTGAATTGCTGAATCGCGAGCGGGCGGGGCGGCGCAATGCCGCCGCTCTCTCCCGCTTGCGAGGTTGCCACCAGACTGTTGATGTTGAAGCAATTGCCGCCATCGGTCAGCCGCATTTCCGCCGACCCGCCGGGCAGCGGCAGGGTGAAGGTTCGGCCGTGCCAGCCGCCGTCGAGTGTCACCTGGCTGTCGTTCGCGGCCAGCAGCGTATCGATGCGGCGCAGCGCCAGCGCTTCTCCGGCCATCGCGAAATGGCGCGCCTGTTCCATTGCGGAGGCGCTCCCCGCCAGTCGTGTTGCCAGCGTCAATCGCTCGACCGCCGCAGCAGACACCACCGCCATCACCGCCACCAGCAACAGCACGGTGAGCAACGCCGCGCCCCGCTCGCGGGCGGGAAAGGCAGAGGAAGACTCCACATGCCCATCGTCATTGCGAGCGAAGCGAAGCAATCTAGGGCGGTTTGCGCCTGCTCTGGATTGCCGCGTCGCCTGCGGCTCCTCGCAATGACGGTCCATGGTCACTGCGGAGCCTCCGGCGGGGGCAGGCCATCGGGACCGACGAGGAAGATCATCGTCAGTGGCCGGGCGTTGTTCCGGTCGAGAGTGAGTTCTATCGCGCGGGGAAGGCGGGCGGGATTGTCCGCGCTCCACCCATCGCTCCAGCCGCCGTCGGCATTGCGCACACGCCAGCGAGCGCCGGTGACATCGCGTACCAGCACTGCGGCTACCCCTTCGCCGCCGCCATCCACCGCCTGCGTGCTGCGGCGGACGAAATTGCCGTTTTCCAGCGTGTAGCGGGTGCGTTCGAGCCGCTCGATCCCGGCATCGTCGCTTGCCGCATGGGTGAAGGCGATGCCGCCGCCGTCCGTCACAAAGGCGGTTTGCGGTGCGCCGCTCGCGTCGCGCACCGCACGCGGCTGGGCGCTGGCGAGGTCGGCGGATAGCAGGGCGCGCGTGCGCAGGATTGCGCTGCCCTCTCCCAAGCGTTCGGACACGACGATTTGCGTATCGACGCTGGAGCGCAGCAGCATGACCCCCGCCGCCGAAACGAGCGCGAAGATCGCCAGCGCGACCAGCATTTCCACCAGCGTGAAGCCGTGTTCGGCGGAACGCCGCACGGGCGTGAAGCCGTGTTCGGCGGAACGCCAGGAGGAGGTGAATTCACGCTCCGACCGCGTCATTGTGCGGTCCGGATGATGGTCAGCGTCGCGCGGCCCCCACCGCCACTGGCGGTGATGTCTATGCGCAGCAATTCGGGATCGGCGGTCGGGCGGACATTGCGGGTGACGCGCCATGTGCGCCCGGCGTTGCTCACAGTTTCGCTGGCGCCGCCGGTTGCGGGCGGGGCAGGATCGCTGGCGATGGTCGCCGCGACATTGGCAGCGACGATCCCGGCGAGCGCATCGTCATTGAGATCCGCCGCTCCGCGCACGGTGAAGGCATCGAGCCGCACCAGAGCGAGTGCCGCGATGCTCAGCACCGCCAGCGCCACCAGCATTTCGAGCAGCGTGAAGCCCTGTTCCGATGGTGTCCGCACGCGCCGTTTCATCGCACGCTCACGTCGCCCGCGCCGTCAATGATGACGCTCGCCTCGGTACCGCTGCGGGCGATGGTGATGGTGGCGCTCCGGTCAGGCAGGCCGACCCGGTCAAAGCTGACCCGTCCGGTTGCCGCGCCGCTGATGCTCGCCGCGGTTCCTTCGCGCCAGTCGTCACGCGACAGCCGGCCATCGGCGATCGGTTGCCACTCCGGCCCTTGATCGGTCCGGATGCGCCGTTCGAACCCGTAGCCGGAGGGCGAGACCCACAAGCCGTGCGTGCGTCCTTCGATGATTGCGCGGTCCCGCAAGGCCGCGACGCGTGCGGCGAGTTGCACGGCATCGGCGCGCGCGTTGCCGCCGGGCGGAGCCATGGTCAGAACGACGACACTCGCAGCCAGCCCGATCAGGGCGAGCACGATCATCAATTCAATGAGCGTGAAGCCGCGTTCGTCGGACCAGCCGGGCACAGATCACCCTTCGCTGCCGTAAATGTCGGCATTCTCGTTTTCGCCACCGGGCGCCCCATCCGCGCCAAGCGAATAGACGCTGAACGGCGCGCCATCCTGCCCCGGCACAGCGAGCTGATACGGGCGGCCCCAGGGATCTTCGGGCAGGCTGCGGACATAGCCGCCGGGGCGATAGCGCGATGGATCGGCAAGGCCGGCCGGAGCTGCCCTGAGTGCGGCGAGCCCGTCAGCCGCATTGGGGTAGGTAAGGTTGTCGAGCCGGTATTGCTCCATCGCCTGTTCGAGCGTCGCAATGTCGGCGCGCGCCTTGGTCACCATTGCGCGGTCCTGACTCGGCAGGACGTTGATGAGGACGACTGTCGCCAGCAGGCCGACGATGAACAGCACGACCATCAGTTCGGTCAGCGTAAAGCCGCGCTCGTCGCGCGGACGGCGCTCCACGGGCGCGCGGTTGCGGGTGAAATCGGCGAACAGGGCAAGGAGCAGGAGGCGCATGGTCAGGGGCCCGTCAGTTGCTGGAGCTGCAGGATCGGCAGCAGGATGGAAAGGATGATAAGCGCGACGATGACGCCCATGACGACGATGATGAGCGGTTCGAGCAGCGCCATCGCGGTCGCGGTGAACCGGTCGAACTCATTCTCGAGATAGTCGGCCGCGCGCTCCAGCATCACTTCGAGCCGACCCGAGCTTTCCCCGCTGGCGGCGAGATAGACCAGCAGCGGCGGGAAAATCTTGGCATCGCGCATGGCGGCAGAAAGGCTGCCACCGCCGCGCACCTGTTCGACGATGCTCTCCGTCGCTTCGGCAAGACGGCGGTTGCGGATGGTGGGGATGGTGAGGCGCAGTCCTTCGACCAGCGGCAAGCGGCTCGACACCATGGTCGAGAGGGTGCGGGCGAAGCGGGCGGCGTGCAGATCGCGCAGCAGCCGCCCGATCAGCGGCAGTTTGAGAAGCCGGCTGTCGAAGGCGAGGCGGAAGGCGGGGCGGCGCAGCAGTGCGGCAAAGCCGGCACCCGCGGCAGCCAGTGCAAGCAGCGCCAGCCACCACCAATTGGCAGCAATGTCAGACAAAGCGATGACGATGCGGGTGAGCAGCGGCAATTGCTGGCCCACCGTGTCAAACTGTTCGACCACGCGCGGCACCACCCAGATCATCAGCGCAGCGACCACCAGCACCGCGACGGTCGCAAGCACGATCGGATAGGCAAGCGTCGCCATCAGCTTGCCGCGCACCTCCGCCTGCCGTTCGAGTAGCGCGGAGAGGCGATCGAGAATGACCGGCAGCGAGCCTGAGCTTTCGCCGGCGGAGATCATCGCGCGATAGAGCGGCGGAAAGCTTTTCGGCTCACGCCCCATAGCCTCGGCGAGGCGGCGACCCTCGACAATGCCTGAGTGGACGGTGCCGATGATGGCGCGAACATGCGCGGCCTCCGACTGGCGGGAGGACGTGCGCAGCGCCTCTTCGAGCGGACTGACTTCTGTCAGCGTCGCAAGCTGGCGGGTGAACAGTGCGAGTTCACGGTGGGAAAGCCTGTTGCGCTCAAGGGTCAGCAGCGCCTTTTTCGGTTCCGGTGGCGCACCCGGCGCACATTCTATGACGAACAGCCGTTTCTGCGCGAGCGCGGCGCGCGCGGCCTCCCGATCGGGCGCGTCGATATGGCCGCGCTTTTCGCGACCAGCAGGATCAACGGCGAGGTAGCGGAAATCAGCCATCGGCGGTTTCGGGTTCCGCCTCGCGCCGCGAGATGCGGATGGCTTCCTCGGGCGTGGTTTCGCCAGCCCGGACAAGCGCGCGTGCCGCCGAACCCAGCGTCGGCGCATGCAGGAAGGCGTGGCGGGCGATGATTGCCTCATCGCCGCCGTCATTGATCAGGCGGCGGATAGTCTCATCGACCTTGAGCGCCTCAAACACGCCGATGCGGCCCTTGTAGCCCGTCTGCCCACATGCCGGGCAGCCATGCGCGCGATAGACGATGGTGCCGGGGTCGAAGCCGAGCAGGCTGGCAACGCTGCCTTCGGCTTGCACAGGCTCCCGACATTCGGGACACAGCCGCCGCACCAGCCGCTGGGCGATGACGGCGCGCAGGGAGGAGGCGATGAGGAAGGGTTCGACCTTCATATCGCGCAGGCGGGTGATCGCGCCGATCGCATCATTGGTGTGGACGGTCGACAGCACCAGATGGCCGGTGAGCGATGCCTGCACCGCGATATCCGCGGTTTCGCGGTCGCGGATTTCGCCGACCATCACCACGTCCGGATCCTGGCGCAGGATCGCGCGCAAACCGGCGGCGAAGCTCAAACCCACCTTGGCATTGACCTGTGTCTGACCGACGCCATCGACCGCATATTCCACCGGATCTTCGACGGTCAGGATATTGCGGCTGCCGTCATTCAATATCTTGAGCGCGGCATAAAGCGTCGTCGTCTTGCCCGATCCTGTCGGACCGGTGACGAGGATGATGCCATTGGGTTCGGCGAGCGCGCCGCGCAATATGGTGTCCGCCGCACCGTTAAGGCCGAGCAGGTCGAAATCGATGCCTGCCGTATCCTTGTCGAGCAAGCGCAACACCACCCGTTCACCGGCGCGGCTGGGCAGGGTCGAGACGCGCACGTCGAGGCTCTTGCCACCAAGTGTCAGGCCGATGCGGCCATCCTGCGGCACGCGCCGCTCGGCGATATCGAGGCGCGCCATCACCTTGATGCGGCTGACCACCACCGGTGCGACATGCGCCGGCATCTTCAGCACCTCGCGCAGCAGGCCGTCGATGCGCATGCGGACGACAAGCGCGCTCTCATAGGGTTCTACATGGATATCCGACACGCCTTGGCGCGCCGCATCGGCGATGATGCCGTTGATGAGGCGGATGGCCGGCGCATCGTCCGCGCTGTCGAGCAGATCGTCAGCAGTGGGCAGGTCGGTGGCGAGGATATCAAGGCTCGATTCGCCGACTGCGAGCGCGCCTGCGACTGCGGCGTGCGAATCCATGGCATAATGGTCTGACAGGAGCTCGTCGAACCGCGCAGCGCTCACGAAATCGACGTCGAAGCCGTGGCCGAGGTGGCGGCGCACCTCAATAAGGACACGCGGGTCCGCGCCCTCGCGCAGGGCAATGTGCGTCGCCGCCGGGTTGGCATCGACGATGATCACGCCATGCTTCAGCGCGAAGGCATAGGGGATGTCGATCGGAGGAGAGGCGATCGGGTCCATGGGCTTACCCTTGCGGTGGCGGCGGTCCGGCGTCGCTCGGCGGAATGTCGACTGGTTCGACCGGGGCGGGCAATGCCCGTGCTGCACCGATCACCTGATCGTCGGAGCGGGCGACGACGCCGGGCGGCACAGTGCCGAGATAATCGCGCACAAGCAGATCGATCTCGGGCTCGCTGTCGGGATCGCGGGCGAGTTGGTCGGCGCGAACAAAATTGTATCGCCGGGCGGTCAGCGCCGCATTGTCGGCCCGGTCGCGCAGGATTGTCGGGCGGATGAAGACCATGAGGTTGGTCTTCGCCCGGCTGCGCGAGCGGGAACGGAACAGTTCGCCGATAACCGGAATGTCGGAGAGGAGCGGAATACGCTCTATGGTGCGCCGTTCGTCATCATTGAGCAGACCGCCGATGGCGAGGATGTCGCCATCATCGACGGTCAGTACTGTTTCGAACAGCCGCTTGTTGATGATGAGATCGCTCGACCGGCTGGAAACGGGCCCTGCAACCGAAGACACTTCCTGGCTGATGTAGAGCTTGACCTCGCCCGAGGCGTTGATCTGTGGCGTGACGGTGAGTTTGATGCCTACCTCCTCACGCTCGATGGTCCGGAAGGCATTGTCGAAATTGTCGGAGAGCGCCTCGCCGGTGGTCACTGGCACTTCTTGTCCGACCAGGAAGCGGGCTTCGCTATTGTCGAGCGTGACAATGTGCGGCGTGGCGAGCAGGTTCGATGCGGTGTCCGACTGGACGGCGTTGATGATCGCGCCGAACACAGTGTTGCGGCCAATGTCTCCAGCGAAGCCCGCAAAGCCGCCGGTCGCGCCGAGGATCTGGCGCGCCGCGGCCTCGGTGACGCCGCTGCCGAAGGGGTTTTGCTGTGTCGTGGTGACGACATTGCCGTCGATGGTCGTCGTCTCACGCGACAGTTCATAACCGGCCGCCGCTGCGCCGAGCGTCAGGATGTTCGGGTTGGCGTTGGAATAGTTGGTGGCGAGGAAGGGGATATTCTCCCCGCCGACGAGGAATTGGACGCCCAGTTGGCGTGCCGCATTATCCCCGATCTCGACAATGATTGCCTCGACCAGGACTTGCTGGCGGCGAACGTCGAGCTGGCGGATGAGTTCACCCAGCATGCGCTGGATGTCGGCATTGCCGGCAACGATGATCGCATTGGCGCCTTCGTAGCGGGTCACGATGGCGGGGCCGCGTGTCGCGATGCTGGCGCCGTTGCCAGCACTGGTGGTGGCGGCAACCGGGGCGGCGGCAGGTGCTTCGCTGCCTTCACTGCGCGGCTGTGCGGGCGAGGGCGTGGCGGCCGGATCGCTGCCGCCGCCGATCAGCGATTGCAGGGTCGGGAGCAGCCGCGCTGCATCGGCATGTTCAAGGAAATAGACCCGGATCTCGGCCTGGCTGGCGGCGCGCGCGTCAAGCTCCTCGGCGAGCTGGGCAAAGCGTGCGACCTGTGCCGCATCGCCACGGATAGCGATGCTGTTGGATGTATCGAAGGCGGCAACCGTCACCCCGCCTGCAGCCGGTGCCCCGTTGGCCCCGGCGGCTGCCGCACCGAGTTGCTGGAGCGAGGCTGCAATCTCACGCGCACCGGCGTTGGTGAGGTGGATCAGGCGCGTGGCGCTGGCATCGCGGTCGATAGAGGCGACCAGCGCGCGGATACGGCGGACATTGTCGGCAAAGTCGACCACCACCAGGCTGTTGGCATTGCGGTTGGCGGTGACCGAACCCTGCTGGCTGACCAGCGGACGCAGCGTTTCAATGGCGGCGGTTGCATCGATATAACGCAGGCGCACGATTTCCGTGACGAACTGGTTGGCGCCGGCATTGCCGCTGCCGATCCGCCCCGGCTGCGAGGCTGCGCCGTCGAGCGGCTGGATGCGATAGCTGCCGTTAGGCAACGGGATGGCGACAAGGCTGTTGGCGCGCAGTGTCGACAGGAAAATCTCGAAATATTCGGCGCGGTTCAGCGGTCGCTCGGTGACAACGGTGACGCGGCCTTGCACCCGCCCGTCGACGACGAAGGTGCGGCCGGTGACGCGCGCGGCATCGGCAATGAAGGCGCGGATGTCGGCGTCGCGAACATTGAGCACATGCTGTGCGAGCGCGGGCTGCGCGGCGCAGACGATGGCAGTTGCGGCCAGGAGTGCGGCTGGGAAACGGCGGGTCATTGGCCTCCGGCGGGCAGGGTGATGGCGATGGGAATAGTCCCTGCTCCGCGCTCGACCTCTAAGCTGAGGCGCGCGCCGGGCTGGACTTGCGAGAGAAAAGTGGTGGCATCCGACGCAGCGGTGATACGCCGGCCGTTGATGCTGCGGATAACATCACCGCCGCGGAAGCCCGCAGCGGTAAAGGCACGGCCATCACCGGTCTGGCCGACCGCGATGCCGGTGACACGGCCACCCTCACTGCGCGGCGAAAAACTGATGCCGGCGCGGATCGATTGCTGGCTCAGCGGGGTAGTGCCAGCAGCGGAGCCCGGCACCTGTGCGGGCGGAGTGGCAATGGCCGGTGCCGCACCGTCGGCGGGGGCGGTACCCGGCGCCTGCGATTGATCAAGATAGAGCAGCTCACGCCGCCCGGCATTGTCGATTTCGACATGATCGAAATGGACTGCGGCGAGGCGGACGCCCGGCTGGATTTCTTCACCCACGCCAATGCTGGCCTGAACGCCATCGGCAGTGCCGATGATCGCCGATCCCAGCGAGGTCGCCTGGTTCATGCGCACGCCGAACAACTGGATCTGCAGGCTCGTGACCTGGCTAGTCCCGGTCGCTGCAGCAGGGGCGGTGCGGTAGAAAGGATCGATGCGTGCAAACAGCTCGGCGCGCGCTTCGGCGGGGATTTCGCTCGCCGATCGCGGGCTCCAATCCCCCACCGGTCCTGTTGGTGTGAGTATCGCGAACAGGAGCCGAACCGACTGCACCACGAGGATCAGCAGCAGCACGCCGATCAGCAGCTGGCCCAGCCAGCCACCGGGCAACGCAGCGATGCGTCGGCGCAGGCGCTCGTCGATCATCAACTGCATGGTTTGGCTACTTTCCCCCTTCGGTCGAGTCGCGGCTAGGCTGGACTCATGACCCTTTGGTGACAGTCAGACTACTCTTATGTTGCAACGCGCGACAAGCCGGTGGGGCTTGCCGCGCGCTGGTTGGTTCGGAGCTCTAGGAGGGTCAGAATTTCAGCGTCGCGCCGAACGAGAAGCTCCTGCCGATATCGTAGCTGTTGATGATCAACTCACTGCCGTTGAGGCGCTGGCGCTCGACATAGTTGGTGCCGCTGAGGTTGCGCGCCTCGAACTTCATTTCGAGCTGCTGGCCGAACAGCGTGACCGCTTCGCGCAGCACCAGATCGACCCTCAGACCCGGGCGCTCGATGATGTCGGGCGTCAGGTTGGGACCGCGCTGGGTTACGCGCGGGCTGGCATAAGTGACCAGGATCGACTGCTGCGACAGCCGGTCCTCATGCTCCAGGCTGAGCTGCAGGTTGAGCAGATGATCGGACTGGCCGGTCATCTTCAGGCGCTGGCTGGTATCGAACACCAGGCTGGCGTCGATCGGGTTGGGCTGGCTGGTGAAGCTGATCGTCGTGTCACCAGGCTGCACGTTGATCCGGCTGTCGGTGTAGCTGTAGTTGGCGATCACCGCGAAGCGGCGTGCTTCGAAGAAGCTGCCCCAGTCATAGAGCGGGAAATATTTCCGCGCTTCCAGCTCGATGCCGAAAAGTTCCGCCGAAGGGGCGTTGGCAAAGCTGGTGACGAGGCTCGAACCCAGATTGACGGCGGTCGCCTCGATCGGGTTTTTGATGTCCTTATAGAAGCCCGCGATCGACAGCTGCTGGTCGCGCCCGAAATACCATTCGTAACGCGCTTCGATGTTGGTCAGTTCGCTGTCGGTCAGGAACTGGTTGCCGAAGAAAGTGCGCTGCGATTCGGTGTCGCGATAGGGCTGCGGTGCCAGCTCGCGGAACTGTGGGCGGGCAATCGTCTTGGACGCGGCCAAACGCAGCTGCATGTCCTCGGCGAAGTTCCAGGTCAGCGTGCCACCCGGCAGCCAGTAATCTTCCTGAATGCGCGAAGCGGTGAGCGGCGGTGCGCCGAACAGCGAGCGCGGCGTTACCGTCTGGTCTCCATCTTCATAGCGGACACCGATGTTCAGCGTCAGGCCATCAACCAGTTCGGCTTCTGCCATCACATAGCCGGCGTGGGTGACGAGTTCGGCTGCGAACGATGCCGAACCCAGACCGCCGGTGGTTTCGCGCAGCAGCACGTTCCAATTATAGGCGTTGAAGTCCGAGAGGAGATAATCGATCCGCTGCTGCGCCACTTCCACCGGCAGTGCGCCTGCGGGGAAATATTCAAAGTCGCGACGCAGTGAATCGCGGTCATTGTCATAATAGGCATAGCCGGCAGACAAGGTGATGTCGGTTGCAGTGGGTAAACGCCAAGCGAGGTCAGCCGAGCCCGCCCAGACGGTGTCGGTCAGCGTGCTGAACGAAACACCAGCATTCTGACCCGGTGAACGCAGATCGTTGACATAGTCGCGCACGGTTTCGTTGAACGCATAGCTGTAGGTGCGTTCATAAGGGGCGTTGCGCTGCGATTCCGCCCATCCGCCGCGGACGTTCAAAGACACATCGCCGAAACGGAATTCGCCGACTGCCTGCGTGTCAAACAATTGCCGTTCGAACCAGGCGGTAAGGCCGGTCTGAAGCGTCGCTTCCGGTCGGGTCGTGCTGGGGCTGACGGTATCGAAATTATTGCCGACCGCCGCCCGCGATTCCTTTAGCGTGTCGCGGATGAAGATGTTGGTGAAACGGAGCTTATGTTCCGCGAAATCGACAACCGTGCTGGCCATCAGATTGGCGACCATGCGGTTTTCAGTGACGAGGTAACGGAAGCGGCTGCTTTCCACGAGCGCTTCGTTGGCGCTGCCGGCGGCACCGGTGCGTGTGCCCGCTTCCTGCAAGCCGCCGCGTGTCCGCCAGCTGTTCGACAGGCCACCGGCAAAAATGACGCCAACAGAGGCGCCGCCGAGGTCGATAGTGTCGCCGAAAGCGATATCGCCGGACCAGTTCACGGGCACGTCGCCGCGCTGGATCACCGTGGTCGGTGCGTTGACCAGACTGGCGGTGATGTCCTGAATCTGTCGGCGGGTGAAATTGGCGCCCTGGACGACACGATTGCCGCTGGCGATGGCGTTGGCGAGCAGGCCGGGGATGTCGCGGGTGCCGTCATCGAAGCCGGTCCAGTCCCAGTCGCCGCCGTAATGGAAGTAGCCGACCTCTCCGGTCGTTTCCGTGTCGCCGCCGATCGAGAAGCCAAGGTCGAGGAAGCCTTCTTCGGGAGCCGAGCGGGTGGTGAGGTTGATCACCCCGCCGCCGAATTCACCCGGATAGTTGGCCGAAAAGCTTTTCTGCACCACGGTCGATGCGAGGATCGAGGTCGGGAAGAGGTCCAGCGGCACGACGCGGCGCAGCGGTTCGGGGCTGGGCAGCGGCAGGCCGTTGAGCAGCGCAAGCGAATAGCGTTCGCCGAGGCCGCGGACATAGACGAACCGCCCGCCGACAACGGAAAGGCCGGTCACGCGGCCGAGCGCGCCGGCAATGTCGCCTTCACCGGTGCGCGCGATATCCTCTGCAGACAGCACCGAGACGACTTCGGGTGTCGCGCGGATCGGGTTGGGGATGAAACGGCCGCGAACGACGATGTCGCCCGTGTCTTCGAAGTCGGCGCCGGGGCCGGAGATTTCGACCTCGTCGCCAGCCGGATCGGGTTCGGCCGCTTCGGGCGGGGTCGATTCAGCAGGCGGTGTCGTTGCAGGCGTGCCTTGCGCAAGGGCGGGCGCGGCGGTGAGCGCGGTGCCAGCCAGCAGCAGGGCAGAGAAAAGGCGGAACTGGGTCACTGGATGTCCCCCGGCAGATATTGTGTGTTGAAAGTGCCAAGCGGGGGACGGCGGGCCATGCGGCCGCCGTCCCCCATCATGTCAGGGTAGGCGGCCAGATCAGCCGGCGGCGTTGATCGCGGTGCAGCTTGCCTGATCAGCGGCAAGGCCGCAGGTCCAGCCACGCCACCAATTGTCGTTCGCGTCGCGGACGGCGCCGATATAGGCGACGTTCGAGAAGAAGGCCGACAGGCTGGTCGGGTTGAACGGCGTCACCGCGGTTTCAGCCGAACCGTTGATGAAGGTCGCGGTCAGCGTCGATGCCGTTGTGCTGCTGTTGTTGGTGCCGCCGCCGAACAGCGATGCCACCGCCGCCGCATCGACATCACTGTCGCTGACGAAGGCAGTCGCGCAGTTGAGCAGCACTGAATTGAAGCGCAGCGGGCCGAGTTCATCGATCGTGGCATTAGCGGCCTGAACCGTCGCTGCCGTATCGATGTCGAGGCACTGGCCCGTCGTGCCGGTTGCGCGGACCACGCCGTTGACCAGCGTGCCATCCATGCCGCCACGCAGGTGGATCGGCGAGCTGGCGCGCGGCGTCACGAAGGTGAAGTTGGACAGGAGCAGGTTGGTGCGCGGGGTGGCGTCCACCGGCTTGTCGGTCGAATCACCCTCGATCAGCTTGTCGGCACCGCCGGCGCGCTGGGTAACGATCGCGAACTGGATCGCGCCCTTCCAGCCGGAGTCCATGTCGAGGCTGTCGTCGTCATTACCAGTCAACACCAGATAGCGCTGGTTCACGCGGCCGCCGAACCATTCGATCCCGTCGTCCGAGCTGTTGTGGACCTGGACATATTCGAAGATCGTGCCCGAACCCACGCCGGCCAGCGTGATGCCGTTAAGTTCGTTGTTGGTGTCCACGCGGAAGCCCGGATAGCGGACCTGCAGATAACGGATCGAACCCGATGAATCGCTCGGGTTGGCGCCGCCATAAATCGAACCGGCGGTTCCTTCGACCGGTGCCTGGCAGGCGTTGGTGCCGCCGGTGGCGCCAGCATCGGCGCAGTCGCCGATCGGCGCACGGCCGAGGATGACGAGGCCGCCCCATTCACCGATCGATTCGCCGGTCACCGAACCGACGACATTGCTGCGGCTGGTCATGACGACAGGGCGCGAGGCTGAGCCATCGACGTTGAGCTGCGAGCCGCGATTGACGACGAGGAAGTCCGCGCCCGAGGCGCCGAAGATGGTGACACCAGCGTCGATGGTCAGCGTGCCGGCCTGCGCGCCGGCGACCGGATTGTTGACGTCGGGGCCACGGTCATCACCGACCTGGACCTTGCCCGACAGCGAATAGATGGTGCCGGCGAGGTTCTGCAGGCGCAGCGCGCCGCGGATGGTGCCGGAGATCTGGCAGTTGCGCCGCGTGTCGCTCGTGCTCACCTGAATGGTGCCGCTGTCGACGGTGCCAGTGGGGCAGCTTGCAGCCGGCGTGCCCGGAGTCGGGGTCGGTGTGGTGGGCGTCGGCGTCGGGGCGGGAGCAGGCGGCAGAACGACCAGATTGCCTTCGCCGGGCGAGGCAATGTCTTCAGCGCCGCAGGCGGCCAGCGTGAGGGAGGCGACGCCGGCGAGCAGCGCCGTGCGGGCAGAAGCGAAATGTGCCATGAATCAAGGCTCCGGGTAGATGTGCGAAAACTCAGACTCGCAGCGCCCGGGGATATGGATCAGCCCCTCACCCCCAGGCGGCTGCCGGGGGAGCGTCTAGGATGGCTTCATGACTCTGCCGTGCCATTTCAGTGACACCGCGGTTGCATCTGCATGACGCAACAATGACTTATAGATTGCAGTCCTGTGACACAGGCATAGGCAAACGGGCCGGATCGCCCCCCGGCGACCGGCCCGTTTTGCTGGATTGATGGTGGTTTAGCGTGCGGCGAGCGCTGGCATCATGCGGCTCAGCGCGCGGCGAGCAACATCACGGCTGTTCGCCACTTCGCCATTGGCGAGTTCGAGCATCACATCCCGGCGATGGTCGCGCACTGTTTCGAACAGGCGCTGAGCCGATTGGATGCGCCCCGTGCGCATGTGGATATAGCCAAGATTGATCAGCCGTGCCGGATCATCGGCGGCTATCCCTTGGGCTGATTCGATCTGCACTTCGGCGGTGCGCAGATCATTGTCGCGCAAAGCATCATAGCCCAGCGAGCCGCGCGCATATCCGATTTCGCCCTGTGCTGTCTGGGCCATGGCTGTGCCGCCAAGGGCTGATGCACCGAGCGCGATGGCGAGTGTCAAAGCCTTCATCACCCTTCTCCCAATTCCGTGCGTTGGGGGAAGAATGACAGTTTAATGACATCAATGCAACATTTCTGTCATATTAGCCGGCAAGCTGGTTCCGGCCGCGCAAAACATGGCGGTTGGCAGTGGTCGCCATTGCTGTTTCAGGGCTGCGTACGCTGTCCCACATCCGCCATTCGCTGCTCGCCTGATCGGGTGTCAGCGTGACCGCCAGATAGCCGCGCCGTGAAGTATCGACCCAATTGAGTGCCGGGTTGGCGGAGCGCAGCGCGGCAGCCACGGTCGCCGGCGGGACCGGGAAATAGGATTCGATGCCGGGCGAGGTCACACCGGGTGTTGCAAACTCGACACCGGCAGCGCGCCCGCCATTGTCGAGATCAAAGCCCCAGCCATTGTGGCTGTCCCCCGTCAGCACGACGAGGTTGGCCCCCGCCGCCTGTGCAGCGCCCAGCAACCTTGCGCGGGCCGCAGGATAGCCATCCCATGCGTCGAGGTTGAGCGGCAGGCCGACGGAGGCAACCATCGCCGCCGCGCCCGCCCGTCGCCGTACAATCTCCGGCGCATCGGCAGGGATCCAGCTCGAAAGCTCGCGCGGCGCGTTGAGCCGCCCCATGATCACTTGCTGCGCCACAATCTGCCAGCGGGTCCCGGCGCGGGCGGAACCGGCGATCAGTCCTTCGATCCATGCTTCCTGCTCGGCGCCCAGCATCGATCGGGCAGTGTCCTGCCAATCGCCATCACGGAACCGCGTGAGTGCCGCGCCCAGCTCCCCGCCGGACAGGCCCGAGATCAGCCGCTGGTAATCATGCGGCTGGTCTCGCCCGATGATGCGGGTGTCGGGCAGGGCGATCGTCGCCAGCGTGCCGATCTGGTAGCTGCGCCAGCGCGCATCGCTGACCGGCATCCATTCCTGCCACGCTTGAAGCGCCGCGCGGCGCCGTGCCATCCAGTCGCCTTCGCTGTCCGGATTGTGGTTTTCCGCGCCGCCCGACCAGGCATCATTGGCGAACTCATGATCGTCCCACATGGCGATCATCGGCATCTGCTGATGAAGCTGCTGCAACGCCGCATCGCTGCGATAGCTGGCGTAGCGCAGGCGATAGTCGGCGAGTGCGACCGTAGCGTGCAGTGGCAGCATCTCGCGCCCCGGCAGCGGCCGGTCCGGGTAGGAGCCTTGGGGGTATTCGTAGATATAGTCGCCGAGGTGGACAGCGAGGTCGATGTCCCCGCGGCGTGCCGCATCGGCATAAGCGTTGAACCAACCAAAGCCGATGTTGGAGCAGGAAAAGACGCCGAGCCGGAACTGGTCGGCATCGCCTTCGGGCAAAGTGCGGGTCCGCCCGGTGCAGCTCACCGACCCGTCGGGCGCGACGAAGCGGAAATAGTACCAGCGCCCCGGCGCAAGGCCATCAACCACAATTTTGGCCGTGTGATCGCGCATCGCCGATGCCGTGACGCTGCTGCCTGCAACGACGCGTGCGAAATCCAAAGTCTCCGCTATCTCTGCGGTCAGGCGCGCTTCGCCCGAGCTGCTGACGAAGCGTGTCCACAGCAGCACCGAATTTGCCGACGGCTCACCGCTCGCCACGCCATGGGTAAAGCCGCGCGCGGCGACGATCTGCGCTGCGCCGGGCACCGCCAGCGCGCCAGTTCCCAATGCAGCGAGCTTGATCAGCAGACGGCGGTCGATGGCATTCATGGTTTTTTTCTCCCAGCGCCTGCGGGACAAGCCCGGGCAGAATAGTCAGCCCAGCGCACCCAGCGCCAGCAACCCTGCCGCAAACAGCGTCAATGTCAGCATGGAGAAATTGAGCAGCAGGACAGTCCGCAGCAATGCGCCGAACCGCGAGCTGCGGTAGGCCCCGCGCAGCTGCCGGTACATATGATAGGGCGGATAGAATAGCAGGATCATCCCGATCCAGCCGCTGGGCACCGCCGCCGCGCTGGCCAGCCGCAGCAGAATGGCGAGCAGCAGCATGAAGGAGATGGAATAGGTGATGAACACCAGATGGTCGTACATACCGAAGCGGCGGCTGAACGGATAAAGTAGCCACAGGAATGGCGCGGACAGCGGGATCAACGCCCAGGCGAATTTATAGGCGTTGTTCTGTACCTTATAGAGCAGCAGTGCCGGATTTTCGTTGGCTTTGCTGATCAGAGCGTCGATTTCCGGCACGCCGGTCGCCGCATCGGCAATCGTGAAATTGCGTTCGACCTTTCCATCCTCGGTGCGTTCGATGCCAACCATCCGCTCCGCCGCCGCCAAAGTCGCCCGCTTTTGCTCCAGCTCGGTTTCGATGGCTGCTGTCGGCCGCCCTGCGGCACGCGCCGTCGCCAGTTCCTGCTCGCTTTCGGCAATGGTTTGGGAAAATTCGCGCTCGATCTGATTGACCGTCGTTTGCCGGTCGGCGGCGCTCATCGCTTCAAAACCGCCGCTTCCCACACCCATGGCGCTGAACACGGCAAAGGTCATGAACACCGCGAACAGGAACAGCGCGAGCGGGGAAATGAAGCGCGCCCGCTCGCCATTGATGTAACGCCGCGTCAGCTCGCCCGGGCGCAGGAACAGCATTGGCAGCGTGCGCCAGGCCTTGCCTTCGAAATGCAGTACGCTGTGCAATATGTCTTGGCCGAACGCGCCGACCGTGCGGTGGACATGCGCTGCTTGTCCGCAGGCCGGGCAGTAATGACTATCGAGGAAATGGCCGCAGTTGAGGCAACGATGCTTGTCGTGGCCGCCGCCGCCACTGCCATGACGTTCGACCGCGCTGGCGAGCATTCCGCCCGTCACTGCATCGCCCAAGGCTTCGATTTCGCCCGCCATGGCTCTTGGATAGCATTGCCCGCTTTCCGCGCAAGCACTCTGCCTTGCGCGGACATGCACGAATGCTATCGCTTGGCCCATGGCCGATACAACTGCCCTGATCGCCGAAATGGCCCGCGCTGCGCGCATCGCGGCGCGCACGCTGTCGGCCGCGCCGACCGAAGCGAAGGCAGCGGCGCTGCGATCGGCGGCACACAGGCTGCGGGCCAGCCGGGACGCGATCCTCGCCGCCAATGCCGAGGATATGGCGGCGGGTGAAGCGAATGGCCTGTCCGGGGCGATGCTCGACCGGCTGCGGCTCGATGAAGGGCGTCTGGAGTCAATCGCTGCGGCGGTGGAGGTGGTTGCCGCGCTTCCCGATCCGGTGGGCAGCATCATCGACCGGTCAGTGCCCGCCAACGGTATTGCGCTCGAACGGGTGCGGGTGCCCTTGGGTGTCATCGGCATCATCTACGAAAGCCGCCCCAATGTGACGGCGGATGCGGCCGCGCTCGGCCTGATGGCAGGCAATGCCGTCATTCTGCGCGGCGGCAGCGAAGCGGTGCATTCGAACCGCGCCATCCATACGGCGCTGGCGGATGGTATCCTGGCCGCCGGCCTTCCCGCCGATGCGGTGCAGCTGGTGCCGACGCAGGACCGTTCGGCGGTCGGCGCGATGCTCGGCGCCGCCGGCCTCCTCGACATTATCATCCCGCGCGGCGGCAAGAGCCTGGTCGCGCGCGTCCAATCCGAAGCGCGGGTGCCTGTGCTCGCGCACCTCGATGGCAACAATCATCTCTACATCGACCGTGCGGCCGATACGGAAATGGCACGCGCCATCGCGATCAATGCCAAGCTGCGCCGGACCGGCGTGTGCGGTTCGACCGAGACCATTCTCATCGATCGTGCCTTTGCCCGCCCGCAGGAGATCGTCGGCGCCCTGCTCGATGCCGGGTGCGAGGTACGCGGGGATGCCGGTGCGGCCCGCCTCGACAGCCGGATCGTGCCCGCAACGCCGATCGACTGGGATACCGAATATCTCGATGCCATTGTCGCGGTCGCCATGGTCGACGGGGTCGAAGACGCCATCGCCCATATTGCCGCGCATTCGAGCCACCATACCGACGCCATCGTTACTGCCGACACGCAAGCGGCCGAACGATTCCTAGCCGAAGTCGACAGCGCCATCGTGCTGTGGAACGCATCCACCCAATATGCTGATGGCGGCGAATTCGGGCTGGGCGCGGAAATCGGCATTTCCACCGGCCGCCTCCATGCGCGCGGGCCGGTCGCGCTCGAAGGGCTGACCACGTACAAATGGGTCGGCCGTGGTCAGGGGCAATGTCGGCCTTGACCACCACCGGCCTGCTTGGCGGCAGTTTCAATCCCGCACATCCCGGGCATCGGGCGATCAGCCTTGCCTTCATGCGCGCGCTCGGGCTCGACGAGCTGTGGTGGCTGGTATCGCCGGGCAATCCCTTGAAGCCCAAGGCGGGCATGGCACCGCTCGCCGCGCGGCTGGCATCGGCGCAAGGCATGGCGCGGCGCAGCCCGATCCGGGCGACTGCGATCGAGGCCGAACTCGGCACGCGCTACACCGTCGATACGCTGCGCGCGCTGGTGCGCCGTTATCCGCAGCGCCGTTTCATCTGGCTGATGGGGGCAGACAATCTCGCCCAGATGCACCGCTGGCGCGACTGGCGGGGGATTGCACGGCTGATGCCGATTGCGGTTGCGGCGCGACCCGGCTATGATGCGCATGCCCGCGCGGCCGTCGCGATGGGCTGGTTCCGGCCTTTCGTCCGGCCGGCGAGCCAAAGCAAACAATGGACGACATGGAGTATGCCGGCGCTCGTGTTGTTGCGCTTTCCGCCAGACCCGCATTCCGCGACTTTGATCCGGGCTGCCGATCCTGACTGGCACCGCCGCGTTATCCCGCGGCGACCGCGCGATCCACTCACCCGCCGCCTTCTCCCCGAGGAACACTCTTGACCCCACATAGTGACGCTCCGGCCGGTTCGCCGGTCGCTGCCGACAGCGCGGTTCTGCATGATCTGGTGATGCATCAGCTCGATGAGGATCAGGCGATCGAAGTCGTGTCCATCCCGCTCGCCGGAATCAGCAGCATTGCTGATCATATGGTCATCGCCTCGGGCCGCTCCTCGCGTCATGTCGCGGCGATGGCGGAAAAGATTGCCAGCCGCATCAAGCAGGATCTGAAGGGCTCGGCGCGGGTCGAAGGGCTGCCGACCGCCGATTGGGTGCTGATCGATGCCGGCGACGTCATCGTCCACCTGTTCCGTCCCGAAGTGCGCAGCTTCTACAATCTCGAACGCATGTGGGGCGGGGACAGCCTGTCGCCTGCCGGTGCCTCCAGCGCCGCCCACTGAGCGGATCGGGCCATGCGCATCCGCCTGATTGTGCGCGGGCGCATCGGCCGCGATCCCGAAGCGGAGATTGTCGACCGCTATCTCAAGCGCCTGCCGTGGGAATGCAGGGTCACCGAACTGCCCGATCGGGGCGGCGCGGGCATGCCCCCACGCGAGGGCCATGCGCGCACCATCCTGCTCGACGAGCGCGGAGAAACGCTTGATAGCCCGGCGTTTGCGGCGCGCATCGGGCGCTGGCGGGACGAAGGTGTGCGCGAACTGCGCTTTGGCATCGGCGCAGCGGACGGGTTCACCCCGGACGAGCGGGCAGGCGCGGACATGCTGCTCTCGCTTGGCCGGATGACCTGGCCGCACATGCTCGCCCGCGCCATGCTCGCCGAACAATTGTGGCGCGCGAGCGCGATCCTCTCCGGCCACCCCTATCACCGCGCGGGGCAGGATTGATGCGCCGCCTCGCTCTGTTCGCGTCCGTGCTGGGCCTCGCGCTGGTCGCGCCGGCCGCTGGTGCGCCTGTTGACGGTTTTGCCAACCAACTGGCCGCCGAACGCCGCGCGCTTGCTGCTGCCCGCGCGCAAGCGGCGGAGGCCGAGGCGCGGGCCGTGCAGCTTGATCGCGAGGCGCAGGGGCTACGCGACGCCGCTGCTCGTGACCGTGCTGCACTCACCCTCGTCGCAGCGCAGATCCAGGCGAGCGAGGCAGGGCTCGCCGTCATATCCTCCGAGGTAGCGTTGGTTGATCGCCTTCTGGCGGCGCAACGCGCCCGGCTTGCTGTGCAGCAGCGCCCGCTCGCCGAGCAACTGGCCGCGCTGCAACTGCTCGCCCGCCGCCCGCCGCTATCGCTGTTTGCCGAGCCCGGAACGGCGACTGACATCATCCATCAGCGCGCAGTGATTGAAGCGATATTGCCGGTGATCCGCGCGCGCACGGCGCACTTGCGGGATGAAATTGACCGTACGCGTCGGCTCGCCGCCGCTCGCCGAGCTGTGCTTGACCGACAGGAAACGGCCAATGCCCGCCTTGTCGAACAACGGCGCGAGCTTGCGCGGCGTGAAGCCGAAGCCCGCCGGCAAGCGGCGTCAGCCGGCGTCTCTGCTGGTATGGAAGGGGATCGCGCTGTCGCGCTTGCCGAGGATGCGGGCGATATCGGCGCGCTCGTGGAACGGCTTGAGGATGCGGCAGTCGTGCGGGACCGGCTGGCGCGCTTGCCGGGGCCGGTGGCGCGACCGGGCAGCATGGCTGGTGATGGTGGCCCGCTCGCCACCAGTCCGGCCAGCCCTGCTTCGCCGCCCTATATCTTGCCCGTGGTTGGACGGATTGAGCGCGGCTTTGGCGATGTCAGCAGCGACGGCACCCGTTCGCGCGGGCTGACGCTGGTCGCCCCGGGTGGTGCACAGGTCGTTGCTCCGGCACGCGGGCGCGTGGTGTTTGCGGGTCCCTTCCGCAGCTTCGGGCGAATAGCCATTATCGATCATGGCGGCGGCTGGACCAGCCTTGTCACCGGCATGATTGCTGTTTCGGCGCGGGTCGGCGACACAGTGGATCAGGGCGCACCGCTCGGCCGGGCCGGGCCGGGGCAACCCCGTATCGCAGTCGAGCTGCGCCGTGCAGGTCGCCCGATCGATGTAGGCGCCCTCCTGTCCTGAATACGGGCGGGACATGGTTAAGTGCCCTTTGCTTCGCTGTTTAACCGACCTATGTTTGATGGAGAGGTCTGCCTGCTGTCTTTCCAGCGGCGCGGACAATGCGGAGAGTTTTCAATGGCCCGACCTTCCCCAGCCGCTCCTGCCAGCCGTTTGATGCGGCTTGCGCGCCCTGCGGCTGCCATGGCGATGGTGCTTGCGGTGCCACTGACCGCCAGCGCCATGGCTTCGGTCGAAAGTTCGACCCGCGCCGAGCTCGCCCGCTTCATGACCGTGTTCCAGGAGGTGAAGGCCAGCTATGTCGAGCCGGTCGATGACAGCCGCTTGGTCGAAGGCGCGATCGAAGGCATGCTCGCCGCGCTTGATCCGCATTCGGGCTATCTCGATGCCAGCGATTTCGCGCAGCTCAGGACGCAGACCGACGGTGAATATGGCGGGCTCGGCCTCTCCGTCACGATGGAGGATGGCGCGGTAAAGGTGATCGCGCCGCAGGCCGGCACCCCGGCTGATCGTGCAGGCATCAAGGCGGGCGATTACATCACCCACATCGATGGCGAGCTCATCGTCGGCTACACCCTCGACGAGGCAGTCGAAAAGATGCGCGGCCAACCCGGCACCACTATTCGCCTGACGGTTGTGCGCCCTGGCCGAGATGCGCCGATCCAGACCAGCATCACCCGCGAAGTCATCGTGCTGCGGCCGGTGACCTGGGAAGTGAAGGACGGAATCGGCATCCTCAAGCTCAACACCTTCTCTGAAAATGCCGCGCGCGAATTGCGTGCCGCGATGGTCGCCGTTGAACGGTCGCTCGGGCGCAAGCCCACCGGATGGATTCTCGACATGCGCTCCAATCCGGGCGGGCTGCTGGATCAGGCGGTGGCGGTGAGCGATCTGTTCCTTGAGCGGGGCGAGATCGTTTCCCAGCGCGGTCGCCGCGCGAGCGACATCGAACGCTTTAGTGCGCGTCCGGGCGATGCGGCAGGCGGTCTTCCGGTCATCGCGCTGATTGATGCCGGATCGGCATCCGCAAGCGAGATCGTCGCCGGGGCGCTGCAGGATCATCACCGCGGCCTTGTCATGGGCGAAACCAGCTTCGGCAAGGGATCGGTGCAGACTGTGCTGCCGCTGTCAGAAACCAGTGCGCTCCGCCTTACCACTGCCCGCTATTACACGCCGTCGGGTCGCTCGGTGCAGGAAGGGGGCATTGTGCCCGACATTCGTGTGCCCCAGATTTCCGATCCCGATTATCGCACCCGCCCGGTTTTCCGTGAGGCAGACCTGCGTCGCCACCTGACCAACGAGCGCGGCATTGAAAACCGTGCGGTGGAGGAAGATGCCGTCACTGATCCGCGGTTCAGCCAGACGGCGGAGCAGCTGCGCGAGCAGGGGATCGAGGATTTCCAGCTCCATTATGCCGCTCAGACCCTCGCCCGCCTCGCTCGCAACCCGCAGCTGGTCGCGGAATTGTCCGGGCGCCGTGCGGCTGCTGCGACACGCGTGCCGGTGCGTTCCAATCGCTGAGGCCCATGTGAATTCATGTGACGATGGCCTGGTGATGCGGTAACGGCGCAGCCATGACTCGCTTTACGATTGCGCGTGCTCTGGCCCTCCTCATCCCTGCCGGATTGCTCGGCGGGGCGTTGGCCAGCCAATATGTCTTCGGCCTGCCGCCGTGTGAAATGTGCCATTGGCAACGCTGGCCGCATTATGCCGCCCTCGTCCCCGCGCTCGGCGCATTCTTTGCACCCGAACAATTGCGTAAGCTGCTGGTGATGCTCGCCGCACTGCTTGTCGCGGTGAGCGGGGCCATCGGCGCATTTCATGCCGGGGTTGAATATGGCTGGTGGCAGGGCGTGACCGCCTGTGCTTCTTCAGGGGCAACGACGCTGGAAGATTTGCTCAACGCCCCGCTGGTGCGCTGTGATGTCGCGCCCTGGACGTTGTTCGGCATCAGCCTTGCCGGATATAATGCAATCATCTCGCTCGGCGGCGCGACGGTCATCGGCTGGCTGGCGCTCGGAAAGGATCAGCCGTGAAAGCCCATCGTCCCCCCAGCGAACGTGCGCGCCGCGCCATGATCCGCGTCGATCAGGCGGGCGAATATGGCGCGACCCGCATTTATGCCGGGCAGCTCGCGGTGCTTGGTGCGTCCGGCCCCGGGGCCAAGGACATTGCGCATATGGCGGAACAGGAACGCCGCCATCTGGAATGGTTCAATGCCGCGATGGCGCGGCGTGGCGTGCGGCCGACGCTGCTCCAGCCCTTGTGGCATGTCGCTGGCTTTGGCCTTGGCGCTGCCACCGCAGCGATCGGGCCGGAGGCGGCGATGGCCTGCACCGTTGCTGTCGAGACCGAGATTGACCGGCATTATGCGCAGCAGCTCGAGGAGCTGGGCGACAGTGATCCGGAACTATCCGCTGCGATAAGCGATTTCCGTGAAGAAGAGCTGGAGCATCGCGACCATGCGTTGGAGGCGGGTGCGGAGCGTGCGCCGGCCTATCCTTTGCTCTCTCTGGCTATCCGTGCTGCCTGCCGGCTTGCCATCGCGACCTCGCAGCGTATCTGATTGCCAACCTCCGCGTTCAGGCGCGGTCAAGCTCTGAAGGGACAGGGTCCGCCCATGTCGAGGATATTCATTGCCGCTGCCGCGCTCGCCGCGCTCGCCCCTGTCCCTGCGCTGGCACAGGCCGGGTCCACTGCCCCTGCCGGAGAGCGCGTCAATCAAGTCATCGTCTATGGCGATGATCCTTGCCCGCAGGCCGAGGGTGACGAGATTGTCGTGTGCGGTCGCCTTGATGAAGGCGAACGCTATCGCATTCCCGAACCGCTGCGCGGCAACCCCAATGATCCGCGCCGCGAAAGCTGGACTGCGCGCGTGCGTTCAGTCGAGCGCATCGGCCGGTTCGGTACCGACAGCTGCTCACCCGCTGGCCTTGGCGGCTTCACCGGCTGCCTCAATCAGCTGGTCGACAATGCCTATGCCGAACGGGCGCAGGCCGCCGGTACGGATTGGACGACCGCAGTTGCCGACGCCCGGCGCGAACGGATGGAAGGCTTTGACGCGGCCGCCCGCGAGGTCGAGGAACAGATCGCACGGGACGAAGCCGCCCGTGTTGCCCGCGCACAGCAGGCCGAGGCCGAGGCCGAAGGCGTCGACGCCGAGCCGCTGCCCCAGCCCGTTCCCCCGCCGCAGTAACGCCTAGTCCGCAGCGCCAGCGCGGCTCGCGATCCACTCGCTGACCTGCGCTTCCAGCACGTCGAGCGGCACCGCCCCTTGCGCGAGCACGGCATCGTGAAAGGCGCGGATGTCGAACCGTGCGCCCAGCTCGCGTTCTGCGCGCTCGCGCAGCGCGCGGATGCGCAGTTCGCCGATCTTGTAGCCCAGCGCTTGGCCCGGCCAGCTGATGTAACGGTTCACCTCGGCATCGATATTGGCTTCGGATAGCGCGCTATTTTCACGCATGAAGGCGACGGCTTGCTCCTTGCTCCAGCCCTTGGCGTGGATCCCGGTATCGACCACGAGCCGGCACGCGCGCCACATTTCGTAGGACAGGCGGCCCATGTCAGTCGCTGGCGTGTCGTAAAGGCCCATTTCGATGCCCAGCCGCTCAGTATAAAGCGCCCAGCCTTCGACGAAGGCGGTGAAACCGGTGAAGTTGCGCCGCCACATCGGGATATCCAGTTCCTGCTGCAGCGAAATCTGGTGATGGTGGCCGGGCACTGCTTCATGCAGCGACAGGGCGGGAATTTCCCATAACGGCCGCTGGTCGAGCTTCGATGTGTTCACATAATAGGTGCCGGCAATCCCGGCGCTGAGGCTGCCTTGCGAATAATAAGCGGTGGTTGTGCCCTCGGCGATCTCCGCAGGGATTTCGCGCAGCGTATAGGGCAGGCGGGGCAGCCGGCCGAACAGGCGTGGCATATGCCCGTCGATGGTGCGGGTGATACGCGCCGTGCGCATCATCAGCTCCTCTGGCGTCCGCGCGTAATGGACCGGATTGGTGCGCAGGTCAGCGATGAACGCTTCACGGCTAGCAAAGCCGGCGCGCGCCGCCACTTGCTCCATCTCGGCGCGGATGCGGGCCACCTCGGATAGGCCGAGCTGGTGGATCTCCTCCGCGCTCATGCCCGTCGTCGTTTCCTGCCGGATGCGGAAGTCATAATAGTCCGCGCCGGAGGGTTGGGCGGAAATGCCCGGCTGTGCTGTGCAGCTCGGCAGATAATCGCGGGTCAGGAAATCCCGGTGCCGGGCAAGTGCAGGGAACACCGCCCCGGCGATCACGCGCCGTGCTTCGGCCTGCAGCGCTGCCCAGGCCGTTTCGTCGACATCGACGGGGCGAGCACGTGTGAAGGGGGCGTAGTAGCGGGACGCCTCGGGCGTATCGGTGATCAAGCCGGCGACGGATCGCTCGATATTGCCCAACACCATGCAGGGCAGCACATGCCCTTCGCGCACTCCCCTTGCGGTGATTGCCAGAGCCTCATCGCTCAGCGCCGGATATTGCGCCAGCCGGTCGAGATAGCTGCGATAGTCAGCAGCGTTTGAGAAAGGCGAGCTGTTCGCGAGGCCCGCGTAGCTTTGGTGCCAACCGGCATAGGTGGTGAACAGCATCATGCGCTGCGGGTAGCGGTTGCCCTCCACGGTTTCGGAGAGCTGGCGATGCATGATCGCGCGGTTGGTGCGCAGCGCCGGGGTCAAGGCGTCCGCCGGTACCGCGTCGAGCCGCGCCAGCATGGCTGCAGCCTCTGCGGCCCGCCGGTCCATTGCTGCGAGGCTGATGTCCGAAATCCGCCCATCATGCTCCCGCACGCCCAGCGCGGAGGCATATTCCGGGCTCTCGCGCAGCAACCAAGTCTCATAGTCGCGTTCAATGGCCGCATAATCCTCGGCCGGGCCGGCGATGGCCGGGGAGGGTAGAGCGATGGCCAGCGTAGCGGCCATGGCGAGGCCGAACAGGGATTGGCGGCGGATGAGCATGATGGAGCTTTCCCGATCTGGTGAGAGCGCGAAACTAGCAGCCTTCATGCCGCTGCCAAGACTTGCAAATGATGCGCGCGACTCGGAGAAGCCATTACTGGCTGAAATGCTGGAATTCCCTCGCGATTGGCCCTGAATCAGAGTTGGCCGCTGCCGGTTCCTGCGAATTGCCAATATTGAATCGATGAGTCGTTTTACAGCTACGACGAATCGAGTTGCCCATCGCCCGACTAAATTGACGTCACGCGCAAGTCGTGGATTCCTGTAGGTAACTCCAAATTGGACCAATGGGCAGGGGTCGCCAATGGCCAGTGTTTTCCCGAGTGCGCGGGTTCATCCGCGCGTCACCACGCCTGTTTCCGCGCCGTCGCTGGCGCGCGCCATGTCTTGGCACGCGTCGGGCGCGTTGATGCTTTTTGCGCTGATGCAAATTGCTGGTCTGTTTCTGATCGCCGATGCCGCGCATGGCCCCTTGCCCTTCATCGCATTGGCGTTCGTCGTGCTTGGCGCTGTCCCCTATGCACGCCGTCTTGAACGACGCTGGGCCCGGCTTGCCGATACCGCGCTGCCGTCCGATGGGCTGATCAACCGGTTTCGCAATGACCGCGCCCGGCTGTGGCGGCTGGCGCTGGTTGTCCCGCCGCTGTGGCTCGGTGCATCGGTGCTGATGTCGGAAACGGCCGTCGCCGCTACCGCTGTATTTTGACGCAAGGGCTCGCCCACCCTATCTGGGGGGGGTGAGTTCCGATTTCGCTTCCCAGACCGCCGATCTTGTTGACCGTGCAGCCGACGCCGTGGCGCGTGCCCGCGCCTTGGGCGCTGACGCTGCGACCGCCCATGTGCGCAGCAGCATGGCGACCAGCGTCAGCGTGCGCCTCGGCGCGCTCGAAGATGTCGGCCGATCGGAAGAGCGCGATCTTGCGCTGACGCTTTATTGCGGACAGCGGTCCGCCAGCGTTTCGACCGCAGACCTTTCCCCCGCCGCCATTGATGCGCTGGTCGAACGCGCGGTGGCCATGGCGCGAATCGCGCCCGAAAATCCATGGGCCGGTCTGGCACCGGAAGAAGCCCTGATGCGGGGCAGCCTGCCCGACTGCGATCTGGCTGATCCCGCAGGTGAGCCTGATCCCGAACGGCTGCGCGCGATGGCGCTCGCTGCCGAGGATGCGGCCCGTGCGGTTCCAGGCGTCACCAACAGCGAAGGCGGCACAGCTGCCGCCAACAGTTCGGCCGCCGCGCTCGCCACCAGCCACGGCTTTACCGGCGGTGTGTTTGCCACCGGCTATTCGCTCTCCGCCAGCGTGCTGGCGGGCGAGGGAGACCGGATGCAGCGCGACTATGCCTGGCACAGTGCCCGCTACCTCGCCGACCTTGAAGGCGCAGAGGATATCGGCACTCGGGCCGGTGTTCGCGCGGTCGCGCGGCTCGATCCTGCGTTGCTGCCCAGCGGCCCGATGCCGGTGCTGTTCGATCCGCGCGTTGCGGGCAGCCTCATCAGCCATCTGACCTCCGGCATGTCCGGCCCGGCCATCGCGCGCGGACGCAGCTTTCTGAAGACCCGTGAAGGCGAGCGGCTGTTTCCGGACACCATCAGCATCGTGGAAGATCCGCTGCGCCGCCGCGGCTTGCGTTCACGCCCGTTCGACGGCGAAGGGCTGCCGACGCGTGAAGGCCGCCTGGTGGATCGTGGCGTGATCGGCGGCTGGCTGTGCGATGCCGCATCCGCCCGCCAACTGGGTCGCGCCCCTACCGGCCATGCCAGCGGTGGTGGCGGCGTTTCGACCGGTAATCTTATCCTCCTGCCCGGCAGCATCAGCCGTGATGCGCTGATGGCCGACATCGCCGATGGCGTGCTCGTCACCGAACTGATCGGACAGGGTGTCGATGCGCTGACCGGGGATTATAGCCGCGGCGCCTCTGGCTTTCGTATCCGTAACGGCCAGCTGGCGGAGGCGGTGTCAGGATTCACCATCGCCGGCAACCTGATCATCATGTTCGCTGATCTGCGGGCGGCCAACGATCTCGACACGCGCGGCAGCGTGCATGTTCCGACGCTGAGGACAGATAGTTTGACGGTTGCCGGCGCATGAGCGCCATACCGCGCGAAGCCGTCATTTCTGCCGCTCGCGAGGTCGGCGATGCCGCGCTCGGCCAGTGGCGGCACCTGCGCGGCGGCGGCGCGCTCGACCGGTGGAGCAAGGCGGACGAAAGCCTGGTGTGCGAGGTCGACATCGAGACCGACCGGCGGTTGAAAGCGATGCTCGGCGCGATTGACCCCGAGGCTGGCTGGCTCAGCGAGGAAACGGCAGACGATCCAACGCGCCTTACCCGGCGCCGCATCTGGTGCGTCGACCCGATTGACGGCACGCGCGATTTCCTGCGCGGCCGCGAAGGCTGGGCAGTCTCGATCGCGTTGGTCGATTCCGGCCGGCCGGTGTTCGGCGTCCTCTATGCCCCCGCGCGCGACGAGCTTTGGGTGGGCGAACAGGGGCGCGGTGCGACGCTCAACGGCCTGAATGTCGCTGCGGGCAAGCGCGATACGCTGACTGGCGCGCGCGTCCCTGCGCATGACCTGCCCAAAGTCGACAGCGATCTCACCAAGGTGTTCCAGCCCAACAGCATCGCGCTGCGCATGGCGATGGTCGCATCCGACCAGGCCGATCTGGTGGCGACGCTGCGCTGGGGCTTCGAATGGGACATCGCCGCCGCGACGCTGATCGCAGGCGAGGCAGGCGCGACGGTGACGGACGCCTTTGGCCAGCCGCTCGCCTTCAATACCCGCCGCGCGCAGGCCTTTGGTGTCCTCGCCAGCGTGCCCGCTATTCATGCGGCGGCGGTGGAAAGGCTGGCGGAACGGGCCCGTTCGATCGCCTGAGCGGGCCACACCCCGCTTGACGTCAATGCCCGAATTTCCTAACGGCTTGCGCTCTCGGAACCCACTGGGCGGTCGGAAACGCGTTGCAAGGCGCGTGCTCGGCCTGCTTTTGCGTTACGAGAAATGGCGGATTTCTGCCATTTTTGAGCAAACTCGCGTCGAGATGGGCCGGTTGCCAGCCGGCCTGTGGAGCAAGGAGAATCAGTTTCCATGGCACGTATCGCGGGCGTCAATCTGCCCACCAACAAGCGCGTTGTGATCGCGCTGCAATATATCCACGGCATCGGCCCGAAGTTCGCGGCTGATATCATCGCCAAGGTCGGCATTGCCGATAACCGCCGCATCCAGGATCTCAGCGACGCTGAAGTCCTGCAGATCCGCGAAGCCATCGACGCCGGTTACACGGTCGAGGGCGATCTGCGCCGCGAAACCGCGATGAACATCAAGCGTCTGATGGACCTTGGCTGCTATCGCGGCCTGCGTCACCGCAAGGGCCTCCCGGTCCGTGGTCAGCGCACCCACACCAACGCCCGCACCCGCAAGGGTAAGGCGAAGCCGATTGCAGGCAAGAAGAAGTAAGCGCGCGCTTTTGCCGCTGCGCTTTTCCTCTTCCGTCACCGTTTAGCCAAGGATTTCCCAAATGGCCCGCGAACCTCAGCGCCTGCGTCGGCGCGAACGCAAAAACATCTCTTCCGGCGTCGCTCATGTGAACGCCACTTTCAACAACACCATGGTCACCATCACGGATGCCCAGGGCAATGCGATCAGCTGGTCTTCGGCCGGCATGATGGGTTTCAAGGGTTCGCGTAAGTCGACCCCTTATGCCGCGCAGGTTGCCGCCGAAGACGCGGGCCGCAAGGCCGCCGAACATGGCGTGCGCACGCTCGAGGTCGAAGTGAAGGGCCCGGGTGCCGGCCGTGAATCGGCGCTGCGCGCTCTGCAGGCTGCCGGTTTCCAGATTACGTCGATCCGCGATGTGACGCCGATCCCGCACAATGGTGTGCGTCCGGCAAAGCGTCGCCGCGTTTGATGCTTTTGGCCCCGCGCGCGGCTGGCGGGCCGCGCGGTATCGGGGCCGGTGATCCGGAGGCAGCGCCGCCAGCTGCTTCCCGGTCACCCTGTTCCGCCCTTTTGACCCATAGGGGAACATGATGTCTGTCAACAGCAAGAACTGGCAGGAACTCAAGAAGCCAACCGGCCTCGAAGTGAAGGCTGGTTCCGACAGCCGCCGCAAGGCGACATTCGTGGCTGAGCCGCTTGAGCGCGGCTTCGGCCTGACTCTCGGTAACGCGCTGCGCCGCGTGCTGCTCTCCTCGTTGCAGGGTGCTGCGATCACCTCGATCAAGATCGAGAATGTGCTGCACGAATTTTCGAGCCTCGCCGGCGTTCGGGAAGATGTCACTGACATCGTCCTCAACGTGAAGCAGATCGCTCTGCGCATGGAAGGCGAGGGCCCCAAGCGTCTGCAGCTTTCGGCCACCGGCCCGGCCACCGTCACCGCCGGCGATATCGCTGTGTCGGGTGACATCCAGGTGATGAACCCGGATCATGTGATCTGCCACCTCGACGATGGCGCGACGCTCAACATGGAACTGACCGCCGACAGCGGTAAGGGCTATGTGCCGGCTGCCAACAACCGTCCGGCCGACGCGCCGATCGGTCTTATCCCGGTCGACTCGCTCTATTCGCCCGTGCGTCAGGTCGCCTACAAGGTCGACAATGCCCGCATTGGTCAGGAGCTTGACTATGACAAGCTCTCGATCACCATCGACACCGATGGCACGGTGAGCCCCGAGGACGCGGTCGCCTATGCGGCTCGCATCCTTCAGGATCAGCTCGCGGTGTTCGTCCACTTCTCCGACGGTGCGGTCAGCGAAAGCCCGCGCATCGGCATGGCTGCGCCTGCGATGGGTGCCCATGCTGACGAAACCGACACCAACCAGCTCAACCGTTTCCTCCTCAAGAAGGTGGACGAGCTGGAACTGTCGGTGCGCAGCGCCAACTGCCTCAAGAACGACAACATCATCTACATCGGCGATCTGGTCCAGAAGACCGAAGCCGAGATGCTGCGCACGCCGAACTTCGGCCGCAAGTCGCTCAACGAGATCAAGGAAGTGCTCTCGTCGATGGGTCTGCGCCTCGGCATGGACATCCCCGGCTGGCCGCCGGAGAACATCGAAGAAATGGCCAAGAAGCTCGAGCAAGAGCTGCTGGGTTGATGAATTAGCGTTGCCCCGGATCCGTTCCGGGGTGACGCCGCAAGGGATAAGGGCGGGCCCTTTAATCCGCCTGGACCGGGGTACCTTGCACGGCCCCCGTACGAACGAAGGAAAGAACAATGCGTCATAAAGTAGGCGGCCGTAAGCTGCAGCGCACGTCGGCCCATCGCATCGCGATGTTCCGCAACATGTCGGCCTCGCTCATCAAGCATGAGCAGATCACGACCACCCTCGCCAAGGCGAAGGAACTGCGTCCCTATATCGAAAAGCTGGTCACGCTCGCCAAGCGCGGTGGCCTTGCCAACCGTCGTCTTGCGATGGCCCGATTGGGTGACGAAACGCAGCTCAAGAAGCTGTTTGACGTGATCGCCGCGCGCTACGCCGACCGTCCGGGTGGCTACACCCGCGTGCTCAAGGCCGGCTTCCGCGCTTCGGACGCCGCAGCGATGGCGATCATCGAATTCGTCGACCGCGACATCAATGCCAAGGGCAAGGATTCGGGCCCGGTGATCACCGAGGAAGAGATGGAAGCGGCCTAAGCCTCTCCATCCGCAAGGATTTCGGGGGCCGGATGCGACAAGCGTCCGGCCCCTTTTGCTTGATGCAGCTGCGCCTTGACGCCGGAGCGGCGGCACGCCAGCCTTTGGCGATGCAATTCAAATCCCTGATCGCCACGGTCGCCGTTTTGGCTGCAACCCCGCTCGCCGCGCAGACCGTGCCCGTCCCCACCCCCGCCGCCCAGCAGCGCAGCCTCGCCGCGGGCTATGTCGCGCTGACGACCTGCAGCGCGATCTTCAACGCGCGCACCAACGGCGCAGAGCGCAGCGAGGCAAGCGTGCGTGCGAACGAGCTGGTCGGTGTCTACCCCGAGCTCGACCCGCTGGTGCGCGACATGGTGGCGGAGGTCGGCGAATTTGCCGTCAGCGTGCGCTGGGACGAGCGCATGCCTCCGCGCGTCGCCAGACCCGATCAGGTGATGGGCTGCACGCTCCATCCGGTTGGTCTGGGCGCGGAGCATTGGCTGGCGGCGCCGTCATTGCGTCAGAATCCGGCACCCGCCCTTTGGCCGATTGGCGACATGATGCCGCTGGAGCCGCATGCGCCATCCGACGATGCCGGGGCGCGTGCCGCGGGTGTCGATCCCCATCGGGATTCCCCGTGGATCGTGCCGGAGCTTCAGTCCGGCCCGGTCGAGCGCGCCTTTGCTGGCGGGTTCGGCGCGAATGCGAACACGACCGCCGTGGTGGTGCTCAGCGAAGGGGCGATTATCGCCGAACGCTATGCGCCCGGTTTCGGCATCGATACGCCGCAGCGCACATGGTCGGTGGCCAAGAGCATTGCCGCGACGATCGCCGGTGTCGCTGTGCAATGGGGAGAGGCGGACGTCACCGCCCCTGCCGCGATCCCGAACTGGCAGCACCCGAATGATCCGCGTCGTGCCATCATGCTCGATCAGCTGCTGCGCATGGCCTCTGGCCTCACCAGTGATACGGCGGGCAACCGCACCGATGCCGTCTATTTCGGTGGTACGACTGTCGATGAGCAGGTGCCAGGCTGGCCGCTGATTGCACCGCCGGGTTCGACCTTCCGCTACGCCAATAATGACACGCTGCTCGCGGTCATGGCGATCAGCCCAAGCTTTGCCCGGCATCCGCCGCGCGACTTTTTCGCTTCCGTATCGATGCATGCGACCGTTGCCGAGACCGACTGGCGCGGCAATTACATCCTGTCCTCGCAGGTGTGGGCCACTGCGCGCGATTTGGCGCGGTTCGGGATGCTGTATCTCAATGACGGCGTCTGGAACGGCACCCGCATCTTGCCCGAAAACTGGCTGGAATATGTCTCGATGCCGAGCGGCCCGCAGCCGGCGGGCGAATTTGGCTATGGTGCCTCCTTCTGGTTGATGAACCGCAGCGAGGGTGTGCCGCCCGATACCATCGCCGCCTTCGGCAACCGTGGGCAATTTGTCGTGATCATCCCCAGCCGCGACATCGTCATCGTCCGGCGCGGGGAGGATCCTGCGGGCACACGGTTCAACATTGCCGCCTTCACCCGCGATGTGCTGGCGGCACTCCCCCGCTGAATTTTCGCCCCGCTTGTCGAGTGCGCTGCTCCTCTCTACCTAACCGATCAAACATATCCTTCCCCCGGAGAATCATCCCATGATCCATCGTGCCGCGCTGCTTGCCGCAGCCTCCATGCTTTCGATCACCGCTGTTCCTGCCGCCGCAGAGGAAACCGCCGCCCCTGCCGCGCCGGTGCCGGTTGAAACCGGTGAAAGAGGCGCCGCTGCCGCAGCGCCAATCAGCTATCCGGTGACGCGGCAGATGGACCTTGTGGAAACCCAGTTCGGCGTCGCGGTCGCGGATCCGTTCCGCTGGCTCGAAAATGACGTGCGCGTCGATGCAGAGGTCGCCAATTGGGTGACGGAGCAGAACCGCGTCACCAACGCCTATCTCGAAACGCTGCCCGGCCGTGCCGCCTTCGCGAACCGCATGGCGGAGCTGTATCGCTATGACCGCCTCGGCCTGCCGCGCAAGCGCGGGGACCGTTATTTCTTCACCCGCAACAACGGCCAGCAGAACCAGTCGGTGCTCTATGTCCGCGACGGCAATGAGGGCGAGGGCCGGGTCCTCATCGATCCCAATGCCTGGGCCGCCGACGGCGCGACCGCGCTTGCCGAGTGGGCACCCAATGAGGATGGCTCGCGCCTGCTCTATTCGGTTCAGGATGGCGGCACCGACTGGCGCATCGTGCGCGTGCTCGACGTCGCGACGGGCGAGCATCTGGGCGACGAGCTTCGCTGGATCAAATTCTCCGGTTTCGCCTGGGCGCCCGACGGCTCCGGTTTCTATTATTCGCGTTTCCCGCAGCCGCCCGAAGGCGCGGCCTTCCAGTCGACCAACCTCAATCAGGCCGTCTATTTCCATCGCATCGGCACGCCGCAGTCGGAAGATCGCCTGGTCTATGCGACGCCCGAACAGCCGGGCTGGAGCCACAGCGCCGAAGTGACGGATGACGGCCGCTGGCTGGTCATCACCACCAGCGAGAGCACCGACGATCGCTATGAGATCACGCTGTTCGACCTGCGCCGGGAAGGCGGCGCGCCGATCAAGCTGGTCGCGGGCCTGGAGCACAAGTGGGAGCTGGTGGGCAGCGAAGGCAGCCGTCTGTTCTTCCTGACCGACAAAGATGCCCCGCGCGGCCGCATAGTCGCCATCGATGCCGTCCGCCGCTCCGCCCCGGTGGAAATCGTTGCGCAGCGCGAGGAGGCACTGCAGCGGGCCCGCCGCGTGGGCGACCGCATCATCCTCTCTTATCTGGGTGATGCCAGCAGCCAGGCGGAGATGGTTGACCTGCGCGGACGCCGTGTCGGCCGGCTGACGCTCGGCAGCATCGGCACCGCCTCCGGCTTTGACGGATCGGCGGACAGCAGCGAGACCTTCTACGCCTTTTCGAGCTTCAACCGCCCGACCACCATCTATCGCCTCGACACCGCCACGGGTGCGACCAGCGTGTTCGCTCAGCCGACGCTCGCCTTCAATCCAGACGATTACACAGTCGAACAGCGTTTCTATACCAGCCGCGATGGCACGCGCGTGCCGATGTTCATCGTGATGAAGCGCGGTGTCGACCGCACCGGCGGTTCGCCGACCCTGCTCTACGGCTATGGCGGATTCTCACTGCCGCAGACGCCCGGCTTCTCGCCGACGCGCCTCGCCTGGCTTGATGCGGGTGGCGTGTTCGTCCTCGCCAACCTGCGCGGCGGCAGCGAATATGGTGCCGACTGGCATGATGCCGGCCGCCTGCTCAACAAGCAGAATGTGTTCGATGATTTCATCGCTGCCGGCGAATATCTGATCAGCGAAGGCATCACTGGACAGGGTGAGCTTGCCATCGAAGGGCGCTCGAACGGCGGCCTGCTGGTCGGCGCGGTGGTCAACCAGCGGCCGGATCTGTTTGCGGCGGCGCTGCCGGCTGTGGGCGTGATGGACATGCTGCGTTTCGACCGGTTCACCGCCGGGCGCTACTGGGTCGATGATTATGGTCGCCCCGACCGCGAACCCGATTTCCGGAACCTGTTCGGCTATTCGCCCTATCACAATGTCCGCAACGGGCAGAATTATCCGGCGATCCTGGTGACCACCGCGGACACCGACGATCGCGTGGTGCCCGGCCACAGCTTTAAATATACGGCGGCACTGCAGGCCGCCGACATCGGTGACCGCCCGCACCTGATCCGCATCGAAACGCGTGCCGGGCATGGTTCGGGCAAGCCGGTGGACAAGATTGTCGCCGAATTTGCTGACCAATATGCCTTCATTGCGCACTGGACCGGGCTCGATGTGGTGGCGGCGCTGGGCCAGCCTGCGACAGCGGCAACGCCCGCTGGTCAAGGCACCGGCGAATAGGCGCGGATCAGGAGGGGGAGAAGACATGGAACCGGTCGCAGCGCTTGAGGCCCCGTTCGGTGATTTTTCCGCCATCCTGAAGGGCTGGGCGGTGCATCATCCCGATGCGCTAGCCCTGCGTGATGACACGCGTGAGGTCTGTTGGGCGGATCTGGTCGATCTCGTGGAACGACTCGCTACGCGGTTGGTGGAAACCGGGCTTCAGCGCGGGCAATCGGTGGCGATCCTTGGCACTTCGACCGTCGAATATGCGCTGGTCTTTCTTGCAGCGGTCCGCGCCGGGGGCGTGGCCGCGCCGCTCACCACCAGTGCTAGCCCCGAACAGCTTGTGGGGATGGCGAAGGATTCGGGCGCGATCCATCTGTTTATCGATGCCGCCAAGGCCGCCGAACTCGGGCCGGATTTCATGGCCGATCTGATGCACGTGCCGCTCGAAAACATCGACCAGTGGATGGCCCCGCCCGGCGCCCGCGCGCCGGACTTCGTTCCGGAGCCCAAAGACCCCTTCAATATCATCTATTCCAGCGGCACGACCGGCATTCCCAAGGGCATCGTCCATTCGCACCAGATGCGCTGGCGTCAGTTTGCGGCGACCGCCTTGAGCTATCTTGGCGCCGGGCTGGAAGTGCGCTCGCTCGCCTCGACGCCGCTCTATTCCAACACCACGATGGTCGCTTTCCTTCCCGTGCTGCTGGCGGGCGGATGCGTGCGGGTGATGGGCAAGTTCGATTGCGCCAAGTGGTTGGAGCATGCGCAGCGCGACCGCACCACCATCACCATGCTGGTGCCAGTGCAGTATCAAAGGCTGATGGACTTCGCCGGGTTCGACGACTTCGACCTGTCGAGCCTCAGGCTCAAATATTGCACCTCGGCGCCCTTCTCCGCCGACCTCAAGCGCGAGGTGCTCAGGCGAATGCCGGGCGGCCTGATCGAGATCTATTCGATGACCGAGGGCGGGGTGGTCTGCCTGCTGGCGGCGCACGAATTCCCCGAAAAGCTCCACACCGTTGGCCGTCCGGCTCCGGGAAGCGAGCTGAAGGTGCTGGACGATGAAGACCGCGAAGTGCCTCCGGGTACCGCGGGCAACCTCATCGGCCGCAGCCTCACCATGATGAGCGGTTACAAGAACCGCCCTGACAAAACCGCCGAAGCCCAGTGGATCGACCCGGCCACCGGGGAGGCATGGATGCGCATGGGGGACATCGGCCGCGTTGATGCCGAAGGCTTCGTCGAACTGGTAGGCCGGGCCAAGGACATGATCATCTCTGGCGGGTTCAACATCTACCCCAGCGATCTGGAGGCCGAGCTGCTGAAGGAGCCGGGGGTGGTGGAAGTAGCCGTTGTCGGTGTGCCCTCTCGCGCCTGGGGGGAGACGCCGGTCGGCTTCGTGGTGCTGAAGGACGGGGGTGATTGCGACGCGATCCTCGCCAGCGTCAACGCCAGGCTCGGCAAGACCCAGCGGCTTTCCGCGCTTCATCCTATCGATGAGATGCCACGCAGCCATATCGGCAAGCTTTTGAAGACGGAATTGCGCGCGCGCCTTTCCGCTTGAGTGCGATACCGAAGCTGAACGGCGGCTAACGGGCGAATTCAGGATCGTGACATCGCCGAATCACTAGACCCCTCATTGTCGGGCACCGGGCTTCCCCCCTTCCCCCTTGCCGGCGCCCGACACAGTTTGAGGAGTGTAGTGACATGGCGAACAGGCTCGCAAAGACAGCGAAGGCAGCGATCGGTTCGCTGCTGGCTACTTCCATGCTGGCGACGGCGGTTCCCGCATCGGCCCAGTATCGTGACCGGCACCGCGACCATGACGGGATCAGCGCAGGTGAAATCATAGCCGGTGCAGTGATCGTTGGCGGTCTGGCCGCGATTCTCTCAGGTGGCGGGCGCGACCGCCACGGCCGTTATGACGGTGATTATTATCGTGGTGGCGATTGGGATTATGACTGGCGCCGTTACGGCGGATCGCGTCGGGCCATTGAACAGTGCGTCTCCGCTGTCGAGCGGCGTGGGCGCGGTGATGACATCGACGTCCGCCGCATCACCGATGTCCAGCGTATCCGCGACGGATATCGCGTCCAGGGCCGGGTTACCGTCGACTATCGCGACGGGCGCTATGACCGCTGGGGTCACGACGGCCGCTGGGATCGCGATGACCGCTGGGATCGTGGCGGGCGCTGGGATCGTGACGACCGTTACGGGTACGGCCGCCAGCGCTATGACGATCGGGGCCGCTTTACCTGCATTGTCCGTTACGGACGTGTCCGCGACGTCGATTTCCGGGGCATCTGACCTCGGGTGAATCCTCTGTAAGGAGGGGGAAGGCCGCCGGTTCGTTCCGGCGGCCTTTCCTTTTTGCCCGTCAGCGCATATCGGCCCGCCATGAGCATCCAGCCTACAGACTCCATCCTCATCGTCGATTTCGGTAGCCAGGTGACGCAGTTGATTGCGCGCCGCGTGCGCGAGGCCGGGGTCTATTCGGAAATTGCGCCGTTCAACGCGGCTGAGGCGGCTTTCGAACGGATGCGGCCAAAGGGCATCATCCTGTCGGGTTCACCGGCCAGCGTGCCGGCGGACGGCTCCCCGCGCGCGCCGCAATGCCTGTTTGACAGTGGTCTGCCGATCCTCGGCATCTGTTACGGCCAGCAGGTGATGAGCCACCAGCTCGGCGGCACGGTCGAGCGCGGCGACAGCGGCGAATTCGGTCGCGCCTTCATTGAGGTGTCAGACGATTGCCTGCTGTTCGAAGGGCTGTGGGAGAAAGGCTCCCGCCATCAAGTGTGGATGAGCCATGGCGACAAGGTGACCGCCTTTGCCCCCGGTTTCCGCGTCGTCGCCACCACCGAAGGCGCCCCCTTCGCGATGATCGCGGATGATGCGCGCCGCTATTATGGGACCCAGTTCCACCCGGAGGTCGTCCACACCCCCGACGGGGCGAAGCTGATCGCCAATTTCGTGCATCGCGTGTGCGGGCTCGCCGGCGACTGGACGATGGCAGAATTCCGCGCCGCCAAGATCGCCGATATCCGCGCGCAGGTTGGCTCCGGCCGTGTAATCTGTGGCCTATCCGGCGGCGTCGACAGTGCGGTTGCCGCTGTCCTCATTCATGAGGCGATCGGCGAACAGCTGACCTGCGTGTTTGTCGATCACGGCCTGTTGCGCATGAACGAGCGGGAGCAGGTCGAGCGGCTGTTCCGCGACCATTACAAGATTCCGCTGGTCGTCGTGGACGCTGAAGCGCGCTTTATGAGCGGTCTCGCCGGCGTGACTGACCCCGAGAAGAAGCGCAAATTCATTGGCGGTGAATTCATCGCCGTGTTCGAGGAAGAGGCAAAGAAGCTCGGCGGCGCGGATTTCCTCGCGCAAGGCACGCTCTACCCTGACGTGATCGAGAGCGTGTCCTTCACCGGCGGCCCCAGCGTCACGATCAAGAGCCACCACAATGTCGGCGGCCTTCCTGAACGCATGAATATGAAGCTGGTCGAGCCGCTGCGTGAGCTTTTCAAGGATGAGGTGCGCGCTTTGGGCCGCGAGCTTGGCCTGCCCGACATTTTCGTTGGCCGCCATCCCTTCCCCGGCCCGGGCCTTGCCATCCGCATCCCTGGCGAAGTGACCAAGGAACGCTGTGATATCCTGCGCAAGGCCGACGCCGTCTATCTCGAAGAAATCCGCAATGCGGGTCTCTATGATGCTATCTGGCAGGCCTTTGCCGTCCTCCTCCCGGTCCGCACCGTTGGCGTAATGGGCGACGGGCGCACCTATGACAGCGTCTGCGCGCTGCGCGCCGTTACCAGCGTCGATGGAATGACCGCCGACATCTACCCCTTTGACGCCGCCTTCCTCAGTCGTTGCGCGACGCGCATCATCAACGAGGTGAAGGGCATCAACCGCGTGGTCTATGACTATACGTCAAAGCCACCGGGCACGATCGAGTGGGAATAGAGACCAGAAGATAAAGCGAAAAATGCGCTCGCTTTGCCGGCCTTCATGGTGCGATCGGTGCCGCAGTCGGCAGCAGTGGAACTGTCAATTCTCTTGAAGGCGATACATGGCGTCGCTGTAGACGATGTTGAATTCGGGCCGCAGATTTTTCCGAAGCGTGCTAACAATGACCCGAAGATGATCGATGGTGATCGATTCCTGGTAAGAGCTGACTGCGTTTATCAATGAATATGTCGTAGCCGAGAAATTCGGCGAATTGATAAGTTTGGTCAGAATGATTTTTTGCCTGTTCTTCAAATTCTGGACGTAGGCATATTTGTTCAGTTCGGATTCAAGCTCGACATTCTTAATCCGTTCGTGAAGATTCGATCTGTATCGTGACCAAATGGTGAATATACGAGACATGAACTCGATCGGCGTCGAGCGATTGATTTCAATCACATCGTCGAAGCCGCCGGTGAGCAGCTTAACACGCCTCCGCGGATCACTTTTCAGGCACAGGCAAATTTTTGCCTTATCGGCCAGCATGGGGGCGTTGTATTTCAAAACGCTCACAATCCGCTGAGCATCTTCGCCACTGAAGATGATGACATCAAAGTCCCCGGTTGCGCTTGATACGAGTATTTCGCCGGGTAAATTGAGATCAAGGACCTTCACATTATCGAAGATGGCGTTGATCCACTGCAGTCGGGCAGGGCTTTCCGGATCTTTGCAGTCGACGATGCGAGGCGTTATTTTGGTAAATTCATCATAGTCGGCGAAGATTTCCTTCAGATGCTCTGAAATGAAGGCGACTTCATCGATGCCATCACCTGCGGGCAGCGAATTCGGATTGTCGGACAATGAGTTGGGCGTGCCCATATGCTTCGGATACCCTTTGTTCGCATGGCGAATGTCCTGGTCCGACGCAGCTGGTCTAAGGGCGCATAGTTAAAGGTTTTTTCACCTCATTTGTTAAAGATTATGCCATATTGACGCCAAAACAGCTTCGTTCCGCTGGCGTCGAAATTGTCGTTTCGATGTCGTGATTGACCGCTGAAACCGGCGCTGGGATAGCCCCTTGCTGACCATTCGGCCCCCGTCATTCACCGCGGGCAGTTATGATTGGGGTGCTTGGCGATAAATGCGCGGGGTGATGCCGTTAATCGTGGCGGCCCGGACCAAGCTGTTGCTGAATCCGCTATTCCTGGTTCCGGCTGTGGCGAGCCCTGCTCAGTCTATCGCCACGAACCGCCCCGCGGCCCGGTCTTTCCTGACCTTCAACCCGTCAAACACCTCGCCGCTCATCACGATCCATACGCCCGCCGGTGCGGTTTGGGCCGTGGCGAAGGCCATGCCGAGGTTGAAGGGTGCGTCCGTTTCCGCGAACCGCGCGGGGGAGAGGGCGCCGGTCAGCACGATGGTCTTGCCCGGCACGGCCTGCGCCAGCACTTTCGCCGTCTCGGTCATGGTGTCGGTGCCGTGGGTAATGACGATGCGCGTTTCTGGCGCTTCGCCTGCGCGGCGGGCGATTTCGGCCCGGTCAGCGTCTGTGAGGTCGAGGCTGTCCTTTCGGCATATTTCCTCGACGCGGTGCGGGAGGGCAACGCGCGCTTCCCTGAGCAGTGCGGGGATGCCGCTCTCGACGATCTGATATTCGGACAGCGCATCGAAATAATTCTTGTCGATGGTGCCACCGGTAGTGAGGATGAGAAGGCCTGATCGCGTCATGCGCTGACGCATAGCGGCTTCGACCAAGGAGAGGGAAGGGCGATGACGACAGCTCCGGGCGCAAACTGCCGGCCGCCTTGCGTTGCGGTGCGTCGTCTCGGTTCAGGCGATATCGCCGGAATGCGGGCGCTCAACGCGCTCTATTCCGAGGCGTTCGGTGAGCCGGAACACTATGCCGACCTGCTCCCTTCGGACGACTGGCTGCTGGCGCGGCTTGCCGATCCGGCAGTGATCGCCCTTGTGGCTGACGATGGCGGCAAGGTGGTCGGGGCGCTGACCGGCTATGTCCTCGCCAAGCTCGAACAGGCGCGCAGCGAAATCTACATCTATGATCTCGCCGTGTCTGAAACCCACCGCCGGCAGGGCGTGGCCACCGCGCTGATAGATGCGCTCCAGCCCATCGCACGAGAGGTTGGCGCATGGGTTATCTATGTGCAGGCCGCCCATGACGACGAGCCTGCAGTTGCGCTCTACACCAAATTGGGCGAGCGCGAGGATGTGAGGCATTTCGACATAAAGGTAAAAGGCGCAGCATGACTCTCACTCTCTACGGCATCCCCAATTGCGACACGGTGAAGAAGGCGCGGGTCTGGCTCGATGGGCGGGGGATTGCCCATGGCTTTCACGATTACAAAAAGGCGGGGATCGACGCGGCCACCCTCTCCGGCTGGGCGCGCGCGGTGGGCTGGGAGGTGCTGCTCAACCGCGCCGGGACGACCTGGCGCAAGCTCCCCGATGAAGCGCGCGAGGGCGTCGATGAGGCGAAGGCGATCGCGCTGATGGTGGAGCAGCCCAGCCTTATCAAGCGCCCGGTCGTCACCGGCGGCGCCCGGCTGCTGGTCGGCTTCAAGCCCGCCGAGTGGGAGGCGGCGCTTGGCTGAGCGGGTGCTCCAGCATCGCCGCCGTCACGGCGCTGTCACGCGCGTGCGCCAAGGGGAAGGTCATGATGCTCCGTTCGATGCTTTGTGCCGCGCTCGCCGCGATGCTGGTCTCCCCCGCCATGGCTGAGACGCCAATTGCCCCCGTGCGTGAAGGCCCGATCGTTATCGCCCATCGCGGCAGCTCCGGCGAGCGGCCCGAACATACGCTCGCCGCCTATGACCGGGCGATCGAGCAGGGCGCCGACTTTGTCGAACCCGATCTGGTGTTGACCAAGGATGGCGTGCTCGTCGCGCGGCACGAAAATGAGATTTCGGAGACGACCGATGTCGCCTCCCGCCCAGAATTTGCCGACCGCCGGACGACCAAGACAATTGACGGCGTCGAGATGACCGGCTGGTTTACTGAGGATGTCACGCTCGCCGAGCTGCGAACGCTGCGCACCCGCGAACGCTTGCCGCTACTGCGCCCCGCCAACACCGCATTCGACGGCCTGTATCAGGTGCCGACCTTTGACGAGATCTTGCGCCTCGTCCGCGCGCGGGAGTCGGAATTGAACCGGACCATCGGCGTCTATCCCGAGACCAAGCACCCGAGTTACTTCTCCTCGATCGGCTTGCCGCATGAAGGGCCGCTCATCGAAGCACTCGCCCGCCACGGCTATGTGGGGGCCGAAGACGCGGTCTTCATCCAGAGCTTTGAGGTGGGCAATCTCGAACGGCTGAACGCCCTCACCGACGTGCGGTTGATCCAGCTCGCGTCCGCAGAGGGTGGTCCCGCCGACCGCCCCGGCACCAGCTATGCCGACATGGTCAGCGCACAGGGCCTCGCCGCCATTGCGCGCTATGCCGACGGCATCGGCCCGGCCAAGGATATGGTGATCGCCCGCAATGCCGATGGCACGCTCGGTGCCTCGACCGGACTTGTTGCGCGCGCCCACGCCGCGGGCCTCGCTGTCCACCCCTGGACCTTCCGCGCCGAGAATTACTTCCTCCCCGTCAATTTGCGCACAGGCGCAGAACCCGGCACCCACGGCGACCTTTCCGCCGAAATCCGGGCATTCATTGCCGAGGGGGTCGATGGTGTGTTCGCCGATCATCCAGCGGTGGCGGTAGAAGTGCTGCGCGGGGAATAGGGCTCAGCCCTCCTCCCAGGCGAAAACCTCCTCGAGCGGTCGATCGAACACCCGCGCGATGCGGAAGGCCACCTCGAGGCTAGGGGAATATTTGCCCTGTTCGATGGCGGCGATGGTCTGGCGGGTCACGCCGACCCGGTCACCCAGATCGGCCTGCGTCATCTCGCCAGTGAGGAATCGCAGCGTGCGGATGCTATTACTGAAGGGAAGGGCCATGGTTCAGCTCCTCCGGTACAGCGATAGCTGCCAGCCGAACGCGCCGGCGATGCCGATGAAGGCTGCCCAATGGATCTTTTCGCGGAAAGACATTTCTGACTCCATGTCCGAATCATATGACGTCATGTTAAAAATATATAACATTGAGTCAAGCTAAACCAACATGCGGCTCATGTGCCGGTGTCGACGCCTGCCTGCACCCTTGGGCTTTCGGCGCACAGCGGCTATGCCTCGCGCCCATGTCCACGACCTTCACTCTCGACACTTCGACCAGCCGCGCCAACCCGACGCCCGCGCCGATGAAGCGGCTGACCGTGCCTGCCATCCAGTCGCGCAAGGTGGATGGCGTCACCGCGCAGCCGCTGGTGATGCTGACCGCCTACACTGCGCGCATGGCACAGCTGCTCGATCCGCATTGCGACATGCTGCTGGTCGGCGATTCGCTGGGGCAGGTGATCTACGGCCTGCCATCGACTGTGCCGGTCAGCCTGGAAATGATGTGCGCGCACGGTGCCGCCGTGGTGCGCGGCAGCTATCACAGCGTGGTGATCGTCGACATGCCGTTCGGCTCTTACGAAGGCTCGCCCGAACAGGCGTTCGCCAGTGCCGCGCGAATCCTCAAGGAAACCGGGGCTGCGGGCGTAAAGCTGGAGGGCGGCGAAGCGATGGCGGAAACCATCGCCTTCCTGACGCGGCGCGGTATTCCGGTGATGGGTCATGTCGGCCTGACGCCGCAGGCGGTCAACGCTCTGGGTGGTTATGGTGCGCGCGGGCGTAGTGCGGCGGAAGCCGACAAGATCGTCAATGATGCGCGCGCAGTCGCTGATGCGGGTGCCTTTGCCATGGTCATCGAAGGCGTGGTGGAGCCGATCGCAATCGCGATTACCGAAGCGGTGGCTTGCCCCACCATCGGCATCGGCGCATCGGCCCGCTGTGACGGGCAGGTGCTGGTCACTGAAGACATGCTCGGCCTGTTTGAACGCGTGCCGCGCTTTGTGAAGCGTTATGCTGACCTTGCCGGCTGGATCAGCGAACATGCGGCGAGCTATGCCGATGAAGTCAGGCAGCGTTCATTCCCGACAAGCGAACAGACTTATCAGCCCAAGGCCTGACGGGCATCGTTCCGGCGGGCGCTGAAAGGCTTGGCCTTTTGACGGGGGCGCACTAAGGAACCGGCCTGTCCCGCGCGCGGTGGCGCGGTGATTGAGAGGAATAGTTCATGGCATTGCCGCCCGGCAGTCCCGATACCTTGGTGCGCGAAGTCGACGATGCCGTCCGCGAGGACCGGCTGCGCACATTCTTCGCCAACTATGGCAAAGCGGTTATCGGCCTTGTTATCGTCGGACTCGCTGCTCTGGGCGGCTGGCTTTACTGGGATCATCATCAGGGCCGTCAGGCGGGTGCACTCGGCGCCCAGCTCAACACCGCGATTGATGCGCTGGGTCAGGGCCGTCCGAATGCTGCGGCCAGCGGGGCCGAATCCCTCGCTAAGGGCGATGACCCCGCTTATGCGGCGCTTGCGCTGATGGTGCAGGGCAATGCCGCCGCCGCTGGTGGAGACATGCGCACCGCCGCCGCGCGCTTTGCCGCGGTTTCTGCCAATGAGGATGTGCCGCAGGCGCTGCGCGATGCCGCGCTGCTGCGCGAAATCCTCGCACAATATGACACGATGCAGCCTGCAACGGTGATCGCCCGTCTCCGCCATCTGGTGGCCGAGCCCGGTCCGGCGTTCGCGAGCGCGGCTGAATTGACTGCGCTTGCCGAATTGAAGCGTGGCAATGAGGCTGCCGCTGGCGCCCTTTTCAAGCGGATCGCCGAAAGCGAGGATGCACCCGAAAGCCTCAAGTCGCGAGCGGTGCAGATGGCCGGCATGCTCGGCGTCGATGCTGTCGGCGACAATAACGAAGAAGCAGCACCGGCGGCAGGTGCCGCCAGCGGTGGCGGGACAGGAGAGTGAACGTCATGGCGATGCGCGCAAATTGGTCTGTGGCTTTACTGGCGGGCGCGGCGCTCGGTCTCTCGGGCTGCAGCGTGCTGCGCGGTAGTGGTGATGAGCCGACCACGCCGACGGTAGGCAACCGCACCCCGATTCTCGCGAGCGCCAACGCCATCGAAGTTGATCCGCAGCTCGCCAGCCTTCAGGTATTGCTGCCGCCGCAGCTGCCCAATGCCGACTGGGGCCAGCCCGGCGGTAACGCCGCCAAATCGATGGGGCATCTCACGCTCCCGGCGTCGATTTCTGTCGCCTGGACCGCGCAGATCGATGGTGGAGACAATCGCGCCCGTCTCGCCAGTGCGCCGGTGGTGGCGGGCGGCACGCTCTATGCCATCGACACACAGGCGACGGTGCATGCCTTCAACGCCGGAACCGGGCAAAAGCTGTGGTCGACCACTATCGGCGATACAAACCGTGACGGGCAGCGCGCCCGCTTCGGCGGCGGTGTGAGTGCAGACGCGAGCGGTGTCTATGCCGTTTCGGGCCTGGGTGACGTTGCCGCGCTCGATCCTGCGACCGGCGCAGTGCGTTGGTCGGTGCGTCCGTCGGGCCCGCTGCGCGGTGCGCCGAGCATCGCCTTTGGCAATCTTTACCTGATGGGTCAGGACAATCAGCTGTTCGCGCTGCGAACCAGCGACGGCGGTGTCGAATGGCAGGAATCGGGATCGGTTGCGCCGGGCAGCGTGTTCGGTGTTGCTGCCCCCGCAGCAGGGCAGGGGACAATCGTTGCCGGCTATAGCTCGGGTGAGCTGAACGCCTATCGCTACGAGAATGGCCGCCCGCTTTGGGCGGACGCCCTCGCGCGCACGTCCATTTCGGTCGCGGTGTCGACGCTTGCTGATATCGATGCCGATCCGGTGATCGATCGCGGGCGCGTGTTTGCCATCGGCCAAGGCGGGCGCATGGCCGCTTATGAACTGGTCACCGGTCAGCGCACGTGGGAACTCAATCTCGCCGGTATCGCCACCCCCTGGGTAGCGGGCGAGTGGGTGTTCGTTGTTGCTGACGATGCGCGGGTGTTTGCCATCGCGCGCGCCACCGGGCGGATCCGCTGGATCGCCCAGCTGCCGCGCTGGCGCGACGAGGAAGACCGTCAAGGTTCGATCCGCTGGACCGGCCCCGTCCTCGCCGGTGAACGGCTCATCCTCGTCAGCACGGATGGCCGCATGGCACAGGTCAACCCGCTTGACGGCAGCATTTCCAGCATCGCCGAGATCAGCGGCGGCACCCGCCTGCCGCCGGTGGTCGCCAACGGCATGCTTTATGTGATGGACGACAGCGGTCGCATCACGGCCTGGCGCTGAGGGCTGGCATGGCAGACGCGCGGCCTCTCGCGACGGTCGTGATCGTCGGCCGACCCAATGTCGGCAAATCGACATTGTTCAACCGGTTGATCGGCAAGAAGCTGGCACTGGTTGACGATCGCCCCGGTGTGACCCGCGACCGACGCGAGGGCGAGGGCAAGCTGCTCGACCTTTCTTTCCGCATCGTCGATACCGCCGGGTTCGAGGAGGATGATCCCGCCAGCCTGCCGGGCCGCATGCGCCTGCAGACCGAAGCGGCGGTGCGCGAAGCCGATGTCGCGCTGTTCCTGTTTGATGCGCGCGCCGGCCTCACCCCGGTTGATGAAGAAATCGCCCGCTGGCTGCGGGACAGCGCGACCCCGGTGATCGTCGTCGGCAACAAGGCGGAAGGCCGCGAGGGGCAACAAGGCGTCAACGAGGCCTATGGCCTCGGCCTTGGCGAACCTTTCGGCATCAGCGCCGAACATGGCGAAGGCATCGTCGACCTGTTCGATGCGCTGCTGCCCTATGTCGACCGGCCTGAAGACGGGACCGATGGAGATGACGGCCAGGAAGAGCTGGCCGCCGACGCGCCTTTGAAGCTCGCGATTGTCGGGCGGCCCAACGCTGGCAAGTCGACTCTGGTCAACCGCATTCTTGGTGAGGACCGGATGATCACCGGGCCGGAAGCCGGCATCACCCGCGATTCCATCTCGATCGACTGGATGTGGCATGATGGCGAAGGGCGCGAACGCCCGGTGCGCCTCATCGATACCGCAGGGCTGCGCAAGAAGGCCAAGATCCAGGACAAGCTCGAAAAACTGTCAGCCGCGGATACGCTCCACTCCGTCGCCTTTGCAGAGGTGGTCGTGCTGCTGCTCGATGCGACATTGGGACTGGAAGCGCAGGATGTGCGCATTGCCAGCCATGTGGTGGAGGAAGGCCGCGCCCTCATCATCGCCATCAACAAGTGGGATGTCGCGGAAGAAGGCAGCAGCCTGTTCCAGGGCATTCGCACGGCGCTCGACGAAGGACTGGCGCAGGTGAAGGGCTTGCCGCTGCTGACGGTCTCTGCAGCGACCGGCAAAGGGCTCGACGCACTGATCGCGGCGGCGTTCGAGCTGCGTGATCAATGGTCACGCCGCGTCCCTACGGGGGAACTTAACCGCTGGTTCGAACGTGCGGTGGAGGCCAACCCGCCGCCCGCGCCAAAGGGGCAGCGTATCAAGCTGCGCTACATCACGCAGGCGCGTCTGCGCCCGCCCAGCTTTGTCATCTTTGGCAGCCGCGTCGATCTCCTGCCCGAGAGCTACCGCCGCTATCTCGTCAACGGTATCCGGCGAGAGCTGGGCTTTGGCGGCGTGCCAGTGCGACTGACGATGCGGTCGTCGCGCAACCCCTTTGGCGATGCCGCGCGCAAATCCGCCGCTGCTCCGACCCGGAGGCCGACTGCGGCGCGTGGCGGTGCGGGCAAGCCTCCGCCCCGGCGGGGGCCGCGAAGTGGCCCACCCCGGAGCCGTCCGTAACCTTGCATTTACCGCCTATGCACTAGGGTTTGCTTGCGCTGTCTGGACTGTCCGGTCGGCGCAGGAACCCGAAGGCCGGATGATGCCAGACGAGACATTGCCCCTGATCGACTGGAACGGCTTTGCACGCACTCGCGCGCAGTTGGGCGGGTCGTTCATTCGCATCCTGGGTTATTTTGTCGAGGACGGGCTGAAATCGGTCTCTGCGATCGAGGATGCTATCCGGAGCGGGAATGCCGCTGCCATGATCCTGCCGGCGCATACGCTGAAGAGCGAGGCGCGCCAGTTCGGCGGCGAGCGGTTGGGCCAGCTCGCCGAAGACATTGAATTATACGCCCGGCAGTGCGTCGAAACGCACGAATCGCCAGAGGATTATGTCGATCGCGTGGTCAAGTTGCGCCCGCTGTTCGCGGCCATGCTTGCGGAGATCGAGGCAGAATCCAATCCGCTCGTTCAGCGCAAGCAGGGCTTTGGCCGCCGTGTCGCCTGAACCCCAGCGTTAGCCCACTTCGGGCTTGGCGTTGGGGTCGCTCTGCGACTGGATGTAATTCGCAATCCCCATCAGCTTGATCAGGTCGAACTGGCGATCCAGCCAGTCGACATGTTCTTCCTCGCTTTCGAGGATGTCGGTGAACAGGCGGCGGCTGACAAAGTCCTGAACGCTCTCGCAATGTGCGATCGCTTCCTTGAGGAGGGGGATGGCGTCATGCTCGAGCGCGAGGTCAGCGGTGAGGATCTCTTCAACCGTCTCGCCGACGCGCAGCCGGCCCAGCATCTGGAAATTGGGAAGGCCGCCGAGGAACAGCACGCGGTCGGCCAGCCGGTCGGCATGCTTCATCTCGTCAATGGATTCGTGCCGCTCATATTCAGCGAGTTTGGTGACGCCCCAGTTGGCGAGCATGCGGTAATGCAGCCAATACTGGTTGATCGCGGTCAGCTCGTTCTTGAGCGCCTCGTTGAGATAGTCGATGACCTTCGCGTCGCCTTGCATGATTTCTGTCCGTTGATGCGTTGAATGCCGCCAATATAGGCGCGCGGACGGGATCTACAAGGCAAAAAAGCAAGGATTTCTGCGGGTTTCAGCGCTTCAACTGCATCGCGTTCGCAACTGCTGCGGTGCGATTGCCTCGCAGAGTCAGGCGACTGCGCGTTCCTGGTTGACGATGGTGCGCGCAGCAGGGACGCAGGTACCGCACTTCGGCTTGGAGCCGAGTGCCTTATATGCCGTCATCGGACAGGTTGCCCCGCTGCGCACAGCGGCACGAACATCGGCTTCACGCAGGGCATTGCACACGCACAGGATCATCGCGGCACCTCTCGACTCGCTGTATAGCGAGAGTGAGAAGCGTTCGCAATAGCAACTGTGTGGCTATTGCGATTTCCGCATCTGTTGCAGCTGCCCGCGGGACAGGCTGCGCCACAGCCACTCAAGCGGCCCGTAATGGAAGTTTTCCAGCCAGGGCTTGGACCACAGCAGCATGATCGCCCAGGCGAACACGACGGGGATATACACTGCCGCGCGCGACCAGTGGCCATATTGGCCAAGGCCCCAGCCGTAGAAGATGAAGGTCATCAGGAGCGAGGTGCCGAGATAGTTGGTGAAGGCTGCACGCCCCGCCGCACCCACGCGCTGGATGAAATCCGATGCCGCGAAACGCTGCGCTAGCCCCATGAACAGGGCGGCGTAACCAACGCTCATCGTCACATCGAACGGCACTGAAAAGCCCAAGGTCGATCCCAGTACCAGCACAGGCTCCAGATCGGCGGACAATTGCCACCACAGCAGCAACAGATTGCCGGTGATGCCGATGGCGAGGCAGATGTTGCGCCACTTGGCCAGCCGGTCGAGCGACCATTCGCCCCGCAGCAGGCCCGATTTGAACAGCGCCATGCCGATCATCATCAGGCCCAGCGTGTCGGGGCCGTAGATGAATAGGCCGAAGAAGGGATAGGCGAGTTCTTCGGCCAGCTTGTGCTCAGCGATGTCGATGAAGCCGCTGCGATGGAGCGCGATGTCTTCATTCGACATGCTGCTGTTGGGCCCGAATTCGGCGGCAAAGCTTGCATAGCCTTCAGCGAGTTCCGGCGACGCTGAGGGGCTGGCGCCCATCATCAGCATAGCCATGCCGCCGCCCCAGACGATAGCGCTCAGTAAGTTCAGGGCGATTCCCCACCCCGCCAGCGCCTTCACGCCGACATTGCGGAAGGCATAGAGGATCATCCCCATCATCGCGTAGAGGAACAATATGTCGCCGTACCAGATGAGGTAGAAGTGGATGAGGCCGAACACGGCCAGCACGGCCATACGCGCATAATGTGCCCGCGCGGGATTGCGGGCAGCGGCAGCAGCCGACTGGATGACCAGCAGCGTCGATGCGCCGAACATGATCGAAAACAGCCCGCGCATTTTGGAATCGAACAGCACGAAACCAGTGGCCCAGGTCCACAGGTCTATGCCGCTATCGCCACCCCACACAATCGGGTTGATGTAGGCATTTTCGGGCATCGAAAAGGCGACGATGTTCATCGCAAGGATACCCATCACAGCAAAGCCGCGCGTCACATCAAGCCCGCTGATCCGATCCTTGCTGCCTGTCATTGCTGTCATCATCACGCCCCCACTGTATCAGGGTGGTAATGCACCAGCTTGCGACGCTTGCCAACCCATGAAAGTCAGTCTGCCCGCTTCGGCCGCAGCGCCACAACAAGGCCAATGACGGCAAGGATCGATCCGGCAATCGACAGGCCCGACCAGACATAGCCTTCGATCAGCGTCGAAAATCCCATGGCGATGACCGGAATCAGCACGCTCGACCAGGCGGCGGGCCCGGCGCCGGCATCGCGGATGATGCCGAAATAGAGCGGGAAGCAGACAACGCTGCCGGCAAGGCCGAGCCACAGCAGGCCGGCGATATAGCCCGGCCGCCAGTCGAACACCGGCGGACCCACTGTGGCCAGCGCAAAGGCAGTGTCAGCAATCGTCCCCCACAGCATCGCCCAAGCGATCAGCACGATGGCCGATTGCGCGCGCGCCAGCGGGCTTGCCTGCATGACGTTGGAAGCCGAGGCCGACAGCACGCCGGCCAATGTCAGCAGCGTGCCGATGATCACCGTGCCGATATCGGCTCGGATTGCGGCGGCCTCATGCGCGAGGAGGAGGCCAACGCCGATCACCGCTATGCCCCCGCCGGCGAGGAAACGGCGCTCGACCGGTGTTTTCAGGAAGATGCTGGATAGGAGTGTGTTCGGCACGATCAGCAGCGCAAAGATCACCGCCACCACGCCCGATGTCAGGAAATGCTCGGCGCGGTAGACGAAGTTGAAATTGAGCGCGAACTGGAACAGACCGATGGTCATCGCCAGCGCCTGCACCCGTGCAGGCAGCCAGATCGTCTCACGCCGGATCGCGGCAAGCGCGAACATCGCCACCGCTGCGATGGCAAAGCGGTAGGCAACCGACCAGCTCTCTGGAACCGTGCCCAGCTGGTCGCGGATCACGATCCAGGTCGAACCCCAGATCAGCGTGATGATGATGAAGGGGATGAGGACGCGCGGGCTCAGCAGCGTCAGAGGGGGAGCGGAGACGGGTTGGGTCACAGGGCGCGAATAGCCTTTGCCAGCGGTGCAACGTCCGCCGAGCCATGGTGCCAGCTCGTCACCAGCCGTGCCGCACCCTCGCCCCAGTCATAGAAATCAAAGCCTGCGCCGCGCAGACGCGCTGCTTCGTCCGCTGACAGTCGCAAGAATATCTCGTTCGCTTCAACCGGATGGAGCAGTCGAGCGCCTGCTGCCTGCGCGATGGTCGCCGCCGCCGCATTGGCCGCGCGCGCATTCGCCAGCCACAGATCGCCCTCTATCATCGCCAACAGTTGCGCGGCGAGGAAACGCCCCTTGGACTGGAGGTGGCCAGAGCGTTTGCGCAGTTCGAGCAGGCCAGCGGGTGCATCGCCAAAGAAGACCAAAGCTTCGGCATTCATGCCGCCGTTCTTCACGCAGCCGAAGCTGAGCGCGCTCACGCCTGCCCGCCAAGTCACATCGGCAGGGTGGCACCCGGCAAAAGCGACGGCATTGGCAAAGCGCGCACCATCCATGTGGAGAGATAGCCCATGCGATCTCGCCGCCTCTCCCACCGCGCCGACCTCGCCCGGCGTCCAGGCAAGACCATATTCGGTCGCGTTGGTGATGCTGACCGCGGCGGGCTGCACTTGGTGAACATCCTTGCGGATGCCCGCCATGGCGCGGTCAATGGCGGCAGGTGTGATCTTTGCGCCATTACCGACAAGCAGGATCAGCTTTGCGCCGCCGGAAAACAGTGCCGGTGCGCCGCATTCATCGACCTCGATATGCGCCTCGCGGTGGCACAGCACCGCCTGCCAGGGCTTTACCATTGAGGCGAGCGCGAGGCTGTTCGCCGCCGTGCCGGTCGCCACCCACAATGCGGTGCAACGGGTTTCGAACAGATCGGCAAAGGCCGCGTCGAGCCGCTTTGACAGCGCGTCGCCGTCATAGGCCGCATCCGGCGCATTGGCAGCGGCAATCGCATCCAGCACCGCCGGATGAACGGGCGCGGCATTGTCTGAAAAGAAACGGGCGAGTGTCATCGCCGCGCCCTTTGCCTGTGCTGCAAGGCTATGTCGAGACGGTCCGGAGGACAGGGTGCAGGTGCCCCGCGGTTGACCCTCTCTGCTTTGCCGTTAAGCCGCAGACCATGCGCAAGGACGACAGTTTTGATGCCATCGTCCTCGGTGCAGGTGCCGCGGGCCTGATGTGTGCGTTGACGGCGGGGCAGCGCGGGCGGCGTGTGCTGGTGATCGATCATAGCGACGAGCCGGGACGCAAGATCCTGATCTCCGGCGGCGGGCGCTGCAACTTCACCAACATCCATACAGCGCCTGACCGGTTCCTGTCGGCCAACCCGCATTTCGCGAAATCAGCGCTGGGGCGGTACAGCCCGCAGGATTTCATCGCGCTGGTCGATGCGCATGGCATCGCCTGGCATGAAAAGACGCTGGGGCAATTATTCTGCGACGGTTCGGCCAAACAGATTGTGGCGATGCTGATGGCCGAATGCCGCAAGGGCGATGTCCGCTTTGCCTTCGGCCAGCCGGTCGATGAGGTGACCCACGCCGACGGGCATTTCCGCGTGAGCGTGGGCGGCACCGCATATAGCGCGCCCGCGCTGGTCATCGCCACCGGCGGCCCGGCAATTCCGAAGATCGGTGCGACCGGTTTCGCCTATGACCTCGCCCGCCAATTCGGGCTGAAGGTGGTGCAACCGCGCCCCGCGCTGGTGCCCTTTACCCTGGGGCAGGATGAGGCGCTGTTCACCAGCCTGTCGGGCGTCGCGACGGAGGTGGAGACCACCATCGGCAAGACCTGTTTCCGCGAAGCCGCGCTGTTCACCCACAAGGGGCTGTCCGGCCCGGCGATGCTCCAGATCAGCAGCTACTGGAGCCATGGTGGTGCGATCGCGGTCGATTTCCTCCCCGATGAGCAGGCCGACTGGCTGGTCGAGGCCAAGCGGCGCGAACCCCGCGCCAGCGTGAAGGCGCTGCTCGGCCGCACCCTCCCCGCGCGCCTTGCCGATGTGCTGGCGGACCGGCTGGCCATTCCCGGCGACATCGGCAACCTCACTGACGCGCGGCTGAGAGAGGCCGGCCGGCAGATCGCCGCCTGGCCATTCCACCCCGATGGCACGGAGGGGTTCGCCAAGGCGGAAGTGACCGCAGGCGGCATCGCGACCGCGGGCCTCTCCTCCCAGACCATGGCCGCGCGCCACCTGCCGGGCCTGTTTGCCATTGGCGAGGCGGTGGACGTCACCGGCTGGCTCGGCGGCTATAATTTCCAATGGGCCTGGGCGAGCGGGGCCGCGGCGGGCCAGGCGGTCTAGCCGCCAGCCCTTTCCCTCAAACCCGCAGAAATACGTGCAAGTTCACAGTGGATTCGCGTTTTTTCCGATGGCCCCTCCCCCCGCGAAAATTGATCGCCAGCGCGACGCCGGATGATCGCACGGTGGGGGGTGTGTAGGACAGGGGGCGAGCGGGTGGATGCCGTCCAGCGGCGTCCCGCGCTTCCCCCTTAGCGGTCCCGCTTGGCCAGCAGTTTCAGGCGCAGCGCGTTGAGTTTGATGAAGCCGGCGGCGTCCTTTTGGTCATAGGCGCCGGCGTCATCCTCGAACGTCACATGGCGTTCGCTGTAGAGGCTGTTGGGCGATTTGCGGCCGACCACGCTGGCGAGGCCCTTGTAGAGTTTCAGCCGGACGGTGCCGCTGACCTTTTCCTGGCTGTGGTCGATGGCGGCTTGCAGCATCTCGCGCTCCGGTGCGAACCAGAAGCCGTTGTAGATGAGCTCCGCATATTTCGGCATCAGCTCGTCCTTGAGGTGCGCTGCGCCGCGATCGAGCGTGATCGATTCAATGCCGCGGTGCGCGCGGGCGTAAATCTCTCCGCCCGGCGTTTCATACATGCCGCGCGATTTCATGCCGACGAAGCGGTTCTCGACCAGATCGAGCCGGCCGATGCCATGCTTGCGGCCGAGATCATTGAGCGCGGCGAGCAGAGTCGCGGGGCTCATCGCCTGACCGTTGAGGGCAACACCATCACCGCGTTCGAAATCGATGGTGATATATTCCGGCGTGTCCGGCGCGTCCTCCGGGTTCACCGTGCGCGAATAGACATAGTCCGGGGTCTCATCCCACGGGTTTTCCAGAACCTTGCCCTCGGATGAAGTGTGGAGGAGGTTGGCGTCGGTGGAGAAGGGGCTTTCGCCGCGCTTGTCCTTTGGCACCGGGATCTGGTGGGCTTCGGCCCAGGCGATCAGCGCGGTGCGGCTGGTCAGATCCCATTCGCGCCATGGGGCGATGACCTTGATGTCGGGATTGAGCGCATAGGCGCTGAGTTCGAAGCGGACCTGGTCATTGCCCTTGCCGGTCGCGCCATGCGCCACGGCATCGGCGCCGGTTTCATGCGCGATTTCGACGAGGCGCTTGGAAATGAGCGGGCGGGCGATGCTGGTACCCAGCAGATAATCGCCCTCATAGCGGGCGTTGGCGCGCATCATCGGGAAGACGAAATCGCGGACGAATTCCTCCTTGAGGTCGTCGATGTAGATATGCTCGGGCTTGACGCCCATCATCACGGCCTTGGCGCGTGCAGGCTCCAGCTCCTCGCCCTGGCCGAGGTCTGCGGTGAAGGTGACGACCTCACAATTGTAGGTGACCTGCAGCCATTTCAGGATCACGCTGGTATCGAGCCCACCCGAATAGGCCAGCACCACCCGTTTCACGCCGTCAGCCATTTGCATCTATCCTTCGCGCGCTGCCCGCCTGCCGGGCGCGGGGTCGCCCCTATGGGAGGGCGCGGGTCCATGCAAGCGGCAGGAAGACAGAGAAGGAAAGCAAAGGCCGGGGCGCGTCTGTCCGGCGGGCAGGGCTTGCCGCTTGCGCAGGTGCCCGGGGCGGGGCAGAGCATTGTGCAACACCATGTCTTGGAGAGTGCCCCAATGAAGCTGCTTGCGCCCCTTTTTGCCGCCACCGCGCTGTCGATCACGCTGATTGGCGCGAGCGCCGCCTCTGCCGACGAAGGCATGTGGACCTTTGACAATTTCCCGGCCGAGCGGATGCGTGAGGCGCATGGCTGGGCGCCCGACCAGCCCTGGCTTGACCGGGTGCGTCAGGCCTCGGTGCGGATCAATGGCTGTTCGGCCAGCTTTGTCTCGCCCGATGGCCTCATTCTCACCAACCATCACTGCATTGACGCGTGCCTGCAGCAGATTTCGACGCCCGAGCAGGATTTCGTCGCCGCCGGGTTCAACGCTGCAAGCCGTGAGGCAGAGCGCCGTTGCCCGGGCCAGCAGGCCGAGGTGGTCGAGAAGATCGAGGATGTGACCGAGCGTGTGCGCACCGCCATGGGCGATGCCACCGGCGCTGCGCTGGTCCGCGCGCGCGATGCGGAGATTGCGGCGATCGAGGCGGCTGGCTGCACCGATGCCAGCAAGTACCGCTGCCAGGTGGTCACGCTTTACGGCGGCGGCCAGTACAAGCTCTACACC